>JBAZNT010000022.1:0-3112 GCA_041649115.1 Candidatus Omnitrophota bacterium | reverse complement strand
GGCCTGACAACCTTTATGGCAATGGCCTACATTATCTTCGTAAACCCCGCGATGATCTCGCAGACCGGGATGGATTTCGGGGCGGCGATGATGGCGACCTGCATTTCCGCTGCGGTAGCCACCATCCTGATGGGGGTATACGCCAATTACCCTATTGCCCAGGCGCCGGGGATGGGAGAGAACGCTTTTTTTACCTATACCGTATGCCTCACGATGGGAATATCGTGGCAGGTTGCCCTGGGTTGTGTTTTTATAGAGGGCATAATTTTTGTCATCCTTACCCTTACCAGGCTGCGGCAGGCGATTATGGACGCTATCCCGTCTTCCATACGTTACGGCACTGCCTGCGGCATAGGGTTGCTCATTGCCTTTATAGGGCTTATTGACGCCGGTATCGTAGTAAAAAACCCGGCGACGCTGGTTTCTCTCGGGGATGTCATCAGCCTCCCCTCCGTGCTTGCGATATTCGGCCTGATTGTTACCGGGGTGCTGCTGATTAAGAAGATCAAAGGCGCGGTGCTCTGGGGGATGCTTATTACGGCATTAGCAGGGGTTCCCCTCGGGATTATCAAATACCAGGGCATTGTTTCTATGCCGCCGTCTATCGCGCCCACCCTGTTGAAGATGGATATCGCCGGAGCCGTGAGGTTGGGGCTTTTTACGGTTGTCTTTATATTCTTGTTCATGGATATGTTTGATACGGTGGGGACATTGGCGGGCGTGGGGGAGCTAGGCGGCTTTATGCAGCACGGGAAACTCCCGCGCGCCGGCAAGGCAATGCTTACCGATGCCGTCGGGACATGCGTAGGAGCAGCCTGCGGCACTCCTACCGTCACCAGTTATGTTGAAAGCGCGGCAGGTATCGCCTCCGGAGGACGCTCCGGTTTGACAAGCGTGGTGACGGGATTGCTATTTTTGTTAGCGCTGTTTTTTACGCCTCTGATTAAGATGATCGGGGGAGGATATCAGGCGGCGGAAGGGGTTATCCTGCGGCCGGTTACTGCCCCGGCCTTGATTATCGTCGGGAGTATGATGATCCATGCCATCGGCAGGATAGACTGGAAGGACTATTCCGAGTCCATCCCGGCGTTCCTGGTGGTGCTTCTCATGCCGCTTACCTTCAGCATTGCTACCGGCATTGCAGTGGGGTTTATCAGCTACGCGGCGCTAAAGTTATTCAGCGGCAAAGGCAGGCAGGTGTCCTGGCTTGTATATTTACTGGCGGCTTTGTTTATTCTTAGGTTCGTTTATTTGAAGTCTTTGTAATATATTTGGAGAGGTGGCAGAGCGGTTGAATGCGCACGCTTGGAGAGCGTGTGACCAGAAATGGTTCCAGGGTTCGAATCCCTGCCTCTCCGCCATGTTGGAAACGGAGCGCTCTGAAGAAGCCCCCTATAGGGGGCTTCCGACGAGAAAACGAGGCGGCGCTCTTTTAAAATAAAGTTCGAACCAATCTTTTCCAGAAATTCTTTCTGGGATTCTAAATTTCCCTCTTCAATCGCGCAACGGGCTCTATTCAAAGAGGTTACAAATTCTTTGGCCGGTTCGAACCGATTAGAGCCTACCGCAGCAAAATCCTTTATAGACTCCTGTAATATCTTCTTTTCGCTGATAAAACTTTCCTTCTTATCCTGATATTCCTCAAGCGTTAAAGATCCCATTAAGTACATATCTATCAGCTTGCTTATTTTGTCGTCAATCGCCTTGATTTTAGCGTCCAGATTTTGCTGCGGGAGGCCTGATGATTGGACAGCCTCGTTTCTGTCTTTGGCAAGCTCGTTCAAAATCTTCTCTGTCCAATCATCAGACAAAGAAACTTTTTGAATGATAGCTTTGACCTGCGCGGCAAGCTCTTCTTCACGGATATATTTTTGGGAACAGCGGACTAACCTTTTGGTGCAATGGTAGTAAGTATGCCCCTTTTGGACTTCGGCGGTTATTGACCTTCCGCACTCACCGCAGCGCATCAGCCCCTTAAAAACAAAAGGTTTCGTTTGTTTTTCTTTGTGCTTGCCGCGCAGGCGCATTACCTCTTGGCACTTATCAAAAAGTTTCTTTGTGATAATCGGTTCGTGTGTACCCTCGTACATTTCGCCCTTGTAGCGGAAGACGCCGTAGTAGAGGGGATTCTGTAATATAAACTGATAGTCGCTTCTGGATAGCGGTTTATCTCGTCTTCCGCTCATGCCAAGAGAGTTTATCTTCTCGCGAATTCCTTCAAGCGTATAAGAGCCCGTTGCGTAGAGCTCAAAAGCCTTCTTGATGAAAGGAGCTTTGCCCTCGTCCAGAATAATCCCTCGTGTTTTGCGGTCATTAAGGTAGCCTACGGGCGCCCACTGCGGCCAAATACCCTTGCTTAGCTTAAGCCTTATCCCGCGCCTTATATTCTCGGATAAGGCGTCTATATAATACTTGCTCTGGCCGAAGACGATGGAGAGCATAAATTTGCCTTGAGCGTTATTATCAAAGCGGAAGGTAGGAAAGCGCAGGTCCTGAATAACCTTTTGGTCTATGAGGTAGATTATTTTGCCACCGTCAATGCTATTTCTGGCTAAACGGTCAGGATGCCAGGCAAGGATACCTTCGGCGGCACCGCGCTCGATCTGAAAGAGGACATCGTTGAACAGTGGGCGCCCGGGTTTCTTGGCGGTTTTAGCCTCAATTACCTCATTAATGACCGCAATATTCTCGCGCTTAGCATATTCGCGGAGTTCCTTAAGCTGGGCTTCAATAGAGAGCACTTGGCGGTCTTCGTCATCCGTTGACTTACGGGCATAGATAAAGTAGCGCATAGGGCAAAGCTCCTTTCTCCCGATAGGAGGGAAGAGGAAAATTTAGAATCCAGTCATTTAATTTTGAGCCGCGATTACTCAAAATTAAATGACCAAAAGATTGGTGAAGAACTTTATTTTAAAAGAGCGCCGCCTCGTTTTCTCGTCGGAAGCCCCCTATAGGGGGCTTCTTCAGAGCGCTCCGTTTCCAACATGGCGGTGGGTTTACCGATACGTTCTAACGGAATTTTGACCCACCACAATTTATTTATCAATAGGCACCGCCGCTTGGGCGGCTCCCGTATCTCCCTTGCACCGCTCGGCTTCTGTGGGCAGAAGCC
>JBAZNT010000021.1:0-7015 GCA_041649115.1 Candidatus Omnitrophota bacterium | reverse complement strand
CTGTAATGAAACCTCGCGCCTGATTTAGCCGCCAGGCCCTCCAAAGCCAAAGGTATCCTGTACATCCCTCCCATCGGATGGTATATCTTCTGCACATGGTCGGTATAGGTAATAATGCTGTAGAACGCCGGAGCGCTAAAAGGAGAAACCCCTATAAACATCGCCTCAAAGGTAAAGGCGTAGCAGAGTTTCTCGCTCCTGAAGAACCTCCGTGCAAGCTGCCAGTAAGACTCAAAGGCCCGCAGGTCTTTAACCAGGGACCAGTAATAAGGATTGAGCAAGGCCGCCGGGGTAAAACAGCGGTATAGCAAAGGCCTGACCTTGCGGTAAATCTTACCGGTCTCGGCAATAAACTTATCGAAGCCGGCGGCCGCCCCCTTCTCAATCTTCTCCAATTCACGCCTGGTCATCACGGAATCACGGTAAACCGTAATGGCGTCTCCGTCCGGATAGAAGATTTTATAACTGGGGTCAAGCGCCTTTAAATCCAGGTAATCCTTGATGTCCCCGCCGCAATCGGTGAATACCTCCTCAAAAAGGTCCGGCATCAGCACGAACGAAGGCCCCATATCAAACTTAAAACCGCGGTCCTCCAGGATATTGTTGCGTCCGCCAGGCGTAGGAAGCTTCTCGAACACATCCACACTAAATCCGCGCCTTGCAAGCCTTGCTGCCGTTGCCAACCCTCCGACGCCTGCGCCTACAACCGCTATTCTCCTGCCCATATTACCCCCTCTCCCATTCCTCTTTACCGCCACTGGTAACCCTGAACAAGGGGTGCGCCTGAATCTTCCTGGTTTTTAGCAGTAACCGGTAAAGCCCGGGGTCTCTTTTTTTGAGTTTCCCCATGAGGTGCCGGAATTCAAATAAGAGCTGGCCGCGTTTGACCTCTATGCTATGCGGCACCCTGGAAAAATTCCCAATTTTGTCTATGCTAAAACAATATCCTCTTTTAAGCGCCTCCCTGCGGACATATTCCAGATAAAAACCTATCCTCCCCAAAGGCCTGCCTTGACGCCTGAATCTTTCTAACTGGGGATGTCTTTTATAACCCTTGGTTTTCCCCTCTAATACCCTCTGCGCAAGAAGCGACTCCCGCCACAACGCCAGAAGGCCTTGCCTGTCCAGGTATCTAGGGTGTATGCTCCAAAGTCTCATCTTTAGCTGGAAACAATAGGGTTTTTAAGACTGCCTATCCCTTCAATAGCCACTTCCACCATGTCCCCGGGATGCATTGGGCCGACACCGGATGGCGTGCCGGTAGAGATTATATCGCCCGGCATAAGGGTCATCACCCGGGATATAAAAGATACCAGACGCGGGATAGAAAAGATGAAGTCTGCGGTTGAGGATGATTGTTTTAATTTTCCGTTGACTAACGTTTTTATCGCCAGGCCCGAAGGGTCAATCTGCGTTTCAAGCCAGGGGCCAACGGGAGAAAAAGTATCGAATGACTTTGCCCTTGTCCATTGCCCGTCTTTTCTTTGCAGGTCACGGGCAGTAACATCGTTTAGGCAGGTGTAACCGAGAATATAGCTTGCGGCCCTGGATTCAGGGATAAAACGTCCCCTCTTTTTAATTACCAGCGCCAGTTCGCCTTCGTAATCAAGCCTCTTGACCCCCTTCGGGTAAATAATCTTGTTGCCCGGGCCGCAGAGAGAACTTGGGGGTTTGATAAATATAAGCGGCTCATTAGGTACGGGCATACGAAGCTCTTCGGCATGCCGGCGGTAATTAAGCCCTACCAGCACTATCTTGGAGGGGACTGCCGGGGCAAGAAGCTTTACCTTATTTAGAAAGAAGGTGCCGCGGTTAGTTTTTATCCTGGCGCCTTCGCATATACCCCAGTATTCTTTCCAGCGGTAGCGGAAACGGACAATGCGCATCCTTATCTGCCTACCTTGTCACTTCAAGTATCTTATACCTCAACACGCCTGCCGGGACCTTAATCTCTACCTCTTCCCCCTTCTTATGCCCCAGGAGGCCTTTGCCTACCGGAGAAGTAACGGAGATCTTGCCAGAATCGTAATCTGCCTCCAATTCCGAGACCAGGAGATACTCAATCTCTTCCTCGGTGTCCAGGTCCTTCAATTTGACCTTCGCCCCCAGGAGCGCCTCGTCGCTGTTAATACCTTCGTTATCGATAATGCGGGCCCTGGCAAGCTTATCCTCGAGTTCGGAAATCCTCTGCTCATTCAAGGCCTGGGCGTCTTTGGCTGCGTCGTATTCGGCATTCTCGCTGATGTCACCCTGCGCGCGCGCCTGAGCGATGGCCTCGGAAATTTTTTTGCGCTTGACGCTACGTAGATATTCCAGTTCCTGGATTAATTTTTCGTATCCGTCCTGCGTAAGATAAATTTCGTCCATTCTGCTTCCCCGTATATTGCTGAATTATGACAATTTTAAAAAAATAAGGCCGGTGTGAGCCGGCCTTATCTGGGACCGCTTAAGGTCAAAGGCAAAACTTAATCCCCATAAACCGTAGTGGTATATTCCCCGTAAATGCCAAGTATGTTTTTGGCATCGTAATCGACATATTTGACGTTCTTGATCCCGCCGTTAGCTGCCGCAGCTTTAATGCTGGCATCTCCGGTGGCTACCAGACCAAGCACTGAAGTGGCCTTGGAAACTCCGACCTTGCTATAAGACATTCCATCGCCCCCCGTAGCTATCGGCGCCTTTATCTCGGTATAAATAGCTCCGTAGGGATAAGGCGTTGCGCAGCCGCTTAAATACAAAACAGCCATACCAACCAAAAGCAACGTAAGAACCATTTTCTTCATGCCGCACCTCCTTGCTATGTCTGACGTCTAAATCTTAACATCGGCCCATGCACTTGTCAAACGATTATTTGCGGCCGGCCACTGCCCTTTTCTTAATAATGAGATAAAAAAGATTTAAGATACTTGATAACCCCATTCCAAGGTATCCCCAAAGGGTCATCCAGATGCCGTGGCCGAAGCGCACCGCGATGACAACCTTATCCAGGCTTACCGAACTAAGTTTGTACCAGGCCAACGCAAAAATCATAACCCCTGCCAGTCCTATGATAATGTTCGCCAATTTATTCTGGGAAAGGACGATGCTGAGCAAGAAGATGGCGGCGGCCAGGGCCGGGATGGCCCAAACCAGGTAGCTCTTTTTATCTATATCCCTTACGTCCGGCTTAAATATCTTGACGATGCTGATTACAAGGCGTGCGTCCCGGCCGTTAGCAAGCACCGGCACATCGTAACCGCTGATGCTGCGGTTAAGCAGCTGCTGATTGCCTATCTCAATCTTCGGGATATTGGCAATCTGTATGCTACCTATCTGGATAGTGCCTCCCTGAAAAGATTCTATCTCGACCCAGGGCTGAAAAAATGCGGTTATTACCAGCAGCGCGAAAAATAACATTGCCAATCCGTACAATACCCTTGCCATTCGTCCTCCTTATTAAGTCTTAAATGCCCCTTTACCCCCGCTGCCTCCAAAACTCCGCCAGGATTGCTGCGGTAATGACGCACCATGTCGCAAATAAGGCATTCGGTATCGCGGCCGCGACTGAAAAGTGCTTCAGCGCCAGGACTGCCCCCAGGCCGGCGTTTTGCATCCCCACCTCAAAAGAAAGGGTACGGCAGCGCTTGGTGTCAAAACGATAGAGCCTGCCTGCTTCGTAGCCAAGGATTAACCCCGCGAGGTTATGCAGAAACACCGCCGCAAAAATCATCGTGGTCATGCCTGCCAGATAACCCTTATTAAGCGCCACCACCAACCCGCAGATAAATGCTATAAAAAGAGACGAGAGCGCCGGGAAAACCTTGGCTATCTTATCAACCTTCTGGCTGAAATAATGCTTCACCAGCATCCCCATAAGTAACGGCAGTATCACCATTTTAACAATACTGGCAACCATCGGCCAAAACCTTATCTGGATAAAAGAATGGGCAAGGATATAGGTAAATAACGGCGTTAACAGCGGGGAAAGCAAGGTGGAGGCGCTGGTCAAAGCCACGGAATAAGCCACGTCTGCCTTAGCCAGATAAGATATGACATTTGAGGCCATTGCCCCGGGAGTCGCACCTACCAGGATTATCCCCAACGCAAGCTCAGGAGGCAGATGCAGTATTTTAGCAATCAGGAACCCGGCCAACGGCATAATCGCAAACTGTGCCGCTGTCCCCAGGAGCACCGACTGCGGGCTCTTTAGAACCGGCTTGAAATCCTGCGAAGAAAGCACCGCACCGATGCCGAACATCGTAACGGCAAACAGCCATTCGGTGTAAGGCCTGAATCCGATTAAAGACTGCGGCCAGAAGTAACCGAGCGCCACTGCCGATAAAACCCACAAAACCAGCTTATGGGTAAACCAATCAGCTACCCTGTTTATCATCCGGGATTTTTGACCTGTCCTTAGAAGACGATGGTGGTATCACGATGCCTGATAATGCGGTAATCAATATAATTCTGGAGCGCATCCGAAAACGCCCTTTTCTCCAGATTCTTACCCTTCTCTACCAAAGCATTGTAATCGTCTTTATGCGAGACCCTTTCGACCCTCTGGCCGATAATAGGCCCCTCATCAAGCTTTTCGGTTACAAAATGCGCGGTAGCTCCTATTACCTTGACACCGGTATTGAGGGCCTGGCGGTAAGGGTCTGAGCCCTTAAAGGACGGGAGAAAGCCGTGGTGGATGTTAATTATATCCTTACCGTACTGCTTTAAGAACCTGGGGGAAAGCACCAGCATATAGCGGGCGAGGGCCAGGAAATCGGAATTATTTTTAGCTAAGGCCAGGATTTCTTCCTCGCGGCGGCTTATCTTATTGGCAGGGATATAATAAAACGGCGCCTTGAATTGCTCTACCATCTCGGCGTGGCCTTCGTAATTACTGATGACGAAGGGTATCTCTGCCCGCAGCTGGCCGCAGCGCCACAGATACAAAAGTTCAATCAGGCAGTGGTCTGGGCGGGAAACCAATATCCCCATGCGCAGGGTTTCGTCCCGCCGGTATATATTCCAACTGGCATTGAATCTTGCGGCAACGGCCCTGAATTCTTCTGATAAACGCTCCTTGCCGTAATGCCTTGCGTCTATCAGGAATTCGACCCGCATAAAAAAATAACCACCCTCGGCTCCGGTGGTATGCTGGTCGGCGTTAACGATATTGCCCCCGCGCTCAAATATAAACTGGGATACCCCCGCCACAATACCTCTCTGGTCCCGGCACTGCAACAGGAGGATACAGCTGTTCATGCCCATAGTATCATTATACCCGCATCGGCTTTCGGCAACAAGCCTTAATATTAACGGGGTTGATAGGTAAGATAGACGTACCTTAAAATTCCGGCGCCGGAATTCTGCACATTATGACAGACGCCGCGCGGCAGATAAACAAAAGAGCTCCCGCAGGCAGTAACGGTTTTTTTGCCGAGACAAACCTTGGCCTTGCCATCCAGGATAATCAAGGCCTCTTCTTTGCGTTCGGTGCTGTGCCACCCCACCGATTCGCCGGGCTTAATGGCAACCAGTCCTGAACGCATGCCCCGCGATTCTCCTGAAACCCCGAGGAGCCGCTTGAATCTCCTGTTGCCGGTCAAGGTCTTTATAAATGGCCTGGCTTTTTTCATTCTTGCATTATGGGCTGCTTGGCACGGAGTCTAAGGGGCTTGCTTAAAAATTGTTTGCTTACGGACAGGCGGACCCGGAGGATAAAATACTATAGGCATTGTCTCTAAGCCTGTCGAAATCTTCCGCCTTTAATCCGGAGGTGTCAATCTCGGGAAGCACAACCAGCCTGCAGGAGGCCCTGGACCTAAATATCCAGCTGCCGCGCGGGATAATCCCCCGGCTACCCTCAAGGTAAACCGGCAGGATCGGCTTCTTTTCTTTTATGGCCAGCTTGAAAGCGCCGTTCTTAAAATTATTCATACCGGCAGTGCTGCTGCGGGTTCCTTCCGGGAAAAAAAGCACTGATACCCCCCGGCGCAGCCAATCAGCCGCCTCAGCGTAAACATCCTTGATGCTGGAATAACTTCCGCGGGAGATCCTGATATATTTCATCCGGGACATGCACCAGCCAAAAATAGGTATCTTAAAGAGACTTTCCTTGGCAACCCACTTGAACTGCATGCGGGTCTTATAAAGCATCACGATATCGGCAAGGCTCTGGTGGTTGGCTATTACTACGTAGGTCTTCTGCGGGTTGATGTGTTCCAGCCCGCTCATGCTGAAGCTCCAGAAAGGGTTCAATCCGATGATAGCGTCTGCCCACCAGAAACCCTGCGAATGGGCGATCTTTCTCTCGCGGTCAAAGGGCAGAAGAAACAACATTACAAACAAAACTGCAAAAAACACCAGCAAGGTCATCAGGGCAGCGATACCCCAGATGAACAGAGAAGCTATCGTCTTCATTAACGCGTCTTTTCAAAAATAGCTGTGTGAAACCTCTTAAGCGGCCGATGGCTTGACGTTAATGGCGCGCGGTCCCTTAGGCGAATTCTCAACCTCAAACTCAACTGCCTGCTCCTCTTTAAGGGAATCGAAGGTAGCGTCTATGATGCTGGACTGGTGAAAAAATACTTCCCGTCCGTCGGTGTCGCTGATAAAACCAAAGCCTCTTTCACGCACCAATTTCTTGATTTTTCCGGTGTGCATTTATTCCTCCTTCTTAAAAGAATAAGCCCGGAACAATTAGGAACCGGGCTTATTTCTCGGGTTTATAACTTCACCACTTTGGTAGCTTGGTCACCCTTAGGCCCTTTTTCAACCTCAAACTCAACCTCCTGGCCTTCGTCTAAGGACTTATAGCCATCACCCTGTATCGCGCTGTGATGCACAAAAACATCAGTTCCGGATTCAGTAGTGATAAAGCCGTACCCCTTAGGATTGCTAAACCATTTTACTTTACCTCTTGCCATTATTTACAACCTCCTTTCTTCTAGAATTATAGTAAATAATGACAGAAACAAAAAAAGCCGCTAAGCTAGATCCTCTAGCCTTGCGGCCCAAGTATTCTAATCTCTTATTTACTACA
>JBAZNT010000020.1:0-8015 GCA_041649115.1 Candidatus Omnitrophota bacterium | reverse complement strand
AATACTTTAATTCTCCCCGGGATCCCGCAGGGCATCCGGGACCCACGGTTATCATCGGAGTCAAGAACTGCGGCCTGACGTCACTTAAGGTGCAGGATTTTGTATTTCTGGAAGGCGCGGAGGTGGATTCGCTTTATAGCCTGCGCCGGCAGAATACTATCCTGATATCCAGCGATTGCACTGCTTACCGCAAGGCGTGTTTCTGCCTCGCGCTTGAAATCCTGCCGTATCCTGCATCCGGGTTTGACATCAACCTTTCCCCCCTAACAGACGGTTATCTTCTCGAGACAGGCTCGCGCCGCGGAGAGGAGCTTATTGAGAAAAACAGGGGGTATTTTATCCCTGCCAGGGAGACCCAGCTGGAGGCCCGTAGGATGAAGAGGGAGAAATTCATCGAGGGTTTTAAAAAGAGCCTCCTTGCCCAGAATATTCCCTCCCGCGACAGCCTCCAGCGGTTGGTGCGCGACGGTTACAATCTGGAGACCTGGCAGGATTTTATGCTTACCTGCGTGGAGTGCGGAGGATGTAACCTTATCTGCGACACCTGCCATTGTTTTCTGCTGTCCGATAATAAATCTGCCCGGACGAATATCAGGTTGAGGTCATGGGATTCCTGCCAGTATGAAAATTTCGGCCGGGTAGCAGGGGGGGCTAACCCTTTAAGGACCCGCACCAAGAGATTGCGCAACCGCTTTATGAAGAAATTTGATTTCTTTGTGGATAACCTTGGCATGCCGGCGTGCTGCGGGTGCGGCAGGTGCATTGAGGTCTGCCCTGGCAAGATTGATATCCGCGAGGTGCTTAAGGACTTGAAGAATAGATTAGCGCTTTCTAAGGCATGAAGAATATATATCGCCCGTTCGAGGCAGTGGTTGAAGACGTAATAGCCGAGACCTCTAATATCAAGACCCTGGTCTTGAAGCCCGGCGAGCCTTTTCGGTTTCGTACCGGCCAGTTCATCGAATTGACAATCCCGGGGATAGGGGAGGCGCCTTTTACCCCTTCTTCCGACCCCGCCGTAAACGAGAGGTTTGAGTTGACCGTTATGAAGGCCGGCCGCGTTACGGAATTGATACACAACCTTATTAAGGGCTCCAGCGTTGGGGTGCGCGGGCCCTACGGCAAGGGTTATCCCTTGGAGGAATTTTTCGGAAAGGATATCCTGGTTGTCGGGGGAGGGGTAGGGCTGGCTCCTTTAAGGTCATTGTTACTTAGCCTTTTCGGAAATATGGATAAGTACCGTAAGGTAATACTGCGTTACGGATGCCGCAGCCCGCGCGATATGGTTTATAGAGACGCCCTGGGGGAGTGGGCAAAGAAGAAAAATGTGGATGTCAAGGTTACCGTTGATACCGGGGATGCCGACTATAAAGGGCACGTCGGGGTGGTAACTACTATTCTTGACAACCTTGCCCTGAACATCAAGAAGGCGGTAGCCGTAGTTTGCGGCCCCCCTATCATGATGAAATTTGCCAACCTAAAGCTGTTGGATATCGGTTTCAGCCCCGAGGATATTTACTTGTCAATGGAGAAGAATATGTCCTGCGGCCTCGGTAAGTGCGGGCATTGCCGTATCGGACGCTACTATGCCTGTAAGGACGGCCCGGTATTTACCTATGCATCGCTTCAGGGGATACCGGAGATTTGGGATTAGGCGATGAAGAAACGTTTATTTATAGACCTTGATGCCTGTAATGATTGCGCCGAATGCCGGGTGAGCTGCCAGTATTTTTATCATCCCCAGAATAACGGTGTCGCTTCCTTACGGGAATATGCCACCTTTGCCTTGTTCTGCAGGCGCTGCGAAGAGGCGCCTTGCGTGAACGCCTGTTATCACCAGGCCCTGGAAAAACAGCCTGACGGGATATTGAAACGCTATAAGATGCGCTGCACAAGCTGCAAGTCCTGCAGCATCGCCTGTCCGTTCGGCACGATACTTGCGGATTTCATACCGTACCTGGACTCCCGATGTGATTACTGCATCGGGGTTACAGAGAGGCTTCCTACATGCATCTTGAGTTGTCCGGAGAAAGCAATAGAATTAAGAGAGATGGATGTTGACGACCCCGCCGCAGGGATTTACCTGGTTGGCGCAAACCTGGCAGTGCGTTCTTATAAGTGGCTAAGGGAGGATAAGGCCGCCAAAAAGAAATGAGTTGGCTATTCTACTATTTTATATTCCCGGGTTTGCTTTTTAGCATAATAATGGGATTGCTTTTGAGCTGGGTGGACCGTAAGACAAGCGCCCGCCTGCAGTGGAGGGTCGGCCCTCCCTGGTATCAGGGTTTTCTGGATATCCTGAAGCTGTCCGGTAAGGAGACTATCCTGCCGGAATCGGCAGGCTGGGTGTTTCTGGCTGTTCCTTACCTGGGGTTTTTAAGTCTTGGCCTGGCGAGCGCCATTATCGGCTCAAGCATATTCTTTCCCGGCGCAAGTTTCCTCGGCGATATTATCGTAGTAGTATATGTTCTTACCATGCCGGCCATTGCCCTGATTATCGGGGCCTCCAGCTCCGGCAATCCCCTTGCCGCTGTCGGGGCATCGCGGGAGATGAAGCTGGCGCTGGCTTATGAACTGCCGTTTTTATTGTCCGTCATCGCGGTAGTTGTCAGGTCAGGGATTAGCATAAGGCTGAACCAGGTCCTGGGGCATCAGGCCCTGTATGGCTCAAACATTTTTTCGTATTCGGGGGCGCTGGCGTTTATCTGCGCTATTTTTTGCATCCAGGCCAAGATAGGGCTTCCTCCTTTTGACATCTCCGAGGCAGAACAGGAGATTATGGCAGGCGTCTTAATAGAATATTCCGGCCTGCCGCTGGCAATATTCAAGTTAACCAAGGCAATGCTGCTTTACACCATGCCTTTATTTCTGACTGTCCTTTTCCTCGGAGGGGATGTTGGCCCGGCGATGGTAGCGCTTAAGGTGGCAGGGATAGTGTTGTTATTGGTCCTGATCAAGAACACCAATCCCCGCCTGCGCATTGACCAGGCCTTGAAGTTCTTCTGGGGGCCGGTTACGCTTCTGTCGCTGGCTTCCCTGGTATTGGCAGTGATAGGGTTATAGCATGAATTTAAAACTAAAGGCGCTGGCTAAGTCGCTGTGGGTTTTTCACGTCAGCGTCGGCTCATGCAATAATTGCGACATCGAGATACTGGATTGCCTCACGCCGAGGTTTGACGTCGAGCGTTTCGGGATACTCCTGGCCGGCTCGGTGCGGCACGCTGACGTGCTTTTGATCACCGGGGCAATGAACAGAAAAGCGGTGGTGCGCATGAAAAAAATCTACCAGCAGGCGCCGAAGCCGTGTCTGGTGGTGGCCTGCGGCACCTGCGCCTGTTCGCAGCACATGTTCAGGGATAGCTATAACGTAAGAGAGCCTTTGGATAAGATACTTCCGGTTGACGTCTATATCCCGGGTTGCCCCCCGAAACCGGAAGCGATAATCTCGGGGATCACAAAAGCTGCAGCAAAGCTTAAAGGTAGAAGATGAATATCAGGGATGGAGTAAGAGAGAAGCTCGGGGATAAGATTACGCAATGGAGAGAGATATCCCGCCGCCGGATATACCTGGAGGTAGATAAGAAGGATATCCTGGAGGCGGCAAGGATATTGTTCCTGGAGCTGGGGATGAGGTTTGCTACTGCATCCGGGATTGATACGCCCGAGGGGATAGAGATACTTTATCATTTTAGTTTTGACGAAAACGGAGAAATCTATACGCTTAGGGTGTTGCTGGACGATAAAAAGCGCCCCGAGGCAGATTCCATTACCCCGCTAATAAAGGGGGCGGAGTGGATTGAGCGCGAGATGTGGGAGATGTTGGGGATACAATTCAGGGGTCATCCTAATCTGAAGCGCTTGCTTCTGGCAGATGACTGGCCGCAAGGGGAGCACCCTTTAAGGGGGAAAGAATGAGTCATAAGGTAATAGTCCCCATAGGCCCGTATCACCCGCTGCAGGATGAACCGGAGTTTTTCCAGCTCTATGTAGAAGGCGAAAAGGTGGTGGATATCGATATCATTATCGGCTACAACCACCGCGGAATTGAAAAGCTTTCGGAGGACAAGCATTTTGACCAGGTGGCATTCCTGGTAGAGCGTATCTGCGGGATATGCTCCTCCAGCCATCCTTATGCCTATGTGCTGGCAGTAGAGGACATCCTGGGAGGCGAGGATAAGGTAGTGCCGCTGCGCGCAAGGTACATACGCACCATCATAGATGAGCTGCAGCGGATACACAGCCATCTGCTTTGGCTGGGTCTGGCAGGGCATTTTATCGGTTATAATACCGTCTGGATGTGGGCATGGAAATACCGCGAGCCGGTACTGGACTGCTTTGAGCTGGTGACCGGCAACCGCAATAATTACGCCATGTTTAAGGTAGGAGGCGTGCGCCGCGACCTCAAAGACGAAGACATCCCGTTTGTTAAGAAGGCGCTGGATGAGCTCTTTCCCGCAGTGGATATGTTCCGCGGCGCGATAATGGATGACCCGGTAATCAGATCGAGGCTTAAAGGAATAGGCATACTCACCAGAGAAGAGGCGCGTAATTGGTGCGTGGTGGGTCCGACAGCGCGCGCATCGGGCATAAACATCGATGTGCGCCGGGATGAGCCTTACGGCGTATTTGAGCGCCTAAGCTGGAACGTAATCCTGGAGAACGACGGCGATATATTTGCCAAGACCGTGGCGCGCATTATGGAGTTATACGAATCCATAAGCATTATCCGGCAGTGCCTGGATGAGATGCCCGAAGGGGAGATTGACGCCGATATCAAGGATGTGCCCGCCGGAGAAGGTATCGGCAGGGTAGAGGCTCCGCGCGGGGAGTGTTTCCATTACATTAAGAGCGACGGCACCAACCGGCCGGTGCGCCATAAGATCCGTGCGCCGAGCTTTATGAATGTTGCCTCCAACAAGGTAGGCGCGGTAGGAGGGACAATTTCAGACGCCGCTATTACCCTTGCTGCGGTAGACCCCTGTTATTGCTGCACCGAGAGGCTGGCGGTAATCCAGAGGCCAGGCAACAAGAAGATTATGAACGGATGGGATCTCATCCGCCTTTCTCAGGAGAAGACCAGCCGTATGAAAGAGGGCTCAAGGCATAATGACTAGTGTATTCTGCGCTACATTCTTTCCTATCATAGGGGCTTTTTGCCTTCCGTTTTCCCCCAGAAAGGCAAGGCCGTATCTGGCGGCTTCGGTGCTGGGAGTTACCTGTCTATTGCTGGTTTTGCTTTTGCCGACATACCTTGCCCGCGGCGAATCGGTGTTCGGAGGCCCCCTGAATTCCTGGTTCAGTTTTTCCTTTTTAGTCGACGGGATGGCGATATTGATGGCAATAATTTCTTCCTTCGTAGGATTGCTGGTGGCGTTGTATTCCCTGGAATATATGAAGGATTATCAGGATGCCGCGGATTTTTATTTCTGGATGGTCCTTTTTATAGGAGCGATGCTGGGATTGGTATTTTCTGCCAACCTCTTATTGATGTTTTGTTTCTGGGAGGTTACCTCGGTTTGTTCCTGGAGGCTGATCGGGTTCTATCGCCGGGAAAAGGATGTCTTGGCCGCTGACAAGGCGTTTCTGATAACCTTCTTCGGCGCCTCCGTTATGCTGGCGGGCATCGTCCTGATACTTCTTAATTGCGGGACCCTCGATATCGTCTCGCTTCGGGGTATAGGGATATCCAACCTTGCCGCTTTCCTTGTTTTGACCGGGGTAATCTCCAAATCCGCGCAACTGCCACTGGGGAGTTGGCTTCCCGATGCCGGCGTGGCGCCTACGCCGGTAACCGCACTCCTGCACGCCGCAGTGCTGGTTAAGATAGGCGTTTATGTTTTTGCAAGGCTGGCAGGAGCTACCTTTATCCTTACCCCGGCGTTTTTTAACTTCGCAATTTTTCTAAGCAGCGCAACCATTATCGTGGCAGCTTCTTCGGCGCTGGCAGAAAATAATATGAAACGCATCCTGGCGTATTCCACTATCAGCCAACTGGGGTATATATTGCTGGCGATTTCGTTAAACAGCGACGTCTCGCTTAAGGTCGCCATGGCCTATATCCTGGCACACAGCCTTGCCAAGGCAGGGCTTTTTCTTTGCGCCGGGATAATAGAACATAAGACCGGCACTAGGGATATCTCTAAATTGGGAGGGCTCTTAAAGAGCATGCCTCTTACGGGGCTGGCATATCTTTTATGCGCCTTTTCTGTTATCGGCATACCACCGTTTTTGGGGTTCTGGCCTAAGGCTATGACCGTGCTTCTTGCCGTAAGCTCGGGTCACCTTGTGGCGGGTGCATTGGCAATCCTGGGGGCGCTATTTACCTTATTGTATCTGGTGCGCCTTTTCAACAGGGTGTTCTTAGGTGAGGTGCGCATCAGGGCAGAGGAGGATAAGCGCTCGGTGATGGTTTTGGTAGTCTTATTGCTGGGGGCGCTTTCTTTGTTTCTGGGTGTGTTTTTTAGGATACCATTGGGGATAGTAGATACGCTTATTAAATAATGACGCCTATTATATTCTTTTTAATTTACCTTCCTCTTATAACCGGAGGGGCCCTTTTGGCCGTAAAGCGCCACGAGGCAAGGGCAATCGTAGCCAGGTTTGTGCTCTTGTTGTGCCTGATTGCCTCGGGGATAGCGGTATTGCGCGCCCCGTCTGCAAGCGTAATCAGGCTTATCGCAGATTACAGTATTGTTCTGGGGCTCGGCCGCTTCGGACGTTTAATAATCGTCTTCGTTAATCTTTTCGGGCTTCTGGTCGCTATGTATTCCCGGGATTCCGAGGCACTTAAGGACAGGAAGAGTTATTTCCCCTGCCTTTTATGGCTGGTCGCTTATTCTAACCTGGTGTGCCTTTCCATGGATTTTCTGGTTTTTATCTTCGGGTGGGGGGCGACCCTGGCATTGCTTTACGCCTTGCTTAATCCCGCTTCCGGCTCCGGAGCCAACAGGGCCCTTTTAGTGGTGGGGTTGGGGGATTTTTCTTTAATGCTCGGGATTTTTATATACGTTTTTATTACCGGCAGCACTATTATGCCGCAGGAAACAGGCGCGGGGGTATATCTTAATAACCCTTTAAGCTGGTGCGCTTTTATCCTGATGCTGACAGGCGCCTTTGCCAAGGCCGGATGCGCTCCTATGCACACCTGGATACCGGTAGCGGCAGGGGAGGCGCCCCTTGAGGTGATGGCTATCCTGCCGGCGTCTCTGGACAAATTATTGGGGATTTATATCCTGGCTCGGGTATGTTGCGGATTTTTCATACTTAATGCCTGGGCAAGCGCGCTCCTCCTGGCGATGGGGAGCCTCACCATTGTATTTGCGGTGCTGCTTGCTCTTGTCCAGCATGACATGCGTAAGCTCCTTTCGTATCACGCCATCAGCCAGGTGGGTTACATGGTTTTAGGGATAGGCACCGGCACTGCCATAGGCCTGGTAGGCGGGCTTTTTCATATGATTAACCACTCCATATACAAAAGCGGTTTATTCTTAAGCGCAGGGGCTGTTGGTCAGAAGGAGAAGACGTTTGATTTGGAAAAACTGGGAGGCCTGGCATCCCTGATGCCGCTTACCTTCGTCTCGGCCTTGGTTTTTTCCCTTTCCATATCAGGGGTGCCTCCGTTTAACGGATTTGTCTCAAAGTGGCTGGTATATCAGGGTGCCCTTGAGGGGGCGTCGTCAACCCCGAGTATTTTACTGCGCCTGGTTTACCTGGTAGCTTTGGCAGCGGCAATGTTAGGCAGCGCCCTGACGCTGGCAAGTTTCGTTAAATTTATCCATGCGGTATTCCTGGGTCAGAGGCAGCCTTTGCAAAGGCCTGCGCCTGGGGCGGTTTCTGTCGGCATGAAGGCCTCCCTCTTGATGCTTGCGGCTCTCTGCGTTATCCTGGGTGTTCTGCCCGCGGCGTTCATCCGGATATTTATACGTCCCTGGCTGAATCAAGATATCGTTTTGCTGGGCAGTTGGAACAGCGTCCTGGCTTTTCTGCTTCTCTTGACGGGGGTGATACTTGGTTTT
>JBAZNT010000019.1:0-10951 GCA_041649115.1 Candidatus Omnitrophota bacterium | reverse complement strand
CTGGATTAAAGACAACAAACAATTCTTCCTCTAACTAACAGAAACACTTTCCAAGCCAATCGGGAAACTGTTTCCCTCCCAAAGCAGAAACAGTTTCGCAGCTAAAGAGGAAAGTGTTTCTGCTTTAAATGGAAAACAGTTTCCGCTTTGGGAAGGAAAGTGTTTCTAAAAAGGATGAGGGCGGTATTTTTAGATAGAGACGGAGTTATTAACGAATATCCGGGCGATGCCGATTACGTCAAATCCCTGCAGGAGTTCCATTTTTTACCCACAGCGAAGGAAGCCCTTCGTGAACTTACCAGCCACGGCATAGCAGTTTTCGTAATTTCTAATCAGGCGGGGGTCTCCAAGGGGATTTATTCCCAAGAGACCCTTGATGCCATCACTAATAATATGCTTGATGAGCTCCGCAAGGAAGCGGCAATCATTGACGGCGTCTTTTATTGCACGCACCGTAGCGAGGAAAACTGCTCCTGCCGCAAGCCCAAAACCGGCATGATTGAAACAGCCATAGGCGAATTTAAGAAAAAAGGCAGAGATATCGAACGCCGGAGGAGTTTTTTTGTAGGGGATACCATCCGTGACATAGAGGCTGGCAAGATGGCAGGGCTTAAGACTATCATGGTATTTTCCGGGAAGGAGAAGCCCGAAAATAAAAAGAATTGGGGGGTCGGCCCTGATTTTACAGCCTCCGACCTTAAAGAGGCTGTTGAGATTATTCTTTCCGAACAATGAAGATAATAATCGCCCACGCCTCGGCCGGAACGGGCCACCTTAAGGCAGCCGAAGCGCTACACCATTCTTTTAAGGAATCCTATCCCGGGGTAGACGTAAGACTAGTTGATGCACTCGATTTTTCCAGCGCCCCCTTCAGGTTTATTTACCGCAGCGGATATTCCATCCTTGTAAAATACGCGCCTTGGCTATGGTCGTTGATATTCCGTCTAACCGGCATCAAGGCCATATTAAGGCTGGCCAAAGGAGTTAATCTAGGAATAGACCTTCTTAATATCAGGGATTTCTCGGAATTCCTTATCCGCGAGAATCCAGATGCCATAGTATCGACTCATTTTACGCCACCCGAGATAGCAGCCTACCTTAAAAAGAATTCAAAAATAAAATCCTTGCTTATTAGCGTAATTACAGATTTTGGCGTGCATCCGTTCTGGCTGGCAGATGGCACGGATATCTATATCGCAGCCTCGGAATTCAGCAGAAACGCATTAATGGCGCTGGGGGTAAAAGAGGGCAATATCAGGGTGTTCGGGATCCCCGTAGATTCCAAGTTTCTGGAAGAATATGATAGGGAAGCGCTCTGCCGCAAGCTCGGCATAGAAAGGGAAAGGTTTACTGTCTTGATCGCTACCGGTTCTTTCGGTATCGGGCCAATAGAGGAAATCGTTGAGCTCCTGCATCAGGATGCGCAGTTATTAGTAGTATGCGCCAACAATAAAAGCCTGTACCTTAAGTTAAAATCTAGAGGCTATAACGGGGTGCGGGTGTTCGGTTTTATAGATAACATCCAGGAGCTAATGTCGGCATCTGATATCCTTATCGGAAAACCGGGCGGGCTTACCATAAGCGAGGGGTTGGTTATGAATCTGTACCAGATATTCATAGCCGCCATCCCCGGCCAGGAGAGCGAGAATACCAAGGCCCTGGAAGCGGAGGGGGCGGGGGTTTATATCAACGATACTGCCTGTATCAAAAAATTGGTTTTGGATTTAAGGGACAACCCGCAGAAGTTAGGCGCCATCAAAAAAAATATTGCCAGGATCAGAAGGCCTCGCGCCGCAGGGGAGATTTGTGATGTTGTATGCCAGGGTAGTATTCGGGCTTCGCATTGAGGGGCCTTTTGATTATATTGTCCCGGAGCAATTCCGGGATAGGATAAAGCCGGGGTGCCGGGTCTTAGTCCCTTTACGTAACCGCCAGATAATAGGTTACGTCGTAAGCCTCACCCGTCAGAGCCGCGTCAAGAGACTGAAAGCCATTGTTGATTTGCCGGATAGCGCCCCTCTCCTGGATAAGAACATGCTCCTTTTGACAGAGGAGCTATCGCGTTATTACTGTTGTTCCTGGGGGGAAGCGATTGAAACCGCAATACCGGAACAGTTCAGGAAGAAAAGGAGTTTTTCTCTCGCGCCGCTTCGCGAAACGCCGTCTTCCAAACCCGCATCGCCCGGCGATGCCCTCCTGCTCCAGGATTTAGACGGCAAAGAGCGTTGGGATGTTTATTCTGCTGCCATCAAAGAAGCAGTTGCCAACAACAAATCCGCCATTATCCTGTTGCCCGATATCTCCGCTACCTTGAGAGCCAGGGAATTCATCTCTGCCAGGATTGGGATTGAGGCACGCGTTTTATACCGGAAGCAGCCTAAGGCAACAGCAGAGTGGCTCGGGATAAGGGAGGGGGGAGTGGGCGTGGTGGCAGGGACGCGCTCCGCAATATTTGCACCCCTAAATGACCCTGGTTTAATAATCATCGATGAAGAAGAAGATAGCGCTTACAAACAGGACCAGGTTCCGCATTATCATGCGCGCGAGATTGCCGCGATGCGCGCAAGGATTACCGGTGCAAGGCTTATTCTGGGCAGCGTCTCGCCGTCTCTGGAGAGTTTTCAGCTTTTGCGTGGCGCCAAGGAAGGCGTAAAGTACGAATTCATAGGCCGCCGGGATGCCTTCCCCCAGATCAGGATTATCGACAGCAGGAATATACCATATTCCCACGGCGCAAAGAAAAAGCTTTTTTTCAAATATTTTAGCGACGCCGTAGGCGAGGCATTGCTTGGTAAGAAAAAAATATTATTTTTTGCCAACCGCCGCGGGTTCGCCACCTATGTCTCGTGCCCGAACTGCAACGCTGTCATCAGGTGCCAACGCTGTAATAGCAATCTTGTTTACCATTACAAAGAAAATATCCTTAGCTGCCATTATTGCAATTTCAGGATGGAGCCGCCGTCTATTTGCCCGCATTGTAATTCGGCGTATATCCGTTATTCCGGCACGGGAACCGAAAAAATAGAAAGCGAGCTTTCCCGCGAATTCCCCCAGGCGCGCATAAAGATATTGGATGAGCCGGACAGATTTGATATGGATTCAGCCGATATCTTTATCGCAACGGAGTCGGTCTTCGGCCTGTTGGGTTCTACATTTGACGTCACGTTAGCCTTATTCATAGACGATTCCCTGAACCGGGCCGACCTGCGCGCCGCTGAAAAGACATTTGCATTGCTCCTAAAGCTCTTGCGGATGACCGGGTCAAAGATGCTTATCAGGACCGGCATCCCCCATCACCATTGTTTTAAGGCATTAACCGCAGATAAGGTAGGCGCCTTTTACGAAGAAGAGCTTAAAGAAAGGCAGCAGCTGGAATTCCCTCCCTGCCGGCACCTCGCAGTGGTCAAGGTAAGGGGTAAGAAGGAAGCCTTGGTGCGCGAGGCAGCCGAGGGTATCTACAAAGGCCTTAAGGGCGCGGGCAGCAAGAGGAGAATAAATGTGATTTCTTTAAATCCCGGCCATCCTTCAAGATTGCGCGGTAATTTCTACTGGCAGATATTGCTGCGTTCGGATGATCCCTTAAGGATGAGCCGTTTCTTAAAAATGCGTTTAAAAGAATCGCCACATTCGGGTATAATAGTTACGGTTGACGTAGACCCCCTTTAATAAAAGATGAAGATAATATTTTTCGGAAGTGATAGTTTTGCTATTTTGCCGTTACAGGCCATCATGCAGGCCGGCTACGACATCCCCTGCATAGTAACCCAGCCCGATAAGGCCAAGGGGCGCGGCTTGGCGCTTTCTCATACCCCAGTGAAAGAATTTGGATTAAGGCATAATTTCAAAATTTATCAGCCGCCGGACGTGAATGCCGGAGACAGCATAGATTTTTTGAGAGTGTTTAAAGCGGATTTATTCGCGGTGATTGCTTATGGGCAGATGCTTTCGGAGAAATTGCTGGATGCCCCCGGGATTATGCCGATAAACCTTCATGCCTCGCTTCTGCCGCGTTACCGCGGGGCGGCCCCCATAAATCTGGCGATTATCAACGGAGAAAAGCAGACCGGGGTCAGTATTATCAAGATTATAAAAAAGATGGATGCCGGGCCTTTGCTTGCGCAGAGGGAGGTCAGGATAGAAGCGGATGATACGGCGGTTACCCTGGGAGAAAGATTGTCGGCAGCGGGAGCAGAATTATTGATTAGCGTTATCAGGGATATTGCCTCCGGTAATTATCACCTTAATCCCCAGGAAGAAAAAAAGGCGACCTTTGCATTCAAGCTTAAGAAGGAGGATGGTTTGATATCCTGGGATAGTCCTGCAGGGGATATCGCCAATCTTGTCAGGGGCTGCTTTGAATGGCCCGGGGCATATACCTATTATAAGGGGAGGTCCATGAAGATATTCAAGGCAAGGCCGGATTTCTCGGCGCTGGCCACCCGCGGCTCTGTTGCCGGAGAAGTCCTGAAGGTAGCCAAGGAGGCGATAGCGGTGGCTACCGGTAAAGGCAGCCTCCTCATAGAAGAACTGCAGATGGAAGGCAGGAAGACGATGAGCGCCGGGGACTTCGTCAATGGTTATAAAATCCGCCCCGGAGAAATTATGGGTAAAAAATAATTGCATAATGAATATCGTGTGATATAATTACCGCATGCCTGAATTAAGAAAAGACCCGATTATCGGTAGATGGGTGATTGTTGCGACGGAAAGGGCGAGGAGGCCGGACCAGTTTGCCTCCAAGGCAGAGGAAGGCCCTGCTTCTGAAAAACCCTGCCCTTTCTGCGAAGGAAATGAATCCCAGACCCCTCCTGAAATATACGCCCTAAGGCACAATAATTCCTCTAGGAATTCCCCTGGCTGGGAATTACGGGTTGTCCCCAGCATCGCCCCTTTCTTAAGGATAGAAGGGGAGCTTGACCGCCGCGGCAGGGGGGTTTACGATGTAATGAACGGAATCGGCGCCCACGAGGTGGTTATTGAAACTAATCAGCATATTGCCAATATGTCCGACCTTAGCGAAGAGCAGATATCCAAGGTAATTACCTGTTATATTGACAGGATGGTGGACTTGGAGAAGGACAAGCGCTTTAAATATATACTGGCATTTAAGAACTACGGTTGGACCGCCGGAGGGGGGAGGATCCAGCATTCGCGTTCCCAGTTGATCGCCACTCCTGTTAACCCCAAGCGCGTTAAGGAGGAGCTGGCAGGCTCGCGGCATTATTACGAGAACCATGAAAGGTGCATCTTCTGCGATTTAATAAAGCAGGAGCTTGATTCTAAAGAGAGGCTTATCCTGGACATAGACGGCTTTATCGCAATAGCCCCGTTTGCGGCGCGTTTCCCCTTTGAGGTCTGGATTCTTCCCAAGAAGCACTCCGCCGATTTCGTAAATCTTGAGCCTGAACAGCGTTTGGATTTAGCGCGGGTGATAAAGACAATTTTAGCCCGCATGAAGAAAGGGCTCGGCGACCCGTCATACAATTACGTTATCCACACCGCGCCTTTACGCAGGCCCAAGGCAGGATATTGGAAGAGCATTGACAGCGATTATCATTGGCATATTGAGATTACGCCGCGTTTAACCAGAGTCGCAGGTTTTGAATGGGGCACGGGTTTTTACATCTGCCCTCTGCCTCCGGAGAATGCCGCGCAATTCCTAAGAGAGGTTCAACTATAATGCCGGAGCTCAGAAAAGACCCCATAGTCGGCAGGTGGGTCATACTTGATACCGACCATCCAGCCAAGCCCGAAGAATATGAATACGAGTCCCATATCCCCAAAGGAGGAAAGGCCTGCCCGTTTTGCTACGGCAGCGAGGCAATGACCCCTCCGGAGATAGAGGTAATCAGGGAGCCCGGCACCGCCCCCAATACCTCCGGTTGGCAGGTGAGGGTAGTCGCCAATAAGTTCCCGGCCCTTCAGATTGAAGGTGATTTGGACAGGAGGGGCGTTGGGATGTATGATATGTCTAACGGTATCGGAGCCCATGAGGTGCTGGTAGAAAGCCCGTATCACCATAAAGACCTTTCGGATTTATTGAATGAAGAGATAGAGAAGGTTGTGGCTATGTATTGCCGCCGGGCCAGAGACCTTAAGAATGATAAGCGTTTCAAGTATATTCTGATTTTCCGCAATTACGGTCCTGCTGCCGGGGCTTCCCTGGAACATCCGCATACCCAGATTGTGGCCCTTCCGATGGTTCCCAAGAGCGTCAAGGAGGAGCTGCAGGGCGCCCGGGAATACTTTGAATACCGCGAGAGGTGCATCTTCTGCGATATCATCCGCCAGGAGGCGTATGAGAAGGAAAGGATCATACTGGATAATAAGCATTTTATTTCGTTCCTGCCTTTTGGCTCCCGCTTCCCGTTTGAGCTTTGGATTATGCCCAAGAGACACAGCGGGCTGTTCTGTAACATGACCAACGAAGAGCTGCCGGCATTCGCGGCCATTCTAAAGGACACCATCACTAAGATTAAAGGGGTTTTCCCGAACCTTTGTTATAACTACATAATCCATACTTCTCCCATAAACGGAGACGAAGACGCTGAAAGTTACCACTGGCACCTTGAGTTTATGCCTAAATTGACGCGTGTTGCAGGTTTTGAATGGGGAACCGGTTTTTACCTCGTTCCAACTCCGCCTGAATTAGCCGCGCAATACCTAAAAAGCAAATAAATTTCCGAAGCGATAAAATAAATAATCACGGAACACGAAGGAGGTTAGAGATGGCAGTAAAAATCGGCATCAACGGTTTTGGAAGGATAGGGCGCCTGGTTGCCCGCGCAATCCTGGAGAAGAACCCCAAGGATTTAGAGCTGGTGGCAGTCAATGACCTGACTGACGCCAAGGCCAATGCCCTGCTTTTGAAGTATGATTCCGTGCACGGCAGGTTTAACGGAGAGGTGAATGTTTCGGGCAGCGACGGGATTTCGGTAAACGGCAAGGAAATCAAGGTCCTTTCAAAGAAGGACCCCGCAGAACTTCCGTGGAAAGACCTGGGGGTGCAGATTGTCGTGGAATCTACCGGCCTCTTTACCATCAAGAAGGATGGAATAAATAAAAAGGGCAAAGAGGTGAGAGGGGCAGAGAACCATATCACGAAGGGCGGGGCTAAAAAGGTCATTATTTCCGCTCCGGCGCAGGACGAAGATATTACCGTCGTGCTCGGAGTTAACGAAGAGAAATACGACCCGAAGAGCCACCATGTTATTTCCAATGCCTCATGCACCACTAACTGCCTTGCCCCTATCGCCAAGGTCTTAAATGACAAATGGGGCATTGTCAAAGGCCTGATGACCACCATCCACTCCTATACTAACGACCAGAGGGTCCAGGATATGGCCCATTCCGATATGCGCCGCGCGCGTGCCGCAGCAGTATCAATGATACCTACTTCTACAGGCGCTGCCAAGGCGATATCGTTGGTTATACCGGAGTTAAAGGGGAAGCTTGACGGTTTTGCCATACGCGTGCCTACCCCCAATGTTTCGGTAGTGGACCTGACCTGTCTTTTAGGAAAGAAAGTTACCCCGGACGAGGTTAATGCTGCGATGAAAGAGGCAAGCGAAGGGAAGATGAAGGGGGTGCTTGGTTATACCGAAGACCCCGTAGTCTCGGTAGATTTTAATCACTGCACCTTAAGCTCCGTGCTCGACGCCAAGAGCACCAAGGTGATCGGGGAAGATTTCATCAAGGTCCTTTCCTGGTATGATAACGAATGGGGTTATTCCAACAGGGTAGTTGACCTATGCGAATATCTCGTCAAGAAAGGGTTATAACGGCAGAAGAAACCAGTGTTTAAGCACAAAAAGAGGCAGCTTTCCGAAAGGAGGCTGCCTTTTTTATTAAGCTAAGAAACTGTTTCCGCAAAAACCGAAGAAACTGTTTCCGCCTTATCGCTTTAATTATCTGTTCCAAGGAAACTGTTTCTGACTTTATTCTTATATGTCCACCCACTACCGTATTGACAAAAACAACCGGTTAGTCGTCAAAAAAGGCAAGAAGTCTGTCCGCCCTAAAGGCTCATTCTCTATCGGGCCTGCCAATACGCTCATTTATCTTTTAAACGAACCTCGGCCCTGGAGAAAAGAATACGACCTGCCTCAAAGGATAACCTTACGCGGGAGATGGGAATTAAATAAAAACCATGATTTGGTTTTGAGGATTAAAGATCCTTCCTTCGGCCAATCCAGCGATTCCCTGGTGCTTAACGGGGAGATTATATCGGCAGGTAATGATAAACTTGCCTTCAGGATAAGCTCCGTTGATAAAAACGGATTATCCCAGGTAAGAATACTGCAATTCAAAGGCACGTGGCAGGCTGATAGCTTAAACCGCCTTACCTTCTCCTTAACCAAGAGGCGCTCGGGTATCCTTGTTTTTAAAAATGCCTGGCAGTTGAATAACAACCAGGAGTTGACGTATATTTACCGCCGCAGGGAAGCCGCAGAAAATACAAAATCCTCGTCGGAGATTACGTTTTCCGGCCACTGGCAGATAGTTTCCGCCAACCAGCTTACCTATATCCTTTCAACTGGCTCTTCTTCCAGGTTTGATTTCAAGGTGCAGTTAGAGACCCCCAATGTTTATCCCCAAAAGGGAATGATTAAGTACCGCATCGGCATAGGGGCAAGGCAGAAGCGGCTTAACAGGCAAAATATCGTTTCCCTTTACGGCACCTGGAAGATAGGGCGTAACCTCGGACTGACATTTGAGATGGAATACAGCCGCGGTAAAATATATGCCATGGAGTTTGGGGCTGAAATAAAATTTTCAGAAAATAACCGCTGCATATTTACCCTTAAGGATAGCGAAAACAAAGACCTTGGCGCTAGGGTTGTCTTTACGCATAAGTTCCTAAAGCAACTTGACGCAGAGCTGTTTCTGCGCCTGAAATATTCCCAGAAAGAGAAAAGAGCCGACATCGGCTTGTCCTTCCCATTTTGAGCTAAATACCTTGCTTTATGCCTGAAAAAGTGCTAAAATAATACGTTTGGCAGCGCGCTTAATTATTTAAGAGACAAGGGGTTACTAAAATGAAGGGCATTATACTGGCAGGGGGCAAGGCTACGCGCTTATACCCTATTACTAAGGCTGTTTGCAAGCAATTGCTGCCGGTTTACGACAAACCCATGATATATTATCCTTTGTCGGTCTTGATGCTGGCAGGCATCAAGGATATCCTTATTATCTCTGCCCCTCAAGACGCTTCGCGTTTCCAGGATTTACTGGGTAATGGCTCAAAATTAGGCATAAAGATAAGCTATGCCGTCCAAAGGGCGCCTGGCGGCATAGCTGAAAGCCTGCTTATTGCCGAGAAATTCATCGGTAGCGATAAGGTATGTTTGATATTGGGCGATAATATTTTTTACGGATACAACCTTGTCAACCTGCTGCAGGAGGCAGCAGGATTGAGAAACGGGGCGTTGATATTTGGCTATTATGTAAAAGACCCGCAGAGATACGGCGTAATAGAGTTTAACACCAAGGGTAAAGCGGTCTCTATCAAAGAGAAGCCCCGTAAGCCGCGTTCAAATTATGCTGTCTGCGGCATATACTTTTATGACAATCAGGCAGTTAGAATCGCCAGAAGCCTGAAGCCCTCCGAAAGAGGAGAGCTTGAAATTACCGATGTAAATAAGGTTTATCTTAGAAGAGGCAAGCTTAAGGTAAAGTTTTTAAGCCGGGGATATGCCTGGCTTGATACGGGCACACCCGATGCATTAGTTGACGCCTCGTCTTTTATCAAAACCATAGAGGAGAGGCAGGGATTAAAGATAGGCTGTATTGAAGAGGTGGCCTATAGGATGGGGTATATAAATTCTGTCCGGTTAAAGAAGTTAGCAGCTGGCAATTGCGGAGAATATGCCGGGTATTTAAAAAGAGTATCCTTGGATGAGGGGTAAAATTCTAATTTTTGGTAAAGGTTTTATCGGAAACAGGATACGGGAATATCTTAAGTGCGATATATCAGGCAGGAGGATTTTTTCTTACCGCGATGCGCAAAAGGAAATTAAGAGATTTAAGCCGGACGTTATAATTAACTGTATCGGCCATACCGGCAGGAATGTTGACGATTGCGAGAAGGATATTGACAAGACCCTGCTCGCCAATACCTTTGTCCCCGTTATTTTAGCAGAAGCGGCGCTGCGTAACAACATCAGGTTTGTTCATATCAGCAGCGGTTGCATTTATCATTACGATTACCATAAAGACCATCCGGTTCCAGAATCTAAGGCCCCGGATTTTTTTGACCTTTTTTACAGCCGCAGCAAGATATACGCCGAAGAGGCATTAGATGTTTTATCGCAGGCTTACCCAATATTAATTTTGAGATTACGCATTCCTCTTGATGGCCGTCCGCATCCGCGTAATATCCTCACCAAGTTATTGAAATATAAAAAAATAATCGATATTCCTAATTCAATTACCTATCTACCGGATTTCCTTAAAGCCCTTAAACACCTGATTAAGATACGAGCTAACGGTATTTATAACATCGCAAATAAGGGAAAATTGCGCTACCCGGAACTTTTGGAAGCCTATAAGAAATATATGCCCCGCTGTAAATACGAGACTACCGATAATGCAGGTTTAAGATTGTTAAGGACTAATTTATTACTGTCAGGCCGTAAATTGAGTAATTCAGGTTTTTTGATGCCTAATATCCATGAGGTTCTTGAAGAATGCGTGCGGGAATACCTAAAATATTAGTAACCGGGGGAGCCGGTTTCATCGGCAGCGCCTTCGTCCGCCTGCTGTGTAAAACAGAGCCCCCAAAGAAACTGTTTCCTTCTCGCGACATCACCCAGAAACTGTTTCCGTCCTGCAAGGAAACTGTTTCCGCTAAGGCTCTTAATGGTTTGCCCAAGGAAACTGTTTCCGCCTTGGATTTATTGCCTTATAAAGTAGTCGTCCTTGATAAACTCACCTACGCCGGAGATTTAGC
>JBAZNT010000018.1:0-18965 GCA_041649115.1 Candidatus Omnitrophota bacterium | reverse complement strand
TGGTCGCCTGCCGGGTAAGCCGGATAATATTGGTAAAGGACCGGCGCGAGCGCTCCTCATAATCGCGCGTTATGTCCCCGTCCTCTTCGCCCAGCCCTACTGCGGCGATTACGCCCAGGGCCCCCTCATTTGATACCGCCGATGCCAGAGAAGAAGCGGAGACCCGCACCCCCATGCCGCCTTGAATAATCGGCAGCTCAATATTCAAACCGCCGATATCTAAATTCCTGAATTCACTCTTCATTATCCTGCCTTTCTGGCTAAAATCCGCTGCAGAAATAAAAAAGCCGTAAAGGTTAGTAGTCTGCCCCTTACGGCTTTCGATTTCTAATCTTTATTATTAATTCTTATTTGTTAATATTATAACTCCTTATCCGCTCCTGTCAAACATAATCTTATTTAAAAAAGCGCGGCTTTCGTAAAAAATCAAGCCTGCCAGCTCCATCCTGTTAAGGCGAACCTTGATTCCGGAATCCCGCGAGGATACGGCGGATATTTCTTTGGTTTTCTTCCACGGCAGGCTGATAGTGCTTATCCCGAGAAATGACAACTTCTTGAGCATCTCGTAAACCACGGGGATAAACATATCAAGATAAGCGCCTGCGAATACTATGTTATCCAGGCCTCCCATCGCCGCCATGCCTTCGCCGATGTGCTTCATTACCTGGGCCTGATAAACCTCAAATGCCAGGTCTACCTTTGCATCCCTGCCGCGCAGCTTCAGCATATCCTTTAATTCTATATCGTATCCCGTCAGCCCCAGGAAACCGCTCTCGTTCTTTAGCATTTCGTCAATGCGGTGTATTGAAAAACTATGGACGTTCATCAGATAAAATACTATCCCGGGGTCTATGTCACCGCAGCTGGTCCTGGACATTACCCCCTCCAGGGGGGTGTAGCCGAGGCTTATGGAAAACGGCCTGTTATCAATAGCAGCGCACACCGTAGTCTGCCTGTCAATCACCACCGAGATATTCTTATCCGCCGGAGGAAAGATGCCGGTATTGTACTCGTGGAATATCCCGTGAAACCCCCATTTCCTTATGCTGCTATCCCTGCGGAATTCGAAAGGCAACGCGTAGAATTTGGCGCTTTCCGGCAGCCCCAGAAAGAATGAAGTTTCAAAAAACGCTATCAGCGGAATATCTGCAAGTGCAGTTTTGAATATCTTTAACATCTGGAGCATGGACGGGACGTAAAAAGGAAACAGCGCAGTCAGTTTTTCAAACCTGGCAAAAAATCTCTCATTGACAACCTCCGGCCCTCTAAAATAATCCCCCCCGAATAATATCCTAAATGATACCGCCTCGATTTTCTCCCTGCCCGATATTTCCCGCATGCACCCCCTGAGAGAATCCTCACCGGCTAATGCGGCAGGATCCCTGGGGAAAAAATAAAGCTCCGGTGATTTATTTCCGTCGCTGCAAGCCCACAGCTTTACTTCCCTGAGATTATAATCAACGACTATGATCATCTTTAGAAAACTCCCTGTATGCCTCCCTGGCTATCATCAATTCTTCGTTGGCAGGGATAATAAGGATGCGGGCCTCCGAATCCTTCACAGAAATATCCTTTATCCCTCCGGAATAGGCGGCGTTAAGTTCTCTGTTAAGTTTTATTCCCGCGAAATCCATGCCACCGGAGATGCTCTCCCTCAGCAGCGGCTCCCCTGCTCCGAGGGAATCGGTAAATACCAGGACATCGGCTTTTTTCAAGATAATGGTATAAAAAGCGATGTATGTCTTCACCCTGCGCACGTACATATCAAAAGCCATCCTGGCCCTTTTGTCATTGCCCATCCCCCTGATAACCTCTCTTAAATCCGAGGAGGAATCAAAAACCCCGAGGATGCCGCTTTTTTTATTAAGGATGTCCTCCGCGTCCCCGGAAGAGAATTTTTCCTTAAACATGATATAGAACACCGCTCCCGGGTCTATGTCGCCGCAGCGCGTGTTCATCATCAACCCCTCAAGAGGAGTGAACCCCATAGAGTTATTAACCGACCTCCCGCAATCTATGGCGCAGATGCTTGAGCCGCCGGTGCCCAGGTGGCAGCTGATTATTTTCTGCTGAAACTTATCCCTGCCGAGGAACCTACATGCCTCCTCCATCACGTAACGGTGGGAGATGCCGTGGAACCCTATTTTTCTTATCCCGTATTTCTTTGTTATGCTGCGCGGTATGGCGTAGGTAGCGAATGCCGGGGGTATCGTCTTATGGAATACGGTGTCAAACACCGCGTATTGAGTTAGGCGCGGATACTCCTTATGGCAGAATCCCATCAGCCTATAAGATACGGGGTTATGGATAGCTGCCAGCGGCAGGGTCTCCCGGAGCCTGCCGAGGACCGGGGCGCTGACCTTCGTGGTCCTGGAAAAATTATTCCCGGGGTGGACATAGCGATGCGCAAAAATACCGAAACCCATATCCCCGTTGACCTTCGCATCAGCCTCAACCAGCTCCAGCACCTTCTTTAACGCAGCAACGTGGTCCGGTATCGGCGCCTCGATAACAGTTTTTTTATCAAGGCAAAAATGAGTGATAGCGGAGAGGGCCTGCGTCTTAATACCGACCCTCTGCGCCTCTCCGCGGCTCAATTCCCTCTCCTGCGGCATCTCAATTATTTTATATTTTAAAGAGGAGCTTCCGCAGTTAAGCGCAAGTATGTTTACGCCCTTTTTATATTTCATCTGAGCTCCACCCGAACGTAGGCAGCCCTATATTCCTCTGCGCTATCAATGCCTGGCCGTAGGCTGCCCGCTCTACCTTATCGGCTCCGAGCGAGGCCGCATCCGCATCAAGCGCATCTTCCGAGCCGGCGCCGAATCCTATCGTCGGTATCTGAAGCTGCGCGTAGGTATAGGAGCCGTCGGTAACAATCTTCTTCCAGTACCCGAAGGCAGACTTAAAACCGTTCTCCGTGAGGCTATCAAGCGAAGCCCTGGCAAATGCCTGATGGGCCTCCATTATCCACGGCTTGTAGTCCTTCTCCGAAAGGATATCCATCCCGGTATACGTCTTTACCCGTTCCTTTGCCAGGACTGCATTTATCGTGACGTCGGAATCGGACTTATAGACGTTCTTGGCTATGGTCTTTGCCTTATTGAGGATAAAACTCTCGTCTTCCTCCGGTATGAATACCCTGTCCACCACTACGCGGAACTCGCTGAGCTCTTCCTGCGGCCGGTATCCGTTGTAACGGACATCTTTTATGCGCAGGTCTGAGCGACCAAGGTTGGAGTCGCTGGGAAGCTCCCTGGAGGCCTTCTCCAATTCATTTATCAAAGGAAACATCGTACCCAGCATGTTTATACCTCGGTGCTGGAGGAAATTCCTCACCAGCCTCCCCCGGACTACTATCTCATACTCCATCTTCCCTTTATGCCCGAGATTAACATTGAAATCCGTAGGCTCGGAGAGTATAACGCCTTTTATTTTTCTGGCTTTTGCCTTCAACGAAACATCAAAGAGCTGTCTTGCCCCGAAATCGCAGGATTCCGTTCTCGGCAGACAGCAGACAATCAGGTCGCCGGTCAAAGGCAGCAATGCCCTTTTTATAAAGGCGCCGGCGTATATCCCGGAAACCAGGCCTGCCTTGAATCCTGCTACCCCGTTTTTATGCGGGCCCTCCAGCCTCTCGTGCCTGTCGGTCTTAATATCGATGTGCGACATAATGAGGACGGCGTCTTTCTTCTCATAACCTCTTATCATCCCGATTATATTGCCGGCCTTGTCCTTACTGACGCTGTCAAAACCCAACTCCTTCATCTGCCCGCAAACGAGCCCGCTAAAATCAGAGAGGCTTGAGCCGTTGACGTCAAAACCCGCTATCTTATCGTAAAATTGCGATAATGACCCCCTTAACCCCGCAGCCTTGCTTTTCATTATCCGGTTCATGGTCGACCTCCCTTTCGTTTTATATTACTTAACAAGTTAACTTTAGATTAACAAAGGGCTTAAAAAAATTTGCCTCCCTTAGAATGTCGGAGGCGTCACCACCCACACCGCTTCCGCCTCCTGCCTGCTGATATTTTTGAAGGCGTGCGGGACGCTGGAATTAAAATAAATGCTGTCGCCCTTCCTTAATATATAACTGGTTTCGTTGAGCGTAATCTCCATGACGCCCTTGAGCACCAATACGAACTCCTGGCCGAAATGCTGGTAAGACGGCTTGCCTGAGGCGACCCCTTCCTTTAATTTAAAAAGGAGCGGCTCCATCTGCTTATTCGGGTCGCGCGAAGTAAGAAGGTAAATGTTCATCCCCTTGCTTACCTCCTGCATGTGCTTGCGTTCCTTAAGAGTGGTTACCGGGTTATCCTTTATTTTCTGTCCCTCCCCTATCAGGTCTCCGATAGTGGTGGAAAGGAAATCCGCGATGCTCTTTAAGGTGGCCAGGGAAGGCGAGGCCTTTGCGCTCTCTACCTGCGAGAGGAAGCTCGCGCTCACCCCCAGCTTCTTTGCCATCCCGCGCAGCGTCATCCCCTGTTCTTCCCTGAGGCGTTTTATATTAATCCCGACCATCTGCATATCTTACCTCCTACCCATAAATATACACCAAAAAATTACCCTTGTCAAGTATAAATTAACAAGATTAATTATTGTTAAACAAGGATTAACAAGGGCTCTTATCTCAAAATCAGGCCGCGGCGCTTAGCGAGAAAATATACGTTACAAAAGGGGCAAATCCTCATCCAGCAGGAGAGCAGTTTTGCGAATTTAGACCCGGGGAGCCTGCGCGATATTGCGCAGAGGGGGCAGGCCTGATGCACGAAAGAAAGAATCCTCAAAAAGACATCCATAATCCTTCCCATGCCTTTAATTAATCTTTATGGCGCTGACCGGGCAGGCCCTTTCGCACCCGCGCAGGCGGTCACACCTGGATTCATCACTTACCTTGCATTTTTGGCTTTTTTCGTCAATATAGAGTATCTTCTTTGGGCAAAGTGCAACGCACGCCCCGCAGCCTATGCAAAGGTCCTCATCGATAATCACGGTCTTATTCATAATTCTATGCTGCCTCCTTCCCCAAGCCCTACGAACCCTTTTCCGAAAGCCTCGCGCATCATGCCGACCGCGCGCCTGCCGGTGCAGTGTAAGGGCGCTATCCTGGATACGCCTGCTGCCAGGAGTTCATTTATAATGCTGATATTTAGCTTATCGGCATTATCCTTTAAATGGAATCCTCCGATAAGACAAGTTACCTCGCTCTGGAATTCATCCCTTGCGCGCCTTATGATATTCATAAGCCCCGGATGCGCGCACCCGCACACCAAGGCCAGGCCCCCTGTCGTCTTGATTATGAGAGACTGCTCGCGCAGCATGCCTTTGCCGGACTCATAGCAGAGTTCTCCCGTAGAGTAGATATCGCCGCTAATCTGCGTCGGTCCTCCGGTCTCAACAATCCGGGCTCCTGCTACGACAATCCTGTCTTTTAGTTCCTGCCTGAATGACGCGCAAACATACACACTGATATCGCGACGCCCCGGCAGAATGCGCCATAATCCGCCGGTATGGTCCCAGTCCTCGTGCGAGAGAACAATGTGCCTGATGCCGGAAGGAGAAACATTAAACCTGCGCATATTCTTTAAAAACACGGCCGGCGAGCCGAAGGTGTCGAAAATTACGTCTTCGCCGAGCAAAAATGAAATCCCCCACCTGCGCATAAACCTCTGCCACTTGCTTGAACCGCTGGCTATCAGTTTTATTCTCATAACATCCGCCCTGCCTTATTTATGCGCCTTACCTTCTGCAGGAGCCGCCTTCGGAACACGGCGGTTTCTGGCACCTTTCGGCCCTGCCGCAACAGGTCTTGCCTGACTGCGAGCCGATTATGCTGCCTGCGGCGGGGATAAATGCCCCGGAAAAGAGCTTATCCAATTTAGTGCTTTTACAAAAACTGCATCTAATCTCTGCCTTATCGCTTCCGACGCCTACCAGAAATTCATTGGTTTTCCCGCATTCCCTGCATCTATATTCGTATATCGGCATGTTCCTTGCCTCTATTATTATAACCGCAGAAGGTAATCTGCGATAGCCCTGTATAAAGTGCTTACCGCCAGTATTGAACAGTGCAGGTGATCCTCAGGAAGCCCTTGAAGCCCGGCAATTACCTCGCCCGCAGAAATCGAAAGCGCCTCCTTTATATCTTTGCCATCCGCTAACTTAGCCACCATCGCTGCGCAGGCGCGCGTGGCAGAGCAGCCGTCGGTATAATATTTAATCCCGGATATTTTCCCGCCCTCAATCACCAGGTAAAACTCCATTGCGTCTCCGCAGGGCCCCTCCAGATAAGAAGAACTCACGGGGTCATTCATTCTCCCGAAATACCTCCGGTCGTTTATCAGCTCTGCTACTTCCTGCGGATAATCCGCAAGGCTATCACTGTTATCGGCTTCCATCATTTCCTCCTGCAAAGAATTCCCCAGATCTTCCGTAATTCATCTGCTGCCGCGCAATCCCCGGACTCAATAATGTTCTTCCTTTGCACCAGCGCCCTGACTACTCCCGCGTCAAAGACGATTCTTCCGATAACAGGGACGCTGCGGCTGCGGCAGAAATCCTCAATCCTGGAGGTGATTGCGGGATTTAAGTCATATTTATTAACGACTACCTTCATCGGAATCTTAAAATGCCCCGCAACTTCCATAACGCGCCCTGCGTCATGCAGCCCGGAAAGCGTCGGCTCTGTCACGATAAGCGCGCAGTCAACGCCTGATAAAGACGCAATCACAGGGCATCCTATCCCCGGGGGGCCGTCAATAATCACGTAATCCAAAGACTGTTTCTCTGCCAGGGCCCTGGCAACCTCCCTGATTTTGGAAACCAGCTTACCTGAATTCTCCTGGGCAGCTCCGAGCCTGGCGTGCACGAACGGGCCGTATGCGGTATCCGAAACAAACCACTCCCCTGCGACGTTCTCCTCCATGCGTATGGCCCCGACCGGGCATACCCGGCTGCACAAGGCGCACCCCTCGCAGGAAAAATCCTCAACCGTAAAATCCTCTTTTATGGCCTTGAACCTACAGAGAGAAACGCACCTTCCGCATGCGTTGCAAAGCTCTTTGTTGATTACCGCAGTCTTCCCGCTCCTAAACTCGCGGCGCTCTTTAACAGCAGGGTCCAACAGGATGTGCAGGTCTGCGGCGTCCACGTCGCAGTCAACCATTACCTTGTTTTTAGCCAGGGCAGCGAATGAGGCGGCAACAACGGTCTTGCCGGTGCCGCCTTTGCCGCTAATTACTGCTATCTGTCTCATTCTTAATCCCGCAGATATCCGTATAGAGCTTAATAAATTTATCCCGGTAGGAGGGGTCTTTTTCCACTATGGGGACCCCTTCCGAATAAGCGGCTGCAATCTCCCTGCTAAAAGGAATCTTCATCAACACCCGGATCTTCTCATTGCCGCAATATTGCTCTACCTTGCCGTCTCCGATATCAAAACGGTTGATGACTACCCCGAAAGGAATCTTGATCTCCCGCATCACCTCAACAGCCAGGACCAGGTCGTTTAAGCCGAATGGCGTCGGCTCAGTCACCAATACGCAGAAGTTGCTTCCTTTAACTGCCGTGATTACCGGGCAGGACGTTCCTGGCGGCGCGTCAATAATCACCGTCCCGGATGCGTCAATGCGCTTTTTCACCTGGCGTATCAAAGGAGGAGACATCGCTTCTCCTATATTGAGCCTGCCGTGCACGAAACGGACGCTGCCTCTTCCCCCTGCCTCAACCACGCCTATCTGCCTGTCAATCTCTTTTATCGCGCCTTGCGGGCAGAGCAATTTGCATGCGCCGCAGCCATGACAAAGATTCGGGAATATCAATATGCTGCCCTTAATCCCTTTACTCTCCGGCAGCACCGCAATAGCGCCAAACGCGCAAACCCGGCTGCAGGCGCCGCAATAATTGCATTTTCCTTTATCCGCCTCAGGAACCGGGATAAACGCCTTCTCTTTTTCGCTTATAATCGGCTTAAGAAAAAGGTGCGCGTTGGGCTCCTCTACATCGCAGTCAATAACCTGGGCATTATCGAGCGACAGTGCAAGGTTGGCTGCAACAGTAGTCTTCCCCGTGCCTCCTTTTCCGCTTGCTATTGAGATGATCATCTGCCGGGTATTTTTCTTCTAGAGACGAGGACGTACTGATGCATTGTTTGGGACCTCTTGGTTGAAAAGCCCTTTCTAAGGAGGTACTCTTCTGCCTGCGCAAGGCTAATCTCTCCGGCCTCGTGCGTATCGCCTTTGAGGCTGTGGATTTTATCCATCACCCTGAGGCCCTCTTCGCTGAAATCAGCCAGTATGAGTTTTCCCTTTGGGGAGAGTATCCGGATAAGCTCGTCTATAACCAGGTAGGGGTTAGAAAGGTGGTGCAGGACATTTACCAGGAATATCGCATCAAAGCTTCCGGAGGCAAAACTCGTGCGCTCTGCGTTTTCTATCCTGAAATCCACCTGTTTCTTGAGGCCCGCATGCGCGATGATTAGTTTCGCGAAACGCTGCTCATCGGGGGATATGTCAAAGGTAACAAAAGAATACCCTGCCTTAGCCAGAGTAAGCGCAAAATGCCCCTTGCCTGTTCCGGCTTCCAGGATCCTTCCCCTAAGAGGCATTGCCTGTTTGAGGATAAACCTTCTCTCTTTATCTATGTCGTAACCGAAACTCTTGTATAAGGCGCGGCGCTCTAAATAACTTTTATGGTATCCTGATATCTCTTTATCCAAAATCGTCTAACCTTGCGACATATCCTCAAGCAGCGCCTCTAAATCCTCTTCGTGCTCTACCTCATCCTCCATGATCTCAAGGGCGAGATGATATGTGATCGCGTCGGTTCCCTTGGCTTCTTCGGCAAGCTTCCTGTAAACGTCTATGGCGCACTGCTCCCCCTTGACGTTCTGTTTAAGGAGCGTTTTTACCGAAGGGTCTTCAGGCGCGTCATAGCCGCAATTTGTCTGTTTATACCACTCCTCCGGCCTTAAGATCGGGGTCCCTCCGAGCTGGATAATCCTCTCCGTAAGCATCCCGGCGTGCTTGAGCTCGTCTGCGGCGTGCTCCTCGAGTTCCGAGGTTACTGCCGTACGCATCTGGCCGCGCGCTACCTTTGCGCCCACCCAGTATTGATAATACGCCAGCCACTCATCAGCAAACGCCTTATTCAATAAAGTAACCATCTTTTTTACATTTGCCCCTACCAATTCTCTCGCCTTTGTCCCCATTTTTCCTCCTACTTATTCGGCATTCCGAATTTTGAGCCGACGCTCGGAGAATCTGCCGCGCTGTAGCTATTGTTTTTATACCCCTCGATTGCATCTTTTACTGTTCCCGAGACGCCGGTAAACACGCTTATCCCGGCTGCCCTCAGGACCTGGTGCGCGTTCGGTCCGATGTTTCCCGTAAGCACCGCCTTGGCTCCTCTGGACGCAACTAACTGCCCTGACTGTATGCCTGCTCCGCCCTGCAACTGATAATTAGGGTTCTCCTCTGCATCAAAGTTGCCGCTTTCGGTGTCAAAAAAAATAAAGTTCCAGCATCTTCCAAAGCGGGGGTCAACCGCGGAATCCAGGGTATTTCCCGTTGAAGTAATGCATATCTTCATTCCAAGCCCCTCTCTTAATGGCACTCCCCGCCGTTTCCGTGGTGGCGGCAGGCGTCAAGTCCGCCCAGGGCATTATTCATAAAATCATCGAGCGCGTCCTTGACCTTGCCGGAATAACCGAATACCTCGACCCCGGCCTGGGCAAACTTCTGCTGCGCGCCCATGCCCATGCCTCCGGCGATAACGTGCGTTACGTTATACCTTAATATCTCGTCAACCGCAACACACCCCCCTACCCCGTGCTGGGCGGTATTGGGGACAATGCGCGTGTGCAGGATTTTCTTGTTATCCTTATCAATGTCCGCCAGGAGGAAATACCTGCACTGGCCGAAGTGCGCACAGACATTGCCGTGCACGCCATTCTCATCCTCTAACACTATTCCGAGCTTCATGTCCTATGCCTTCCTTTCGTTGTAATAAAGTTCCGTTATTTTAAATCGCTTTTCTTAGCGCTCTCCAGCGCCTCGATGCGCGCCTGAATATCCTGAAGCTCCTGCCTGAGCATCTCAGCCTGCCCTTTAAGGATCCCCATCTCATCCTCGCCAGCAGCCGGGCCTGCAAAACCTCCGAAGGCCTGCATCCCTTGCTCTGCCCTTACCCATCCGGGAAGGCCTGTAGCATAATAGCGGTTCCTCCTGCCTCTCGCGCCTCCCCTTCCGTAAGATCCCCTGGGGTAAGCCCTGCCTGCTCCGGCAACAGCCATAGCACAATAACCCCTTGCGCCTCCTGTCATCGGTCCCTGCCCTCTCGGTCCTGTTGTGTCAAAACCAGGCATATTGCACCTCCTTCTTGTTATTGAAAATTATTTCCATTATCAGAGAAAAAAAATATAGCGCCTACTTCCTTGCGCTGCATTTATCGCACAACCCGTAAAACTGTATCAGGTGGTTGGTAATTTTAAAATTGTATTTGGAGCCCAGGCCCTTCTCGGTTTCCCTTAAAAGCTCAACCTCATCGTCTATAAAATCCGTATAATCTATTACCTTGCCGCAGGAGGTACAAACCAGATGATGGTGATGATGCGCGCCCTTGGGACCTTCCGCTAATTCGTAACGCGCCCTCCCGTCGCCGAAATCAAGCTTATAGACCATCCCCAGATGCGATAAAACGTCCAGGGTCCTGTAAACCGTAGTAAGGCCTACGTTAGGGTATTTGGGGTGGATCTTCATATAAATATCCTCGGCGCTCAGGTGGCCTTCGGTCTTAGAGAGTATATCAAGGATAGCCTCCCGGCCTGCGGTGAGCCTGTATCCGCAGCCTCTGAATTTCCCCTGCCACCACCCTCCGCCCCTGCACCTGTTCCTATGCATCATATTCGCTTTATTCACTACTTAATGGTAATGGTTTTCATTACTAATATACCTGATGGCGGCCGTTCTGTCAAGGATTATTTTTATTGGCCGCTCTTAAGATAATTCTATCAATTCATAATCCAGGCTGCCCAGCCCGATCTCCTGGGCATACTCTAATAGCTTGACGCCATCCTGCTTCGGATGGGTCTCTCTAAAAATATCCTTTCCGCAGGCCCTGTTTACCGCGTCGTAACTTGCCTTGTCAACGCTTACCGGGTCAAGCGAAGCCAGTATCCCGACGTCGGGGGCAATACGCGGGTTCTCCAGCCCCCAGCAATCGCACTCCTGGCTTATGCGCACTGCAAAATTAATAAAACCTGAATTTGCCTTCTTGTCCTTAAGCACTGCCAGGGCATACTCCCCTATCTTATACTGGGTCTTATCCCCTGATTCAACGTCTATGAACATCGCCATGGTAGGACAGGCCGCCATGCAGCTTGCGCATCCGATGCATTTTGGCTTCTCAATTATCGCCTTTTTATTTTCAACGCGGATTGCGCCCACCGGGCAGACTGTCCCGCATTCCCCGCAACCTATGCACTTATCGGTATAGACAACAGGAGAAACATCGCAATGCTGGGCGAGCTTGCCGTCCCTAGTAGCGCACCCCATCCCGATATTCTTCAACGCCCCTCCAAATCCGGTCAGGATATGACCTTTAAAATGGCTGATGGTTACGATAGCGTCTGCCTCAACAAAAAACCTCGCCACCTTGGCGGTCTTGATGAATTTCCGGTCTATCGCGACATCAATCTTGTCTTCTTTTCTGTTCTCGTCCGGGATAAATATATCCAGGCCGGCCGCTTCCCTGGTAAAACCGTGTTCATGGGCAAGGGCCAAATGGTCCCCGGAGTTCAGGCGCCTCCCCCTATAAAGCGTATTTGCGTCAGAGAGTAACGCGCTCCCTCCCCTGCTAAGGATTTCCTCGCTGATTACGCGCACGTGCTGCGGCCTGACAAATCCGGTGTTACCCTCCTCGCCAAAATGCAGTTTGACCGCGACCTTATCGGACCTGCCGATAAAATCCAAAATCCTGCTTTCTTTAAGCAGCTTAACGAGTTGCCTGTTTACGGCCGGGATATCGTCCGCGTCCTTTACCGGTATAAAGTACACCTTGCTTTTCATATCTTTAATTTTAACACCAGTGGATACGACTTGGCAATCTATAAAATCCTCAGGGAGGCCTTCTTAAGTATTCTCCTGGTCCAGGCAGCTCCTATCACCCCCGAACACACATCCGTTATCAGCCTCCCCCAGAAGATCCCGTATATGCCGAATATCTTTGCGCCAAAATACGCCAGGGGTATCATTAATATAATCACGCGGATCGTGTTCAAGAAAGCGGAGGCAACCGGACGATGGATTCCTATCATGCAGAAACCGGCATAGCGGTGCACCTCCAGGAACCCATAGCCAAAGCAGGTAACGTATATGTAGCGGGCCAGGACGTTTATTACCTCGGGGTCAGAAGAAAATAGCATCCCAAGCGGCCGCGCAATGAATAAAAATACGCCGGCGATGATAAAACCGAATATCAAGGCGAACAGCATCGCGCCTCGCCGCACGGTAATAATCCGGTCAAGCCGACCTGCCCCGTAATTCTGCGCAACGAACGGGACAAGCGACATGCCCACTGTCATGGGGACCATAAAAGCGAACATCTCGATGCGGCTGGCAACCCCGATAGCGGCAACGGCGGCATGCCCGAAATCCGAGGATATCTTGATAACGACGGCCGCAGAAAGCGGCGTCAAGACAGAGCTTAAAGTAGCGGGTATGCCGATGCGCAATATCCTGCGCCAGGAAGAAATGATGCGCAGCCGAGAATGCGAAACAAAAATAATCAGGCGGTACCTCTTATGGACGAAATAGAATGCCGCAGCCAATACTATTGCCTGGGAGATAACCGTTGCCAGGGCCGCGCCCCGTATCCCCATCCTCGGGAACCCCAGCAACCCGAATATCATCACAGGGTCAAGAATAAAGTTTAGGAGCGTTCCGCCGACCATCAGCAAACTTACTGCCTTGGTGTTGCCCGTACCGATAATAATATCGGCAAACATCATCTGGATAACCCAGATAACTAAACCGCCATACCATATCCGCATATATTGCTGCGTAAGAAAAAGGACCTCTCCTGAAGCGCCCAGGCGCGCGAAAAGCGGCCTTACGGTCAGGAAACCGGCTACTGTAAGGCATAGCGCTATGCTCGAAGACAGAAAGACGGCGTGCGTGGTGATGCGGGCTGCGGTCTGCTGCTTGCCTCTTCCCAGGGCGTGCGCCACCACGGTCATGGCCCCGGTCCCTACCCCGCGCATGACAAACCCTAAAAGCATCACAACCGGGAACGTAAAGGACATCGCAGCCAGGGCATCGGTACCCAGGCGCGAAACAAACCAGGTATCGGTGAGGTTATAGGCGTTCAAGGCAAACGTCCCTGCCAGCATCGGCACAGCCATGCGCAGAATCGTATTAAAAACCCCGTACCTTACTAAAAGCGCCATCTATCTTTTCCTCTTATCATAAAATAGCCGCTACAAAAATAAACCTTCGCCCTTGCTAAAAGCGAAGGTTAGCAACCCCGGGATTACTCTTGCCCTGCCTTCATCCTCCTGGAGGCAAACTCCGTTATTCAATCAACACTATCCCGTAATAATTTCCGCTGCAGCCCTCTGTCTTAAGCACTTTAATCGGGAAACCGTTAGCCCTCACGGTAGAATATACATCTATCCCGCAGGCCTCCAGGGAAGGCCTTGTTTTATCCGGATGGCGGCAGGACTTGGCGCATCTTGCGCAAAGATTGCAGGGGCCTGCCCCCATACCGAACGCCTTGTAATAACCATCCAGAAACATCTCGCGCTCTAATCTCGGGATAATGGAATGGATATCAGCATATTCATCGCCATGGATAAGAAGCGCATGTTTATAATAAGATAACATCCGGCGGGTAAAATCGGGCATAGGAGAATAAGGAGGGCAGGTCAGGGACTGGCCGAACCCATCGCATCCAAACTGGCATTTCATCCTTACCCATTCCGCGGCAACAATAGTCTTTACGGAAATGGTTTTTGCCTCTTTTGCGCCCAGTCCTTTGGCGCGTTTTATATACCTTGCGAACCTACGCATCCTTTTAGCGACTTTTGCCATGACGGAATATCTATATGCCTAATAGTTCCTTTATTATAACATTAGAAATTAGAAATACAACCCAAGAGGCTGGCTCAACACGCGGCTATTTAGGGTTAGAAGACGCTATCAGCGCTTAATAGAATGGAAATCTCAACTTTAGTAGGGCGGATCTCGCTGCGGCATCCCGCCTGGCGGGACCCGCCCCCTATTGCGACAATTCAAAATTACTTATGGCTTTATTGCAGTAATGCCTTTAAAGGAGCGACTTTGATGCCGTCCGACGGCTCCGTAAGTTTCTCCTGCGATTTGACCGATAATGCCTTCACGCCGACCCCCGTACCAGCATTGAGTTTCTGAACCTGCGGGAAATAATAATCGACGAATTTCCCAATGGCAGTCCCGTCTTTTGAATTCACTATCACAACAAACTGCGTAAGTATCTCTTCTTTTTCCCGCATCGCATCAAGCGCCTCAAGAAGTTTCGCTTTAGAAGTCGTAGCATAAGTGGGGAGTAACTCGCATAGCGCGATACGGCGGTTATCCAGGGCCTGGACAATATCGCCGGCTGTCTGGATTGTCTTCGGCTCAACAGTTATCTCGCCGATTTTTACGGGTACCTTAGACATCCCCAGGTCAACCCCTTTTACGGAAACGGATGTCCCGGAATACGTTACCAACGGGCAGCACTTGGGACATGCCACCATCCCCTCGGAGGTATTTATCATGTTATAGCCGCGACAGAAACAACCCGCAAGACTAAAAACAAGAAATAAAGCTGTAAGGCACCTTACTGCGCGCATAGCCCCTCCTTTGCTGAAATTGTTTCTTATAATAACGGACTATATAAAAAATAAGAGGCAACTGCCCTTTTTAGCCGATAAGGCAGTTGCCTCTTACGCAATCTCCGTAGCGCTATCATGGTTTCCCATGTTAAGCACAACCTTGTTCCCAAATTGTGAATTATTAGCCTCAGTGTATCACGTAAAAAAGCAATGTCAAGCCAAAAACCTAAACCGCAGGAGAAACATCCTTAAGCCTTGCCGATATGCTTCTCAACCAAAACAGGAAACTGCCTGGTGTCTATCGGCTTGGGGACGTACTCGTCCACCCCCAAGGAAATTATCTTCTCCCTGTCCCCTTTCATGGCAAGGCTCGTTACTGCAATCACCTTTATGTCTTTAGTCAGGGGGTCGCTTTTAAGCATCTTTACCGCGGAAAACCCGTCCATCCCCGGCATCTGCATATCCAGCAGTATAAGGTCTGGCTTGAACTCGCGCGCCATGCCTATCCCCTTTTCCCCGTCATCCGCCTCCAGGATTTCATAGCCGCGGTATTGCAGGATATCCGACATCAACAAACGGTTATCCTCATTATCATCCATAATGAGTATTTTCTTAGCCATCGCGTTATGCCTTAAGCGGTATTATAAAGGTGAACTTTGAGCCTTTATTGAATTCACTCTCTACCCAGATCCTTCCTCCGTGCAGCTCAACCAGTTTCCTGGTCAGGGCAAGGCCCAGGCCAGTGCCTTCCACAGTCTTGGAATAAACGGACTCAATCTGGCTAAAGGTTTGAAATAGCTTTGAAAGGTCCTCCGGCTTTATCCCGATACCGGTGTCTTTTACGGAGATTTCTACAAAATCCCCTGCCTCAGGCATATCTGCCTTCTGCATAGCTAGAGGAATGCTCTTAGAGCGTTTTGCATTTACAGTAACGCTTCCTCCGCTAGGGGTGAACTTCACGGCATTGCTTAAAAGGTTAAACATTATTTGTTTAAGCTTCTTGGGGTCTGCCGGCATATTGATATCCGCCTCCGGCTCAACCTCCAAGGAAAGTTTTATGCCGTGCTTAAGGGCCTTCTCCTGCAGAAGGACAAGCGACGGCTCCAGAATATCCTTTTTCAAAGAGAGGTTTTCTGTCTCAAGCTCCATTTTTCCCGCTTCTACCTTGGAAAGGTCCAGGATATCATTAATCAGGCCCAAGAGGTGCCTTCCGCTGGTGTGGATGTTATCCACGTATTTTTTCTGCTTTTCGTTCAACTGTCCGAAAAACTCATCCTGCAGCAATTCGGCAAAACCGATAATGGCATTAAGCGGAGTCCTTAACTCATGGGACATGTTAGCCAGAAAATCTGATTTTGCGCGGCTGGCGGCATCTGCCTGGATTTTTGCCTTCTCAAGCTCACGTTTCTGCTCAAAGAAACGGCTGATTATGCGGATGATATCGCCGAACTCGTTTTTGTCTTTCTCCAGCGAAGCCGCAGACTCGGTAGTCTCGTCTTTTAAAACCCCGGATATCAGCTGAAGCGGAGTCTTGACCCATCTGGTCAGCAGGAATATGAAAATAGCCAGGAATATCAGCATAGACGCCGTCATGATAAGAAAGAATCTCTTGTAATTACGGTTAAAATTCCTAATGAGCTGGGATTCCTTCCAGGCAGTTATCTTAAACGCCGGCTTTTCATCCGGGCCCACAAGCGTCCTGCTAAAAGTAATTATGCCCTTTTCCGGGTCTGAGACAACCAAAGAATCATTATCGCTAGGAAACGCGGTTAAGGTTATGTTGTATCCGCATAAAGCGGCAATTTCATCAATATAACCTTTACTCCAAAGGCGGCCGGCGAAAAAATACCCCTGGGCTGCGGTCTTCCTATCCACATCCTTACTCGGATGGATGGTGGCACCGCGGATTTCAAGGATACCTCCCGGGGTTTTGATATAAAAATGGCAGAAGGGCTCTTTGGCAAAAAGGCTGCTTATTCTCTCTTTGGGTAAAGGCAGATCTTTGAAGCCCGGCACTCCGATATTATCTACTGAATATACAAGAGAACCGTCAATGCCGTAGACCCATACAGCATTAGCATTAAAGGATGACAAAGCGGTATCAATATTCTCCGCAGCCCATTTCTTATCCTTGTTGTCTGCGAATTCGGCCATTTCATCCCAATAGGTGTAATCATAGGCTAAGGTCTTTAGCGTTTTTCCTTTAAGCTCCAGCACCTTCTCAAAAATCAGCTGGATTTCCTTCTCCTCATTGGAGAATAAGGCAACCAGCCTCTGCTTCTCAAAAACCCTTTGCAGGAGGCCGAAAGAAACGAACACTATAACAGTAGAAAACAGTAGTAATATTATTTTTGTTTGTACGCGCATATTTCCTTCTTCTGCCTGCCGCGCTACCTGCGCCCGTAAGTCAGGATGTCGTTTACCCTCTTTAAGAATTCCTCCCGGCCGGAGGACTTGGATACGATAAACCTCCCGGAGATTACCCCATGCTGCGAGTTAACCTCCTCCTCGGTGATTATACTTGTAAGATACATTACCGGGATATTCTTGGTCCTGCCGTTCTCCGATAACTCCTTGGACACCTCGCTGCCTTTCTTCTTCGGCATCATCACATCAAGGAGTATGAGGTCCGGCTTATTATCGATTGCCAGCCTCAAGCCGTCTTCGCCGTTATCGGCAACCAGGATATTAAAACCCTGGCTCAATAGAATATCCTGGTAGAGCTCGCGTTCTTTCGGGTCATCATCCACGATTAAAATCGTCGCCATATCCATCCCCCTTCTTCATGCGATATCTTTATTGCAAAAGTTCTCGCAAACAAAAATCACTTTGTTTCAGCCTTAGACGCCCTGATTACAGCCAGGTTGGTTTGCATCCGGCGTGCCCAGAAATTAAAGGCATCCTGCACGTCTCCCCAGCGGGTCGGTTTGCTGGTTATTGATTTGGTGCCGGCGCGCCTGTCCACTACGGCAGCAATGCGATGGCCGCTAATACTATCCGACAACTCCCCTTCCACGCTTACCACCCCAACGCCGCTGTGCGTCCCAAGCACCAGGCGCTTGGCGTAACTTAACCCCAGCCCGGCAGGCGTAACAGTTGAAATCACATCTTTAACAGGGCTCGTTGCCCTGGCCTCTGTTATGGCGCATCTGACCCGCATCACATCAGGGCCCGGCTCATCAACAACAGTATAATCCCTCTGAAGCGCATCGCGAAGCGCAACGTAAAGATAATTCACCAACAACTGCTGGTCTTCCTTGGAGAGCCTGCTTAGAGCGGATTTCTCGTTATCGGCAGCCCAGAGCTGCACCGGATCAAGCATAACCTTCTGATACTTATTTAAATCCACGCTGTGGTCCAGATACGTAAACTCAGCCTGCCCGCTCTTCCCACGATGCAACTGCGAGTAATCGCTCAAGAATCCCGACATCCTGACATTCGGCACCTGCTCGGTTGTTGCGCAACCGGCAATAACTGCCGCAATGACTCCTATGCTGACTACGCCCACTATTTGTTTGATAGATATTTTCATAGCTACCTCCTTATGGCATACCAATCAATTCCAATTTCTGCTTCCTGGTTAACCGCTTGATTTGGGCTTCTCTCCTGCGCGCCGCAGACTGGTTCATCATCTCCTCCTGATGCACCAGCTTTACGGGGGTCTTGTTCTTGGTATAAAACGCCCCTCTTCTGGAATTATGCTCTTTAACGCGGCGTGAAATATCCGTCGTAATACCGGTATAAAGAGAGGCATCCCGGCATTTGACTATATAGAGAAACCAACCCATGCGCTTATTGCAATATTATCCCTATATTAATAAAGAATCCGGTTCATAAGGAAACATCTAAAATGCCCCGCGCCCACCAAACAAAATTTTTCCCGGAAAGAACCTCTCTCCCGCTATATCCAAGCTCTTCTCCGCCTCTTGTCGTTTTTGTTTCTAATACCGGGTAAAGCCTGGTCTCTAAGGAAACATCTATAATGCACCGCGCCCTGGGGGGCGCTCCCACATTTCCCATTCCACCGCTCGGCTTCTGTAGGCAGAAGCCTCGCTGGGCGGCAGCCTTGGCCGGCTGCCTTCTTGCTAATTTTATAGCGTGTGCGGCGCAGCTG
>JBAZNT010000017.1:0-19596 GCA_041649115.1 Candidatus Omnitrophota bacterium | reverse complement strand
TGCAGCGTCTGGCGGAATTGCGGGAAGGCCAGGATACAGCCACTCTTATTACATACCATTATTTGCAGGTTGAGCCTTCCAGGAGCACGCCGGTATTAGTGGGTTTTCTAAATGAGGTCGAGAAGGAATTCTTCGAAACTTTCATTACCGTTTCCGGCATCGGTCCGCGCGCGGCTCTAAAGGCGCTGAATAAGCCTATCTCGCTTATTGCCCGCGCTATCGATGAAGCCGACATCGCATTCTTAAGGTCCTTGCCCGGGATCGGAGAGCAGCGCGCCAGGGAGATTGTAGCTAAACTTCAGAATAAAGTAGGCAAGTTTGGACTGGTACGGGATGGCAGGCAGGGGAGCGTTAAGGAGAAAAGCGGCGATATCATGGAAGAGGCGGTAGCGGTTTTGATGCAGCTGGAATATAAGAAATCCGAGGCGCTGGGTATGGTCAGGAAGGCACTCGATGCCTTGCCGGATATCAAAAATACCGAAGAGCTGCTGAACGCTGTTTATAAACAGAGAAAGATCGGGTAGGGATGCCTGAGGATAATTTGGCTTCGGTAGTAGAGGCATTGCTTTTTGTAAGCGATAAGCCTCTGACTTTAGAGCAGATCAGGAGCGCCCTGGATAATATGGGCACCAGCGATATACGCCGCGTCATCGAAGAGCTGAACTCCGGATATGAGGGGTCTAACCGCGGCATACGTATCAGTGAGATCGCCGGCGGGTTCCAGATGATTACCGCCAGCTGGGTAGCGCCGTTTTTAAAGAAACTCTATAAGCAGCGCCATGTGGAAAGGCTTTCGCGTCCGGCCCTGGAGACCCTGGCAATCATAGCCTATAAACAGCCGGTAACCAAGTCTGAAATATCATCGTTGCGTAACGTAAGCATAGACGGCGTGATAGCCACTCTTTTGGATAAAGAGCTTATCCGCGTGGCAGGCAGGAAGAAGGCGCCCGGGAGGCCGCGGGTTTATGGGACTACCCGCCAATTCCTGGAGCGGTTTGGTTTGAAGTCGCTGGAGGACCTGCCCAGGATTGAAAATTTTCCTAATGTAGAGAGCATGAAAGAGGTTGTTGCTGAAGGAGAGGCGTCAGCAGCTGAAAATAATTCTGCCGGTTCCGAAGAGCCGTCGGCAGAGCAAAAAGGAGATGCGCAAAGTGAGCCTGAAAAATCTGCGGCATGAAATTGATACCACCGACACTAAGATCGTAAGACTGCTTAACAGGCGCGCCGGCATCGCAGCTAGGATAGCTGATTTCAAATTCAGGCACGGGCAGGGGCGGTATTCGCCGGAACGAGAAAGAGAGGTATTAAGGAAGCTCAGGCGTATTAATAAGGGGCCGTTGGACAGCCGGGCACTGGAGGCAATCTACCGTGAGATTATGTCAGCCGCCCTTTGTCTGGAGAAGCCTTTGTCTGTTGCCTATCTCGGCCCGCAGGCAACATTCACGCATCTGGCTGCTCTCAAGAGGTTCGGTTCGCAAGTAGAGTATCTGGCTGCAAACGGCATTGCCGAAGTATTCCTGGAGGTTGAGCGGGGGGGCGCTGATTATGGGGTGGTGCCTATCGAGAATTCCATCGAAGGCGCGGTCAGCCATACCCTGGACCTGCTGATAGATTCGGACCTGAATATCTGTTCCCAGATAATCCTGGATGTCACGCACAATCTCATGGCGAACTGCCCCAGGAATAAAATCAGGCGCGTTTATTCCAAGCCCGAGGTTTTTGGACAGTGCCGGTTATGGTTAAAGGAGAATCTGCCGGGAATTGAGACTGTGGAGGTATCCAGCACTACCCGTGCCGCACAGATTGCCGCACGGGAGAAATACGCAGCGGCGATCGCCTCCTCCGTAGCTGCCAGGGTTTATAAATTGAAGATAGTCGCTTCCAATATCGAAGACTCTCCGCATAACATTACCCGATTCCTCGTAATCGGCAAGGATGAAGCGGCCGCTACCGGAGATGATAAGACATCGCTGGTTTTTTCAATCAAAGACAAGGTAGGGGCGCTCTGCGAGATGCTGGCGCCCTTCAAGAAATACCGCATTAACCTTACCAAGATCGAATCCCGTCCATCCAAGAGGAAGGCCTGGGATTATTATTTTTTTGTGGATTTAGAAGGGCACCGCAGCGACCCGAAAGTCAGGAAGGCGCTGGCTGAACTGGAGAATAAGTGCCGTTTCATCAAGGTGCTGGGCTCATACCCTGTAGGAGAATAGAACCATGAATCTGGTGCGCAAGCACATCTTGGGTATCGACCCTTACGAGGCCGGCAGGCCAATAGAGGAAATCAAGAGGCAGTTTGGTCTAAAGGACGTGATTAAGCTTGCCTCTAATGAGAATCCCCTTGGTCCTTCGCCAAAGGCGATGGAGGCCGTTAAAAAGAATATCTCCAAGGTAAACCGTTATCCGGACTCGGGGGCCTTTTATCTAAAAAAGAAGTTGGCGAAATACTTGAGGCTGGAGTCTTCCAATATCGTGCTTGGCAACGGCTCGGACGAACTCATCGATATCATCATCAAGACCTTTGTAGAAGAAGATGAACATATCGTGACTGCCGAGGGAACCTTTTTGGAATACCAGATAATCTCCCGGGTCAAGGGGCGCACAGTGGTTACCGTACCCTTGAAATACTTTAAATATGACCTGGATGGGATGAGGCGCCGTATCGGTAAGAAGACCAAGGTGGTCTTTGTGTCTAATCCCAATAACCCGACCGGAACCTATGTTACCAAATACGAGCTCCAGGATTTTATAAGGGAGCTGCCGGATAACGTAATACTGGTGCTGGATGAGGCCTACGATGCCTTTATCGATGTGGATGATTTTCCTTCCAGCCTTAGTTACATCCGCAATAATAACGTGATAGTCCTGAGGACCTTCTCTAAGTCTTACGGCCTGGCGGGATTGCGGGTAGGGTATGCCGTAACCCGTCCGGAGCTTGCTTCATATATGGAGATTACCAGGCAGCCTTTTAACGTGAACCTTCTGGCACAGGAGGCCGCCTGCGCCGCATTAGATGACAGGAAGTTCTTGAGGATGACCCGTAAGGCCAACCTTGAAGGCAAGAGATATATATGCGACGGCCTAAACCGTCTCGGTATCGCCTATGTGACCAGCGTCACCAATTTTGTGATGGTGGACGTCGGACGCGACGGGACAGGGGTTTTTAAGGAGATGCTAAGATACGGCGTTATCGTGCGCGATATGCGCCAATACGGGTTCAGGAATTTTATCCGGGTAACCGTCGGCACCAAAAAGGAAAACGAGAGGTTCATCCGGGTTCTCAAAAAAGTATTAGGTTAAATCAAACGGAGGTTTTAGATGATTATCGTCTTAAGGCCGGATGCCACCGACGAGCAGATAAACCATATTGTCCAGAAGGTCCAGAAATTGGGGCTAAAGCCCCATATATCTAAAGGCACGGAGCGTACCATTATCGGGTTAATCGGCCCGGAGAACGTCCTGGCCGCTACGCCCCTGGAGGTTTTCCCGGGCGTAGAAAAAGTAATGCCGGTATTGGCGCCGTATAAGCTTGTCTCGCGGGAATTCCGTACAGAAGGCTCTGTTATTGATCTGGGCAAGGGGGTAAAGCTTGGCTCTAAAAAGATCGTAGTAATGGCAGGCCCATGCGCCGTAGAGAGCAAGGAGGTATTATTAGATATTGCCAGGCAGGTCAAGAAACTGGGCGTTAGCGTATTGCGCGGAGGTGCATTCAAGCCGCGTTCTTCACCTTACAGTTTTCAGGGGCTTGGGGAAGAGGGCCTGAAGTACCTGCGTGAGGTGACGGATGAGCTGGATATGCTTGTTGTTACCGAAGTGATGGATCCCCGTAACGTAGGGCTGGTAGCGCGTTATGCGGATGTCCTGCAGATAGGGGCGCGCAATATGCAGAATTTTGACCTCTTGCGCGAGGTGGGTTCCACCAAAAAACCGGTGCTCCTGAAGCGCGGCCTTTCCTGCACCATAAAAGAGCTTTTGATGTCCGCAGAGTATATATTGTCCGGAGGCAACTTCAACGTTATCCTCTGCGAGCGGGGTATACGCACCTTTGAGGATTACACCCGCAATACCCTGGATGTCAGCTCTGTACCGGCAGTAAAGCAGCTTTCGCATCTGCCGATTATTGTGGACCCCAGCCATGCGGCCGGCAGGTGGGGTCTGGTCGCTCCGCTTTCAAAGGCAGGCGTTGCTGCCGGCGCCGACGGGCTGATTATTGAGGTGCATACCCATCCGGAAGACGCTCTTTCCGACGGGGCACAGTCGCTGTTGCCGGCAAATTTCGCAGTACTTATGAAGGAGCTTAAAGTCCTGGCACAGGCAATCGGCAGGGACATTTAGCAAAGCAGAAACACTTTCCGACCCAATCGGGAAACGTTTTCCGGTTTAAAGCGGAAAGTGTTTCCTGAAAGGAATAAAGGGGAATCTTGATGCGTTTGTTTAAAGAAGTAGCGATAGTTGGCCCGGGGCTAATCGGCGGCTCAATCGCTTTAGCCCTTAAAAGAAAAAAGATAGCTCTGCGGGTAATTGCGGTGAGCCGGCACAAAAAGACCATTAGCCTTGCCAGAAAACTCAAGGCCATTGACGCAGGATCGCGAGATTTGAGCGCAGTCAGGAATGCCGATCTTATAGTCTTGGCTGTGCCCGTAAAGACTATCCTTAAAATAGCCGATGACCTAAGAGGTTTATTGCGCCGGGACTGCATCGTTATTGATGTGGGCAGTTCCAAGGATAAAGTTGTTTCTAAGCTCCAGAGGATGTTCCCGTTTTATGTCGGCGCGCATCCTTTGGCCGGCTCGCAGAAACAGGGCATTCAGAATGCCAGGGCTGAGATGTTCAAGGATTCGTTATGCGTATTGACCCCTACTGCAAAGACCAAGCAAGTTGCTTTGGATAAGGTGTCCCGGATGTGGGAGATGCTTGGAGCTCGGGTAGTGTCGTTGGCTCCTAAAGAGCACGACAGGATACTGGCGATGGTCAGTCACCTGCCTCACTGCGTTTCATTCGCTCTTATGGCTAGTGTGCCGAAGGGTGATTTGAAATATGCCTCAAGCGGGCTTCGGGATACGACCAGGATTGCCGGTTCGGATGCGGGGCTCTGGGCAGACATCTTTCTGACGAACCGCCGTAACATGCTTAAGGCAATTGCGGCTTTCCGCAAGGAACTCGGCTCCGTAGAAAAATCTATCCGTGGTAACAATCGTTCATTTTTGATGAAGAGATTGACGCGGGCCGGCGGGAAAAGGCGCCTGTTGACGGGAGGCGGGGCAGGATGATTATCGCCATCGACGGCCCGGCAGGATCCGGCAAGAGCACGGTAGCCAAAATCCTTGCCGAGAGGCTGGGTTTTCTTTACATCGATACCGGAGCGATGTACCGCGCCATTACCCTCAAGGCGATTGAGCAAAAAATCAATATCAGCGACAGCGACCTGCTCGTCAAGATTGCCCGGGAGACCGCTGTTGAACTACTAGAGCAGGACGGCGTATTGAAGGTTTATCTGGATGGTTGCGAGGTCACCAAGCAGATAAGGGAGCCCCGCGTTACGAGGTTCGTCTCAGATGTCGCTAAAATAAAAGGTGTACGCGAGGTAATGCTCAAGCTGCAGCGCGGCCTCGGCAGGAAATCCGACAGCGTCCTGGAGGGGCGCGATATCGGGACAGTGGTATTCCCCGATGCCGATAAAAAATTCTATCTTGACGCCAAATTTGACGTGCGGGTAGACCGGCGCTACAAAGAGTTGAAAGAGACAAGCAGCCAGGTTAAATGCGAGGAGGTAGCCGGTGATTTGCATAACCGCGATACCATTGATTCCAGCCGCGAGTTTGCCCCCCTCAAAAAAGCCGAAGACGCAGTCTATATCGATACCACCTCTCTTGGAATTGAAGAGGTGGTAGAGGCCGTATTAAGCTACCTCAATTAAATAATAAATGGATAAGTCCTTAATCCGCAATTTCTCCATCATTGCACATATTGACCACGGCAAGTCTACGCTCGCCGACCGCATCCTGGAGCTTACGGGGGCGGTGGATAAAAAGCACCTTAAAGAGCAGCTCCTGGATGACATGGAACTGGAGCGTGAGCGCGGCATTACCATTAAGGCCTCGATGGTCAGGTTGAATTATGCATCCGATAACGGCAGCGAATATGTCCTTAACCTGATTGATACGCCAGGCCACGTAGACTTTACCTACGAGGTATCTAAATCCATGGCTGCCTGCGAAGGGGCGCTTTTGGTAATTGATGCCTCTCAGGGGATCGAGGCCCAGACCGTGGCAAATTATTACCTTGCACGCGAAAGCAACCTTGATGTCATACCGGTAATCAATAAGATTGACCTTAGCTGTATTGATATCCCCCGCGTAAAGAGACAGGTTACCTCGGTGTTGGGATTCAAGGATGAGGATATCATGATGGCCTCGGCTAAAGAAGGCACCGGGGTAGCGGAGATATTGGAGCGCATTGTCAGGAGCGTGCGTCCTCCCTCGGGAGAGCCCGGCAACCCCTTAAAGGCGCTGGTCTTTGATTCCCGCTACGATACCTTTAAGGGGGTGGTGGTTTTTGTCAGGGTTTTTGACGGGATACTCAGGGCAAATACTACTATTAAGCTGCTGCATTCCAACCAGGTTTATAAGATTGAGGAGCTGGGAGTCTTAAAGGATTTAAAATACACCCCCGTGGAGTCCCTTTCCTGCGGCGAGGCAGGTTACCTGACTGCGAATATCCGCAACCCGCGCGAGATTATTGTCGGCGATACCCTGACCGATGTCAAGAATCCCTGTCGCCAGGCCCTGCCCGGCTACCGCAGCATAAAACCCCTGGTGTTTTGCGGCATATATCCGGTCAATGCCGGGGATTTTCCTTCCCTGCGCGATGCCATGGATAAATTGAAATTATCAGATGCCTCTTTTATATTTGAGCCGGAGAATTCCCAGTCTTTCGGGATGGGGTTTCGATGCGGCTTCTTGGGCCTCCTGCACATGGAGATAGTCCAGGAGCGCCTGGAGCGCGAATATAACCTCAACCTTATCCTTACCGTACCCAATGTCGTCTATCGGATAAAGAAAAAGGACGGGGAGTTTTTAGAGATTGATATGCCGGCCAGGCTGCCTGTCGCCGGAGAGATCGAGGAGGCGGAGGAGCCTTATGTGAAACTCCTGATGATCCTGCCCATAGAGAACATCGAGGCGGTCTGTGAGCTTGCCAAGTCCAGGCGCGGGATGTTTGCATCGCAGGAATATCTCGGCGAAGACAGGGTGAAGGTTATTTTTGATATCCCGCTCTCCGAGATTATCGTGGATTTTTATGACCGCATTAAATCCGTTACCCGCGGATACGGCTCGCTGGATTATGAATTTGAAGGCTACCTGCCTACCAGTATCGTAAAGCTGGACATCCTCTTAAACGGCAGGGTCTGCGATGCCTTCTCCTCGTTGATTTATAAGGACAAGGCAATGAGCAGGGCGCGCCTGCTCGTAAATCGCCTCAAAGAACTTATCCCTCGGCAGCTGTTTGAGATTACAATTCAGGCAGCGGTGGGGACGCAGATATTGGCCTCGGAGCGGGTGCGGGCATTAGGCAAACACACCACCAGCAGGTGCTCGGGCGGCGATATTACCCGTAAACGCAAGCTATGGGAAAACCAGAGACAGGGCAAGAAACGGCTCAAACAATTTGGAAAGGTCGAGATACCCCAGGAGGCATTTTTGGAGGTGCTAAAAATATGAGAGACAAAAAACCGCAATCAACCGGGGCGCTAAAGAAGAAATCGCTGGCAAGGGAATGGGTGGAGGCGATTGTCATTGCCGCTATCCTGGCAATGATTATAAAGGTTTTCGCAGTCGAGGCCTTCAAGATCCCGAGCGGCTCGATGCGCCCTACCTTAATCGAAGGCGACCTTATCCTGGTGAATAAGTTTATTTACGGCGCCAAGCTGCCCTTTACCTATCTGCACCTTCCGGCTTTCAGGGAGCCCAGAAGGGGGGAGGTCATAGTTTTTGTCTACCCCCATAACCCCAAGAAGGATTTTATAAAACGGCTCATCGCAAAGGAAGGCGAGACAGTCGAGATTAAAAACGGAACGGTTTACGTTAACGACAAGCCGCTTCTGGATGCGCCTTTTTACCAGAGATATTATTATAACCGCGGAGAGTTCGCTCAGCAGGGGCAGAAGGTCACGGTACCCAAGGACAGTTTTTTTGTGCTGGGCGATAATTCTGCCTCTTCTCAGGACAGCAGATACTGGGGGTTTGTCCCGAAGCGCAACCTCCTGGGCCGGGCCATGATTATCTACTGGCCGTTCTGGCGCATCAGGGCCATCAAATAAGCCATGAATTTTGCCAATAAAATCTCTACCTTTAGAATTTTAAGCGTCCCTTTCTTTATCGCCAGCCTCCTTTATTACCGTTCCGGGCAGAGGGAGTATATGCGCCTGGCAGCCTTGGGCATATTTATTATCGCAGCTTTATCGGATGCGGTGGACGGTTACATTGCCAGGAAGACCAGGCAGAAGTCCAAGGCCGGGCTGGTGCTGGATCCCCTGGCAGACAAGATACTCCTGATGAGCGCATTCATTTGCCTCACTTTTATCCGGGAGTTTGCCGTCCGTTTCCCGTTTTGGGTTACCTTTATCATCATCAGCCGCGATATCTTGATACTCTTGGGCGCAGTGGTAGTTTATATCGTCAAGCAGGAGATTAACATCATGCCTACCCGCTGGGGTAAATTAACCACTACTTTTCAGATGCTGGCAGTAGCCTTTCTGTTACTGCAGGCGCCCAGAAATTTATCCCAGCCCTTGTGGTGGGCGGCGGTATTCTTTACGGTGATCTCGGGAGCGGATTACATCAAGAGGGGGTTTAAGACTCTGTATGCTTTGGATAATTCTCGCAACAGCCATTAGCTATCTTCTGGGTTCCATACCAAACGCCTATATTTTTGGCAGGGTCTTTGGAGGCATCGATATCCGCAAGGCAGGCTCGGGCAATGTGGGCGCGACTAATGCCTTAAGGATTTTAGGCAAGAGGGCCGGGATCACCGTCCTGCTGCTGGATATTCTGAAAGGATTTCTGGCCGTAATTCTGCTAGGCGGTATTTTTTCCTCCAGGATCACCGTAATCTCGCAGGAATCCTTGAGAATAGTCCTGGGGGTAGCTTGTATTATTGGGCACAACTGGCCTTTGTTTTTGGGGTTTAAGGGAGGCAAGGGGATTGCTACGAGCCTGGGAGTAATGCTGGCCTTAGCCATCGGGATTAGCGGGTTAAGAGCGGCATTGGTAGCATTGTTTCTGACATGGCTCGGGATTTTTCTGATGGCAAAGATAGTTTCTCTGGCGTCCGTTATTACGGCAGTCGCCTTACCGCTATATTTACTTTTATTTAAGCTCCCGTTAAGCCTTATCTTATTAGGGATAGTTTTGTCAATTTTGGTGCTCTGGCGGCATAAGGCCAACCTTATGCGGCTACTGCAAGGAAAAGAACCCCGCCTGCAATTCAGAAAATCTCATTAAGAAAAAATAGAAAACGTTTTCTTTTTTAGGCCAAATAGCCTTGAAATGGCCTTTGCCAGGGGCTATACTTTTGGTAGAGAGGGAAAAAGATTTTTTTATGGGTTATTTATAAATAATTTTTAAAAGTATTTAATAAATCAGCGGTTAGTTAAATTGGCAGGCGCAAAATGGAAGAAAACTACGATGTCTCAAAAGACAGAAGAGAGTTTTCCCGTTTTTCAGTAGAGTTGCGCCTGAAGTTCTTTGATGCCGCAAATAACAAGGCAGGAGAAGCCCAGGCCAATGACATCAGCGCCAAGGGAATCGGTATTTTTACCAATGAGGATATACCTGCAGAAAGTAAGCTTGAGATGTGGCTTGAGGTTCCTTATAAAGAAGAGCCGCTTTACATCAAGGGCAAGGTTGTATGGTCTAAGGCCGTAGACAATAATAAGTACCGCGTAGGCATAAGCCTTGACCGGACGGATTTAGTAGGCGTTTCGCATATATTGCGTTCCATTTACGGTAAGGATTGGCTTTAAATTGACAATTTGGTCGTAAAGGGCTAACCCGCGAGATAATCGCGGGGGCGCAAAGCTCATAGGATCCCAGGGCCCTCTTTTCCAGGAAGTCAGAGATAAAAACCAGCCACAGAGAGAGGGCAAGGGATAGCCGGGTTGCCGATGAACAAGGAGGAATTTATAACTATAGTGCAACCCGGCTTGTTTTTTAGGAGTTTATTGCGACAGGAGAAGTGGCAAGATGAGAGAAATGGTGCTCCGCAATTTAAAATCAGGAAGCCGCAGGATTATCGCGACCAGCGAAACAGGAGATAGGGGAGGGGTGCACAGCTCTATCCGGCGCCACTTTATATATATCGTCAAGGAAGTTGCGGATGCCGATAAACAACCCGAGCCGTCAGTGCATATCTTAAAAGAGCATGATAGCCGCAGGCAGATGGAGCGGTTTTGCTGCAGGGTTAAAAGCAGCATATATGCGAAGTACAGGGGTAAAATATACCTGGTGTTATTTATGCATTCCCTGGCCATAACCCTGACTGCCGTATCAGAGGGGCTGGCCCAGTGCAATGAAGGGTAAAATATTTCTTGACATATAAGAAACAATACGTTATACTTTATAAAAGTATTAATTTAATATAATTTAGAAACACATTTGGTCCGGAGTCCTGGTTACGGAGGCAATCAGGACAGCCACGTGTAACATTTAACCGGATTGACGAATGGGGTCAATCCGGTTTTTTATTTTTTAACCAGTTTTGCAGGAAAGGAGGTGAAAAATGAAAAAATTGAAGGTAGTAATGATTACTATAGCGGTAATCCTGCTGGCAGCTTCGGTAGCGTATGCTGCGTCTTATGCCAATATCGGCATTACAGCGCAGGTCCCGAATAATTCTCCTCAGCTTAGCGTGATCATAAAGGAGTTGACCAGCGAAGGCCAGGAGCCTTGGACCGGCACCACCGTCACGGCAATGGACTTCGGGGAACTCACGCATACTAATACGGACTCGACTGACGCAGGGGTGTGGTTTAGCCAAAAGTACTTCTGCGTGTTTATCTTCACCACCAGTTACGGCAACAGGTATGAAGTCAAGAGCACCTGTAAAGGCCTGACTAGCGGAGCCAATACTCTTCCGACAGGAAGTTTTATGCTTACGCCAGGGTATACCAAGGACGACGAATGGTCAAAGGGTAATGCCCAGGGCGAGATGCCTACGAATGCCGTATTAGGAGACGCCTCTTCTGCGGTAAAGACAGACCAGTTGGTTTATCGCAGCGAGACCGCAGGTACGAATAGGATTATCCGCGCCTTTTACAGCCTGCCCAGTTATAAATCGGGAGGAGCTGACCCTTACGATGGCTATGAGCCGATTAAATTGGACCAGCCTGCCGGGACTTATTCCGGTACGGTGACTATCAGCATTGCGGCGATTTAACGGCAAGGGGCTTGGGCGCTGGAAAATAATTATTGCAGGAACGCCTGAAAAGCGATAGAATATTTCTATCTTTTTAGTTATGATAGAAGGCGTTTTTCGCGTTGTTTTTTTTAGGAGAGGCCATGTTTAATGGTACCTAAGATCTTGGGCAGGATATTTATCGCGTGCGCAGCTTTTATTATTTTTTTTAGTCCGCCTCCGCACGCCTGGTCAGTTGAAGTCCCCCAGGTTGAACCTGCCAAGACACGCCTTGTCATCCCTCCCGGAAAATCCAAAAGCGGCAGCATCAAGATATACAACATTTCCAATAACCCCAAGAGTATCAAGGTTTACCTGGAGGATTGGTCATATCTTCCTGTCTGCGATGGCACCAAGGATTTTAATCCTGCCGGAACCACGCCTTTATCAGCAGCAAGTTGGATTACATTCCTGCCTTCGGAATTCACCATACCGGCTTACGGCAAGCAGCTGGTAAACTATACGGTCAAGGTCCCTGCGGACGCCAAAGGTGGGCATTACGCGGTTTTATTTTTTCAGAATTACCTGGATGAGCAACAGAAGACAAGCGAGGGGGTCAATGTTAATGTCGCTGTGCGGGTAGCCTCGCTTTTTTACATTGAGCCGGAAGGCACTATCAACCGCAAGGCGGATATCCAAAACCTCAAGATAGAGCGTAAGCCCGGGGAATGGAACATAAGCGCCAAGCTTACCAATTCCGGCAATACGGATATCAGCACCAAGGGGACGTTCTTTTTGATTGATAGAAAAGGCATGGTATATGCCCGGGGGGGATTCAACGACCTCTATACCTTCCCCGGAGACAGCGCAGACCTTGTCGCCGATTGGAAGAGCGCCATACCTGACGGAAGCTACGACCTGGTGATGACTATTGACATCGGCAAGGCCATAGAAGAGGCGGGGTTAGGCAAGGTGCCGGCCTTGACAAAAGAATCCGTTGTAACCATATCAAATGGCGGGACAACGGTAACATTGGGAGATAATCCAGGATAATAGAGTTTAAAATCCGGCACACCTGTTTATAAAGCAGGCGAGCCACGGTAAGAAATTTTAAGCCGGATTAGCAAGAGCGTTATGGGTATAGTCTAATCCGGATTTTTTATCTTAACTTACGCAGGCACTTGGAGATAAAAACATTTGACAAAGCCTTTAATTCGTTATAGAATTGTGCCATAGTAAGGAGCAGGCAAGATGCGCAAAAAGAAGGAAATAGCTTTATTATTGGCAGGGATGGTATTAGGGGGGGTAGTATTGTTTCCCAGGTTTTCCTATGCAGAATTCTCCTTGTCTGTGCGTCCTTATGCCGGCGGATATGAATTAAGGTATGATAAACTCAATGTCTCCGAAGGCCGCGTCAACAGGGAGGTTACGGTAACCATAAACTCGGATATCGCTAAGCAATACCGTTTGCTGCAGACCTTTGTGCAGCCTTTAACTAATAATGAAGGAGGCCGCATTCCGGCGAAGGACTTTGTAGTTTATGCTATCCGCGGCTCAAACAGATATGGGACGATGAATGTTATTCAGGAGGTCCCGCTTTATATGGACCGCCAGCTCCTTTATACCTCTGATACTAACGGTTCCCAGGATTCCTTTGTGCTGGTTTATGGCTTAATTCCGTCTTCGGATTTTGCGCCCGGATATTACCGCGGCAGGCTGGCTTTTATCCTGGAGCCCATTGACCGCTCAACAGGCCAGCAGATGGTGAATGTGATACTCGATGTCTCTGCGCAGATTGAAGTCAATTCCAGCGTGGAGATTAAGACCGCAACCGGCAGCAAGGACATTATACTTAAGGCAGATGAACCGTCTGCGAATTCTGCCGATATCCTGTTTAACATCAAGGGTAGGTTCGGCAAGCAGTTCAGGATCCTGCAGTTCGCAGAGCAGCCGACCTCCAGCGCTGGCAACAGGCTGGATTGGAAGGCAGTGGTATTTTCCGGAACCGACGCCTCAAAAGGCACGGTAATCAGCGTTGCAACGCCGCTATCAGCAATGCAGCAGCCGGTTTACAATTCTTCAGTCGGAGGGGACGCGGACAGTTTTGCTTTAACCTACGGGCTGGGGGACATCTCCGGCCAGAAGGCAGGCGCATACAGGGGCCGCATTAAATACATATTGGACGGGGCCGGCCTGGCCCAGATGCAATTGATTGATACCCTCAACCTTGAAATAGATATCCCGCGTATCTTTGATATTGAGATTACCCCCGCGGACCAGAAAAGCGCGCTTGAGTTTACCAACCTTAAGCCTGAATCCGAGCCGCAGAGGAACGAGATTAACATCAAGGTCAGCAGCAATACCGGTAAACAATACCAGGTTACCCAGAACCTTTATTCCGAACTCAAAAACAAAGAGGGTGAGACTATCAGGTCAAAATATTTTACCTTGCGCACCGAGGGTATTGATACCAAGGGCGCCTTGAAGTTCGGCACCCCTGAAGCGGTAAAGAAGGGGGAGACCGTGCTTTTTGTTTCTGATAAGGACGGCTCCTCCGATGAATTCAAGGTGATTTATGAGCTAGCACCTTCGCGCGACTTAAAATACGGGGATTATTCCAGCGCCATTACTTATTCGCTGGCAGAGATTTAAAACGATAAACAAACACAAACAACCAAAGCCTGAAAGGGGGTGAAAAACTAAATGAGGAAAATAGCTATATTACTTATCGCGTTGGTAATGTTCGTTCCGGCAGCAGCTTTTGCCGATATTGCCATTAGCGCAAGCACTTCGGTTCCTACCGGAGGAGCAGCGTTAGGCGGCTGGGTTCTCTTAAAGGAGAACGGCGCTACCTACGATTCAGCCAGTGATCCCTGGACACAAGCAGGGAGCGATGTGTTTCCAAGTGGTACGACGATGAATTTTGGGGAATTGACGCGTTTTCTAAGCGATAATTCAGAAGCAGGGTGTTTTTATTCACCTTACTTCTATATCGTTTATCTCTTCCCCAGTTCATTCGGCGGAAAACAGTACACCCTTACGCATACTGCCATGGCTTCAAATGTTGTTACTAAAGCCATGGTAGTTACCCCGGTGTATTCAGCGGATGATAAATATGATCCGGCTGCTACAGTGGGGCAAGGGGATTTGGGCTCTGGCGAGACGCTCGGTACCGCAGATGTCGTAACTCACACCGTAATGATACTGCAGTCTAACAAGTCGAGGATTGTGCGCGCGGAATACGGTATTCCTCCGTATCCGGATACAAGCGCAGGCCAGACTCGTCCGAATGACTGGGTTGCGATACCGACTGATACAGCAACGGGTCCTGTTGAGATTGGCGATATTCAGATCACCTTGACTACAACCTAACAGGGACAAGGGAGTCGTTTCAAAAACCGAAATGATACGCTAAGGACAAGGTCAGTTCTTAGCGTCTCTTTTATTACCAGGTAAGGAGAAAACGTCTTGATAAAAAAATACTGCCTGTTTTTACTATTAATGGCATTGCCGTTTTTAACAGCCAGCGCAGGAGTGTCTTATTCCCTGGACCCGGACCAACTTAGAATCGTTGTTCCCCCCGGAGGGTCGCAGACCAGGGCAATCAAGATTTATACCCATTCCTCTGAAGCAGTAGGGATGAAGGTTTATGTGCAGGATTGGGTTTACAACGAGAAGTATGACGGCAGGCGCGATTTCTTTCCCGCCAATACTACTGCATACTCTGCTGTGCCGTGGCTTACGGTTACTCCTTCGGAATTGATTATACCTCCCTATGGGACAGGGACAGTCAGTATTGTTGCCCGCGTCCCTCCTGAGGCCGAGGGGAGCCGTTACGCCGTGGTATTCGTAGAAACATCTTTTATCAATAAAAAAAGCGTATTATCTGCTCCTCCTGCCAATACTGCCACCGGTAATTTCAGCGTCCGGCTGGGGTCAATATTGTATGTGGATGCCAGGAAAACCGTAAAGCGCAGCGCGGAATTAGGCGTTCCTGTTTTTTCCAGGGACCCCAAAGGTAAAAAGTATATTTTAAGCATCCCCTTTAAGAATAACGGCAATACCGATGCCATAACCAACGGCACCTTCCATATCATGAATGCCAAGGGTAAGATTTTCGCCCGCTCTAAATTCTCCCGGAGTTTTACACTGCCGGGGGATAGCGCGGCGACAACCGGTTCCTGGGCAGGGACGTTGCCCCAGGGGAAATATAATGTCCTGGCAACAGTAGGGTTGTCCTCTGGAGAAGAGAAGGATAGAATCACTAAAGGCACCTCTTCCACCAGGGAAGCTGTTATTGAGATCGGGGAGGACGGTGAAATAATCGCCGTCGGAGAATTCAAGTGAGAAGAATCTGTTCGATAATATTGGTTTTCTTATTTCTTGCCTCCTTTGTCCTTCCGCCGGCTGAAGCCGCTTCCCTGGCTTCTGAGATGCTCTACCAGGGCGGGGTAAAGCTTTATAAGCAGGGCAGATATGATGAGGCCCTTTCTGAATTCAGGAAAGCGCTCCTGGCTGAGCCGGGTTACCAGCCGGCCTTAGACTATATCAGCAAGATTGAGGATGAGCTTAAGGCAAGGGATAAAGAACTCCCGCGCTTAAAAGACATCCCGCAGGCGTCGGCAGTATCCTCTTACCTGGCGCCTCAAAGGCCGGAAGATATCATTTCCGATTTGGTCAACAACAAGGAAGAGGCGTTAACGCAAAAAGCAGAAGCCGAAGCGCCGCAGCAGCCCCGCGCCTCAACCTCTAAGCGCGTTGCCCGTCCCTCACCTATAGAGAAAAAAGCGGTCCTTGACGAGGCGCATGCCGGTGCCATTGAAGAGGCATTTAATCTGATGGAATTCGTCAACGAGATGATAGCGCAGCAGGAGCTCTATGCCAGGGCCGAAGGAACCGGGGCCGGCAAGGCAGAGATCCCCGCTATCCTGGCGCTTGACGATTCTTTTAAGACGGTTTCGCAGCCGGTTGAGATTGAGCAGGGCAAATCCATTATTATCAGGGGCAGTAATATCCAGAGGTTCCTTGTTACCCAGCCCGAGATTATTGAGGTTGTAAAAAATAACAGCGATGAGCTTTCTGTTACTGCCAATGAAATAGGTTACAGCTACCTGCATATCTGGGATGATAACGGCCGCTGGACCTCGGAGTTTTTGACGGTGTATCCTAAGCCCGAAGGCCCGATGTATGAGGAGACCCTGCGCAGGAGCGAGGAGGAGGGGCACAGTTTCAAGCTAGGCTACGAGCTCTCCTGGAGTTCTTTTGAGAGCGGCAGGAGAATGGATGAGCTTGACCGCTCCAGCTATTCCTGGAACCACAAGCTTACCCTCTCCGGCCAGACCCCTTACGGCGATTTTGACTCCGGCATGAACATACGCAGCCTTAATGCTACCACCGACCTTACGTATATCAATATGGCCCTGCTAAACGGCAAATACGGCCCATTTGAAGGTTTTACCTTCCGCGCTTTTGATTACGGCATCCCGGTAAATAACCTGGCTGTTTCAAACGTCTCCCTGCGCGGGTTAATGTTTCAATCCCCGGCCTTCAATAAAAAGGTTGATTACGCTGTTTTCTGGGGCAGGGAAGGAGGCGGGAGGTACGGCAACCTTTCCCCCGGCCTGACAAAAATCCAGGATTCCTTTATAAGCGGGATGGATGTGGGCTATGCCCCCGATAATAAAAGCAGCTACCGTTTCACGATTGCCCACGGCTGGGGCCGCGACAGGGGCGATGATTTAAGGCCTTACGGATATGACCTGACCAGCAGCTGGAAAATAGGCGAGAAATGGGACGTTGATTACGATATCGGCTATGACAGTAAGAGGGTTGCACAAACCTTTGACCTCAAATATAGCGGGGGCCCGAAATTCAACCTCACCAGCCAGTTAAGGAATATTGACCGGGATTTCTATACTATGACAGGCAGGGGATGGAGGGCAGGGGAGATCGGAGGCAACATTAATTTAAGCTCTCGGCTTACCGATAGGGCGGATACCTCTTTTGCGTTGGATGTTTACCAAGACCGGCTTTTCCCGGCCGAGGACGACCCTCACCGGTTGAACGAGAACCTGACCTGGAACGGCAGCTATAAGATTGATGATTTTACAAGCCTCAACCTTAACTATAATCTTCAGAATCAGCTTGGGACAGTTTCGCAATACCGTTACCAGGTTGGTAATTTTGGCCTGAACCGCAGGTTCGAATGGATAAGGAATATCTATGCCTCGCTCAACTATTATTACCAGAAAAACGAAAGTTATACCTCTCCTTCAAGTTCCTATACCAACAACAAGCTTGCGTTTGGGGCTAATTTTAATATTATCGGCAATCTTAATTATTACGTGAACAAGGAATTCAACTGGCTTCTGGAGCAGGAGAGCGGTACGCGCGGCACCCCGAATGTTCTCGATACTGGCCTGGATTGGTCAGGCCAATTGCTCGCTACCAAGCCTTTGTTCGCAAGCATCAGTTTTAGCTATCGCGATGAAGAGAATGCCGATACGCCGCTGAGTTTTCTGGCGGGCCAGGATTACATCAATGGTTACGTGCAGGTGTCTTACCGGCCCAGCGATAATAAAGAGATTTACGGTTCGGCCAATGTGCGTAATTACTGGGCTGATAAGGAGGGGGCCGGAAAGCGCATAGATGCCAGTTTCAACGCTGGGTTACGCTACCTCTGGGATACCGGAATACGCTGGGATTCAGTCGGTAACGTAGAAGGTTATGTATTTAAGGATTTGAATTCTGACGGGTTGAGGCAACGCGATGAGGCTCCTGTTTCCGGCATAAAGATATGGTTAGGAAAAGACAAATACCAGCTTACCGATACCTTCGGTTTTTATAGCTTTAAGAACGTCAAGGCACGCAAGGGATATGTTACCTTGGATACCTCGACCTTGCCGCAGGGGTTTGTGGTTACGGTTCCGGTAACGCAGGAAGTCGCCATAACGCACCACAAGACCTCGCAGGCAAATTTCGGCATTATATCGCGCACGGAGATAAGCGGGTTGGTGTTTGAGGATAAGAATGAAAATGGCGAGTATGACCGGGATGATAAAGGGGTAGAGGGAGTTGTTGTTACCCTTGAGGACGGCACCCAGGCGGTAACGGACGGCTCCGGAAAATATACCTTCTCGCATGTCTCTACCGGAGCGCACACCATTACCTTAGGCCTTGACAGCATCCCTGTTTATTATCTGCCTGAGACAACCCTTACCAAAGATATAGTCATCTACGAGGGCGTCTCCTACGTTTATAATATCCCCTTAAAGCGCGTCCAGGAATAGCAGGGCGCGCCTTTTAACCGCAGTAGTTAATTCCCTCTTTAGATTATTTTAGCGACTGTATAAGGTCCGCGTTACCATCGGGGTTGAGACATTTGGCGCTATTGCAGTTGAAGAGCTTCTGGAGGCTTCTTCCTGCATGATGGTAGGGATTTTTTCTTTGGCTGCTGCCTCAATGTTGTCGCTGGTGTATTGAGCGCTGTCCTTTGTCTTATCCGCAGTGGTTGCGCTTTGGCTTTCCAGCATCGGTGAATTCACCCCGGGTATCGCCGGTATGCTGCAGGTCGCTTTAATGGCGACGGTTTGCGCCATTGCGGGAGCTGTCAGTCCAACCAGGATAGCCGTTATTGCCCCGAATGCGATCAGTAATCTCCAGGATGATTTAGAGCTCCTTTTCTTTCTCATCTTCATCCTCCTTTTAATTCCGTGGCAGGTGGGGAGATTCTTCTCCTATTTTTTGAATTATTCTTTTTTCGAAATCGGCCTCGGATTTAATCCCCTCGCCGTTTAGGTTTATATCCTTAATGAAGTCGATGAGCCAGGCAAGGATTTTTGCCCGGGAGACCTTTAGACCCGTTGAGAAAAGGGCGTCCTTGCCGATTTTATCCAGCAGATCGACTTCATCTCTGTCCAGGAATGTCACTACCCGTTGCATTGTCATCTTGCACCCCCCGACAAAAAGCCCTGGTAAAGGAAAAATTTACCAGGGCTTTTCAACAAAAAACCCTAAGGGTGCCTTAGGGTTAATGTTGCTTAACCTCTTTGGTAGCCCCGCTGTCCCCGGAGGGACCGGAAGCTTTGCGCCCCAGCATTACTGCTAGTTTACCTTTATCAGTAGGTATTCCTAATTGTCAAATTAAGTATAACACAAAATTGCAAAAATTTCAAGATGCCAAAATGCAAAATTTATAAATTT
>JBAZNT010000016.1:0-21779 GCA_041649115.1 Candidatus Omnitrophota bacterium | reverse complement strand
AGCAAGGCCGACTGGTGCACGGGAAATACGGGAGCGCGCTCCGCGCGCGGAACATTGACAAAGATTGAAATTATTTTAACGGTGAGTGCTGGAGACAGGTTCTAACTTTCTCCAATACGCACCACTTATTATTTTGATAGCGGCACCCCTGACATAGGAGTTTTTGTCCTGTCGAGTCCGCGGCAGACAGACCTGAAACGATAGACTTATAAGTAACCAGATACGGTTCGGCTCAAAACGATATCCTCGCACCTTATCAGAGGCATCTATTATAGGGATAGATATTACGGTATGGTCAGCCGAAGGAAGATCGCCGGTTTACTTGTATCCTGCCATCCTGCCTCCTCCGGCAGGCCGATGCATCCGCATTAATATCTTATTTAGCCCAAAAATCTTATGAACCGAATGTCGCGCCTTCGGGCCAAAAGGCACTATTTTAAATTTTTCCGAAGCCAACAATGCGATAGAGCGGCAATGCCAGCGAATCGGACGTAGCGTGCCATAAGATATGTTATGGATATCCTAAATAAGATTTACGAGAAATCGAAAAGACTGATAGTTAAAAAAATAGGCGGCGAGACGTTCATCGTTCCCTTTTCAGCAAAGGTAATTGACGCCGAGAGAGCCATTCTTTTCAGCCTTCATGAGACGGCTATAGAGATATGGGATGGAGTCGACGGCAGGGCCACGGTCGGAAAGATTATTGAAAAGCTAAGCAGGGGCTATGAGGTTGACCGGAGCATAGTGTTGCAAGACACCGTTGATTTGCTTAGGGAATTGGAGAGAAGAGGCCTTATTATCGAGGTTACATGAATAGGCATCAGCGATAGATGGGATTGATAGGAGAGGTTTTAAAAAGCAACTTTGCTATACGGATTAAGGTCAGGGGCTCAAGCATGCTTCCTTTTATAAGGACGGGGGATTATGTTACCATAATCCCCGTTTCTTTAGAGGACGCCAGGATTGGGGATATCATTGCCTACGGTGATAAGGAGCGCAAGAATATCATCTGTCATCGCCTAATAAAAAGGGTGAATTCGGATTTAGTTCTTAAGGGGGACACGCATCTGTGGTCGTCTGAGAAGGTATCGGCGGAGTCTCTGTTGGGGAAAGTTGTTTCGGTTGAATGCGGCAAGAGTAAATTTAATCTTGAAGATAAACCGCACAGGTTTCTTTCCTGCGTTCTGGCGAGGGTTTCTCGTTATTTCCCGCCGCTGCTTTTTCTAATAGCATATTATATTGAAGCCGTCAGGGGCATCCGGGCCCTTGGGCAGAACCTAAAGCAAGTTTAAAGCGGAAATCAAATTATTATCCGTTTTACTGGCAGGCATAGCAGCAAAAAAACAATCAGGCTGTGATAGGAATCATGAAAAAGACAGATGCGCCGATAAATGCTCCGCGGCATGATAAGTGCCCTTCTTTTAAAATTAAACTATTCAGCGGCAGAGAGGCGCGGCTTGCGAACATAAGAAGAGATGAGCTTTTGCGCAACGTTTCAAGGAAGGCATCCTGTAGCTTCGCGCGGACTAAAATTCATACCGGCCGACTATCGCGAGGATGCCTGATTTGCGGACAGGGTTACTGGTCGTGCCTTTTTATCAACGGTTTGTGTACCGCGCATTGTTTTTTTTGTCCGCAGGACAGAAAGATAACGAGAGAACGCCTTCCATTCGAACACGGAGGCATCCAGTTTGAAAATGCCGAACAGTATGCCGATTTTCTGTCAAGATTCGGCTTTAGGGGTATAGGTTTCAGCGGCGGAGAAGCATTACTTGCTTTCGGAAGATTACAGGAGTATATAGAAGCAATACGCCGGAGATTTGGAAGTGCCGTATATCTGTGGGTATATACGAACGGAGATTTAGTTAATGAAGAGAAGTTGCGGAGACTCAAGATGTTGGGTCTTAACGAAATACGGTTTAATATCAGCGCTCGAGATTACAATCTGGATCCCGTCGCATTGGCAGCGAAGTTTATCGATACGGTTACTATTGAAATCCCCGCAATCCCCGAAGACTACCGGCGCCTTGCCGGCAAGCTGAAGGCAATCCAGATGCTGGGGGTAAAACACCTTAATATACACCAGCTGACAGCTACATCGTACAATTATAAGAATTATCTTAAGCGGGGATATACCTTTATCCAGCATCCGGGAATTCCAATCTTTGAATCAGAGATCTGCGCATTGAAGCTGATGCGGTTTGCCATCAGAAGCGGGATACGTCTGCCCATTCAGTATTGCTCGGCGGCGTATCAGAGCAGATTTCAGGCCAAAGGGCTGAGAGAGCGTTGGGGCCCGCTACTTAAGGAAAATTACGATGAGATAACTGCGTGCGGGTACCTGCGGAGGTTTGTAGTCCGCGGTTCGCCATCGGATGTAAAAAGGATTTCCGGGTTACTGCAAAGGAAAGGGTACTTGAAGGGGTTATGGGGAGTGGATAAAACAGGTACCGAGATAGCGCTACACAGGTCAATTTTAAAATTGGCCGCGCTTGAGAGGCGGGAGGTGGATATCTGCTATTTTGTGGTTCAGGCGAGCAGGAGCCTTTCGTCGGATGGGACGGGTAAAGAGGTCAAGTTAAGGTCCGGAAAACGTCTTTTTGCAAAACGCAAGCTCGTTGCGCGGTACGCCGATCTGAGCAGCGCAGCGCTTGCCGCACACCGGGAATTGTTCCTTGAAGATGCCGAGGAGGGTAAGGTATTGCGTCGTTTCTTCATGCGCTTCCCCTCAGATACCGAAGGAGGATTTCCCAGGCTGAAGAAGGAAACGGCGTTTTTAAACGAAGCGAGAAAGTGGGAGCGGGTGAAGGAAGGTCTACCGCAGATTTGTTGAGATGGGTTTAAAACAGAAATGACGCTCGAGAAGCGGCTTCCCGGAGCATATATGATATGCGGGAGTCAACTGAGGTTTATTGTGCCTAAAAAAGATGAAGATGCGGGCATCTTGTGTTTTGAGTTGTTTAAAGAAATCGGTTTTTTACAGCGTGCCTGCGTTGACAAGTCTGCACGCAAGCCAATCATTGTAACCGTATCCTCAAAAAAGAAAAACGTCCCCTCCCGTTTTAAAAAGGTAATGCGTTCGCGGTTGCACAAAACCGAAGTCTTTCGTAAAGATGACGCCTTTTTGTTCACGGATAGAAAATCGGCATTTATGATATATCCGAGAAAAAGCACGGGTGTCTTGTATGTAGATAGGCAGACGTTCAGCAGGAGCAATTATTCTTTTAGGCAGGTTTTGACAGGGGGCGTTCTGGAGTTGTTGCGTTGGCGGGGATTGTACCCCATACATGCATCCGGGGTTTATTCCCAGGGAAGAGGTATTTTGCTCATGGGGGATAGCGGCTGCGGGAAGTCCACCGTTACCCTTAGTCTCTTGCTGCGGGGTTGGCGTTTTCTTTCAGATGATCTTGTTTTTGTGCGGGAATGCAACAGAAGATTACGCATTCTCTCGGTCTCCAGCTCGCTGAAATATAATCATCGATTGTTTGCCGGGTTGCAGCCGTTGCCTATCAGCTCGGGATGTGCCGAGGAAGATGAGGCAGTAATTGATGTGGAAAGGGTTTTCCCACGCCAATCTGTTTATCATTGCGTCCCCGGTATAATTATTTTCCTCAGGATTGTTGATTCGAGAAAGAGCGCGCTCGTTTCTATACCCCAACGTCTCGCCTTTTTTAAACTGATTAACCAAAGCGTTTCTCTTTTTTTGGGCGGCAAACCTTCTCAAGGCCAGTTGGATGTCTTACGGAAACTCTCAACCCGTACGGCAACGCTGCAGCTATCGCTTGGCCATGATTTACGGAGAGACCCGCTCGCCGTAGCAGACATCATTTCAACGATAAAGGGCAGTTCGCGTAGATGAAGCTACTTTTATTGAAGCCGCAGGATCCTTTTGCGATTACCAGCTCTCCTTCCCTGAGCTTTGCCTATCTTGCCTCCATCGCCGAGGAGCGCGGATGGCAGGTGTGCATAATAAATGCCTCTACCGGTAATACTCGATTGTCATGCGAGCAGGTTTTTAAGGAAGCCATGGGGTTCTCGCCGGACCTTATCGGCGTTAGTATCCTGACGTTTTCCGCAAAGATAAGCTACGATCTGATCAAGCGGATGTCTGGGTGCGGGGCGCTCATCATTGCCGGAGGTCCGCACGCAACCGTACTGCCCGAAGAGGTGCTTATCCAGAGCCCCTGCGACATCGTTGTCCGCGGGGAAGGCGAAGAGACATTCGCTGAGCTTCTGGATCTCTTCGAAGGCAAAAAACGCCGTCTCCATGAAATACGGGGGATAAGCTTTAAGGATAAACAGGAGGGCAGGATTATCCATACCCCGGATCGCCCTTTCCTTTCGGAGGAAAGGCTAAACGCCCTCCCTCTACCGGCAAAGAACCTGTTTTTGGCGAGAGATTTCCAGCTCCAGAATTTTGGCAATATCGCTGCCAGTCGCGGCTGCCCTTTTTCCTGCACTTTCTGCAGCCAGAGCGTATTTCACAGCTCTCGCAGGCAACGGGAAGCAGATTCGGTATTCCGAGAGATAGAAGAGTTGCACCGCCGATACGGAGTCCACCACATATCATTTGTCGACGATGTATTCACGATAAATGAGGACTGGGTGAGGGGGCTGTGCGCAAAGATTGAAGCAAGCGGGTTGCCTCTTACCTGGCGCTGTTTTTCCAGGGTTGATTCTATCTCCGAAGGACTCCTTCGCGATATGAAAAAGGCCGGCTGCATCTTTATAATATACGGCGTCGAGAGCATCAATCCTTATTCCCTCAAGAAGATTAAAAAGAAAATAACCACCGCGGACATAAAAAGGGTGCTTTTGATGACCCGTCGGTCCGGCATCGGGGTATTTTTAAGCCTCATCTGGGGATTCCCATGGGAGACAATCGAGGAGACGGAGAGATTGCTTGAATTTATCAATGAGGTCTATCCGTTCGTATATTTTTTTGACATCAATAGAATTGTTCCGTTTCCCGGGACAGAATTATACAATGAATATTATCAGCAATACGGCTTTAAAGACTGGTGGTTGAGGCCTGAGTATTTCCAAAGGGATCTCCATCTCTACCAGGAGTTTCGCAACTATTACCCTAATACCGAACGTCCGTTTTTCCCCTTGCCTTCTCGCATGATCGTAAGGATGGAGAAGGCGTATTCTTTCCTGGATGAACGCCTGATGCTTACCCGCGCAATGATCCGTAAATGCAAAGGAAAATATGAGGTCCTTAACCAGGAAAGGGTTAGCGCTGCGGTTGTTTTTCGAGTCAGGCGCATAATAAAGCTCTCCCTTATTGCTATCTCGAAATTTTTGAGCTCGCATTCACCAGAGTTAGAGTTGAGATTTTTAGCGCCGGCCTATAAGGTTGGGGTTTCATTCTGGCGCGGTCTCAGGGCGGGAGTCTTGCGGGATAGAGCCCGATGAGTCATCGGGGCCGCAGCAAATCCGGTATTTTATTTCCGATGAAAATACAGGCGTATAAAAAAATAAAGCTTAATAAAGAGGTGATATTTACTCCTTTGGATGAATCAGAAGGCATCGTTATTGACGTGAGCAGGGCAAGGTACTATATTCTTAATAGGACGGCCTGGCGTATTTGGCGGATGATAGCCGGGGGAACGTTTTTAAGAGATGTTGCTAAAGGCAGGCCAGCAGATAATAGCAGTGCTTTCCAGCGCAAGCAATGCGTCGATATTAAGAGGTTGATCAGGAAGATGGCGCGGCTCAAGTTAATCGCCCTGCGTTAATTTTCTGTTTGGGAGCCAAATTTTCCGCACGAGACATCCCATTCAATTTTGTCGAACTTGATCTCGGCCTCAGAGAAATAGATAATACTCTCTTTTAGGCTCCGGTCATACGTCAGGCAGAGGTCTATCTTACCGGCGGTGCATACGCTGGTGTCGTCGTATTCCCTGTCCCAGACTACCTGAAGCGCCCTGTTTTTGAATCTGATCAGCCTTTTTTCTTTCTTAAGACGTAGAAATCCTAACGTATCAAGGATGCATTTAGTCCCTGCGTCTCCATCAAAATCAATAAGGTATCCCTTGCATTCCAATGCCAAAAGGTCGTTAAGGATAGCGCGTTGATTTTTGTTTTTTTTGATTCTTATCGACCAGATGTCATCGGCAGTCGGAGCAAAATATGGACGCTGCAGTGATTCAGGGAAGGAGAGGATTGGCGTTACCTTGGCGGCCTGACGGCAATATTCGGCCGCAGAGTCCGCATTAGCGAAAACATTAAGATAATCCCAATGATTTATACGGTAAGAGACGCTTCCCCTGATTTCTTCGGTAATTGTCGGCGGCAACATGCCTTCGGTTTCAAGGAAAATATGCCAGATAGCATAGGGATTGGATGCCGAAACCGTTTCCAGGAATAATTTGATGTGTTCGATATTCCTGCTCATGCGGGAGAACTTAAACCAAAGCGTGGCCACATTCGCAATCCTATTTTTAACCGCGTTAGCAAGAGTCTTTATGCGGCCGGCAGTCTGGGTGCGGCAGTCAACCTCCCAGATAATCTGGGTTACGGGAAGGCAATCCAGTATTCGCCGTCCGTCCGCCACCTTAGGCCCGGTCCTCCCTCCCGGATATCGTCCTTGAGAATATGTGTAGAGGAACGGGAACCAGGAGTTATTGTTAGGATTAAGTATGCTGCGTTTCAACTTGGCGTTAGTCTGTTCGGTACAAAAAGAGATGGCTTTTTTTATCTCTTCAAATTTCAGGGTCGGGGTCGAAAGCACATAAAAGGGAGGCTGTTTTTGGATCTCTAGTCCCAGGCGCTCCCGCTCTTTCCATAACTCTGTGCAGGGAGAGACGGAAAGTATGGTGAACGCCGCAGAATAATCAAATTTATGCGCCACAAGAAAGTCTACGGTTTTCATAATTGACTCTAATGTGTCTCCCGGCAGCCCCACCATAATATCTACCAGGGTATTTATCCCGGCCTTCTTAAGAAGCTTAACGCCGCGGATGAATTTTTTTAGGTCATTATGTCTTCCGATATTGTTTAAAGCTACAGGATTGGTGCTTTGCAGCCCCACTTCGGTGTTGAGCACCCCGCATCTTAGTAATTTTTTTACCGTATCTTGCGTAATTAATTCGGGACGCAGGAAGGCTTTAAATTTCAAGGTATTATCACCGTTAATCTCTTCAATGGCTTGGCAGATTTCATTGAATCTCGGAGATATATTAAAAGCGGAGTCGTGCAGGTCTATTACGCTTACGCCCTGCTGCTTTCCCAGGGCGATCTCCTTTTTAATGCGTTCCGTGGAATAAAATGGGTTTTTTCTCTTAGAGCGATTCGGGTAAAGGCAATATTTACATCTGTAACCGCACCAGCGCATCGTTTCTACCCAGATTCTTTTATAAACAGACGGATCAAGGCAGCCTAATAAATAAGGGGAGGGGATTTTGTTGAGCTCATCCACGATATCCCCGCTCGAGGTAGTTATGCAATTCCCGCTTTCCTTGAAACAGATATTGCCGATATCCTTAAGAGGCGGGTAGCCGCATGACAGATTACTGAGTATTTGGATAAATGCCCTTTCGCCTTCTCCGTAGACGGCGATATCTACGTAAGGATTTGCGATATAAGAATATTCTGCGGTAACTCCGGGGCCGCCGATGACGGTGACGATGCCCGGAAGCCTAGATTTAATTTCTTTGATAATATAGAGGCTCCGGTTGATATTCCAGACATAGAGTGAAAAGCCTACAACGTCTGGTTTCTTGGAGAGCACCGTGTCGATTAGCATCGCATCGCCAGAGAATTCATTATGCACAAAGTCCAGTATTTCCACGTCAATTCTATGGGGCGTCTCCATGGTGTGGGTCATCGCCTTTAGATATCCCGAGGCGAGCGGTATGGTTGAGAAGAGTTCGCATGCGCTGTGGTTAAACAGCGGCAGAGGAAGTTGCAGGAGGAGAACCTTTAATTTTCTTTTCATTTAGTTTTCGAAATACCGTATACAGTAGCGGCAGGGGAAATGGTCCGAAGGGCTGATTTTTTTCCCGATGATTTCCTCAAATTTTCTCCTGTTAAGCGTAAGGAATCTGTTTATCAGTTTCTTCCGCGCATATGTGAGGTCTACCTTTTGCGCATTGCCGATTATTTCCTGTCCGTTTAATCTCCGGTCAAGATTAGCTAAAAGAATGCAATAATTTATATTCCCCCTGCAGTCGATGCTGAAGCTGTTTAACGGAATACGGCAGACATAAAAGGGGCTTTTGACATAATACCCTACGCAGAGGTATATGTTTATCTTACCAGCATATTTTTCTTTCAGTTCAAGAATCTTCCTGTCGGCAGAGATGCACTCTCTTATAGACAGCTCGAGTTTATTGCGCTTGGCGCGCTTCGTTAATTGCAAATGCGAAAAAAATATACTCTTGCAGTTAACCTTAACTGCAAATTCCGCAATCTTTCCCAGTTCATGTTTATTGGCCTGCGTGACGACGGTGTTAAAAGAAAATGGCAGCCCTTCGACGCGGCAAATTTTAATTGCCTCCCTGACGCTTCTATACGAGTATCTTCCACGGTTATTATCATGTGTTGTTTCTTCTGCGCCGTCAAGGCTCAGACGGATATCCCCGATGCTATTTTTGAATCTCGCGATAGATTTATGAAAAATGTGAAGATTACTGCCGTTTGTAAATAAGTGTAATGAGTAGCCGATACGGGATAGGGCGCTTATGATATCTTCAAATTGAGGGTGTAAAGTGGGTTCTCCTCCGGTTAGCCCGATTTCGCGGACGCCGTAAGGCTTCGCTTTTTTTAATATTTCTAGAATTGTCTTGAGAGGCAGATATTCCGGGGTTGCTCGGTTATGTTTAAAACAGTGCTTGCAGAAGAGATTGCATTGGTTCGTCAGCTCCAGCCTAATTGTAGAAACTTCCATCAGATGCCTCTTTTTTCTTGTTTTCAGGTAACAGCGGGGTCATTTGGAGCCAGCAGTATTTCATCAAAGGCGGATGAGCTTTCGTCTTGCAGGCGATGCTCTTCGATTTTCGGCTTTGTCCATTTCTTGCCTGTTTTTTTAGACCTCGCTGTCCCGTTTTTTTTCGCTTTTATGTTCATAAATCCTCCTTTCTGAGAGCTAACTGGAGACCGCCAGTCCTTTAGATAAGAGTTGTTTAATGAAGGCCACGGTTTCTATTGTCGCCTCCGCGGTTTTTAAACCAAATTCATCCGCTATCATTTTGGCTATATCCTGGCGTGTCCTCTTTCCGTTTATGAGCTGCCATATTCTTGTGCCGGTATCGTTCAGGATGTAAAATACCTCGTTTGCGGCAGGGGAGGCCTCTAGAAAAATCAGGAAGGCCTTCCCGTCTATTATCTTAAACCCCACGCTACTTTTTTTATGAATGAGGTTCCCGTTCATCTTTCATCAGATTAAGAATAGCTTTGGCTGCGTGCAGACGCGTGATTGCGTCTTCGTCTTGCAGCAACGGCGTAATCATGATTAAGGCAGGATTTATCCGGCCCAGCCTGCCCATGGCCTCAGCGGACCAGATGCGGACGCCGGGGTTGGAGTCGTTTCGCGCAGCGCTTCTTAAAGGACCTAAAGAGCGCGACCCGAGTTTTCCCATGGCCTCAGCGGCCCAGAGCTTGACCGTTGTATTCTCATTGTTGTTTCCCAGCATGCTTTTAAGAATTTTAAGAGATGAACCCGTGTTTACGTCTCCAAGCGCACACGCCACCCGGGACCTGACGCCGGGGCTATCGTTTTGGGTAAAATCAGCTATAATAATAGAATATTTTTCCCGCACGCCTTTTGGGTCGTCTGTGCTTAATAGAAGGACTGCCCGCGCCGCCCATATTTTTACGAGAGGATCATTGTCATTTTGCGCGATAACCCTAAGGTCCTCCAGGGCTGATTTATTATTGAGGTTAACGAAGGCGTCGCAGGCCCAGCGTCTGACCTGTGGATTATCGCTTTTGAAGGCAGCGAGAAGATTTCCGAAATTGCCCTTATCGCCCAGCCTTATCATGGCTTCGGTTGCCGCTACCCTTACCAACTCATCCTTATCGCCTAAAGCCGCCTTGAGGTATTTAAGCGAGGATTGATCGCCTAATTTGCCTATCGCTTCGGCAGCACAGGCCCTGGAGAAAGCGTTTTTATCTTTCTTCAGGGCCTTTTGCAGAGCTTTTATGGAAGTTGAGTCTTTGGATTTACCGATTGCCTCGGCTGCGCGAGCCCGGATTTCAGGAGCAGTATCTGTCAGAAGAACCGTTTCGAGCTCTTTTGAGGCAAAGGACAAGCCCGTTTCTCCGGTTAGAAATACGGCTATTAACTTAACGGATGGATTTGCGTCTGTTATGCTATTTCGCAAGATAGCTATGCATTTCTCATGCAAGGGGTTATCTATACGATGATTTTCTCCCCCGGGGTAAGCGATTGTGAAGCAGGATAACGTTATCAGAACAAGCAATAAAATACATTTCATTGCTTGTAATATGTTGCTTATCATAAGATTACCCTTGTTTAAGGGTATCATCTTTTTTGGCGACTGTCAAGCGGTATTGAAAAACGGCGCTCTCAGGAGTTTTTGTATTCAGGATTTGGGAATAAAGGCATTCCTCATAACCGGTTATGGCATGCCGGAGACCATTGCGCTTGCGCTGAACTCAAAAGCGCCGCAGACCTTAATTTAAAAAACAGCTATTTGTGTTTCCTCGATGTGATATAATACGTAACGAGAATCCTCAAAAATGCTTCCCCGGCGGCAGCTTAAAACCAGATAGAATGAAGGCTGTAAAGATTTTACTCATTTATCCTTCCCAGTTATATGCGCCATTTTGGGGCAGAATCAACGCCGTAAAGCCGCATATGGTCGGACTGTTTTCTTTTTTACTCCGATACGGGATCAGGGCGGAGGTTCTGGATTTAGAGAATGAATTGGGCAGGCCGGAAGATGCAGACGGAATTTTTGAATTTAAGGAAGGCGCAAGGCGTTTGATATCGGAATATGATTTTGATATTGCCGCCATCTCTTGTTATACGAGCCTTAATTACCTGAGCAGCCTTATGGTTGCTCAGATATGCAGGAGCGCAAGGAAGAACTGTTCGGTTGTTGTCGGCGGCTATCATCCCTCGGCATTGCCGCAGGATTTTATATACACGGATACTCCCTTTGATTTTGTGGTAAATGGCGAAGGCGAAACGGCCCTATTGCATATATGCAGAGGAGGCAATAAGAAAAACACGGAGAGGCCGCGTTTAATCCAGGGGCCGGCCCTTGATTTAAGGCATATGGCCGGGTTGGATTGGCAGCGGTATCCATACGTCGATCCCCATCGACGCAGTCATATATACCTCAGCAGGGGATGTCCTTATCGCTGCGTTTTCTGCGGTGAGTCCAGCAAGTTGGATTCCGGTAGATGGAGAAGTTACCCCGTAGATGAAGGCATTAGCGAAATAAAGCGGCTTATCTCGTATAGGGACCCGCGACAGATCGGTATCTGCGATGCCTGTTTCGGTTTTGACAAAGCATGGAGAAGAGGTTTGCTCGCCGGGCTTATTAAGAACAAAATAGATAAAATCCTTGCGGCAGAGATGAGAGTTGACCTTTTGGATAAGGACGATATTGATTTGTTTTCTCGCCTGAACTTCAATGTTATTTTAGGAATTGAGAGTTGTTCCGGAGAGATGCTAAGGATCATGGGAAAGTCGAGGTCTCCAAGGCGGTATCTGGAGCGCTCCAGAGAGGTCATTAGTTATATGAATAAAAAGGGGGTGCCGTATAAACTATACTTGATTTTTAATCATCCCGGGGAAACACGTAAAACCTACGCCGCTACCATCGAGTTCCTGGAGTCCATCATTACGGCTCAGAGAAAGTTCTCAGGATATATCATTGCGCAAAACTACGCCTTTTTCCCGGGGAGCCATATCCATATTAATCTGCGGCAATATGAAGCGCAATGCGGCACGGTTATATATCACCGCGAATGGTGGAAAGAGCGCAATGACCACAACGTATCGGCAAGGGATCTTCTTCCGAGCAGCGATTTGTACGTCAGGGCCGGTACCAATAAATACTGGGAGAAAGATATAGCTGGCTTGAACCGCCGTATTTTTGAAAAAATGCCGCCTGCTGTTAGAGCATTCTGGTGGGAGGCTTTCAGCAAAGAGGCCTAACAAGGAGAAAAGGGATTGGGGGATGCCGAGTTAGCAAGAGCGGACATTGACTGCCTTCTGTTATGCAAACTGGCTTGACCGCCTTGGGTGCTGGTGTATAATAGGGTTACTTATGAGCATGATTTTAGGGGTACACGTATCTACCGGAGGAGGTATCTACGAGGCGCTCAGCCGCGCTAAGGATTTAGGCTGCAATACAATGCAGATTTTTTCGCGTAACCCGCAGCGCTGGCGCCAGAGCTTCCTTAATAAAGAAGATATTGCCGAATTCAACAGGAGAGAGGAACAGCTTAAGGTGCGGCCGATTTTCATCCACGTGCCGTACCTCATTAACCTGGCTTCTCCTAACCCCAGGCTTTACGAGTCATCCATTGAGGCTTATATCGAAGATATCCTGGAGGCGCATACCCTCAAGGCTGATTACATTGTTACTCATATGGGCAGTCACAAGGAAACATCCGAAGAGAAAGGCTTGAAGAGGCTGACAGAAGCCCTTGATATAATTATCGGCAGGACCAGTAATACCAAGGTAGGGATATTACTGGAGAATACCGCTGGTTCCGGCTCCTGGCTCGGGTATAAATTTGCGCACCAAAAAACAGTGTTGGAGGGGCTTGCGGACAAGGAACGCGTGGGGTTTTGTATTGATACCGCGCATGCATTTCTGGCAGGCTATGATATCTCAACGAGGGAAGGACTTGAGGCTGCGCTCGCTGAGATTGACAGGATGATCGGCCTGAACCTGGTAAGGCTCATACATCTCAATGACGCCAAGGATAAACTTGGCTCGCACCATGATGTGCATGAACATATCGGCAAGGGGAAAATCGGGATAGAGGGGATGAGGAGGATTATCAATCACCCTCAGTTGCGCAACAAGCCATTTATCCTGGAGACGCCTAAGAAAGGCCCCCACGATGACGCCATTAATCTGGCGGTAGTGCGCGGCTTAAGGGACAAGAAGAGATGAGTTACCCGTTCAGGAAGATTGAAGAAAAATGGCAGAGGAAGTGGCAGAAGGATAAGGTTTTTTGCGTTTCTGCCAAGGGGGGTAAGCCCAAGTATTACCTCCTTGAGATGTTTCCTTATCCCTCCGGAAAAATCCATATGGGCCATGTGCGCAATTATACCATTGCAGACGTGGCAGCGCGCTTCAAGATGGCCCAGGGGTATAACGTGCTGCACCCGATGGGTTTCGATGCCTTTGGCCAGCCGGCAGAAAACGCCGCTATCAAAAACAATAGCCACCCGGAGGCCTGGACTATGAATTGCATCAATTGGATGCGCCGGGAACTCAAGCGCATGGGTTTTTCCTATGACTGGGAAAGAGAGATTTCAACCTGCCTGCCGGATTATTACCGATGGAACCAATGGATATTCCTGAAGATGTATGAGCGCGGCCTGGCTTACAAGAAAGAGTCTAACGTGAACTGGTGCCCGGAGTGCCTTACGACCCTTGCCAATGAAGAGGTAATTGACGGGAAGTGCTGGCGCTGCAAGAGCGAGGTTATGCAGAAAGACCTCGAACAGTGGTTTATTAAAATCACGGATTATAAAGAGAGGCTGCTTGAGGATTTGGACACCCTCAACTATTGGCCCGAGCGCGTGCTTACCATGCAGAAGAACTGGCTGGGCAGGAGCGAAGGGGTGGAGATTTATTTTAAGGAGGCAGATACCGGCAGGGTCATCCCGGTTTTTACTACCCGTCAGGATACTATCTTCGGAGCAACCTATATGGTGTTGGCTCCGGAACATCCTATGGCAAGGGATTTGATTAAGGGCAAGACCGGGGAGAAAGAGGCACTTGCCTTTATCGATAAGGTCAGCAAGGAAAGCAGGAATATTCGCACCTCGGCTGACCTGAAGAAAGAAGGCGTTTTTACCGGCAGCTATGCCGTTAACCCCGTCAACAATGAGAAGATACCTATATGGTTAGGCGATTATGTCTTGACCGAATACGGCACCGGAGCGATTATGGCCGTGCCTGCCCATGACCAGCGTGATTTCCTTTTTGCCAAAGAGCACAATCTTGCGATAAAAGTAGTTATCAGCCCGTCTGGGCAGGGCCTTTGTGATTTAGCCGAAGCTTATGAAGGCGACGGCATCCAGGTGAATTCCGGGCAGTTTGACCGGATGAGCAACCAGGAAGCCAAGACTAAAATTGCAGAGTGGATGGAGAGCCGCGGCATTGGCAAGCGGGCCTTGAATTGGCGCCTGCGCGATTGGCTGATTTCAAGGCAGCGTTACTGGGGCACGCCCATCCCGGTCGTCTATTGTCAGAAATGCGGAATTGTGCCGGTTCCCGAAAAGGATCTGCCGGTGAAATTACCCGCCAAGGTTAAATTCTCCGGCAAAGGCGGGAGCCCCTTGGCGCAGGTAAAGAGTTTCGTAAATACAAAATGCCCACGGTGCAAAACCCCTGCCCGCCGGGAAACCGACACCATGGCTACCTTTATTGATTCCTCGTGGTATTTCCTGCGTTTCTGTTCCCCTAAATTCAAAAATGGTCCGTTTGAGCGCAGGGAGGTTTCTTACTGGATGCCTGTGGATCAGTATATCGGCGGGATTGAGCATGCGGTTCTGCACCTGCTCTATTCGCGCTTTTTCACTAAATTCCTCAAGGATATCGGCTGCCTGGATTTCGAGGAGCCTTTCCAGCGGCTCCTGACGCAGGGTATGGTTTTGAAGGAAGGCGAGGTAATGTCGAAATCGCGCGGCAACATCGTAGACCCGGATTTGATGATTAACAGATACGGCGCCGATACCCTCAGGCTTTATATTTTATTTGCAGCTCCTCCGGAGGTGGAGATGGAGTGGTCCGAGCAGGCGGTTGAGGGGGCCTTCAGGTTCCTGAACCGTATCTGGCGCCTCCTGGATTACCTCAAGAAGGATAGGCAGGCACCGGAAAACCCGGCGCTTAAGAAAAAGACGCACTGGGCGATTAAGGAAGTCACGGAGGACATCGAGTCCTTTAAATTCAATACCGCCATCTCCGGCGTAATGGAATTAGTCAACGCCATTTATCAGAACCTGGATAGCGATATCTCCGAAGCGGCGAGAACTGCCGTTATATTGATCTCTCCGTTTGCCCCGCATATGGCTGAGGAGATGTGGCAGCTTATGGGCAATAAAAGAAGCATCCTGGATGCCGGCTGGCCGCAATACGAACAGAGATTTCTGGAGGAATCCAACATTACGCTGGTGATTCAGGTAAACGGCAAGATGCGTTCTAAGATTGAAGTCCCCAAGGAGACAAGCGAAGATAAGCTGAAAGATTTAGTGCTTGGCGATAAAAAGGTGAAGACCTGGCTTGCCGGAAAACCCGTCAGGAAATTTATCGTTGTCCCGCAAAAACTCGTTAACCTCGTAGTCTAATCCCATCCCGCTTCGGATTGTTCCCTGTCCATGCCGACGATATCGCGGATACAAAATAGCAGGCGTTCCCTGTTAATGGGCTTTTCCAGGTATTCTACTATTCCGTTCTTGGCAGCGATGTGTTTGTCAATGGCGTCCTTTTTGAAGGATGCCGCTATGATGGGGATAGCCTTAAATCTCTCGCTAGACTTAATTTTCTGGGCAACGCGGAATCCGCTTTCGTCAGGAAGGACCAAATCCAACAGGATTAAATCCGGCAGGAACGATCTCAGCCGCTTAAAGGCATCTGCGGAAGTATTAGCGCAACAGACGGTATAGCCAGCCTTTACCAGGATCTCCTGGGTCTGGTGCACTATGTCTTGGTCATCGTCAATAATGAGTATCTTGCCGCTACTCATATCTAAATTATACCCTAAAATCCCATTTTTTTCCAGCTAACAGAAACACTTTCCAACCTAAAGCAGAAACACTTTCCAAGTTAATCCGGAAACACTTTCCCGATTGCCTCGGAAAGTGTTTCTAAGCTGTGTCTCCGAGTAGGGGGGGGCGTTAGATTTTAGGGAATGAAGCGTCTATTAAGACAGAAGGAGGGCAGACATGCTTAACCTTACGCAGCAGGAATGCCGGGCAATTTTATTCCTGACAGCTTTGGCTTTAATCGGATCAGGGGCAAATTTTATTATCAAGATGAATTCCAAGACCAGGCCTATGCCCGTTTTGTCCTTTGATATTGCAAGAATTAACCTAAACGACGCGGACGAGGAAGCATTGATGAAGGTGCCGGGCATCGGTGAAAAAACAGCCCAGCGCATTCTGGATTACCGTTTCAGAGAGGGCGGGTTCGGAGGCATCGAGGAATTAAAAAAAGTTAAGGGCATCAGCGGATACCGCTATGAAAGACTCAAGGATTATTTTACGGTAAATTGAAACGCCCCATTCTTTTGCTGACTATCAGTTTTTGCTGCGGGATAATCTTTGCCTCCCGCCTTAGGATGGAGTGGCCGCTAATCTATGTATTGGCGGTTCTGTCTTGGGGCGGGGCGGCTTTTTTAAGAAGAAAACCCGTCGGCCATTCCGTTTTTATTATCTTGCTGGCGTTTTTACTTGGAGCGTTGTCTCTGACTTCAAAGCGCATCCTGCCTGCCGGCAATATTGCCAGGATAATTCCCTACAGAACATCCGAGACATATCTGATTAAGGGTGTTGTTGTCCGGCAGCCGCAGCGCCGTGGCAGGGGTACGGCCTTTATGCTGCAGGTTGAAGAGATACAGGGGAAATCCTTAAACCGCAGCGCATCAGGCAGGATAATGGTTTATTCCGGAGGGGAGGTAACGTTGCATTACGGAGAAAGGGTTATCTTAAGGGGAAGGCTTTATCGGCCGTGGGGCAGGTATCTATACAGCAGCGGTATCCGCTATGTGATGAGCGTGAAAAGCGGTTTTGATATTTCCAGGATCGGGCTTAAGAGAGGATTCTGCTATAGATGTTTTGTTATGGGCCTTAAGGATAGACTGGAGGGATTAATCTTCAGGTATCTTGACGGGGTCCCCGCAGGCATGCTCGACGCCATGATACTCGGACAGCGGCCTAAGGTGGCCGGCTTTATCAACAGCCTTATGAGAAGCTCCGGGACAGTGCATATTCTCGTCGTAAGCGGATTCCACGTAGGGTTGGTGGTTTTTATTATTGCCATGTTCCTGAGGTTATTAAGGGTCCCGCGCTACTGGCGTTTTGTCATAAGCCTGCCGCTGCTTATTACCTATTGCCTCTTGACCGGCGCTTCCAATCCGGTAGTAAGGGCAACCGTGATGGCCGTTATTTTTATCACCGCGTATCTGTTAAAGAGAGAACCAAATATCTGTAACAGTATCTGCCTGGCGGCGCTCTTTATTCTGGCTTTCAGCCCGAGGCAGCTCTTTGACGTTGGATTCCAACTTTCATTTGCCAGCGTAAGCTCCATTGTTTTTCTCTATCCCCGCCTGAAGCGCCTCCTGTGCCCCAGGCCCATAAAGGCCACGCCGCTGGCATTTGTCATTGATGGCTGCCTGGTTTCCGTTTCTGCCTGGCTGGGGACCTGCGGCTTGATTGCTTATCATTTCCGGATTTTTTCTCCGGTGGCAGTATTAGCTAATTTTTTAGTCGTGCCATTGGCAGCGCTGATTACCCTGGCCGGCTTTAGCCTCCTTGCCGCAGCTTTATTATTCCCTCCCGCCGCCCCCGTATTCGCCCGCGCCAACGAAGTCCTTATCTGGCTGATGGTATCCATCAATGCACTGCTTCTGCGTATACCAGGCGCATGTTTACGCCTTCCCTCTTAAGGGGCGCCAATAATCTGTTGACAAAGGCATCCGCCTATGTTAATTTAGACTGACATGAGACGCACAAATATAATATTTATAATAGTTTGCTTGTTTTTGGCAGTCCCGTCGGCACACGCCTATTGGATATGGACCCCCAAGACCCAGAAGTGGGTAAATCCCAAGACTGCGGTCAAGCCCACTCCCAAAGAGCAGTTTGAGGTCGCCATATCCGCCTATGATTCCAAGCAATATGAGGACGCCAAGCGCGAATTCAAAAAGCTCCTGAAGGCATACCCGAAGTCTTTTGAGGCGGCAGAGAGCCAGTATTATTTAGGCAGGGTGGATGAGGATCAGGATAACCTTTACGAGGCTTACCAGTCCTACCAGAAGGTCATTGATAAGTATCCTTTTTCAGACAGGATACCGGAGATTGTTGAGCGGGAATACAAGATAGCCGAGGCCTTTATGGAAGGCAAGAGGCGCAAGGCCATGGGTATCGCCCTGCCGGTAGAAAATCCAGCTGTTGAGATATTCGCCAAGGTAGTGGATAATTCCAATTACGGCCCGCTTGCCGCAAAGGCGCAATATAAGCTGGGCCTGGTTTTAAAGAGCCTGATGCGTTATTACGAGGCAGAGGACGCCTTTAATAAGGTTATCACTAATTACCCCGATAGCGAATGGGTGGATGCGGCCAAGTTCCAGATTGCCTCTTGCCGCGCCAGCCTCTCCAAAAGCCCGGACTATGACCTTGAGGCTACCCGCGAAGCCAAGGAAAAATTCGAGGAGTTCGTCCAGGAACATCCTGACGCCGTCTTGTCGCGCGATGCAGAAGCCAATATCAACCAGCTCAAGGAAAAAGAGGCGGAAAGCTCCTACAATATCGCCCGTTTCTACGAAAAGCAGAAGGCCTGGGATGCGGCGCGTATCTACTATAACGATGTCATCAATAATTACAGCGGCAGTCCCTGGGCAGCCAGGTCCATAGAGAGATTGCAGATAATGGAGAAGACAAAGAAATGAACTACGCCTGTCTTTACCGCCGGGGTTTTATGGCTTTTTCGCTCGCCGGGCTCCTGTTGGTTTCGGGGTGCGGGTATACGACCCGTTCCGCCATCTGCGAGCGCTACCACACCGTCTATGTCCAGCCTTTCGTAAATAAGATTAACATTACCAGCGAGGCGGATTCCGCCAGCAAATACCAGATTAACAAGCCTATGGTGGAGACCGACGTCACCAGGGCGGTAGTGAATAAATTCCTATTTGACGGAAACCTCAGGCCCGTAAAGGAAGGGGAGGCCGACCTGATCCTGAAAGGTGAGGTAGTGGAGTTCCGCCAGGACGCCTTAAGGTACACCGAGAACGACGATGTGGAGGAGTACCGGCTCAACATCATCGTTAATATCAGCATGTGGGATGCCAAGGAAAATAGATTGCTTTGGGAAGAAAAGGGTTTTACCGGTTACGATGATTACTTCACTACCTATGCCGCCAGTTCCGTCGTGAGCACAAAGAGCATGTATGAGGCCACCCCGGGCGCTATTGACGACCTTGCCCGCCGTATTGTGGAGCGCGCGGTTGAGGAATGGTAAGGAGAGAAAATCTCGTCCATCTTTTTATCGGCCATGACATCATCGGTCCGGACGGTTCTTCCCGAAAGAGCGATGCCCTCCAGAGATTAAAAAAAGAATTCCTCTGTAAAACTACCCTGGATTTTAACACCGATACCCTATACGCCAAGGAAACCGGATTAAAGGACCTGCAGGAGGTATTTCTGCGCATCCCGGCAGGTTCTCCAAAGAGGATGCTGGCCATTAAGGATGCCCAGCTTCTTAAGGAAGACGTCCGGGCTTATCTCCTGCGTTATATCGCCAAACCCCATCCTTCGCTGGTACTGGTCTTAGACTTCATACCGCGCGACCCGAACGATAAGGAAGAAGCGAAGTTTATTTTTGCTTTGGCCAGGCATGCCAGGGTGCAGCGCTTCAGGGAGAGCCGCCCAGTCAACACTTTTGAATTAAGCAGGCTTATCGAAGCGAAAAGGGCGCCCCAGGCGCTTTACGTCTTAAAGCAACTTTTTGAAAGCGGCCAGAGGCCCGAGAGGATCCTGGGGGGCTTGCGGGTAAGCTGGCAGAAAGACCTGTACAGCCGGATGGAATTAAAGAAACGGCTCAGGTTGCTGCTTGCCTGCGACGTAGATATCAAGACCGGCAGGATCGAGCCCTCCTTTGCCTTAGAGAGACTGGTAGTTTATCTCTGTAGCCTTGATAAGGTAGCGCACTAAGGTCTTTTTACGGCGCCTTACGATAACTTTGAGAGGCTTTTTTTAAAGCGGGATTTCTTGCGGTTGGCAGTATTGGGATGCACTAAGCCTTTTTTGGCGGCTTTATCAAAAAGGGAATAAATCTTGGCCAGAAGGGCAGAGGCCTCCTTGGTGTTTTTGGCCGCTATCAGGGCCTGAAATTTCTTGACGGATTTTTTGAGCTCGGTTTTTACTTTCAGGTTGCGTGCGTGTTTCTTTTTATCGGCGCGCGCTGTTACGATACCGCTTTTACGTCTTGGCATTTTTTCTCTCCTTATAGAGTAGGCTGTATTATAAGCACAGTTTTCTACTTATATCATAAATAATTAGCTATGTCAACACACAAGTCCATCGTTAAATCCGCCAGCGTAATCGGTTTTGCCACCCTCTGTTCGCGCCTCTTGGGTTTTGTCCGGGATGTAGTGATTGCCAGGCTCTTCGGGGTCTACGTCTATGCCCAGGCGTTCGTGATTGCCTTCCGTATCCCCAATCTCTTCCGCGACCTGGTGGCAGAGGGCGCCAGCAACGCTGCCTTTGTGCCGGTTTTTAGCGAATACACCGTAAAGCACAATAAGGAAGAGTTCTGGGAATTGGCAAATGTAGTCCTGAACCTCCTCCTGGTGATACTTTCAGCTATCACGCTCTTGGGTATCATCTTCTCTCCGCTGATTGTGCGCCTTATTGCCCCGGGCTTTGTAACAGACCCTTATAAGCTTCAAACCACCATCCTGCTAAACCGCGTTATATTCCCTTACCTGCTATTAATAAGCCTGGCTGCTTATGCCATGGCAGTGCTTAATTCCCTGAAACATTTTGCAGTTCCGGCATTTGCTCCCTGCCTACTGAATATCTCCATTATTGTATTTGCCCTGCTTTTCGGAGAGGGGATTAAGGGCCTGGCGCTCGGCGTACTCATAGGAGGGGTTTTGCAGCTGGCAATCCAGGTCCCGGTACTCTACCGCAAGGGGTTTAAGCTGCACTTGTTCCATAGGTTCCGCCACCCCGCAGCAGTTACCATCGGCAGGCTTATGGTCCCCCGGTTATTCAGCTCCGGTATCTATCAGTTGAATAATTTTGTGGATTCTGCTTTTGGCTCTTTGGCTTTTATCGTAGGAGAGGGGGGGGTAGCGGTATTATATTTTGCCTACCGCATGATACAATTTCCCCTCGGTATATTCAGCAATGCCCTCTCCCAGGCAATCCTGCCGACCTTCTCCACCCAGGCGCTGGAAGAGAACAAAGATAATTTAAGGCGCACGCTCTCTTTTGGGATGCGGCTTGAGTTTTTTGTAATGCTTCCTGCCTCAATGGGCTTTATTGTGCTGGCGCACCCCATTATAAACGGGCTATTTGGCGGGGGCAGGTTTGACGCATATTCCGCGGATATGACTGCCAGGGCTTTGCTTTTTTACAGCATCGGCCTGACTGCCTATGGCGCGACCAAGATTCTGCAATCCTGCTTTTTTGCCCTGAAGGATACGGTTACGCCGACCAAGATTGCAACGCTGGCGTTGTTCGTCAATATTGCCTTAAACGCAATACTGATGTTTCCAATGAAGCTTGCGGGTCTGGCGCTGGCAACGTCTCTTTCAGGAATCAATACAACTCTAATTCTTTTCTACCTTCTCATCAAAAAAATCGGCTCTTTTGACGCAAAAGAACTCGGATT
>JBAZNT010000015.1:0-35946 GCA_041649115.1 Candidatus Omnitrophota bacterium | reverse complement strand
TGTCAGCCACCACCAACCCTACTGCCGAGATTGCGATGGAGAAACTCAAGGACCTGGCAGCCAGCGAGGTGCATCTGACGCATATCCCTACGCCAGGGGACGAGGTGGGCCTGCGGAGGCTCAAGGTAAATCTCACTACCGATGGGAATTTCCCTTCGCAGGATTTATATGCCGCAGCCTGAAAAATTTCATTAATAAGCCAGAGAGGACGTTTAGATGAGCGGGATATTCGGGGTAGTTTCTAAAAAGGATTGCGCCCAAACCCTGTTCTACGGCACGGATTACCATTCGCACCTGGGTACCCAGTTTGCGGGAATGGCGGTGTGGGGGACATCGTTAAACAAGAAAATCCATGATATCAGCAGCGCGCAGTTTAAATCCAAGTTCTTCCAGGAATTGGAAGGGTTGAGAGGCAATAAAGGGATAGGCGTTATCAGCGCGCTCTACCCTCAACCCATAGTTGTTAATTCCCGTTTCGGGCAATTCGCAATAGTCACTAATGGCTTTATCGAGAACGCCGGGGAATTGGCCGAGGAGATGCTTTCGGAGGGGGAATCTTTCAGCGATTCTTTTGACGGGCGCATTAATGCCGCTGAACTGGTGGCGAAATTAATCAATCGCGGCATCAGTATCAGCGAAGGGATTGAAAAGATGTTTGCCCAGATTCGCGGTTCCTGCTCCCTGCTTATTCTGACCAAGGACGGCATCTGGGCAGGCCGCGACAGGTTCGGGTATACGCCGTTGGCGGTCGGCGAAAAGCAGGGGGAGTTGGCGGTTACGACCGAGACCTCCGCATTCTCCAATTTGGGATTCAGCATCAGGAAGTTTCTTGCGCCGCGGGAAGTGGTTTTTATCGATAAGAAAGGCATGAGGACTAAGATAGCGGGCAGCAGGAAGAAGCAGGTTTGCTCATTCCTTTGGATTTATTCAGGATTCCCTGCCTCTACCTATGAAGGCGTGAATGTCGAGACAGTCAGGGAACGCTGCGGAGCCTTTCTGGCAAAGTCCGATGCCGTTAAGGTTGAGCTGGTGGCAGGCATACCGGACTCCGGCACTACCCACGCCATCGGTTATGCCATACAGTCTCGTCTGCCTTTTCGCAGGCCGTTGGTAAAATATACCCCGGGTTTTGACCGTAGCTATACGCCGCCATCTCAGCAAAGGCGCGACCTCATTGCCAAGATGAAGCTGGTGGCTATCAGGGATATTATTAAGAATAAAAAGATAGTTGTCTGTGACGATTCCATTGTGCGCGGCACGCAGCTTAAGAACTTTACACTGCAGAAACTCTGGAGTAATCATGCCAGGGAGGTGCATCTGAGGATTGCCTGTCCTCCCCTGATGTTCCCCTGCAAGTTTAATTACTCTACCCGCAGCTCCTCGGAGCTGGTTACCCGCCGGGCTATCAAGAGCATCGAGGGCAGGGAGCCTCGCGATATCTCTGCCTATCTGGATGAAAATGCGCCCCAGTTTAAAAGAATGGTTTCCTGGATTGCCAGGGATATCAATGCCACCTCGCTTAAGTACCAGCGCTTGGATGATATGATCCGTGCCATAGGGCTGCCCCGGCAGGACCTCTGTCTTTACTGCTGGACAGGCAAGGCTATCTAAACGATGGAGAGGGCTAAACTGTATTGCGGCACAGCTACTATCGTCGGCAGGCCTAACACCGGAAAATCTACCCTCCTGAATGCCATCCTGGGAGAAAAGGTCAGCATCGTCTCCGACGTCCCGCAAACCACCCGTTATCAGATCAGAGGCATCTTTACCGATAAGCGCGGCCAGATTGTTTTTATCGATACGCCGGGGATGCACCTTGGCCAGGAGCGTTTTGGGACACTTATGGCAAGGCATATTGAGGAGGCGCTCGGCTCATGCGATGTTATCATTTACCTGATAGATACCAATGACGCCCCGGGCAGGGAAGAGAGTTTTTTGATGGAGCGCTTGAAAGACGTCAAGGTCCCCCTTATCCTGGGGTTGAACAAGGTGGACCTGAAGGCGACCTTCCTGGATACCTATATAAAATTATGGGAGCAGATAAAAGGCCGGGGGGCAGGCGAGATGACCGACAGCCTGGTATTAATGCCTCTTTCCGGTCTGCAAGGTACTAATGTTTCTGCGCTGACCGATGCCGTCTTCAAGTTTCTCCCCGTAAGGGAGCTGTTTTACCCGGAAGATATTGTCTCTGATTTTCCGCAGCGCTTAGCCCTGGCAGATATCATCCGGGAGAAGCTGTTTAATGTTATGCGCCAGGAGATCCCGCATTTTCTGGCGGTCTACGTTGATGAGATAGAGCCTCGTTCTCCCAAGCTCACCTTTATCCGGGCAGTTATACTGGTAGAAAGGGATTCCCAGAAGAGGATTGTAGTGGGCCGGGATGGCAGGGTCCTTAAGCAGATCGGACAGCTTGCCAGGGAGGAGATAGAGGGGCTTTTAGGCAAGAAGGTATTTTTGGAGACGCAGGTAAAGGTAAAGACAGGCTGGAGAGAAAACCATGATATCCTGCACCAGCTTGGCCATCTTTAGTTTTAGGGGGCGATCCCGGGGTCATTGCATAACATCTCTCCCGGGAGGGGACAGGTTAGCTTCACCTCAAGAACCGTCCCTGATTTTGCTTGTGTTTTTGGCAAATTTATGATAAAAAAGAGTATAAAAAAGGAGGGAGCATGCGCCAGCATCTAGGTTTTTTAAAGGCCTCGAGCCTCATGGTTAAGATCGCAGCGTGGGTATTCTTACTTTTCGGGGGCATCGGAGGTATATCTATTGTCATGGGATTGACCCCCGGGAATCCCCGCTGGATGGGTTTTGTAGTCCTGGCGATATATGCATTTTTCTTTTTCTTCTTCTATCTTATTGCCAAGATTGCCGACCTCTTGACGCAGATTATTGACACCATCCATAAGCAATAGCATTCCGCACAGAAGAGATGAAAAATAAAAAGGACATGCTTATTATTGTCCTGTCGGCGATAATCATCCTGGCGCTTGCTGCCTACTTTTACCAGTCCAGGCAAAAAGGAAGTCTGCTTAAGTCTATTCAGCAGCTCAACGGACAGCTTGGCATATTGGAGGCTGACAACCGCAGGCTGATGCTGGAGGCGGAGAGAGAAAAACGCCTCAGCCAGCAGTTAATTCAAGACAAGACCCTGTTAGAGCAGAGCATCAGGGAGCGGGATGAGAGGCTGGCGGCGTTAAGCGATGTCGAGAATACCATAAATGCCTTAAGTGCCCAGATCCTGGCCTTACGCAGTGAAGCGCAGAATTTAAAGGAAGAGAGCCTGAGGCTTAAGCTTGAGCTTGCCCGGAGTAAAAAAGATGCTGAAGGCGCGACGGCGCGCAATAGTTCCGCTGCGGAATTAAAAAAAGCGATCAATGAACTCAGGAGGCAGGTTGTCCAGGTGAAGCGCCAGATTAAAAACAAGACCCGCGACGTCGCCGCGACCGGCAACCAAGGTTTTATCATCCGTGACGGCAAATCCACTTATCCTGCAAAGGTAAGAATCGAGGTTATCCCCGTACCGTAAAAACCAGATGACCAGGAATATTTTTATCGAGGCTTTACGCAATAAGATTTTTATGACCATGATTAGCGCCTGGGTGATAGCTCAGGCTATCAAGGTCGTAATCGGAGTCATCCGGTATAAGAAGTTTGATTTTCGCTGGCTTGTAGGCACGGGCGGCATGCCTTCCAGCCATGCCGCCGGCGCAGCGTGCCTGGCTTCTTCAGTGGGCCTGCATAGCGGTTTTGACAGCGTTTATTTCGCTCTGGCCGCGGCATTCGCAATTGTAGTGATGTTTGATGCCCAGGGGGTGCGGAGGGCGACCGGCAAGCAGGCCAGGATTTTAAATAAGATTACCGAAGACATATATTGGCAGGGCAGGATTAAAGAAAACCGTCTGCGCGAACTCATCGGACATACTCCGATAGAGGTTTTGGCAGGCGCCCTATTGGGTATCTTGATCGCTTTTTTAGCGCGTTAATATAAAAAAATGGGAGGGAGACGGTGAACAAGAAGCTGGGAATAATCATCGCAGCGGTAATAATAGCAATAGTCGTTTTTATTATTATAGGTATCAGAAGCAGTTCCAATGCCCCATCGAATAGCGGCAGGTCTGTTTCCATGACGGCGCTATCCAGCAAGGCCAAGGAGCTTGAAGGCAAAGGGGATTTCTTGGGGGCCAGGAATGCCTACCAGGAGCTTGCCAGCAGTTTCGCTAATGCCCCAGAGGCTTATAGCTGGGAGAAGAAGGCGGAGGAACTCAATATAAAACTTTTGTTTTCTCCTATCATTACCCCCAAAAGCACGCTTTATAAGATTAAGCCAGGTGATACCCTTATTAAGATTGCCAGGGAATATCATACTACCGTGGAATTGCTTATGAAGAGCAACAACCTTACCAGCGACAGGATTATACCCGGGAGGGAGCTTAAGGTATGGACTGCGCCTTTCAGCATCGTAGCGGACAAATCCCAGAATATCCTGATTCTTAAAAGCGACGAAGAAGTTATTAAGACCTATGCCGTTGCCACGGGGCTAAACAATTGCACGCCGGTCGGGACATTCAGGATTGTAAATAAGCTTAAAGACCCTACCTGGTTTAAGGCCGGAACGGTCGTGCCTGCGGATAGCCCGGAGAATATCCTTGGTTCACGCTGGATGGGTTTTAACCTCGCCGGTTACGGCATCCACGGCACTACCGAGCCGGAGAGCATTGGCAAACAGGCCACCCAGGGGTGCATACGCATGGCCAACCCCGATGTCGAAGAGCTCTATACAATCGTGCCGGAAGGCACTGAGGTAACCATCGTAGATTAGGATCCTATTATGCAAGGCTTGGAATTTGAAAAACCGATCGTAGAGCTTGAGAAGAAAATCCAGGAGTTGCGTAATTTTATCTCCGATAAAAAGATTGATCTCTCTTCCGAGCTTAAGCGCCTAGAGGATAAATTAGAGCACTTAAAGCGCGATACCTACACTAACCTTACCCCCTGGCAGCGGGTGCAGATTGCGCGGCACCCCCAGCGTCCCTACACCCTGGATTATATCGGCATGATGATGACGGATTTTGTGGAGGTTCACGGAGACAGGGCCTTTGCGGACGATAAAGCTATCATCTGTGGTTTTGCCAAGCTTGATAACCAGAAAGTAGCGGTGATAGGACACCAGAAGGGCCGCGATACCAAGGAGAACATCCATCGTAATTTCGGATGCGCCCATCCCGAAGGCTACCGCAAGGCATTGAGGATGATGCAATTGGCCGAAAAATTTAACCTTGCCATCGTAATCTTTATCGATACCCCCGGCGCATATCCGGGCGTAGGGGCTGAGGAACGCGGTCAGTCCCAGGCAATCGCCCTTAACCTAAGAGAGATGGTGCGGGTTGCGGTACCTATTATTGCGACAGTCATCGGAGAAGGCGGTTCAGGAGGGGCCCTTGGCATAGGGATAGCCGATTATGTGGGGGTATTGGAGAATTCCTATTATTCGGTGATTTCTCCCGAGGGTTGCGCTGCCATCCTCTGGAAGGATGGTTCCAAGGCCCCCCATGCCTCCGAGGTGTTGAAACTTACCGCCGCGGATCTCTTGGGGATGGGGATTATCGATGAGGTTATCCCTGAGCCAATGGGAGGCGCCCACCGCGATGCGCACCAAATGTCCGATACCATTAAGGCAGCGGTTAAGAAACAGCTCAAGGAGTTAGGCGCTTACGATAAAGAGAAGCTCCTGGAGATGCGGTACCAGAAGTTCAGGAAGATAGGCAGCTTCGCCTGAAATGATTGAGCATGAATTGATAATCCTGGGACTCTTGCATAAAACTCCCTGCCACGGCTACGAGATCAAGAAGCAGGTCAAGAAAGTCCTTTCTCTGGTTGCCGGCGTTGATTTAAAATCCGTATATTACCCCTTAAGGGTTCTGGAGAAGAAAGGACTGCTTCTTAAGCGTACCACCAAAGAAGGCAGGAGGCCGAAGCGCTTTATATATGAACTAACAGCAAAAGGGCAAGAGCGCTTCAGGGAATTGCTTAAGAAGAGCTTTCTGGATTTTAGGAGGCCGCAGTTTAGCCTGGACCTGAGCCTTTATTTCCTGAGGTTTATTGAGCCCCGGATTGCCAGGCGCCGCCTGCAGGTACGTATGCGCGTATTAGAAAAGCTCTCCCGCCAGATCCAGGAGACCCTTAAGACCCTCAAGAAGAAGAGGTCAGAGTCCCTGGCGATTATCCTTGAGCATAACCTTCAGATGCTGAATACCGAATCCGCCTTCCTGCACCGCCTGACCGATTCTTTTTAATACCTCTCCAGCCGCGCCGTCAACAATTCCCTTCTTACGGATTTTACTTGACAAAAAGAGCCCTTTCGGATATACTTAATATAGTTAACTATTAATAATCTTTATTATAAAGGAGATTAATAATGACGGAAGATAGCCTTGAGGGGTTTGCCGATAACCTCTGCCGCTTGATGCCGATTTTTGCGCGGGAATTCATCCGCGGGGAGACGAACGAATTTTTTCACGATCAGATTACCCCCCCGCAATTCCTGGCGCTGGATTTTATATTCCGCAACGGCGAATCCAAGATGAAGGACCTGGCTTCTTTTATGAAGGTTTCTACTGCCGCTACCACGGGGATCGTGGATCGGCTGGTAAAGGCGGGGTATGTCAAACGTCTTTTTGACGCGGATGACCGCCGGATTATCAAGCTCGGTTTGACCCCGAAGGGTGGAGAGCTTGTGCGCAGGATAAATGAGCAGCGGCGCAAAATGACAATGCGCGTATTCGCCAAGGTTTCGCAGCGAGACCGTGCCGACTACCTTAGGATTATTACTCAGATTCGCGACGCACTGGCTAAGGAGGAATTAGCTCTTAAGGTTAGTTCATAAAGCTTGCATGAGGCGTTTAATTCCATTAATGACAACTATTTTTGTATTTATCGCGGCTGGATTCTTATCGCAGTCGTTAGCTTATAGCGAAGAGGTATCATTAACTCTAGATGAGGCGGTTGCCATCGCATTACGTGACAACCGCGATGTACTTATTAAAACAGAGGATGTCAAAAAGGCCAAGTCCGGGATAACGGAGGCCAAATCTGCCCTGTATCCTTCTTTTACGTTTAGCGGCGGCTGGAGCTACACCAGGGGTTATTACGATAAGGACATCAGCCAGTACGAAACACAGGGCAGCTTGAAACAATACCTTTTCAGGGGCGGCAAGACCGTAAGCGGCATCGCAGAGAATAGATATAAAACCGAGGTCTCGGAGGCAATTCTTGATAAGGCCAGGCTTGATATCATCGTAGATGTCAGCAGGTCCTTTTATGCTTACCTTTTGGCTCGCGAGCTGGCAGAATTGAACAAAGGCATCCTTAATAATACCGAGGCACACCTTGCGTCTTTGGAGGAACGTTACCAAGGAGGGGAGGTTTCGGAGTCAGAGATACTGCAGGTCAGGGAGTCGCTTGCCAGCGTAAAAGAGGCCTGGGAGCTTTCCGTTAGCCAGACTGAGACGAGCCTCATCCTTTTAAAAAACCTTTTATATGTCGACGAAAAAACAGAGATAAAACCCGAAGGAGATTTTATATACGCGCCGAAAGAGATCAGTTACGACGAGGCCTTCTTAAAAGCGATGCAGCAGCGTCCTGAGATACGTCAGTATGAGGCACAGGTCAAGGCGGACAAGGAAGGCGTCAAGGTCGCCCGGGCAGACGCCCTGCCTAACGCCTACGCCTCCTGGGATTATTACAGCCGTTCCCATGCCGTAGTCTCTACCATTAATACCAAGAACTGGAACGATTATAATATACTTGGGGTAAGTTTTGAATGGCCGGTGTTCGACGGATGGAGCACGCGCGCCAAGGTGGAGGAGGCGATAGTAGAGCTGAAACGCTCTCAACTGGGGAAGGAAAAAGTGATCAGGGATGTGGCACTGGACATCAAGAACGCTTATATCAACCTTAAGGATTCCATCTCCCGCATCCGCACCAGCGACGCCAATATCGTATACTATAAAGATAATCTTTCCGTAATCAAAGAGAAGTACCGCCAGGGTATTGCCAGCTTCCTGGATTTGGACGACGCCTCTTTGAGTTATAGGATATCGGAGTTTAACCGAAAGCAGTCAATTTACGATTACATAGTGGCTAAGATTAATTTTGAACGCGCAAGCGGGGGTGTATAATGTTAAGGATGAAAAATAGCGCTCAGATAATAATGCCGGCAGCAGTTTTATTATTTATATTCCTGGGCAACGGATGCAGGAAAGCCCCCGAGGGAGGCGGTTCATCGGAGATCCTGCCTGTGAAGACCGCACGCGTAGAACTGGGAAATATTTTAGAGACCCTTGATTACATCGGGGATATCAAGGCTCAGGATGAGGTGCCGGTTTATCCCAAGGTCAGCGGTAAGATTATAAATAAAGTAAAGGAGGACGGTAGCAAGATAGAAAAGGATGAAGTTATTGCCTACATTGACCGCGACGAGGTAGGTTTAAAATTCGAGAAGGCGCCAGTAGAAAGCCCTATCCGCGGCGTTGTCGGCAGGGTTTACGTTGACAAGGGGACGAGCGTGACTCCCGAGACCCCGGTAGCGCTGGTAGTTAATATGGATACAGCCAAGATCGAACTGAATATACCGGAGAAGTATATCCCGCTGGTTTCTTTAGGGCAATCCGCCAAGACCAGCCTTCAGGCTTACCCGCAGGAAGAATTTATCGGCACCGTCTCCAAGATCAGCCCGGTTTTAGACCTCGATACCCGCAGCGCCCCCATCGAACTAAGCATCCCTAATGCGGATCACCGCCTGAAGTCCGGGATGTTCGCTCAGGTGCGTTTGATTATCAAAGAGCACAAAGGCGTCCCTGCGGTTCTTAAGGAGGCGGTCCTGGGGAAGGCTCCGCAGAATTACGTATATGTTGTTGAAGGCGGAGTAGCCAGGCAGAAAGGTGTTTCTTTAGGCATCCGCCAGGGGGCTTATTATGAGGTAGCCGAGGGCTTAAAGGGTGGTGAGCTGGTGGTGGTGATGGGGCAGCAGAAACTATACGAAGGCGCCAAGGTCAGTGCTGAGATTGAAAGCAATCCGGCGTCAGAAGGAGAGCAATAATATGAATCTTCCGGAATTTGGAGTAAAAAAACCGGTTACCAACATGATGATTTTTTCCGCCATCATCATACTGGCGCTTTACAGCCTCACGCGCTTGAATATAGATTCGATGCCTGAAATAGAGCCTCCGGCGATCTCCGTTATTTCTACCTACGAGGGTGCCAGCCCCGAGGACGTAGAGACTAAGGTAAGCGAGCCGCTGGAGAACCAGTTGGCGACTACCCCCGGTCTGGAGAAGATCACTTCCCGCTCGCTGGAAGGGCTTTCGGTAGTGACGCTTAAGTTTATCTGGGGGACGAATCTTGATGAGGCCTCCAACGATATCCGCGACCGCATTGACCTGGCAAAGAGGTATCTTCCGGATATCCCCGATGAAATGGATAATCCCTATATCTTTAAATTTAATACTGCGATGATGCCCATCATATATCTGGGGATTACCGCAGACCGGAGCTACCCCGAGCTTTACGATATGATTGACAAAAGGGTAGGAGATGTCCTGAGACAGATCCCCGGGGTAGGAACGGTGCAGTTGCACGGCGGCCTGGAACGCCAGATTAATATCTGGATTAACAGGCATAAACTTGAAGGTTACGGGTTTTCCATTCTTGAGGTGGAGGATGTCCTGGATAAAGAAAACATTACTCAGCCGGCCGGAAACATAAAATCCGGCCTCACGGATTATCTCTTGCGCGTGCCCGGAGAGTTTGCCACTCCCGAGGAGATTAATTCGGTTATCCTCGGAAAGCGCGGCGGCAAGGTCATTTATCTTAAGGATGTTGCCAGGGTAGAAGATAGTTTTAAGGAGGTAACCCAGATTGTGCGTATCAACCGCAAGCAGGGGCTCTTGATGATGGTGCAGAAACAGAACGGAGCCAATACCGTGGAAGTGGCAGAGCGCGTTAAGAAGAAGCTTAGTGAGCTTCAGTCCGTCCTGCCGCGGGATGTCAAGATGCACCTGGTCATGGATAATTCCCGCGACATCATCAATTCCCTTAATTCCCTGAAATCCACAGTATGGGTAGCGGCGGCAATGGTAATATTGGTGGTCTGGTTTTTCCTGCGGCAATTCTCGCCGAGTATTATCATCGCCTCTACCATACCTTTTTCGCTATTGGTTGCTTTTATATATCTTTTCTTAAGCGGCAAGACTATCAATACCATCAGCCTCTCTTCCATCATTATCGCCATAGGCATGGTTGTAGACAACGCCATTGTGGTAGTAGACAATATCCATCGTCACCTGGAGCGTGGCCAGCGCCCCCAGGAAGCAGCTATCTTTGGGGCCTCGGAGATGTTTCTGGCTATCGGGGCATCTACCTTGACAACGGTAGTAGTATTCCTGCCGATGCTCTTTATCCCCGGTATCGTAGGCATCATGTTTGGTGAGCTGGCGGTGATTGTTTCGGTTACCTTGCTGGCCTCGCTTTTTACCGCAACTACATTCAGTCCGATGCTCTGCTCGAAGATACTCAAGGTAAACGGCAATGGCGCCGGGAGCAAGAGAAGTGGTTTTTTGGCTAAGATATATAATATGTCCGAGCATTGGTTTCAGGTTTGGGAGGAGTCTTACGCCAAATCCCTGGCATGGTGCCTGGGGCATAAAAAATTCGTCATCCTGGGATTTTCAGCAGTCTTTTTGATCAGCCTTCTGCTTGTGAAATTTGTAGGCAACGAATTTATCCCTGAGGAGGATTCCGGAGACCTGCGCGCCACGGTCAGCCTGCCTGTGGGCACGCGGGTTGAGGAGAGCGATAAGGTCGCGGCAGAGATAGAGGGTATTTTGGAGAAAGAGATCCCCGAGAAGCAGTTCATTTATGTAAGGACCGGCCAGACCTCTGGTATTGGAGCTGTGATGGGCGGGGCCTCGGGCAGCCATGTTATCTCAGCCGGTTCCAAGCTGGTCCCCAAGACCGAAAGGAAACGTTCCGTAAAGGAGATATCGCAGATTATAAGGAATAGGATTAAGATGATCCCGGGGGTGCTCAAGACCGATATCAGCACTGCCAACCCTATCGGTAGGATGATCGCCGGCACAAGCGGCAAGCAGATACAGATAGAGATAATCGGCCACTCCTTTCTCGATACTGATGCCTTGGCCGAGAAGATAAAAGGGATTATGGAGAATACGCCTGGCGCGGTGGATGTTAGCATATCCCGCGAATTAAACCGGCCGGAATTAAGGGTCCAGGTGTACCGGGAAAAGGCATCAGCCCTGGGTATCAATATGAGCGATATTGCCGATAGCGTCAAGGCCTACGTGGAAGGAACGACCGCCACCAAATACCGCGAGGGAGGAGAGACCTATGATATATATGTGCGCCTGGAGGAGAAGTTCCGCGCCAAGCCCGAAGACGTGGAGAACCTCTCTATTGTTTCTCCCGTAAGCGGCAAGCAGGTCAAATTAAGCAATATTGCCCGGGTGTATGAGACGGTGGGGCCGGTTGAAATTGAACGCAAGAACCGCGAGAGAGTAGTCAGGGTGGAATGCGGAACATACAGGCGTTCCATGGGCAAGGTCATCGAAGACATCAAGTCCAGGATTAATAAGATAGCCATCCCGGCAGACGTTACGATTAATTTCGGAGGAGAAGCCGAAGAGCAGGCCAAGGCCTTTAGCGACCTCTTGCTTCTTCTGCTTTTGGGTATTGTCCTGGTTTATATGGTAATGGCAGGGCAGTTTGAATCGCTGCTGGACCCTTTTATCGTGATGTTTGCGGTGCCTTTTACTTTCACCGGCGTAATCCTTGGGTTTGTTTTAACAGGCACGACCTTAAGCATCATTACATTCCTGGGGGTAGTTATGTTAATCGGCATCGTCGTTAATAACGCCATCGTCCTTATCAGCTATATCAATATCCTGCGCGCGCGCGGGCTATCTATGCTGGAAGCAGTAACTACCGGCGGGAGAGAGAGGCTAAGGCCGGTGCTTATGACTACCGTTACTACCCTGGCAGGATTACTGCCACTGGCCTTGTCGCATGGCGAAGGCTCGGAGACCTGGCAGCCTCTGGGCATTACAATGATCGGAGGCCTATCGTTGTCCACTTTTGTTACAATGCTTTTTGTCCCTACGCTTTATGCGTTGTTTGAGGCCAAGATAAAGAAAAATAATAAGAAACATCTTTCCAAATTTGAAGAGATGCTCGGTTAAAACGGGGAAGGGGTAAGCCATGAAGATGGTTATGGTTGTATATAATGAGGCAATCGATGAGGAGGTAATGGAGGTTCTGGAAAGCTCTTCACTTGAGAGTTACACTAAAATAAAAGGCATTTATGGCCGGGGCAAGGCCTCCGGGGCGCATTTAGGAAATGATATCTGGCCCGGCAGGAATAATGTAATGTTTGTTTCTTGCCAGGATAAGGAAGCAGCTGTTTTTGTTTCGGCAATAGGCAAGCTCAGGAAAACGCTCGGCAAAGAAGGCATCAAGGCCTTTGTCATGCCGATAGACGAAATCACTTAGGCAATGCCCGCGCATAAGTAATCCCATTTTGCTCCCCTTAAAAAACTTGACAAGTGCCCTCCCTGCTGTATATAATATAACGAATTCAGATAGTAAAATTTTACTATATTTTAAGGACAGAAAAATCATGGAAATAGAGCCGCGCACCAAGGAGAAGTTTGACCTTTTTATCTCCAAGATACCTGTTTTTCACCGCCATATTACCGAGAAAACAGTGCTTGATAAAGCGCAAGAGATTGCCCGGGTAAGGAATTCTGCCCGCATTGAAGAGGAAGATATCATAGCCGCTTTTTTTCTGGACGTACCTTCTCCGTTCTACAGCATGATGGTCAGGCTCCTGGAGCAGACGGGGTTTGACTACGGAAAATACGGCTTTCCTAAAAATGGCCATTCAAAATAAAGATATGCGTATTGCGGTAGTAGGCGCAGGTGCCATCGGGGGGCTGGTAGCAGGTTACCTTAAGTTAAAAGGGCACGAGGTCCAGCTGGTCGGCCGCGCCGGGGCCGTCAGCGCCATAAAGGAGAAAGGCCTTCGCATCTCTGGGGTGCGCGGAGATTTCGACCTCAAGCTCGATATTCTTGAGAAATTAGAATCTACCCCCGAGCTGGCTATCCTGGCGGTAAAGACACAGGACCTGGAGGCTGCCCTGGTAGATAACATCGCTTATTTAAACGATGCCTTGGTTATAACCGCACAGAACGGGGTGCGTGCCGATGATATAGCCTGCCGGCTCCTGCCGAAGGAGAATGTGATTTCCAGTATCGTGATGTTTGGGGCGACCTCGCTTGAGCCGGGGGAGGTGGTGCATAATTTCGAAGGCAATTGGATTATCGGCAGGGTATCAGGCAACAATGACAATCGCGTATTCTCGGCGAGTGAGGTTTTAAATTCCGCATTCCCTGCCGTAGTCACCGAAGGCATCAGGGGGATGAAGTACCTGAAGGTTTTTGTGAACGCCAATAACTGCATCCCGGCGTTGTTGGGGATAAGCATGCAGGAGGCATTCAGCGATATCCGCATCAGTCGCATTGCCGTAGAGGTCTGGAGGGAAGGTTTTGAGGTTATCAGTAAAGCCGGCTTAGAGTTGTTGTCCCTTCCGGATTTTCCTCTCGAGCGGCTGAAGGGGATGGTTTCCAAGCCTGCCGAAGAAGCAGCGGGTATTTATACCGGTATTATGTTGAATTTAAGCAAAGAGCCTCTTTACGGTTCAATCCTGCAGAGCATCAGGCGCGGTAAGCCCTCTGAGATAGATTACATCAACGGAGAATTCGTCCGCATTGCCGGAGAAAATCAACTCCAGGCGCCGCTTAATGAGAAGCTCGTAACGTTGGTGCATGGCGTAGAGAAAGGAAGCGGGTTCCTTAAAAAAGAAGAACTCCTGGAGCGCGTTAAGGAGTTCCTGGGATAGACAGCGATATGGTTGAGACGCCTTTTCCAAAATTGAAACTTACGGTTACCGGGGTAGAAGGGGTCTGTTACCACGGCTACAAGATAGGGCAGGAGTTAATCCTGGAAGACTTTACCCATCCCCCGCAATATTTTTGCCTGGGCCTGGCGCATGCGCTCTTTCCGGTAATCTATGCCTTAAGTTTCGGCGCAAGGTTCCCTTTCAGGGATAACCAGCGCTCTCTTTCGGTAACCTGTCCCGACGGTGGCAAGCTTGAATTCAAGGCAGAGATCCTCGATAAGAACGGCAAGGTAGAGACGCTGCCGAAGGACCCGAATTTCAAAGGCCCCAGCCCCAAAAAGATGCTTATCGAGGTAGTCAAGACAAAAGGCAAATGCACCTTTAATTATAAGGTAGGGGATAAATGGGAAACCGAGGGCTTGAAGTGCATCCCGGGTTTCTGCGGCGCGGCATTTCATACGGCATTCCCCGCGCTTTTCGCGCTTAATTTCGGCGCAAGATTTTTCTTCATGAAGGACGGCAATTCCATAGATACGGTTACCTGCCCTGACGGAGGCAATGTTATTTTTAAGGTTACCAGGCTCAGCGGCCCGGATAAGGAGAAGAAATAGATGGCCAAGCGCAGGGTAGTTATTACGGGCCTCGGGGTAATATCCCCTAACGGCATCGGCAAGGATGCTGTCTGGAAAGCGATGTCAGGGGGGGTATCTGCGGTAAGGCGGGTTGAGGGGTTTGACGTATCGATGTTTAACACCCGTATTGCCGCTGAGGTAAGGGATTTTAACCCCTTTGCACTGGGTTTGACCCACGAAGAGGCAATGCGCATGGACCGCTACGTACAGTTCGGGGTGGTTGCCGCTGACATGGCGGTAAAAGACAGCGCCCTGGATTTCTCCAAGGTAGATACGGAGCGCGCAGGCGTGTGCCTGGCTAATGCCATCTGCGGGACCAAATACATGGAAGAGGAATTTGCCCTGGTCACCGATGACGGGAAGAATCCGATTGACCCGTCAAAGGTGAGGAAAGACCTTTATGACGCCGCGATGTTCAATACCCCTTCCATCGAGATATCCAGCCGTTACGGATTAAAGGGTGTTACCAATACCCTTTCCACCGGCTGCACGGCAGGGACGGATTCCCTCGGTTTTGCCCTGGAGGTTATCCAGGACGGGGAGCAGGATATCATGGTTGCCGGAGCAGCTGAGGCGCCGCTCACCCCCATTACTTTCGGGGCGTTCGATGTGGTTAACGTTCTTTCCTGCCATAATGAAGAGCCGGAAAAAGCCAGCCGGCCGTTTGATAAAAAACGCGACGGATTTGTGCTCTCGGAAGGGGCGGGGATATTAATAATGGAAGAGCTTACCCACGCCATGCGGCGCAATGCCTTTATATATGCGGAGGTAGTGGGATTTGGGACCAGCTGTAATGCCTTTCACATGACTGACCTGCCGGCAGACGGAAAAGCCATGGCGGATTGCATTATTCTTTCGCTCAGGGACGCCGGGATGAAGCCAGAGGATATCGATTATATCAACGCCCACGGTTCGTCTACCCGTATGAACGACATCTTTGAGACGTCGGCATACAAGATGGTTTTCAGGGATTACGTCTATAAGCTGCCCATAAGCTCGCTTAAATCCATGATCGGGCATCCACTGGCAGCTGCGAATGCAATTGAGCTGGTGGTAGGGGCTATGATCTTCCAAAAGGACATCCTGCCTCCGACTATCAACCAGCAGGAGAAGGACCCGCTCTGCGACCTGGATTATATTCCCAATACCGCGCGCAGCCAGAAGGTCAACACGATTTTAAAGACGAGCAGCGGATTTTCCGGGATACACTCTTCGCTTATTATCAAGAGGTTTAAGGAATAATGGATAAGAAGATCGCAGTTACTGGCATCGGGGTAGTGGCTCCTTCCGGGATAGGCAAGCGCCAGTTCTGGGCGAATATCAAGTCCGGCAGGTCCTTTATAAAGAAGATTACCCGTTTTGACGCCTCTAAGTATCCTTCGCACATCGCCGGCCAGATTGACGATTTGGAAAAATACAGCCATGTCTCCGAGCGGCTCCTGAAAAAAATAGACGCCTTCTCGCACATGGCGCTGGTCGCCTCGGAGCTTGCCCTGCAGGATTCCGGCATTGATATCAAACAGGAGAATCCCAACCTCGTAGGCATATTCCTGGGAAACGCCATCGGCGGCTGGCTGTATGCGGAGACGGAATTGCGCGACCTCTACCGCGAAGGCAGGCAGGGCGTATCTCCTTATATGGCGTCGGCATGGTTCCCGGCTGCGCCGCAGGGGCAGGTTTCGATTTATTACGGCATCAAGGGTTTTTCCAAGACCGTAGTTGCCGACCGCGCAGGCTCCCTGATGGCTATAGGCTATGCCCGTAAGACCTTAAGCAAAGACAGGCTGGAGTTGATTTTAGCCGGTGGGATGGAAGCACCGGTGACGCCGTATTCATTATTATGCTGCAATACCTACGGCAGCCTATCCTGCGATAATGAACATCCGGAGGCTGCCTACCGGCCCTTTGATAAAAAGCGCAGCGGCTTTGTGATAGGGGAAGGCGCGGGTGTTATCACCATGGAGGCAATAGAAAGGGCGAAGGCGCGTCAGGCAAATATCCTGGCGCTTATCAGCGGTTATGCCACAACCTGCGACGGCGTAGACAGGATTAAACCCGATACCTCGGGGAGGGAGTTGGCGCGCGCTATAAAGATAGCATTGGCAGATGCCAGGGCCGCTATAGAGGATATTGATTTTATCAGTCTCGACGGGCTGGCGGTTCAGGATTGGGACGAGAGCGAGGTAAGGGCAATACAGGGCGTTTTCGCAAGCCGCGCTAAAGATATCCCTGTCAGCTGCCCCAAGTCGATGTTCGGGAATCTTCTGGGCGCCTCAGGGGCGCTGGATTTGATTATTACCATTCAGGCGATGGAGCATGGCCTCTTGCCTCCGACGATCAATCTGGAGGAGCCGGCTCCCGCAGGACTTGATTATGTTGTTGAGCCGCGTGAATGTAATATTCGCAAGGCATTGGTTATTTCGCGCGGCCGCGGCGGCATTAATGCCGTATTAGTAGTCGAAAAACCCTAAACTAAACTTAGGGACGGTTCTCAACTAAGGTTAAAACTGTCCCCTGGAGGGACACTTTTAAGGAGGATTCAGAACCGTCCCTGATAGATAAAGAGGAGGAGAGATGAAAATTTTATTTGTGATGCCTAAAGTCGGAGCATGGGCAACGCACGGCATACATAGGTCTCCGAACCAGCTTTATGCGCATTGGGCAGCCTTTATCCGCGAGCGGGGCTATGCGGACGTTTCGGTTATTGACGGCAGGGCCCTTGAGATACCGATGGATCAGCTGGTTGAACAGGTCAAGGCAAAGAATCCCGATATCGTGGTCATGGGTGAGCAGATACACGGCTACGGAGGCTACGGCGTCCTGCGTCATTTTAAAGAGGCCTCCCAGAGGATAAAAAAAGAGCTCCCTAAAACTAAGATAATTTTAGGAGGATTATGGTATTCTGCCATGCCTGTGCCGACATTAGAGGAAAACCCGGCAGTTGATTTTGTGGTGATGGGGGAAGAGGAGTCCTTTGCGGATTTAATCGAGGCCATAGATAAGAAGAAGGACTTTAAGGATGTCGGAGGGGTTACCTCGCGCATTGACGGCCAGATCGTCATGGGGCCGCACAGTCCTCTTATGACTGATCTTGATAAGCTGCCTCTGCCGGCATACGATTTGTTCCCTATGGACAAATACGTTGGGCATACTCATTGGAAGCCGTTTGTGGATATGATAACTTCCCGCGGGTGCCCTTCGGCATGCACGTTTTGTTATGAATGGGATCAGTTTGACCCGCGCCACCCTTCGGATTTCCTGAAATGGCGCGCCAAGTCTCCGGAACGCGTTATTGAGGAACTCGAGTTGCTGCATAAGAAGTATGGGGTGCAGGTAGTCGGGATTCAGGACGACAATTTTAACGTTGAACCCGCGCGCGTGAAAAAATTCTGCGAATTGAAAAAAGCCAAGAATATCCCCACAAAATGGTTTTCTCTAGGGCGGGCCGTGGACTGGGTGAATTGCGAGTCCGTCCTCCCGCTTATGAAAGAGGTAGGATTGATTATGGGGGTTTTTGGCATTGAGGTTACTACTCAGTCGGAGCTTAAGAGGATAGCCAAAGGCACGACCATCGAGCAGATCCAGAAGACCATAGAGATACTGCGCAAGAACGACATCGCGATTGTCGCCGATATCATGATGGGGTTTGATTACGATACCGAGGAGATTATAAAGCAGAGGTTTGAGTTTGCCGACCAGGCTGACCCGGATGTCCTCTGGATAGGCTATGTCACGCCCGCTCCGAATTCTCCGATGTGGAGGATAGCCTTGAAGAAAAACTGGGTTGATCCCAAAAAGGTTGATTTCAGCACCTGGGATTTTCTGCATCCGGTTATACCCACGGACTACCTTACTGTTGAAGACCTGGGCCGCTTAGGCTCGTGGTGCATGCGGGAGTTCTTCTCCAAGCCCGGCAGGATAAACCGTATTATGGAGAGCAATTTTGACCCTCTGGCAAAGCTCTGTTTCCAGGACGTCATGGCAGGCGTCGGGAAGTGGGAGGCCGGGGCTACTAAGGGCGAAGTCCACATCTAAGTTTAGGGACGGTTCTGGAGTCGTTCTTAACCTGTCCCCTGTCAGGGGGCAGGTTAGCTTCACCCTAAGAACCGCCCCTGATTTGAGGAGGTTAAGATGGATATAAAAGAAAAGATAAAGGAAGTGATAGCAGGGGTACTTAAGGTGCGGGCGGAGGAGATAAAGGACGATGCCAAGCTCTATGAAGGCATAGGCGCGGATTCTACCGAGATGGTGGAGGTTGTGATTGCGCTGGAGAAGGCCTTTAATGCCAAACTTAGCCCAAAGGAGATTACCAAGTTTTCCACGCCAAGCGAGATTGAGAAGATCATCCAATCAAAGCTTTGATGCTCATGCGGATTGTTGACTTAAGCCTACCGATAGACGAAAAGGCGTTCGAGGTCCACAAGGTTGATATCGAGCGCGTAAGCCACAAGGCGGGTGTAGAGAAGTTCAACCGTGTCATTATGGGCAAGACCTTGCTGGGCAGGATACAGTACATCCTCGGCAAGCGCATCCTTAAGAAAGAAGACCTGCCTGACGAAGAATTCCTTTCTCTGGAAATCGTGCATGCTCCGGTGCACATCGGAACCCACCTGGATTATTCGTTTCACTATGGCTCCCGCTCTGAAAACCGCAAATCCAAGACCGCCGAGGAGATACCTTTAGAATGGTGTTACTCCGACGGCGTGAAGCTCGACCTGACCCATAAGAAGCCGAATGAAACAATCAAGGCCGAAGACATTAGAGAGGCGTTAACCAGGATAAATTACACCCTAAAGACCAACGATATCGTTTTATTATTTACGGGCGCGGATAAATTATACGGCACCCCGGCTTATTTTTCGGATTACCCCGGAGTAGATATCTCGGCGATAGATTATCTTTTAGACAGAGGAATAAAGATATTCGGCATGGATACCATGGGGATTGACCGGCCGTACCGCTTTATGCTGCAGGAGTTTTTGAAAACTAGGGACATAAACAAGCTTTACCCCGCGCATTTCTACGGAAGGAAGCGCGAATTCATCCATATCGAACGCCTGGCAAATCTCGAGAGCATTCCTAATTCGGGGTTTAAGATAATTTGTTTTCCGGTAAAGATTAAGGATACCGGAGCTGCCTGGGCGCGGGTGGTTGCGGTAACGCAATAATCAGCGCTTTGCCTTAAAGGATGGGCAAGTGTTCCGTTTTAGCTTACACCCAATCCTATCGCACCTTGACTTAAAGGAATGTCAAGTACGCCCTTTCTGGGCTGGATGGTTTGGCGTGCGCCTGATATTATTACGCCCAAACCTATCGGATGGTTTGGCGTGCGTCTCTACGCAAGGAGGGTAACCAATATGGGTCATACGTGCAATTCAATTATAATCAATGCGCCGTACGAGTTGGTGTTTGATGTCTCAAACGATATCCCGCGCTGGACCGAGCTCTTCGGCGGCGAGTATCAAAAAGCGGAGGTTACCAAGCGCGACGGCAATAAAATCACCTTTCGTCTTACCGATGACGAAGGGAATTCCTGGCAGTCCTGGCGCTTATTGCTCAAGGAAAAGTATCTCGCCTACGCCGAGAAGGAAGAGCCGAAATTCCCGTTTAAATACATGAAGATAATCTGGCTCTATACCCCCAAGCCCGAGGGGATTGAGATGACCTGGATACAGCATTTTGAAATGGATGAAAAGGCGAAATTCAATGATGAGCAGGTAGAAGGGTTTATCAATAAGCATTCCAAGGACAACCTTAAGATTTTTAAAGACATCATTGAAAAAGAAGCCGTTAAATAATTGAAGAAGACCACGTTTGTCCTCCTCTGCATAGAAGGAGCGGTTCTTTCTTTTAACGTAGCTGCCTGCGCGGCGCTTGTACCGGCGATTGCGCGGGAATTTGGCGTCGCAGCGTTTGTTGCAGGCCGCGCGGTCTGGCTTTACATGATCCCTTACGGAGTTGCCGCGCTTGTCTACGGGCCTTTGGTGCGCGCGTTTGACGCCAAAAAAGTAGAGTCAGTATGTTTTTTGCTCTTTTGCCTGGCAAATCTTTTAGCGGCTCTTTCTCATAATATAGGGATATTTTTCTGGGCGCGTTTCTTGATGGGGCTCTTCGGCGCCTCAGTGATCCCTCTGGCCTTGATATTGATATCCAGGCACATCGGTTCCGGGAGGCGCGGGAGGTTCGTAGGCATTTTCTTCAGCGCTACCTTCGTAGCCTCGCTTTTGGGGCTGTTCTTAAGCGGGTTCTTGCAATGGCGCCTGCTATTTCTAATCCCGGGGATTATCGGGTTGCTGCTTTGGATAAATATGCTCTTGTATCTGCCAAGCTTTGGCCGTGAGAGCGGGAACATTAGCTTTAATTACCCGGCTGCCTTAAAGGATATGGCGGTAGCTGGCATATTTGCCTACATACTTTTAATCAGCCTGTTGTATCACAGTATCCAGCAATGGCTGGGGGTTTATTTTTCGGAGAGGTTTTATTTTTCCCAGTTTACCACCAGCATGCTGATTACCTTGACGAGCCTAAGCGGGATATTCGGAGAAGCGGCAGGCGGGTATCTCTCCGATAAAATCGGGAGGCTGCGCACAGTTGACCTTGGGATTGCCTTGATGGCATTGGCTGTCTTAGGGCTTATATTCAGAAGCCCGCTTTACGCAATAGCGATGGCTATGGTTATCTGGGGCCTGGGCTGGACATTTAACCACGCCGGGCTATCTACCATGCTCACTGACCTGCCGGAGGATTTTTTGAACGAGGCAGCCAGTTTAAACAGTAGCGTACGTTTTGTTTCGGGGGGCATAGGCGTGGCCCTGGGAGAATTTTTATTGCGCCGGAGTTTCGGTTTAGGCTTTACCCTGATAGGCATAAGTTTAGTAGCGTTATTGGCATTTTCCAGGAAATTACTGGCGGTAAAATAATAAGGAGGTTTCCAGAATGAGCGAATTAAAAGGAAAAAGCGCAATCGTAACCGGTGCCAGCCGCGGCATTGGCAAGGCATTGGCCTGTGTCGCAGCCGGCTTAGGAGCGAATTTATCTATTGCAGCCAGGCAGGAAGGCCCCTTAAAGGAAACGGCGAAAGAGATCAGCCAAAAATATAAGGTAGAGGTCTTGCCTGTTACCTGCGACGTCACAAAACTTGAGGATTTGGAGAACCTCGTAAACAGGCATAAGGAGAAATTCGGCAGGGTGGATATCCTGATTAATAATGCGGGGGTTTCCAGCCAGTATCCTTTCCAGGAACAGCCGATGGAAGACCTTGAGAAGCTCGCGCACACCAATTATTTAGGTTATGTGCGGCTTATAAGACTGGTTATCAATGATATGATCAAGGCCAAGTCAGGGGCAATCGTCAATATGGTTTCCGGCTCAACGCTTTGCGACCCCCTGCCGCGCAATTTCATAGTTTACAGTTCTTTAAAGGTTGGCCTGCGCGCTTTTTCCAAGGGGTTGTTCTGGGAGATACGCGACCATGGGATAAAGGTAACTTCCATTTTGCCTGGCGTAACCGATACGGACCTCACCGGCAAGCTCAAGGAGGTAACTGCGGATAGCTCAAGGCTCATGACTACCGAGGCAATCGAAAATGCCGTCAGGTTTGCGCTTACTGTCCCGGCCAATGTCTGTCCCCTGGAGATTGCTGTGATAAACCAGCAGACCCCGTGGACAAAGCCGGTGATACCCTTTAAACAGCAGCATCCCGAGAAGTAAATTTTAGGAAAGCGAGGAAGAATGGATAAACAAGACCTCCTGAATTTGAAAAAACGCTACCTTATCTGGCTGTATAAAACAACCAAAGAGGCCTTTGACCGCTATGAGCGCAAGTTTACGCAGTTTGAGATTGACGAGGCGCTGCTTAAGGAGATGGAAAAAGAATTAGAAGATACCTATCTTCCGAACGAGAAAGAGGCGCTCGATAAATTCCTCAACGACTATCGTAAGTATGCCATGGAGAAGGAAGAGGCCTGCCTCAAGCTTAAATACGAAGGCAAGAAGATAAACCCGGAGTTTATATTCCTGGATATCAAACTAAATGCCATAGAGAGCATTATCAGGAAAGAGCTGGGGGATAAGACCCTGAAGGAAATCAAAAAGCTCTATGAAGAAGAGATGGGGCGGCGTATCATGACTGCCGCGCAGGAAAAATGATTATTGACAGCCACAGCCACTGGTTACCGGAAGAGATAATAAATAACGCCCACTTTTTCCATAAGGGCTGGGGCGATATCGAGGCCCAGGTTGAAATGATGCGGGCTTCGGGCATTGACAAGGCAGTGCTCAGTTACCCCACCTCTGACGCCCACCTGAAACTGGGGGGAGCAAAAGAGACGGCGCGCATCTTTAACGATAACGTAGGTAAAATCCTCAAGCGTTACCCCGATAAATTTATCGGCGCGGCGGTCTTGCCGGTTGATAGCTCTCGGGAGATGTTGGATGAATTAAGGCGCTGCAAGGAGGAGCTGGGGTTTAAGGCTGTTTCTTTGGCTACGAGTTATGAGGGGATGTATCTTGACGATAGCCGCTTCCTCCCCCTTTTTAAGGAGTCCCAGAGCAAGAACATTCCTATATTTGTGCATTCTCAGATTATGGGGCCAATCGGAGTTGAGCGGGTAAAAGACCCGCTTTTGACCCCTGTCATAGAGTATATTTTTGATACCGCTATTTGCATTGGTAAGCTTTTGATGTCCGGGGCGCTCAGGGAACTGGGGGCCATTCTTGTCTTTGGGTATTTCGGCGGGGCAATGCCTTTTCTGGAGAATCGTTTTGACGCAACTTATCAGATGCTGCGCGGGATGAATTTTGTCAAAGACCTGGGCGCAAATCCGAGCGAAATCTTAAGGAAGATTTACGTGGACACCGGCGGAGACCGCAATAAGGCCAATATAGATATTGCAGTTTCATTTTTTGGCGCAAGCCGTGTTCTTTGGGGCAGCGACTGGCCGGCAAAGAAGGATGTTGCTGCCGGCATCAGCGCGGTCAAAACCCTTGAAATAACGCAGCAGGATAAAGATAATATCCTGGGGGATAACTTAGCAAGACTCATTGCTCTTTAATGAACCTGGACAGGCTTCTCACTCAAATCGATTTTCCGCCATAAGGCATGGCGGACGCCAAAGGTCTGTCGCATTTTCGGCGGCTGCTGAACTCCGCCTCGGCTCCTGCCATCGGCGTCAAACAGCATCGCCGTCCCCGTTTTGTCGCCTTACGGCTCCGCGGGGATGTCTGGAATACTTAAGCTCCATTGGTTAAAATCGGCATTCGTTCGCAATACGTCAGATTCATTAGATTTATTCATAAATTTTATTTATAAATGGGGAATATAAAAATATCAAAATTAGATGCAGCTAAACGGCAATTGGAAACGGCTATTCGAATTTATTTTTCTGATGGGGATCCTGTTTCAATCCACACCTTAATATCGGCTGCCTATAATATAATTCAAGATGTAAACAAAAAGCGAGAAGGCAAACCAATGTTAATAAAAGAAGCAATGCTTGATTTTGTAAAACCAGAATACAAAAAACTAATTAGAAATAAATTTAACGAAGCGGAAAATTTCTTTAAACACGCTGATTATGATCACGAAAAGAGCCTAGATTTTAATCCAAAATTATCGGAACTTTTAATAATAGATGCACTCTCTCATTATTATAATTTAACAGGAGAGGATACTCCTATTTTTAAGATTTATCGTGCATGGCACATAATTAATAATCCTTCTATGTTTAATTTTCCTGAAGAAACAAGAAGAATGATGGGAAATTTTGATGCGGAGCATATAAAATCATTAGGGAAAAGCTCATATTTTAATCTTATGCTACCAACTGTTATGAAGTTTGCTGGGGAATAGAAGAAATATATGGTTAGAATATTTGTAGCGGTGCGGCGAAAAAGCAGCCCAAGACAGGACCCGCGGGATAAATTATGATAAAATTCGTTAATTTGATTATCGGCGGTGCGGCTGGAGCGTCCGCCAGGTATTTGCTGTCTGGGGCGGTTTACCGATTGGCAGGAACGGGTTTTCCTTACGGGACCCTGGCGGTAAATAGTGCCGGTTGTTTTATCCTGGGGTTCCTGGCTACTCTAGCGGAGAAAAAATTCATTTTAGGTCCGCAGGCGCGCCTTCTGTTAATGGTCGGTTTCTGCGGGGCCTTTACTACTTTTTCGACCTCATCTTTGAGTCTGACAGTCTTGCCCGGCAGGGGCAATGGATGCGCGCTTTTTCCAATATTTTGGTGAGCGTGATTCTGGGGTTCATTCTATTCAGGGTAGGTTGTTTACTGGGAGAGAAGATATGAAAATACCAGCGGACGGCAAACTGTTGAGGATTTTTATCGGAGAGGCAGACAAGTGGAACGGCAGGCCGCTTTACGAGGAGATTATTCTCCTGGCCAAGAAAAGCGGCATGGCCGGAGCTACCGCGGTGAAGGGCTTCGTGGGATTCGGCTGCAAGAGCCATATGCATACCGCCAACCTTCTGCGGCTTTCCGAGGATCTGCCGGTGATTATTGAGATTGTCGACAGCGAGGAGAAAATAAACAAGTTTGTCCCGCAGTTAGACGCCATGGTTAAGGAAGGATTGATTACCATGGAAAAAGCAAACGTAATCATGTATCGCGCTTAAAAAAGAGGAGAGATCAGAAATGCAGATGCAGAAGGAAGTTCATTTAACGGGTAAGGATTTGACGCAGATGGTACAGCTTAGGCCGCAGGACGTCGGTAAATATGCGATTGTGCCTGGCCCCAGGGACAGGCTTGATGTCTTGATGAAGAAGATCGAGAAGCCGGTACGCAATTTTTCTTTTATGGAATACGCCATGTACACCGGCACCTACCAGGGGATAAAGGTAACAGCCATAAACGGGGGGAGGTTCTCCACCGACACCTCCATTACTACCGAGGTGATGTGCAATGCCGGCATAGAGAATATCATACGCATCGGCACCTGCGGCGCGCTGGATGAGGGGATTAAGGTCGGAGACCTGATAGTGGCAGAGAGGGTTATCCGCGGAGACGGGGTTACCCCTTATTATGTAGAAGAGGATTTTAAGACCAGGGGTGAACCCGTCATTACCGAGATGCTTTATAAGGTAGCGGGCGATTTAGGGGTTAACGTGCACCGGGGGTGCGTCTGGACCACTGACGCATTGTTGAAAGAGACCAGGGAGATTGTGGAGGCAAAACGCAAAGAAGGCGCAATCGTCGTTGATATGGTCTCATCCACCCTTTTGACCATTGCCCAGACTTACAATATCAAGGCAGGCTCAATATTGGCAGTGAGCGATAACGTGATTACCGGCGAGATGGGATTTATGAACCCGCTCTATTACATGGCCGAGAGCAAACTTATTGAGATTGCCCTTGAAACAGTAAAGAGGTTAGAGGGGAAATAAGTAGGGACGGTTCTGAGGTCAAAGCAAAAGTGTCCCTAAAAGGGACAGGTTAGCTTCACCCTAAGAACCGTCCCCTGAAAGAGGAAGATGAAGTTTTCGCCGCTTTTTTGGCCCATAGAATTAAAAGGCAAGGATATCTATATCCTGGATGAGACAAGGCTGCCGCATAAGCTTGCCTACATCAAGGCGAGAGACTATAAGCAGGCCTGCCGTGCGATAAAGGATATGAAGACGCGCGCCGTAGGCCAGGTCATTCTTGTTTTTTACACCTTTCTGCAGGCAATCAGGAAAAACAAAAATGCGGACTTAAAGAAGATCGCCCAATCTATAAATTCAACCCGCCCGACCCTCTCTTTTAAGTATCTTACGGATATGGTGCTGGGGTGGGAAAAGAACGGGGCGCCGTTAGAAAAATGCATCTTAGGTTTCCTGGAGCGTTTAAGGCTGGCGCGCCTAAGGCAGGCAGAGGAAGCAAGCAAGCTTATAAAAGACGGGGATGTGATTTTGACTCATTGTAATGTCAGCGGGCAGATGCCTCTTATCGGAGAATTCTGCCGCAAGCAGGGCAAGAGAGTCGGTTTTTTTACCACTGAGACCCGCCCTTATATGCAGGGCTCCCGCTTGAGCGCCTGGGAATTAAAAAGAGGAGGTTTTGACGTAACGCTTATTACCGACAGCATGGTTACTGCGGTGATGTCTTTAAAAAAGGTAAATAAGGTGGTTGTGGGCGCGGACTGCCTTGCGCAAAACGGCGATATCGCCAATAAGATCGGGACGTACCAGATTGCAGTTGCCGCCAGGCATTTTAAGATTCCGTTTTATGTATTATGCCCCCCTCCTTCAGGGGCAAGGAGCGGCAAAGATATAAAGATAGAAGTCCGTCCGGACAAGGAAATGCTGGAATACGAAGGGGTGCGCCTTGCGCCTCGAGGCGCCAAAGGATATTACCCGGCATTCGATATTACGCCCAATAACCTGATTACCAGGCATATCTATATGGAGATAAAGAGATGATCCTTTGCAAAGAGAAAGCGCTTAAAAGAAAGATTATCGAAACCGGAAAGCGGCTATACCAGGCAGGACTGGCTGTCGCAAAGTCAGGCAATATCAGCGCCAGGATTGATGACAGACATATACTCATCACTGCTACCGCCACCTCTTTAGGAAATTTAAGATATAGCGATATAGTAAAGGTCAATCTTGAGGCGTTAAAACCCTGCGGGAAAGCGCAGCCCAGCTCTGAGCTTCCCCTGCATTCCCTTGTTTATAAGAATTTTCCAGCTTCAGTAGTTGTGCATGCGCACCCGCCTTTGATTAACGGATATTTTGCGGTAACCGATTCGCTGGAGGCGCTTACCTTTGAAACTAAGTTCTATCTAGGGGATGTCCCGGTCGTGCCGCAGGAGACCCCCACTGTCACTAAGCCCGAAGAGGTTGTTGAGGCGTTAAAAACAAGCAACCTTGCAGTATTGAAAAATCACGGCGCCGTGGCTATGGCTAAAGATTTCCAGGAGGCGTTAGCTTTGATCGAGACATTAGAGGAGGCGGTGCGCAGTGCCGCCATTGCCAGGCTTTTTAAAAAAGATACCCTTGATGAATTAAATAAGCCGCTTAAGGAAGAGCTTAAGCGCGGGGCAGTGTATGAGATGTTCTCCCCCGAACATATCCAGGCAATAGTGGAGCTGGTGAATAAAGATGAGTTTATCGCCCGGAAAGGCAGGGAGTTGGACCTGACGGTAGAGCTTGCAGTCAAGCTTGACGGCTCTGACAAGGCTTATAAGTTTACCTTTGAGAAAGGGAGGATTGCGAAGCTAGATTTTACAAGCGATGCCCCCTTTGTTATTTCTGCTCCCTCGGATGTATGGCAGCAGGTCTTTCTTGGTAAATTAGACTCTTTTGTGGCTGTTACGCAGGGGAAGATGAAGCTCTCGGGGCAATTGGGCCAGTTGTCCAAGTGGTACGTTCCCTTTAGCCGGCTGTTTGCCATTTTTAAGGAAGTAAGGATAAAATGAAACAAAGAATAATCAACCCGTCCGATAATAAGGTAATTGCTGAGGTAGAGCCTGCCGGCAAAAGAGAGGCAGAAGCTGCTATTGCTTGCGCCAGGAAGGAGTTTGACAGCGGAAGGTGGCCGAGGTTTCCCCTTGCTGAGCGCCGCGATTTTCTCCTGAAGATATCAGCAGGGATACTGGATAAGGCAGAGGAACTGGCAAAACTTGAGACCGCGAATACCGGCAAGCCCATTAAAGAAACCACCTTTATGGACATACCATCCAGCGCTAAGACCTTTGAATATTTTGCCAATAATTTAGAGATGTTTCTTAAGCCGGAAGAAACAAGCGTTCCGGACGGAACAAGGGCCTGCCTTCTGCGCCGGCCGCAGGGGGTAGTAGCGCTCATTGTTCCATGGAATTATCCTTTATTGATTGCTTCCTGGAAACTGGCAGTTGCTTTAGCTGCAGGGAACACGGTAGTCCTGAAACCATCGAGCTTAACCCCGCTTACTGCTTTAGAGCTGGGCAAGATTATTAATACGGCAGGTCTGCCGCAGGGAGCGGTAAATATCCTGACAGGAAGCGGAGATGCGCTGGGCGAGGCCCTTTGCTCAGACCCGCGCGTAGATATGATTTCCTTTACCGGCAGCAACGGGGTGGGTAGGAGGATTATCGGCTATGCTGCAAAGAGCGCCAAAAAACTGATTATGGAGCTGGGGGGTAAATCCGCAAGCATAGTTTTAAAGGATGCGGATATTGAGGCCGCAGTCAACGGGTGCCTCTGTTCTGTTTTCCTGAACCAAGGCCAGATGTGCACTGCCATGTCGCGCATCCTGGTTGCCGGCGAGCTCTACGATAGATTCGTAGCTGATTTTGTGGCTAAGGCCAAGCGCATAAGGTTAGGCCCGGGAGATGACTTCCAGACCCAGATGGGGCCGCTGATTTCAGAGGCGCAGCGTAAAAAAGTAATCAATTTCGTGCAAAAGGCGGAAAAAGAAGGAGCGAGGCTGCTTTGCGGGGGAAGAATCCCGGCAGAGGAAAGGCTAAAAGACGGATTTTTCTTTGAGCCCGCGGTATTTATTGACGTCAAGCCCGGGATGGAGATATTCAAGGAGGAGATTTTCGGGCCCGTGGCTTCTATCAGTAGATTTTCTTCTCCTGACGAGGCGGTAGTCCTGGCCAATGATTCCGCATACGGCCTGGCTGCCTGCGTTTGGTCACAGGATAAAAATTCTGCCGTAGAGCTGGCGCGCAAAATCAATGCCGGGACAATCTGGGTTAATACCTACGGCATGTTTTATAATGAATTGCCTTACGGAGGATTCAAACAGAGCGGTTTTGGCAAGGAGCTGGGGAGGGAGGGCTTCCTTGAATATACCAAATTGCAGAATATCGTTACAGACGCCTCCAGCGACGGCAAGCCGCTGGTAAATTACTGGTACGGTTTTTAATAGGGACGGTTCTGAGGCACGGTTAAAACTGTCCCCCTAGGGGACACTTTTAACCGCAGTTGAGAACCGTCCCTGCAAGGATATGGATATCAGAGAGAGGTTAAAATATCACCTTAAGGCGCACCCTGATAAGACTGCGGTTATATTCCGTAAGGAGAATATCAGTTTCCGCCAGTTAGCCCAAAGGGCCTTCAGGCTTGCTAACGCCTTTGCTGCAAACGGGCTTAAACAAGGAGAGAAAGTAGCAGTATATCTTCCCAATTGGCCGCAATACATCTATACTTACCTGGGGGCTTGGTGTTCCGGAGCAACGGTAGTGCCTCTGGATTTTATGCTTACCCAGGAAGAGATAATCTCGTGTTTGTCGCATGCCCAGGCAAAGGCGCTGGTTATTAAACCTAAGGCGAATCTTTCTCTTGATGCAATCAGGGAGGCCTGCCCGCAATTAAAGGTCGTTATTTCATGTTCCGATACCCAGGAGGGGTGCCTTCTTTTTGAAGACCTGATTGAAAAAGGAGATAATTCGGAACCCAATGCCAAAGTTGACGAGAAGGATTGCGCGATTATATTCTATACCTCCGGCACTACCGGTAGGCCCAAGGGGGTCATCATAAATTACCGGCAATTGGAGGCCCCTCCCAAGGGTATGGAGTATTTTGTTCCATTCCGGGAAGATGAGATGAGTCTTTGTGCCTTGCCGTTTTCGCATCTGGGAGGGCTTATCTATATCGAGGTAATCCTGGCGTTTGGAACCTCGTTTGTGTTGATGGAAAGGTTTATGCCTCTGGAATTCCTGCGCAATGTCCAGGAGCACCGCATTAACTGGTTCTGGATGGTTCCTTCTATGTATTACGCGCTCCTGCAGTTGAAAGAATTCGAAAGATTTGACCTCTCAAGCCTCCGCTGGATTGTAACCTTCGGCGCTTCTAATTCGCCGGAGGCGCTCCGGCGCTTCCATCAGTATTGTCCCGATGCCCAACTTCTTAACGGCTGGGGTATGACCGAGACCAACGCCCCTTCGGTGGTATTGTCTGTCGGCTCAACCAAGATCGAGAGCGTCGGCAGGCCGGTGCCGTGGATAGAAGTGAAGATCCTTGACAACGAGGACCGCGAACTCCCCGCCGGCAGTATAGGCGAAATTGCGGTGCGCGGCTGGTCAGTAACAGAAGGTTATTACCGCGACCCCGAGAGCACTTCACAGGCGATGCGTAACGGCTGGTTTCATACCGGCGACCTCGGTAGATTTGACGAAGAGGGGGACCTTTATATCGTAGGAAGAAAAAAAGAGATGATTAAGGTCTCCGGCGAGATCGTATTTGAGCCGGAGATAGAAGCGGTATTACAGAGACACCCTAAGGTTCATGAGGCGGCTGTCATCGGCGTCCCCGATCGCCTGCGGGGCGAGCTTCCCAAGGCGTTCCTGGTCCTTAAGCCGGGCGAGGAGGCAGACGAAGAAGAATTGCGTTATTTCTGCCGCAAGCACCTGGCGCATTTTAAAATTCCTCACATCTTTGAGTTTGTCCCATCGTTACCTAAGAACAGGGCCGGAAAGATAGATAAAGAATCCCTGCGGAATCCAGCAAGGCTGAAGCCATCCACTGACGCACGCCACCAGTCTTTTTAACTTCTTGCAATAACAGGCGTTAAATAGTATACTTTATATCAAAAGATCGCCGCACCTTAAAGAAAATATATGGATATTATATCGCTTGGATTCAAAGTTGCCATTGCCTTTGTCGTAATCCTGACCATCTATGCTGCCTGGGCTGCGAGGAGCCAGCAGGGCTCGGATGATAAGAATAGGTCCAAGGAACTATCGAAGGAACAGGAGATACGCGATAAAAAACAGCAGATTGAGCGTCTGAAGGCCGAGTTGGCTGATTTGCGCAAAGAGATGGAGAAGCTCAAGTCCGTATCCTCGGCTAGCGAGAGTGAACTGGAGGCTACCAGGAAACGCGAAGATGAATTAAAGGAATCCCTTGGTAAGCGCGAGGATTGGGTTAAGAAGGACCAGGAGTTTGTGGCCAAGATAAAGGAGGAGCGCGATAAGCTTGAAAAAGAGCTCAAACAGAAAGAAAAGGAGCTCACCGAGGTTTTTAGCAAAAATGTGGATTTAAGCCGCGACATACGCGACATGAGCCTTAACACCCAGGCCCTGGAGCAGGAAATCAAAGAGAAATCCGAGTCCATAGAGATACTGCGCCATAAAGTAGAATGGCACGCCGAGGAGATTAAAAAACGCGAGGATAGCATCAGGGGGCTTGAAAAGACCATTGCCGAGGTAAAGAAGGCATCCCAGGAGAGCGAATGGGTTCCCAAGAAAGAATTCAACGCCTTAAATGATGAATATACAAAGCTGGAGGAGGAGCTCGCTGCTTTAGATGAGAGGTTTAGGTCCAAAGAGGATAAGATCAAGGAGTTGAGCGAACAGATTGCCAAACTTAGCGTTCATCCGGTTCCCCATCCGGCGCCTCCGGAAACAGCTAAAAATGAAACAGAGTCGCCCCCGCCTGAAAAATCCGTAGTGCCAGAACCTGCTGCCTCTGAGCCAGCGGCTCCCGAAGTGGTTGAAGAAAAAGAGCAGGCAGCTGTCCCTGATGTCACTGGCCAAGAAGTTCCACGAGAGGAGGCGCCGGAGGTTGCGGAGCAAGCTGCTGCCCAGCAAGAGCCACCTGCTGAAGAACAAGTTGCTGATGTTGCAGCGCCTCAGGAGGCAGGGATTTCTTCTGCGCCTCAGCCGGAAGAAACAGTTAAACCTCAAGATCCAGAATCTCCTAAGGCAGAAGAGAAACCCAAGGAGGAAAAGAAGCCTGCCAGGCGGGTGGAGGTAGACCTTGCCAAGATGCGCAATATCGGCATCATGGCGCATATTGACGCTGGCAAGACCACCACTACCGAAAGGGTCCTTTTTTATACCGGCCGGACCCACAAGCTCGGAGAGGTCCATGACGGAAAGGCCCAGATGGATTGGATGAAACAGGAGCAGGAGAGAGGTATTACTATTACCTCGGCAGCCACCACCTGTTTCTGGAAAGACTACCGCATCAATATTATCGATACCCCCGGCCACGTTGATTTTACGGTAGAGGTAGAACGCTCCCTGCGTGTTTTAGACGGGGCAGTAGCGGTTTTCTGCGCGGTAGGCGGGGTACAGCCGCAGTCCGAGACAGTATGGCGGCAGTCTGATAAATACGGCGTCCCCAAGATAGCTTTCGTAAACAAGATGGACCGCACCGGAGCCGATTTCTTCGCGGTGCTTGGCGCCATGAAAGAAAAGCTCAATGCTAATACCATACCAGTGCAGATTCCCCTGGGAGCCGAGGATAGTTTCAGAGGCGTTATTGACCTTATCCAGATGAAGGCCTGCGTTTTTGAAGACGATACCCTGGGCAAGGATTTTCATCTGGAGGACATCCCGGCTGAATACCAGGAGAAAGCCAGGGAGTACCGCCATGTTATGATTGAACGGGCAGCTTCGCTGGACGACGCCCTGACTAAAAAGTACCTGGAGGCCCCGGACTCCATTACCAACGAAGAACTTATCGCTGCCATCCGGCGCGCAACGGTTGCCAATAAGGCGGTTGTTGTTATCTGCGGTTCTTCTTTCAAAAACAAAGGGGTGCAGCAGCTCTTGGATGCGGTTACGATGTACCTGCCGTCTCCGATGGACGTTCCGCCGGTAAAGGGGAATCTTCCCCAGGATCCCGGGGTAGAGTTGGAGAGAAAGCCGGACCCCAAAGAGCCTTTTTCAGGGCTGGCATTTAAAGTGCAGTCTGACCCGCACATCGGAAAGCTGGTTTATACCCGCGTTTATTCGGGGGTGTTGGAATCCGGTTCTTACGTGCTTAATACCACCAAGAATAAGAAGGAGAGGATCGGCAGGATTGTGCAGATGCACGCCAACCAGAAGGAGAACCGTGAATTCGCCTATGCCGGAGAGATTGTGGGCCTGGTGGGGTTGAATAATACCATTACCGGCGATACGCTCTCTGACCCGGATAACCCCATTCTCCTTGAGGCGATGCGTTTCCCAACCCCTGTTATTTCCTTGAGCATTACTCCTAAGACCCGCTCGGATCAGGATAAGCTCGGAAGAGGGCTGGCGCGTCTTGCCGAGGAAGACCCTACCTTTGTGGTGCAGAGCGACGAAGAGACCAAAGAGACTATCCTGACGGGGATGGGGGAGCTGCACTTGGAAATTATCGTAGACAGGCTTAAGGAAGAGTTCGGAGTCGATGCTGAGGTCGGCCAGCCCAAGGTTGCCTACCGCGAAACTATCAGCAAGGATGTCCGCGAGGAATACAAGCACATCAAGCAGTCCGGAGGCCGCGGACAGTACGGCCATGTGGTTTTTGAGATGTCTCCCCTGGAGCCCGGCAAGGGGATTGAATTCATCGATAGCATCAAGGGCGGGGCAGTCCCGCGCAATTTTATCCCGGCGGTTGAAAAAGGGGTCAATGCGGCGGTCCAGAAAGGGCCTTATGCAGGCTATCCGGTAGTAGATATCAGGGTAGACCTGGTGGACGGCTCCTTCCATGAAGTAGATTCCTCTGAACTGGCGTTTAAGATCGCCTCAATGGAATGCTTTAAGCACGGCGCTTTGAACGCCGGACCGATTCTCCTGGAGCCTTATATGTCACTTGAGGTTACTACCCCCGAAGAGTCGGCCAACACCATCGTTGGGTATATATGTTCAAAGAGGGGGCGCGTCTTAAACATAGATTTTAAGAACAACCAGAAGATTATCGACGCCGAGGCCCCTCTTGCCGAGATGTTCGGTTACGTCACGAACCTGCGCTCCTTAAGTAGCGGCAGGGCAAGCGGGACCATGGAATTCAAAAAATACCTGCCGGTGCCCCAGGAGATCGCCGCTAAGATCCTGGAAGAGATCCGCAAGAAAAAAGAAGCTGCAAATAAATAGACCCGCCTTAAAATTTGTGCCATGAAAAACATCAAGAATCTGACCCTGAAAGAGCTGCAGGCGGTTCTCGAGGAATGGGGGGCGCCTCTTTTTCGCGGCCGCCAGATTTTTTCCTGGCTTTATAAAAAAGGCGTTTCCGATTTTGGCGCCATGACTGACCTTGCGGATGGCCTGAGAAAACGCCTGAAGGATAATTTTTGCCTTTCGGGGATGAGGTTAATCAAGAGACGCCAGTCGCGGGATTCAACCGAAAAATTCCTCTTTGAGCTTGGCGACGGAAATAATATTGAGGCAGTAAGCATCCCGGCTGAAGGCAGGGTAACCGGCTGCATCTCTACCCAGGCAGGCTGTAAGTTCGCCTGTCGTTTCTGTGCCAGCGCCGTCGGAGGATTCAGTAGAGACTTAAGCTGTGCCGAGATGCTCGATGAGGTCCTCTATCTTAAGAATAATTCGGCGGCCGGCAAACTCAGCCACCTGGTGTTTATGGGGACGGGCGAGCCGTTGGATAATTACGATAACGTCATGAAGGCCATCCGTATCATAAATTCAAAAGAAGGTTTGAATATCGGCGCGCGCAGGATTACTATTTCTACCTGCGGTTTAATCCCGGCTATCCAGAGGATGGCTGGCGAGGGGCTGCAGGTAGAGCTTTCGGTTTCCCTGCATGCCGCTGATGATAAAATCCGCTCTTGGCTTATGCCGGTAAATAAGAAATATCCCCTTAAGGAATTAATCCGCGCCTGCCGCGATTACGTCAAAGATACCAACCGTCAGATCACCTTTGAGTATGTCCTGATAAACGGACTGAACGCGGATTTAAAGAGCGCCGGAAAACTCTGTGCGCTTTTAAAGGGGTTTGACTGTAAGGTTAACCTTATTCCTGCTAACCCCATCAAAGAACTGCATATTGAGCCGCCGAATAAGCCAGATATCCTGTATTTTAAGGATTATCTTTCCAGGCACGGATTGCATTCCACCTTAAGAAAGACGCGCGGGCAGGATATCGAAGCCGCCTGCGGACAGCTCCGAATAAAAGAGGGACGGTCCTTAAGTCGTTCTTAACCTGTCCCCTGATAGGGGACAGGTTAGCTTCACCTTAAGAACCGTCCCTGATAAATGGTGCCGAAGAAGGGAGTCGAACCCTTACGGACTTGCGCCCATCGGTTTTTGAGACCGACGTGTATGCCATTCCACCACTTCGGCAAATTTTCAAGTTGACGCAGACTATTTTATAGTCTAAAATATCACAGGTCAATAGATAATTAAAGGGGCTGTCCTCCGATGCTAAGATCGGACAAGGGGCGTCCCAAGTTAGCGCTTTAAATTAGTCTTGGGGCCTCGCTGCGGCAATAAGAAATAACGCAGTACGCTCCTCGGATATAAGAAGGCTATGTTCGGGGCTGTAGCTCAGCTGGGAGAGCACTTGCATGGCATGCAAGGGGTCAGGGGTTCGATCCCCCTCAGCTCCACCAAGAGTGATAGGGGGCTGCTTCAAGGACAGGACGGAAGGTACCTTCCGTCGAAAAATTGAGGCGGCGCTCTTTTAAAATACAGTTCGAACCAATCTTTTTCAGAAATTCTTTCT
>JBAZNT010000014.1:0-38616 GCA_041649115.1 Candidatus Omnitrophota bacterium | reverse complement strand
CCCGCAAAAGACATCTGAAACGTAGAAGCCCTGTGTTTATAAAATACCGGCTCTGCTATTCTGTTTTTTAAAAGACCTATCGAGAGGTAATACTTACCGCTCAGAAGCGGAAATCTGGGATAAACGAACCGCAGGACCTCTCTGTTGAGTCTTCTGAATACCCCATGGCAATATACATTGTCGTCCCTAAACAATCCCATCCAAAGCAACAAATCATCCGTTTTTTTAAGGAAATCAAACCTTAAGTTTATATGGAAATCTTCTCCCGTATGAAAAAGACCGTCCGCATTACCAGGGGCATCTGAAATCTCAACAGAGGATAAGGTTACCTCCCGGGAATCCCTGTCTTCATATTTATAATTCGGATTAAAGAGCGCGCCCGGGGAGGCCGCCCCCCTTAGGTTATCAAGCCTGTCGCGGAATGTATCGTCTTTGCAGTTATACGGTAAACTTAATAATTGACCGTTGCTGTTTCTGCCGCTGATCTCAAATTTGTAAAACCCGACGTGGTAATCATAGGCCCAAAGCTCTGCCTTGTCCCAGATGGCAGTCGAGATACGGTACCTGCCGGGGGCAAGCAGCAAAGAGTCGTATTTAATAGTAAAAAAACCCTTACCCGTCTTAAGCCTGTCTATGGCCTGCCCGTCGAGGGAAGTGTTGGGCCCATAACAATAAACGCCATCCTCGCGAAATATGGCAACGCCGAAATGCGGACTCGCGATTTCGCGCTCCGCCGCAAAATCCACCTTAATGGAAGCCTCGGCCATAGGTTTTAACCTATCCGTCTGCCTCCCCCTGGGATCGTAAATCCTCACGTCCGTAATCTTAACTTCTCTACTGCCTTCTTTCTTATCCCAGAAGCCCCTGTCCGCCCACCATTTTAATTTGCCTCGTCTCTGGTTAAACGTATCTGACAGTTTTTTTTGGTTTAATAGGGTTAAATAAAGATTCTTGATCTCCTGGGGGGAACCGCGCCCCACAATCTCCCCGCCCTCCAGCAATAAAACCTCATCGCAAAGACGCTCCAGGACATCCGGCCCCTGGCTGGTGATAACGATGGTCTTCCCTTCTCTTCTGAACCTCTCGATTTTATCAAAACATTTCTTCTGAAACGAAACGTCTCCTACGGAAAGTATTTCATCTATAAGTAAGATGTCGAAGTCAACATGAACCGCTATACTAAACCCCAGACGCAGATACATGCCCTGGGAATAAGTCTTTAGCGGGGAGTCCAGGAATCCGTCTAATTCGCAAAACTCAACGATGCTTTGGTATTTTTGGGATATCTCATCCCTGCTCATGCCGAGAATCGAAGCGTTGAGATATATATTCTCCTTCCCGGTAAGTTCGTCATTAAACCCCGCCCCTAAGGTAAGTAAGGCAGAAATCTTGCCGTTGACCTTAACATCTCCCTCGGTGGGGCTGGAGATGCCGGCAATAATATTAAGTAAGGTGGTCTTGCCGGAGCCATTCCTGCCGAGGACACCTATGGTCTTGGCTTCTTCAATATCGAGATTTATCCCCCTTAAGGCCCAGAATTCGCTATTCATCTTGCGGTCGGAGAAATAGGAAAACGGCCTTCCCATCCTTCTGTCGGGATGATGCATCAGAAAAAACTTCTTGCTTATATTGCTTAATTTAATGAAGCGCATCATATAAAATCAGAAAGCTGGCGTTCGTATTTCTGAAAAACCAGCGCCCCCAGAAAATATGCTGCCACAGAAACAAACGCAACCCAGACAATCAAACCTCCGAGATGCACCTCTGGCGGTAGGGTATCCGCGTATCCTTTAAGCAGGGTTACCCTGTAGAGTATAACGAACCCGACGAAAGGATTAAGCAGGTATAGCTTAAAAAGGCTACCCGAGGCGGCGGCCACTGTCGCTAAGGGATAAAAACTGGGAACCAGATAGAACCAGACCGTAATGAGTATCTCCACCAGGTACTTTACGTCTCTGGTTATAACCGTCAGGCTTGAGACAATAAAGGCGAGCCCTATAGTGAATACGGTCTGTAGAATAATGATGGGGAGCAACCACAATACCATAAAGGTAGGTGGCGTCTTAAAGAAAGCTAAGATCAAGAGCATCACAACAAAACTCGGCAGGGAATTGATAAGATTCGCCAATACAGTCGCTATGGGGATGGTCTGCCTCGGAAAATAAGTCTTTTTTATTAAGTCGCGGTTGCCGAGGATGCTTTCGGTAGCCGCATTTAGCGAAGAGGAAAAATAAACCCAGGGGAAAAGGGCCGTCATAAGATAAATAAAGAACGGGCACTCCTCGATTGTCATCTTTAAGATATCTGAGAAAATTAATTTAAATATAAAAACCATAACGAGGGGAATGATAATCGCCCAGAGAAAACCCAGGGTCGGGCTCCTGTATCTTACCTTGATGTCCTTTAAGGCGAGGTCCCAAATTAAATGGCGGTGCTTAAGAATAACCGTAATCTGATTTTTCATATCGGGATTCCCGTCATCTGACGATCCTGTAAATTTTTTCCGCGAGAATCCTGCCCTCCATAATCACGTCCGCCATCGAAAGGTAACGCCAAGAGCCGTAACGGCCGCAGGCAAACATCCTGTTCTTTTCTAAAAAACCAAATATCTTTTCCCTGGCCGGGAGGTAATTCCTGTCGTAAAGAGGGTATCCGTATTTTATATCGTTGAACTCCTGGGCATGAATCCGGGCTTTCGGGCTCAGTATGCCCAGGTCTTTTAAGTCACTTTTCATGCGCTCCGCGATTTTTTTCTTATTCGGGGGTCTGTCCGGAGAATAGGAAGCTTCGATATACATAGAGTGCTTGCCGCGGGGAACGAGATCCTCTGAAAAATTATGATAGAACCCTACGCGGAAAAAGCTCACCTTTTTCTCCGGAAAATATACCCAGTGGCGGTTTAAATGATTGCTGCCGCTTAGTCCCAAATTCAGATTTAAGATAGAATTCCACCTTAATCTCCCGAACCAACTACGGATGCCTGAAGGCAACCCCTGCACCAAGAATGGTATTTCCGGTAAGGGAATACTGGAAACCAGGTAGTCGAACCTTTCTCTTTTTCCTCCGGATAACTCTATCTCTCTCTTATCCAGGTCTATCCTCGTTACTGTATTAGCGGTATGGATATTTTTCAAGTGGGCGGCGAAGGCCGAGACAAGTTGGCCTATCCCCCCTTTTTTAGGATACCAGAAATGCGCATTATAGCCAAATTGCCTCCCTTCGTCTCCTAACGCGCCATCAACAATATCTTTTAAGGATGGCACGGGGACGAAGCCGTCGAGCCACTCACAGGTCAGCTCTTCTGGCGGGACAGTCCAGAACTTGCTGTTGTAAGGAATCATGAAATGCCGCGATATCCCTTCTCCGAAGGTATGCTTTATCCACTCTAAAAAACTCTCTTTTTTCTTATTGCCGGGGCGGCGCCTCTGCGAAACCTCAAGAAAACCCAGGATGCAGTCTTTTATGACGCGGGACGGCAGGCCGTAAAGGTTGGCCTGGAAAGGGTAGCGCGTGTAACAGCGGTTAGAATAAATCCAGGAGCTTCTAAGGTGCAATGCCAGATTGTCCTTGAGCAAAATCTTGACTAATTCAAAAGGGTAGCGGTGCCTAAAATGCAACAGGTGGCCGTCGCAATCAAAGGTAAAGCCTTGCATCTTTTTAGAGCGGCATAGGCCTCCCGCCGCAGATTCCTTCTCAAAAATCTGACAATCCACACCCTTCTCTTTAAGGTGCCAAGCGGTGCTTAAACCTGCCAGGCCGGCACCTAAGATAAAAATCGTCTTTTTAGCCATAAGCTGCTGATTGCCTTTGCTTCATAGACCTTAACTTGCGCAGGAATATCATGATTATCACCGCCATCCCCAGCAAGAGAAATGCCCCCGCGATATTTGATACCTGACTTAACAAGACCCCGAAAAGGCAAAACAAAAAACACAATACCAACATCGCAAGAAGCGTCTTCTTTTTAGAATAACCGCCTGCGATAAATCTCAGGGCGAGATGGTCGTCACTCTTATTAAACGGCATCTTCCTCTTTAAGAGCCGCGCCAGAATGAGAAAGGCCGTATCAAAAATAGGCAGACCCAGAATAACTACGGGGCTTAACAGTGCTATTTTCCTGTGCAAAGGGGCGTAGCTTATTGCCAGGGCAATCCCCGCTATCAGAAAACCCAGAAAGTGACTGCCGGAATTCCCCATATAAATCTTGGCTGGAGGAAAATTGTAAATAAGACAGGCTAAAAGCGAAGCAACCAGGACCAGCGAAAGAAGCGCCGCTGAAACATCATTATTAATTGAGGCGACGATGAAAAGGCTTGCGGATACCATCACGGCGGCACCCGCCGCCAGACCGTCACTTACATCCAGATGATTAAAGGCGTTGGTAATGCCGATAACCCAAAGGAAGGTAACGGCGGCGTTAAAGGCGTTTCCGATATAGACAATCTGCGCCTTTATGCCGAAGGCCATCATCACCGCGGTAGCAATAATCTGGGCCGTAAATTTGGCAGGAACCGATAATTCATGCCAGTCATCTATAACGCCGAAAACAAACATTAAAAGCGAGGAGATAATAAGCCCTTTCAGTTCCCTGGTAAAAACCGGATATACAAATACCGCCGATAATATCGTAAAGACCAGAACCGTTACCGCCCCTCCCACCAGAGGCATGCCCTTCTGATTCAATATCCCGTAGCGCAGGCTGATTTTTTTAAAAATCATCACCCCGCTTAAGCCGAGAAGAAAACCCGTAACGATAACCAGCAGAAATCCGCTAATGGACATAGCCTGTTTGCTGCCTTAGGAGTTCGGAATATAAAGTGGCGTGCCTATTTACCATGGGCGCCAGATAAAACCCCTCTCTCACGCGCCTGCTTGCTGCTTCCCCCATCCTTCTCCTCAAAGATTCATCTTCCAAAAGGAGCCCTAATTTAGCGTGCGCTTCCTTAACATCTCCGCTTGCGAACAAAAAGCCCTCCTGTCCGTTCCTGACTATCTCTCTGATTCCGCCGGTATCGGAAATCAAAAGCGGCAGCGAAGCTGCCATGGCTTCTAAAACCGCAACCGGCAAGCCTTCCCAACGCGAGGTGAGAACGAATACATCTAAAGCCGAAAGCAACCGCGCTATATCCCGACGCCACCCCGTTAAAATGACATTATTTTCTAAATTGGAGCTGGCAATTAGCCGCTTGACATCGTCACGTAGCGCGCCGTCTCCTACCAGAACAAATTTTATCCCCGCCGCCTTGCCTCGCGACAGGCATGCTAATTTCATAAAATCCTGTGGAGATTTCTGGGGTTTCAGGCAGGCAACCATTCCCACCGCCAAATCCCCCGCAGCAAGGCCAAGGGCCTCTCTTGCCTTCTCATTCCTGCCCTTGAAATCATCATGTCTTATGGCATAAGGAATGAGACTGTATTTTCCTTCCTCTCCGATATGCCTGGTTAAACCGCGTCTCTTATCGGAGTGGCAGACTACGATTATCCTCCTGGTAAATCCTGCGGTAATCCTCTCCAGGAGAACAAATATATTTTTTAACGCCGGGGGCTGATAATCATTAAAGCTCCACCCGTGCACGGTATGGACAATATTCTCAATGCCTGCCGCCCTTGCTGCCAAGCGCCCCACTATTCCGGCCTTAGAACTGTGGGTATGGACGATATCAATATTGTTTTCCTTAATAAAACGGCGTATCTCGAAGAAGGCAGCGATATCCTTAAAAGGATTTATGGCTCGCTCCAGGTATCTGGACTTTTTAACCCTGATACCCTTTAACGACTCTGCCTCGGGAAGAAGCAGCCCTTCCTGAGCTGTAAAAAGAAAAATTTCGAAGGCCCCCTTATCGAGCTCCGAAATAAGGCTTAATAGCTGCTTCTGTGCGCCTCCCAGCTCTAACTTGGTGATTACTAACAGAAGCTTAATTCTTTGCATGCTAACAGGTTATATTATAATGCCGCTTAAGTTAAAGTTCAAGCCGCAAATGTAATATTTCCCCAACTGACAAGTTGTTTTTTAATAATAACTACTGCCCCCGAGACCCCTTTTACAGACCTGGTAAAAGCTACGGCTTTCTCAAGATCCTGCCTGCTCCTGACGAGGTTAGCGGTGGCTGTGGCTACGGCATCTGCCAGCGCCGCATCGTTCGAGATAACCACTGCTGCATCAGCCAAGCCAAAACTCAAAGAATGCCCCACCGTCCCGGATGAGGTACAAATTCCTAAAGGAGTATCTGCCGGAGAAGGCTTCAAAAAAAGACGGTTAAAAACCCCGGAACTCCCGGCATAAATCCCTATCAGGCGCGGTCTGGCAGTCTTTAAAAAAATGTCTCCCCCGTTTTCAATAATTACTTCCCGGTAATTCCTCCTTAACAACTCCCTCCCCAAGGATTGTGCCACTGCCCCGGCAACTGCTGCCATCGGACCCACTCCTGCCCGACGGGCAGCAATACTCATCTGTTTGATAATAGGTGCGGCAGAGCGCTCTACCGGCAGGGGCCTCAGGGCAGTCAGGAACCGGGGGTCGCGAGAGATGTAACTCTGGATCTGGCGGTGCAATTCCTCGAGTTTCCTTTCGCATAATCCCTTATCAACCGGCCGTTCGGTCATTATCTGGACGTCGGTCTCCCTTACCACAACCCGAATTTGGCAAAGGTCAGCCGGCTTGCAGACGTCCCTGTAGAAACGCTTCTGGTATTTAACGGGACCCATCCTGTTTCAACATATGCGGGGGAGTTGTTCTCCGGAAGGCATCTCAATAATACGCCAGCCGCCGGCCCTGGTATTCAATACCACCATGCCCTTGTGGCGCATGGAAATTTCTCCGATGATGCTGGCCTTGCCTGTGAGTTCATGTTTTCTCAATAAAGCCAACACTTCCATTGCGTCAGTAGCAGCAACTACTAATACTGCCCTGCCTTCATTGGCGATATAAAGGGGGTCGATACCTAAAAGCTCTGCCGCTGCCTCCACGTTTCTGGAAACAGGAATCTCCTTTTCCTCTATTGTAATTCCTAGCCCGCTTGCTGCGGAAATTTCATTTAAGGTAACGGCGAGCCCCCCGCGGGTGGGGTCGCGCATGAATCTGATTCCGGATGTTTTTTTCAGTATCGGAACTAACACCTTGTTGAGGGCGGCGCAGTCGCTTTTGATATTAAAATCCAGCCCCAGTTCTTTTCTTTTGGCCAGAACCGCCAGCCCGTGACGTCCGATATCTCCGCTGACGATAACCTTATCTCCCGGCCTAACGCTTTCTAACGACAACCGCCGGGCGAGCCTGCCGACACCTGAGGTGTTAATGAAAACCTTATCGCAGGCGCCATTCTCCACTACCTTAATGTCCCCGGTAACCACCGCTACCCCTGCGTAACGGGCAGCCGAAGCAACCGAATCTACGATTTTTTCTAAGATTGCAAACTTCAGCCCCTCCTCGATAATAAAGGCCAGTGATAAATACTGTGGCTCGCCCCCCGCCATCACCAGGTCGTTCACTGTGCCGCAGACCGCCAGTTTTCCGATATCCGCTCCGGGGAAGAAAAGCGGATGTACCACAAATGAATCCGTGCTGAAAACAATCTTCCCGCGATAATCCAGCGTAGCGCCATCGGCAAGCTCTTCCAAAATAGGATTGCCCAGCTTCCGCAGAAAAACGTCGTCAATAAGTTGATGCATTGATCTAGCGCCGCTGCCGTGGGCAAGGGTTATCTTTAAAGGAGGCATATGAAATTAATTAAATGTCAGTCCGTTATCCGAAAGCGCTTTTTTTAAAGAGACAAGGCCGTCAAAGACCGCCGCCCGCATCCCTAAGCGGCTTGCGCCTGCAATCAACTCGGGGCGGTCATCGGTGTAAAATACCTCCTGCGGCTTAACCCCAAGCGCATGAAGGGCCTTTTGGTAAATCAGGGCATCGGGTTTTCTCACCCCCAGCTCAAACGAAGTCAGTATCTTCTGAAAGTGGCTAAAAACCGAAAGGCTTTTTCTTAGGTATTGCCAGTGTAGTATGTTTATGTTTGAAAGGAGCGCCACCTGGTAGCGGCTGCTGAAAGATTCTGCCAACCGATGCACCCCTTTGTTTTCTTCGGTTAAGAAGAATATGTCGTTGAAGGCTGCCACAAAATCCTCGTACCCCAGGCGCAAGCCCAACATCTCTTTTACCTGCAGGAAAAAAGAGGAGGGGGCTATCTTGCCTTCCTCAAACATGGCAGTAAGTGGAGAGTCGAAGAAAAGACCATAAATCTCTTCGGGGGTTTTATCGGTAAATGGCGCAATCCGACGCGCAGCCCGCCGATGGTCAAAATTCACAAGGACATTGCCTAAATCAAAAATAACGGCTTTTATTTTATCCTGGGCCATCAGTTTCCTTTCTCGTTACTCCTCTTAAATAAATCCAGGAACCTATCTTCGTATTCCTTGTAAACGTTCCAGCTGTCCAGCTGAACCTTAAGCTCTTTAGCCCTGCCGATATCACTCCTGGCTTCCTTGAAAAGCTGCTCAATCTTGTCCTTGATGGAAGAAGGAAGCTTGGTAAGCTGGCTCAGGGATTTTTTAATCTTCTCGACGTCATTCTCGTCTATGGGGCCGAGGGGATTGCCTATTTTTAAATAATCCATGAGTTTGTTAATTTCGGTCTCCATGATATGCGCCTGGCTCAATAATTCGCTAAGGTCGATGTTAAGCTTGGCGATCCTGGCAAAGGCCTCAAGTACCGCGTAAGAGGATTTGGGATTTTCAATCTGGATGGTATAAAGCGGTATCTCGCCTAAAAGGCAAAACCCCTCAAAGCCCTCGTTTTTCGCCAGCCCCAGGAAAAGACCGTTCATGCCGCTAATCTGACCTTCGGAAAGAATATTAAGATTGTAATTCTTAAGATTATTATTTAACGCCGCGGAGGTAGAGGCAACCCAGACCTTCGGAGGCTGGCTATGGTCTATGGGTTGAGGCATGGCGGCAAAGCTGACGATTGTCTTGACATTGAAGAGTCTGGCGATGTGGGTTATTTTCCTGGAGTAGGACTCAGCCCTGGAAAGGTCCGGCTGGGCGCTACTTATAAAAACCACTACATCATTTTTACCTGTCTTATTCTTCCAGTAATAAAACTTCCCGCATGGCAACTCCGGCGCGCTCAATACCCCGGTTTTGATTGAACTGCCGGTCAAATAAAAAAACTCTCCCGCTTCAATCTCGGCAAATTCTTCGGCCTTTAATTTCTCCGTCAGGTAATTCACCGCCCTAAAGGCTACTTCGCCCATCCCGGGCCAGCCACACACAAGATAGGCATTACGTAACCTCGGCCTCTTGCGTATTTTATAACCATCCATAACCGCTCCTTTCAAACTGGCTTATAGTTCTTTAAAAAATACTCCAGCGCCAATGTGCCTTTGTATAAGGAGGCAATCTTAATATATTCGTCGGCAATGTGCGCGCATCCTGCGCATCCGAATCCTGTAGCAACTGCCGGGATGCCGGCCTCCTGAAAAAAACTAATGGTAGTAGCTCCTTCCGAACCCCTGATAAGAGGCCTGATTCCGATTTTTCTCATGGAACGCGACAGGCCGCTCACCAAGGGGTGCGTTGCGCTTATTACATACGGCTGCTGGATCCCCTGTATCTGGAAGCTGCACTGCCTGCTATGGCGGCGGATAATCCCTTTTAAGTCCTTTAAGATTTTCCCGGCGGACATCCCGGGCAGAAACCTGATGTCCAGCTCAAATTCGCACCAATCCGCCACTACATTTACCTTATCCCCGCCCCGGATAACCCCGATATTAACGGTAGGCGCGCGGAGATATCTGTTTTTAAAAATGCCGAATCTATATAATTTGATATCCCGCAGTATCTTTAAGGCAGAGTCTACGGCGTTCTTCCCCAGCCAGGGATAGGCGCCGTGCGCCCTCTTGCCCTTAATCCTCACCGTCAGGTGAATCAGCCCCTTTTGGGCAATCACGATATGAAAATCGTCGGCATCCAGGACCAGGGCAGCATCGGGCTTTAATATTTTCCTTTTTAAAAGCGGGGCCAACCCTAAAGCCGAGCCGCTCTCTTCATCGGCGGTAGCGGCAAATATAAGGTTATACTTAAGGCGCACCCCGTCTTCCAGCATGCTATTGATAGCCTCCATTGCGCTGGCAAGATTCCCTTTACAGTCGGTAGCCCCTAATCCGTAGATCTTTTGCTTCATGAGCTTGGCTGCGAATGGATCAAAATGCCAGGAATTTCCGCTGGGAACGGTATCCAAGTGCGGGGTGATAAGCAAGGAGCGCCTTCGGCTTTTGCTTCTTAGGGTTGCTACTACATTAGAGCGTCTTTTTTTAAATTCGTATATCCGCGCCGGCAATCCCAGTTTCTTTAAATATCCGTGAACGAATTCCGCGATGCGGCATTCGTCCCCCGGAGGATTCTGGGAATCTATGCGGATAAGTTCCTTTGTGAGTCTTATTAAACGTTCTTTCCTGACCATATCTACTATCCCGAGCAGCCAGAGCAGTTGTGGCTGCTGCAGCCTGCGCATCCGGAAGATGACGCGGTGATGTTGCCGCCGGCATCCCTGGAGTTAAAGGCAAAGCTCGAAACCAGTTTTTTCAATTGCCCTCCGCGGCATCTGGGGCAAAACACCTTCTCGGCATTGCCGCGCACCAGGCAATCAAATCTGGTTTTGCATTTGAGGCAAAGGTATTCGTATATCGGCATATCTCTAATCAATATGAAGCGGCGAAAGGAATAAAAATACCCCCATCATTTAGCGCTCATCCTCCAGGGGGCACCCCCGACACCGGGGATTATTCTTAAAACAAAATTCCTTGCCTAATCTTACCAGGAGGGCATGGTACTCATTAAATAATTTTACCCTGTTTTTGATGTTTTCCATAAATAAATTTTGGATATCCTGATATCCTGCTTCCTTCTTAATCAAACGGTGGCGCAGGAGGATTCTTCTGGTATAGGCATCTACTACAAAAACGGGCTTGGAAAGAGAGTAGAGCAATATGGAATCCGCCGTCTCCTCTCCTATGCCCTTAACCGCCAGGAGCTGCCGGCGCAGCTGCCAATGGTCCTGGCTTGCCATCTTTTTAATGCTGCCCTGGTAGCTTTTGCATAAAAAACCTAAAAATTCCTTCAGGCGGCCGGCCTTGATATTATAGTAACCGCTGGGCCTGATTGACCTTGCTATTTTGCTCAAAGGGGCCCTTAGAAGCCCTCGGGGCGAGAGAAGTTTCTCTTTTTTGAGATTGGCGACGGCCTTCTCAACATTCCCCCAATTGGTATTCTGGGTCAGGATAGCCCCCACCATGACTTCAAACGGGGTGTCTGCCGGCCACCAGCATTGCGGCCCAAAAACAGCGTATAGTTTACGGTATATCCTTGTCAGCCTCTTATTCATTAAAACTGAGGGGGTTAAAACCATAATAGGCAAAGATGGTATAAGCGGTGCCGGAGAGCGAACCGGTAGAGTCTCCTTTGGGGGTAGCCCAGCCGTGACCGGTATCTACCATTTCCTGCGAAGCATAAGGCAGACAGCTCTCTCCCTGGCCCGACGGAGAAGGGCTGGATATAATCATCTTGCCTAGCTCACCCAGATAATAAACATACTTATCCTGATAGTATTTGGCGCGGCGGCTATTGTTCTGTCTGGCGTAGAAATCTGCCATAATCTTAAATGACAACGTCATCTGTGAGCTCCACTCCGAGGAAACTACACCCCCCCTTGCGAGGTGCTGATCAGGGGCAAAATCAAACCCCCTGACCTTAACAATCTGGCCGCCGGGCCGCCGGTACCCTACTTCAACCATGCAATTCTCCTCGGCAAACTCCATAATCTTATCCGGGTTCATCCCTATCCTCTGGAGCTTCTCTGGCCCTATCGCCGCTATTGACCAGGCATAGGTATCGGTGGCAATGGTAGAATCGCCCTTCCCGCGCTTAACCGGGATTTCGCTTTTGGCATAGGTATGTTTGAGCAGCCACTTCAATATTTTATCCCGTGAATCCAGGTATGGTTTTTTATTGCTAAGCTCATAGAGCATGTTAAAGAAAGCGTATCCGTCAAGATTGTGCTCGGTGGAATACCAGTCTGCGTCCGGTCCGCCGCGCAGGCCGCCTTCGCTGTCTTCCTTCTGCAGCCTCATTACGCTGGAGGCAATCTCCTCGGCGAGCTTAAGATAACGGCGGTCCTGGGTCTTCTTAACATACTGCAACGCTGCTATCCCTATCCAGAGGTTTGGTCCGGCATGCACTATAAATTCAGCCGGCGTGCCGTCATTGGCATAATAGGCGTTGGAAAAACTGCCGTTAATCCTCTGGGCCTTCCTGTCAAAGAAATCCAGGACTTTCCTGGCGCGCTCAAAATCCCCTAAATAAGTAAACGCCTCAGCTGCCAGGGCCTGATCGTAGATGAACGCCCAGTTGCGAAGATCGCGGTCACCCTCGAAGCTCATCACCAGGCCGGTGTTCTGGTTCTGATGAAACTTAAGCCACTGGTACATCTTATCAGCGTTAGCTTTCTCTAATTTTAACTTGCTCTGGGCAAGCCGCGAGAATTCCTCTGTTGCTCCGCGCTCCTTATCTTGGAGGGAGGATAACTGACCCTGAAGCAGCGCCTTTTCCTGCGTGATATTTGCAATCATGGCGTTTAGCTCCGCTATCTTGCGCGTCTCCTCTGTCTTACGCGTCTCCTCCCTGGCATAGGCCTGCTCTTCTGCCTTGGCCCTTAGGCGCGCCTCTTCCAGCGCCCTGGCCTTCTCTTCCTCCAGGCTCCTTAGGCGTGCCTGAAAGGCCTGAATCCTTAATTCGAGGTCGCCTCTCTCTTCGGCAATCTCCTTGATTTTCTCTTTAACTGCGCTGGCTTCCTGCAGGGTCTGGATAAGCTGGTTCACCAGCGCCTTATTGCCCTGCGATAGCCTAAGATTAATATAACTGTTAATACTAAAGGCCAACCCAAGGATAACAATGACGGTTATGGCGGAAGGAACAAAGAGTTTCTTGGCCCAGGCATAGCGAAAAATCCTGCTGGTCGCCAGGGGATCTACCTCCAGGTAGCTCAACCCCAGAAGATGCTTATTTATCTCTCCCTTTATCTCCTGCACCCAGGCAATCCTGGCAGTGGCATTTACCGCCTTTTTGGCAAACGGCATCTCGATTGCCAGGCAAAGATGCGCCTTATGTATCTTGACGGCCTCCAGAACCGAGGGTTCCAGATTATTTACCTCCAGACAAATCCCGCCTTTGCTGACGTCATGGGTAAAGCCCTGCATCCAGGGAGAAAGGAAACCCTTGCCGTCAAAGGAAACAAGACGGAACTCCACCGGGAATACCGTATCAAGACGGATGTATTGACGGCGCTCTGGCTGCGAGGAATAATCTTTATTCTTCATGCTCAAGGCGTTTTCTCCAGGACTATCCTTTGCTTGACGCTCTTTGCCAGGTCTTCGAAAAACTTCTTAAAATCCGCGTATTCAGAGACCGGGACGTTTATTTTCTTAAGCTCCGCGTCCTGGGTAAAAACAATGCTGTTGCCTTTCAATTGGTAGCCGGCCTTAAAACGTAGCCATTTGCTGTCTCTATCTACGCTTTGGGGCATATATTTTACCTTAAAATCCCGCGGAATCTTAATCTCAAATACGGTCTTTTTGCTATCCAGGATGCCAAAATCAAGTGGGTAGCGGCGTTGGTCCCTGGCCACCACGCTGGTATCTACAATGGCCAACTGCGGCATAATCCGCAGCTTTCCGGCGAGGGTAAAATATTCCGGGCCGCTAAAACTGTAATCGAGCTCCAGCGGCTTCCCGAGATTATCGAGGTTCTTTACGGAATATCTCTTTAATTTCGCTCCGATAGAGATGTCCTGAATCTTCTCTTTCAACGTCTCCTCTACCAGCTCAGGAGGATTATATAAAAGCCAGTAGCGCTGGGCCTGGTCATACATGCCGCTGGTATAAACCCGGCGTTCTCCGCTTACGGTTTCGTCGTTATTAACCTCCAGTTCCAAGAGCTGCCTGATAAGATTGTGGCTGGCGGGGTAGAGCGGCGTGGCCTCGATGCGGTAGGCGTCATCCTTGAATAACAGCGTGAGGCGCGCCTGATCGTCTGCAGGCAGGTCGCCAAAAGAGCAGGTCTCGGCAGTAGGGTCCATGAATACAAGCTTATCCCGCAGGGACACTGCGGCAATGCAATGATTGAAGAGTATCGCCGGGAAATCCTCGTTTAGATTATGGTTGTCTTTGGTAGAAATCAAAACGGGCCAGGAAGCAAACCCGGCTTCCCTTAACATGCTCACCAACAACACTGCCTGGTCTTTACAGTCTCCGTATTTGTTCCTGAAGATGTCCTCGGCGCGATGGGGCTCGTAACCTGCCTGGCCGTATTCTACTGCCACATAACGTATCTTCTGGGCGCAGAAGTTATAAATAGCCTCTATCTTATCTTCAGGAGTAACCTTACCCTTGGCGAGCTCGGCTACCTTTGCCTTGATAGCCTCATCGGCCTGGATCTTGTCGCTGGCAAGCGACCACCACCATTGATAAACTTCGCGCCACGAACTGAATGTAGAGATAAGGATGGCGGGGTTTACCTCGACCTCCGGAGGCATGCTGGACTCGGGAATTATCTGCGGGATATCCTTAAACCTCCAGCTGTAAATACGCAACCCCTGGCGCTCTTCTATTTCAGGCGCAAGGTCTGCTCCGAAATTATTGTAGGGACCGTTGACTATCTTTATCTTAAAGGGGCGCTCTTTCGGAATGCTCACGCTAAAATGCGCCGATATCACTGGTTCGTCTGCCTGCAGGGAATAGCTCGTTACAAAATCATTCCTGTTCACCAATTGATTGCGGAGGATCTTGACCTTGTATTCGATGACCGCGCCCTCGGTAACCGCCGGGAAGGACACGATGTAAACGCGGGCGTTGCTGTAAAGCGGGAAGTTCAGATACCTGGAGACGTCGCGTATGTGACGGCTGCCCACCTCTACCACCGAACCGTCGGGTTTAATGGTACGGGCGTACTCCAGCTCTACTTTTTCATAGGTAGAGTCATAGGTGATGTGGCTTTCGGAAAAAGCCTCTTTGCCGCGCTCATTCAGGATTTTAATCACGTAATGCAGGCGGGATACCTGGGTATTATCGGGAGCTATCTCTATGTTTTCATCGCAATATAAAAACATGGCCCCGGCCTGAGGATAGTCCTTTTCGTCCGGGGCAGCGGCAATGATGCGGCGGATCTCGGGATCGGCATCCTTGAAGGATGCAGGATTGCCCCGTTTCTCGATGGCATTAACGCGCTCGAGTGCAAGGGGCCTAAAATCGGCAGACCTTATCTTCTTGTAACTATCCAGGGCCTGGTCGAAAAGATTCAATTTTTCGCATGTCATTCCCCAATAATACCTCGCCTCGTCGTCGGCGGCCCCTTTTTTATTGAATACCGCAAGGGCATCGGTAAAATCTCCCAGCCGGTAAAAGGAGACGGCTAAAAACTTGGCAGCCTCGGGACGGGAAGTCTTCTTCAGCGCAGAAACCGCATTATCAAACTCCCCGTAATCGTAATAGAGCTTGCCCAGCTCAAAATAAAGGCGGTTTTGGTCTTCGCCCTTGGCTATCAATTCTTTATAAAGAGCGACTGCGCGCTGGTAATATTGGCGCGACTCCCGGGAGAGCCTTCCGGCCTCTGCGATGTTATCGTCCTGGCCGTAAAGCGGAGATAACAAGGCAGCAAAGATGCAGCAGCCGATGAGAAATTTTTTAAAACTCACTCTGGCGATACCTGAAATAAGCATGACAGGCTCCCTCTGCTGAAACCATACACCCGCCCAAGGGGGTCTGGGGGGTACAGGACCTCCTGAAGAGGCGGCACTGCGGAGGCTGTATTAAACCCTTTAGCACATCGGCGCAACGACAACCTTCTTTGCCTGCGGGCGAAGTCCGAAGCTTGATTTTAAGCGGTAGCTCATCCCCGGCATCAAACCGCCGCAGGGATTTCTTTAAAATCAAGCCACTGCCGGAGATGTCTCCAAAGCCGCGCCAGCTGGCGTCGTAAACACTGAACGCCTCTCTCGTTATCCTCTGCGCCCTGGCATTGCCGCTTGCCGTTACTGCGCGCAGATATTGATTGGCAACCTGCGGCCTTTTTCTGTTTATCTGTTGCAGTAAAAAATAAATCCCCGTCAGGATATCCAGCGGCTCAAACCCCGCAACGCAACAACCTATTTTATATCTTTTAGGTATAAATGCATAGGATTTTGTTCCGATAATGCAGGAGACGTGGCCGGGGCAGAGGAAACCGTTGACCTTAACTCTCCTATCCCGCAAGATATAATCCATCGCAGGCGGAATGAGTTTTAGCGAAGTAAAAAAGAAAATGTTCCTTATGCCCTCCCTGCGGGCTGCCAATACCGTAAGGGCTACGGCAGGAGCGGTAGTCTCAAACCCTACTGCCAGAAAAACCACCTTCCTGGAGGGATTGGCCAACGCAAGCCTCAGGGCATCCAAAGGCGAATAAACCGTAAATATGCTTGCGCCGGAGGACCTCTCTTTTTCCAGGGTTGATTCCGTCCCCGGCACCCTCAGCATATCGCCGAAAGTTGCAATGATCAAATCGCGGCGCCTGGCATATGCTATTGACTTATCAATATACTCCTGGGTAGATACGCAAACCGGGCATCCGGGCCCCGAGACAAGTTTAATGCCGGCAGGCAGAATCTTATCTAATCCGAAGCGGAAAAAATTATGGGTATGTGTCCCGCAGACCTCCATAATATTAACCGGCTGCCTGGGGGCTGATATCTCGATCTTGCGGGCGAGGCGCTTTATCAGATTTTTACTGCGGAATTCCTCAACGTATCTCATCGAGCATCCTCAGGGTTTCCTCGGCCCGCCTGGCATCTACCTTCTGAATGGCAAATCCGGCGTGCACCAAGACATAGTCCCCCTTTTTTATGTCCGGCAGCATTTCAATATTAACCGTCCGGCTGATGCCGCCGGCTTCTGCGCGGGCAAAGCCCTTTTTTATTTCCTTTATCTTCATGGGAACAGCCAGGCACATATCCTAATGACGGTGGCTTGCTACCGCAATCTGCCCCAGGGACAGCGAGGAGTCATTGCAGGAGAGATTGCGATGCATCATGACCTTAAAACCCTGCGCGGTCAAGAGACTGCTGGCAAGAGAACACAAAAGCCGGTTTTGAAAAACCCCCCCGGAGAATACCGCTTTATTCAAGCGGCTTTGATTCCTTATTTTTAAAAGCATCCTTTTTATCATTTCTGCTACGGTCAGATGAAAACTATAAGCGATATCTTCCGGTGGTTGGCGACGATTCAAATCCAGCATTATCTCCTTAAATATAGGCAGGGGGTCTAAAATATATCCCTGTCGGCCTCTGATTATCCCAAAATGGTAGCTCTTCGACTTGCCTGAAGACTCCCGGGCCAGCTTCTCTAATTGCACTGCCAACTCTCCTTCGAAGCGCGCTTCCTGACGCCTCAAAACAAGCGCCGCTACTGCATCGAAAAGCCTGCCCATGCTGCTGGAAAGCGGGCAATTGAAACCCGCCGAATGCATGCGCCTTAATACCGCCCATTTTTTCCTATCCGCCTCCTTGATAAACGCGGACTTCAAACTCCACATCCTCTCTCCATAAGCTAAAAATAGCCACATTAACGCTAGCCTCCAGGGCTGCCTGATGGCTTGCTCCGCCCCCAGGAGGGGAATCGGCCTAAGGTGGCCTATCCGGCGGAAACGACGATAATCGCAAACCAGAAATTCCGCCCCCCAAAGGGTATTATCAACACCCAGACCTGTACCGTCAAATGCTACCCCTATCACCTTCTGATTGGCAAGTCCGTTCTCTGCCATACAGGAGGCAATATGGGCATGGTGATGCTGCACTGCTAACAAAGAACCCTCTTTTAGCAGATGCTCCAGGGCGTATTTACCAGAGCGGTATTGGGGATGCGCATCATAGGCAATAATGGCGGGTTTCTTTCTGAGGAAACGACGCACTGTTTTTATAAAAACTGTGAATTCTTCAGGTCCATCCAAATCCCGAAGCGCCGGGCTCAAAGAGACGGTCTGGCCGTCGCAAAAAGCAACGGTATTCTTTGCATGCGAGCCCAATGCCAAAATGGGTTTTTTTACCTTAAAGCCTAAGTTGATCTTCATCACAGCAGTTCAATGCTTAAGATATTATCCACCCTGAATGCCCTCTCCTCTTTCCGCAGGCAGCAATAACCGACCAAATAATTGCGTTTCCTTTCCTGTCTTATCTGTTTGGGCATGACCTCGCGTTCGGTTACGATGGCGGTAGAGCTTGACAGATACCTCAATTTAACCCGCGCCCCCAGATCCAGGGCTTCCTGGAGCTTGGCAATCCTCTGGCTAACCACGTTATCCAAAAACTCCGGCCCCACGCCGAAAAGGGAAGAAAAGCTCATGAAATCGGTTATTCTCTTTTTACGCAGCATTTCTTTAAATTTAAAAAATACCGCCTGGGTCAATTCTACGTCTGAGAATGCACGGTGCTTCTGCTCTATCTGAACTCCGAGTTGCTGCGCCACAAACCAGAGGGCGTAACGCGGTATACCGGGAAGCAGGCGCTTCGCCATCTTAAGGATATCTATCACCACCTCCTCTTCAGCAGCCCCCGAAGAAGAAAAAGGGATCTCCGTTAAGAAAGAGCCGTCCTTGTCCCCGGCGCGCACGACCGTGCGGATTTCGTTATTGAGAAACCCCAGGTCAAAAGGGGCGTTGTAAGAGCAGAGGCAGCTGTTTTTTGTAAATTCCAGAAAACGCGGGATGACCTCTTCTGCCAGCGGAGCATCGCCAAGCATGTCTTCGCTGATACGGTTTACCTCAAAGGCGGCCTCTGAAACAGCCCGGCGGGGGTTAATCAGCGACTGAAAAACGGCGATCCTGTCCGGGCCCTTGACCCTGACTGCGGCGATCTCTATAATCCTGTCTCCCCCTTCGGGGTCAAGCCCCGTGGTCTCGGTGTCAAAGATACTGAATTCTATATCCTCGATATCCCTCTGCATTTATCTCTGGATAATGTAGGCCCGGGGGGCCTGAACGGGCCGATACGACAACTTCACCTCTTTCAGGTTTTCCAGCCCCGAATCATCCATAATATTAAGGTAACGGTAAGCCTCAAGCTCGGAGGCGAACCTGCGAAAGATAAACTGTGCCAGCCCCCTAACACTCAAATCCGTAATTTCATAAAGCACGCAGAAAATTCCGGGATTAAGCGCAAAACCGAAGGTAAAGGCCTTGATCTCGCCTTCAACCCTGACTACCCTGCCGAAAAGATCTAAACCGCGGTAATCCTTTAATAAAATCTCCAGGCACCTAGCGCTGTCCGCAATCATCCCCTGATAAACCTTATCCTGGTTAAGCCTTTTTCTCTGCCTGCTCCAGAGGGCATATAATCCAAGGCATTCCCGGCGGTAAGAAGGGACAAACGGGAGATATTCAAAAGAGTAATGCTTAGTAAAATAATTAAAGCTGGCGCGTTTGGATTTGAACCTATTGCCCTCAAGCGAGGCAAGCTCTTTCCTCATGCAGAGGTAGTCGCAGGATTTATATACTATACTCAATCCCAGCCTGCGGTAAAATCCCAGCTCCGGCTCCTCCACATTCTCAATGCGCGAAACCCCCTTATTAGAATTAAGGCCGTCCATGAGCCGGAAGGACTCTTTAACGGCATTAGGGCTTATCTTTCTCCCTAAGGGCGGCAGATAAAGAAAACATCCGCTCTTGTCTCTGAAGAAAACGCAGAGATTATTATCTATGACTGCCCAGCTTACTTTAAAAAGCGCCTTCCAGATGTAGATATTTTCAAAGGCAAAAACAGCCAGGCGGTGGCTGTCCAACCCCAGGAACCTCTTAAAAAGAGGCTTGTCTTTAAGGCTTAATTCTTTTAGTTTCACGGCTTGATTTCGATCCGGAAAAGGTCGCGCACCCCCTCATAAGACTCAAATAGCAGGGGATTTCCTGTTATCTGTGCCTGCCCGGAAGCAGCCAGGAAAGATTTAAGATAATCCTGATATGCCCGAAACTGCGGCTGACCTATATGCTGGGCGGCAAACGGGCAATTTAAATCTACGGACAGAAACAAATCTTTGCCTTTACGGTTTATAAGAAAGGGGTAGAGCTGGCATTCAAATGGCCGGCTAGGGTATATCTTGCATTCATTGTCATCGGCGCTTAAAAAAGAACAGATAAACCCTTCTCCTTGCCAGGGAATACTATTTACTTTTTTGGCGCCGGCAGCCAAGTGCGATTCGCTATCCAGAAGTGCCGGCAGCCAGATACTATCCTCTTCGCTGAACCTGCAGCAACCCTTGCATTTTAAACAGACCTCGCCCGGGACAAATTGCCTTATCATTTTACAACGCTTCCGGGACGCGCCGGGCGCTCCGGAGAAATAATGCAAATCCCCTCTTCATCCTGGCATGCCAAAAGCATCCCCTGGCTTTCTACCCCGCGCAATACTGCAGGTTCAAGATTATCCACCAATACCACCTGTTTCCCGACGAGCTCTTCCTTGGCGTAAAATGCGCGGATGCCGGCCACAATCTGCTTGGTCGCATCTCCCAGGTCAACGGTGATAACGTAAAGCCGTTCTGCATCGGGATGGTCGTTCACCTCTTTAATCTGGGCTACCCTTAATTGAAGTTTCCTGAAATCGTCGATATTAACCATAAACCCTCCTTTGGGACAAAGATTCCACCTTCATATTATACCTTAATTCACGAAAAAATAAAAGCGCCTCCCGAAAGAGGCGCTTGATTAAAAAAACCCCAATTCTAAGAAAATATTTTAGTCGTGAAGGCTCTTGAGGTATTTATAGTAGTCGCTATCAGTGGTAAGTATTACGGTAGAATTCCCGTCAATGGTGCGCCTGTATGTCTCCATGGTTTTCATAAACGAATAGAATTCGGGATCCTGGTTATAGGCCTTACCGTAAATATCTACCGCCTCGGCATCCGCCTTGCCGATGATTGCCTGGGCCTGCCGATAGGCCTCTGAGGTAATCTCCTTTAATTCCTTGGCTACCTGGCCTTCGATCTCCGCAGATTTACCTTGGCCCTCGGAACGGTATTTTTCGGCAGCGCGCTTTCTCTCTGCTATCATGCGGTCATAGACTTTATTACGGACGTCCTCAACGTAGTTTATCCTCTTGATGCGCACGTCGTGTATATCTATGCCGTACTGGGGAGCAAGGATTTTTGCCTTAGCCAGAATTGCGGTTTCCAGCGCTTCTCTGCCGGCATCTATCCTCTCCAACGCTTCATCCGTAACAATAACGTCGTCTCCTTTTTCTTCGCTCTGGAGTATACGGTTGGAATCCCTTACCACCTCAACCAAAAGATGGCTGGTAATTACATCCCTGGTGGCGGAATTAATGATATCGTCAATCCTGCCCTGGGCCCCTATCTCGTTGCCTACCGACTGCAGGAACTTCAAGGCATCCGTAATCCTCCAGCGGGCAGTAGTATCAACCCAGATATATTTTTTGTCTTTGGTTGGTATCTGGTTCGGATCGCCGTCCCATTCCAACAATCGTTTATCGAAATAATGGGCCTGCTGTATAAAAGGGGTTTTAAAATGCAACCCTGCCGAGGTAACGGGTTTCCCCAGGGGCTTGCCAAACTGGGTAAGCACCACCTGCTGTGTTTCGTTCACTACATACACGGCTCCGCTGGCAAAAGCGGTAATCACTACCGCAAATAATCCGATAAAAAAACCGATAATTGCCTTAAGTCTTTTCATAATTAATTGCCTCCCTTGCTTTTTATGTCCAATAGGGGAAGGATGGAATTCTGCTTTGAGTCGATTATATACTTTTCTTTTGCCTTCGGTAGAGCGTCGTTTAAGGTCTCCAGGTACAGCCTCTTGCTGGTTATGTCGGGAGCCTTACGGTACTCCTTCAGGGTCGCCAGAAACCTTTCTGATTCTCCCTTGGCCCTGTTTGTCTTGTCTATGGCATACCCTTCTGCTTCGCGGATCGTCTTTTCGGCAGTCCCCTTTGCCTTTGGGATAACTTTATTATAGGCCTCCCAGGCCTGGTTAATCATTTTTTCCTTCTCCTGCTTTGCCTCGTTTACCTCATTGAAAGCGGGCTTTACCCTCTCGGGAGGATTAACGTCCAGTAACTTTACTGTAATGATCTGAACCCCCACCTCGTAATCATCCAGGATTTTCTGAATCTCCTGTTGCGCTAAATCATCGATTTCTTCTCTCTTGGTGGTAAGCACCTCATCCACCGAATAATCCCCCACGAATCTCCGCATTACCACCTCGCTGATATCCTGTATGTTATCCACCGGGTTACGGGTGGCAAAGAGAAGTCTCGCCGGATCTTTTATCTTAAACTGAACTATCCAGCGCACATCCAGGATATTTAAGTCTCCCGTAAGCATAAGCGATGCGTCCCGGTAATTGCCTCTTGCATACTGGGTTCTTACCCCTGGCTGCAAGGTCTTAAATCCGAACTCCTCTTTGAAAACCTTCTCCACCTTAATCGGGGTCACCTTGTCTACCCAAAAGGGGATCTTGACATGCAGTCCGGGAGAGCTCAGGCCGATGTACCTGCCGAACCTCTGAATTACGCCCACCTCGTCCGGGCCGATGGAATACATTACTCCTCTTAGCCCGGCAATCAGAAAGATAGCCGCAATAAACCAGCGGGAGAATCTCCAGAAATCGCCGACCTTTTTCTTGCCTGTACTGATAATCTCTTCGGGGGTTGGAACATTCTGCCATTCCATATCCTGGCTCCTCCCTGTTAATGTTAAGGCTTATAAAAATATAAGGCCGCCTCTGCAATAGCAGATGGCGGCCCGACCATCCATGTTACCTTCAGAAACCGATGCTGTTTCTGAACCCGTATTTTTTGTTAATACCCTATCTATTAATAACTATACTTGACCTCGTTGTATTGTCAAGCAAAAATGAATTTTTGCGCACTCCCCCCCCCACTTAATTGCGCAGGCAGGCAGAAGAAATGGCAAGGGAAAGCTCTCTCTTCATCCTTTCCTTATCCATAAACCTGACTGCAACTGCGGAGGCCCTTGCCGATAGGCGCTCCCTGAGGTCTTTATTTCTAATGAGGGTTTCGTATTTGTGCGTAAAATCGGATTCCTTGGCCTCAAAGAATAAGGCGGCATCCCTGAATTTTTCAAGCACCGGGAGGCGGCTCAAAAGAAGGGCATTGTTGCAAAAAGCCCCCTCATGGGTACTTAAAGAGAAGGACTCACTCAAAGAGGTGTTGATGTAGATGTCGCTTAAATAATAATACTGAAATAATCGCTCTCTCTCAAGATACCTCTTGTAGAAAAGCTGCCTGGGGAATCTCTTGCAAAGACCCCTCAGTTTCTTGTAGAGGTCCTGCTCCAGCCATTTGCCCACAAAAAACAATTTAGCATTACGGTATCTCTTTAGTATGACAGGCGCCTCCTGAAGCAGGAGGTGCGCCCCTTTTATCCTTTCCAATCTACCCACATAAAGCGAAACCACGTCATTATCGCCTATGCCGTATTCCGCCCTGACCTGCTTTACTATCTCGCGGTTTAATGGGAAACCTTCAAAGGTATTCTCTACCACCGCGACCTTGTTAATAAAAGAAGGGAAATAGCGCGTGAAGTTGTCGTACTCATAAGCGGAGGGACAGATTATCCTGTCTGCCAAGGCGATCATCTTCTCCTGGTTGTAAAGGAAGCTGTTGAGCGTCCGGAAGCCGGAATCCTTTTCTCTCCTTAAGATGCTGTGGAAGTGGTAGATGATTCTCGGCCGGCGTCCGCGGCGGCCCTTGATTTTTTTAAGCTCCCCGGACCAATTTACGAAATGGTGGATGATGTGCGTAAAACCAGTCCAGTCGTAATCCTTAAGGAACGCCCCGAGGCTGCGGTATCTTTTGAGGGAATTATCCGGCAGGAGAAGCTTGACACCGCGCCTCTTGTCAAAATCCGAGCTGATAAGCACGTATGCCTCATGCCCCAGCTCCAGAAGGGCGTTTCTGCTCTGCTCGACGACCTGTCCTACGCCTCCGCAGTAGGACTTGCCTGTCGGGTACTCAAATGAAATCAAAAGCAATTTTTTCATAGCAAATGGCTCTCCTAAGATAAACCTGCGACTTCTAACTTATGGCGCCTTTTCCCAACGGACTAGAGCTGGAAGGTAAACCTAAAAGCAGAAGAAAAGGAAGATTATCCTGATGCTGATTTATATTATAGCAACTTCGCGGGGATGTTGCAAAGCTTTTTTTATTTATGGTTTTCTATGGCGGGCCCGACGAGATTTGAACTCGCGGTCTTCAGATCGACAATCTGACGTGCTGAACCGGACTGCACCACGGGCCCGAAATACAGAAGTTCAATTGTAACTTAAAACCTGGGGCTTGGCAATGAATTTTTATGGTGGGCGCTAGAGGACTTGAACCCCTGACCTGTTGAATGTAAGTCAACCGCTCTAACCAGCTGAGCTAAGCGCCCGGGAACCTCTCTCTTAACCTGTAGCGAGCTTTCCCAGCACGCCCAGGGTAAAGGCCATCACAAACAAAGCAACGGTCTCGATGATACCAATTACCACCAGGTAATTGCCGAAGCCCTTTCCCGTCTCTCCCATGGCATCACAGGCAACCGCAGCGGCCTTCCCCTGCATCAGGGCAGATACGCCTATGGCGGCTCCGCAGAAAATCCCTATGCCCCAGAGATAGCTTCCGCTGACCGCCAGGGATGCCATCCTGTTCATAACAATCATCCCGTAGACGGTCTGCGTGAGGGGGGCGCCGACAAAAGCCACAATCATAAAAGAAGCGCTCTTGTTCTGACTGAAGGCCTTTTTCCATGCTCCCACCGCAGCCATCCCCGCCACGCCGGTGCCAAATCCGGAACCTATGGCAGAAAAGGCCAATACCGCAGCTAAACCCAAATCCTTCAATTGCACTAATGCTCCTGCTTCCATCGCAGCTCTCCTTTTTTAATCTTTTGCCTTCTCCCGTAAAGGCCGGTAGGCAATACCGCTCCACTTTACGTCAAGATGACTAGAAAACTCCAAGACATTAAGCCTGACTCCATGCACCAGCATGGAAAGCGGGCCGAGAACAACGTTTAACATATGCCCCAGGACCAGAATCAGAGACGTAGCCACCCCTGAAAATATATTATTATAACCTATACCCATGGCCATGGCATTGAAGGCATCGGCAATGGCAACCGTAGCCAGCCCTACCGCAAACAGCCTGATGTAGGAGACGATATCCGTAAAGTTGTTCACCAGGTTTAGAAGCAATACCCCGAGGCCAGCGCCAATCCCCTTGAGGATATTTTTCTGCGGCGAGCTAAATAACAAAACCAGCCCTAACCCTCCAATCAGGAGCCAGGTTGCAAAAGCAGGAAAAGGGTAACTTAGGATAAGTGTGCGCGCCAGGAAAAAAGCAACCCACAATATCAATGCCCATCCTAACTCTGCAAGCGCCGACAGCGAAGGCATCTTGATAGCGAAACGCCAGAGGTGCGCGATATTAAGATGCAGGGCGCCGATGAGAAAACAGAGCGATTGGACCTTGCTGTCGTTCCTTAGCGCCGGGATAAGCGGCTTCAGGTGCTCAGGAAGCCATGCCTGGCCAAAAATCGTTCCGCTCAATAATCCCCAGGCTACGGCACAGAGGCTTAAGATATAAAAAAGAACAAAAACGGATTTATCCTTTAATTTAGCCCCGAGCTTTCTCTGGACAATCAGGGTAAACAGAAAATAAACCGCGCCGTATCCGGCGTCCCCTATAAGTATACCAAAAAAGACCGAGAAGAATATCAAAAACCACAGGCTGATATCCAGTTCGCGATAGCCGGGCACTATCTCTATCATTCGAAATACCGGCGCGATTATCGAAATCCATCTCGGGTTTCTGATAAGGGTCGGCACTTTATCTTCGCCTGATGGCTCACTTATCATTACCGCCCACTTTTCGCGTTTGGCTTTCTGGGTTAAGGCAGCGCAGGCATCAACCGGCGCATAGCCGGCCAGGTAAGAAAAACCCCCCTCCTGCCCCATGCCCTTTAACGCAGTACAAAACTCCAGCTCCTGCCTTAATAACCCCTTGGTATCCAAGAATCCCGCCAGGAGCGGCAACTGTCTCTTTAATTCCTCTTTCAAGGAAACGGCGACGCGTTTATCTTCCGCAACGCGCTGCCGCATCTTGGAAAGACTCGCCTTGGGAAGGGGGGTTTCCTTAAACGGCAAATCTATATTATCGCGCGATACTAACACGCAATTAACCATACCGGAGGTAACGGAAATCTCGCGCAATACTGCCTCGGGCTTCAACTTCCTGTATTCCTTCAGGGGAATTTGGTAGAGCTTAACAAAAACGTTCTTTTTTGCTAATACTGCTACTGCCTCCGGCTCAAAATCCCCCCACGCCTCCCAATCGCTTATGGCCTTGGCAAGATTCAACGAGTAATCCTCCAGCTGTTCGATGCGCTTCATGCAATCCACTACATGCCTGGCGGCGCTTCTCCAATCCTGGGGCCCCTTATCAACCTTATCCCCGGAAACCGAACCCGCTGCGGTTGAAAGAATCCCGATAGCCGCATCCAGGAGATTGATATCCTCGTTAAGGGCGCCGAGCTCCGGGCCGCCGGGAGGCTGCTGGTTTTCTACATGCACCACCCCCAGAGAACGCAAAGATGCCACGGCGCTTTCGGCGTCTTTGTCCTGGACCAGTATGGCGACTTTCTTCATCGGCACAATCATGCCGCTATCTCCTCCAGAACCGATTCCTCGATTTTTCTCTTGGCAATCTTGCTGCGGCCGACGGCATTCGCCATCTGGTCTCCTATAAAAATCTTAATCAGCCTGATCGCCTCTTCTGCCTCGGGGATCTTAACCTTTTCAAAGAGGTTGACCCGCTGGGTGGTAATCCGCAACTCCCGGACCAGCACATCCATGCCCTGCTGGAGAACCTTTATCTCCTCCCTTAAGCTGACTAAAGACCTAAGCGCCTCCAGCCCGGCATCCAGCCATAGAGGAGAAGAAAAGAGGTCGTAGCCCGCCGCGTTAAAATCCAGGCGCTCAAACACAGGCAGGTCCACTCCTGCAATATTCCTGTATTTTATTACTGTCTCGCTAGGGCTTATCCACGGCCTAACATCAACATAGCTATCGGAGGCAGGCAGCCCAAGCCACGCCTCCATCGAATTTCTCTTGAGCGATTCCTGTTTTTTCTTTTCTTCCAATAATTCGTGATGATGCAAGATCTCCATCTGCAGCTGCTGTTTTTTAAGCTGCAGGGTGGGCAGATAACGCTGGTATTGCCTGAGGGCATCCCGCTGCCTCTTTAATTCTCCTTTGGTTAATTTAATCTTTGCCATATCAGTGGGTTCGGGGCCAGTGCTTTTCTATCATTGACCTCCTGATGCCGGTTTCCTCAGGGGTAAAGCAGTCTGCCATAAGCTGCCAGCCGAGGTCCAGCGCCTTCTCAAGAGAAAGGTTGACCTCCAGCGACATCATATTCCTCTCAAACAGGCCGCCGTACTTCAGGAGCTTCTTATCCCAGGAACTCATCTGGAAACCCATCGCCTGTTTTTCAAGCGTCTCGCGGTAGCTGGCAAAAAGTTGAATCATGGTATCCATGATAACGCGGTGGTCGTCGCGCGTGTCGCCGTTGACCTGCTGTTTGAGGCGGCTTAATGAACCAAACGGTTCAACCACGCCGTTCTTCAGATAAAACTGGCCTTCGGTAATATAGCCGGTGTTATCCGGAACAGGGTGGGTTACATCGTCTCCCGGCATGGTGGTAACGGCAAGGACGGTGATGGAGCCGGCACCTTCAAAATCAACCGCCTTCTCGTAACGTGCGGCCAGCTGGCTGTAAAGGTCTCCCGGATATCCGCGGTTAGAAGGAACCTGCTCCATGGTAATGGAAACCTCTTTAAGGGCATCGCAGAAATTTGTCATGTCGCTAAGCAGCACTAAGACGCGCTTTCCCTCTAAAGCAAACTTCTCTGCCGCTGCCAGGCTGATATCCGGCACCAGAAGGCACTCTACCGTCGGGTCGGCAGCGGTATGGATAAAGAAGACCGAGCGGCCGAGGGAGCCGCGCTCCTGGATCTTATCCCGGAAAAAGAGGTAATCGTCATGCTTAAGACCCATGCCCCCCAAAATAATGATGTCTACCTCGGCCTGGGTGGCAATCCTTGCCAAAAGCTGATTGTAGGGCTCCCCCGGTATGGAGAATATCGGCAGCTTCTGAGATTCTACCAGAGAGTTAAAAACATCTATCATCGGTATGCCGGTGCGGATCATCTTTTTGGGGATTACCCTCTTAACGGGGTTTACCGAAGGCCCTCCGATATCGATTAAATTCTCTTCCAGGAGAGGCCCTCTATCAATAGGCATACCGCTTCCGTTAAATATCCTGCCTAAAAGTTCGTTGCCGCTTGCAATGCGCATGGGGTGCCCCAGGAACCTGACCTTGTCTCCGGTGGATATCCCGCGGCTTCCGGCAAAGACCTGCAGGTATACCTTATTGCCGTCAAGGCGTATTACCTGCGCCAGGGAAACCCCGCGTCTGGTATTGACCTGGGCGATATCGGAATACCCTATCCCGGAGGCCTCTACGGTAATGACATCCCCGGAAATCTGAACAATGTTTGTATATACTTTATACATTGCCTGCACCTTCTGTTTTGTGGATTATCCTCCCCTCCAGCTCCGAGGATATCTCCTGCTGAATCTTCTTGAATTCATCCGACCCCCAGGAAGCCGAATTCCATCCACGCATAAGCTGCCTTAACAACTGGAAGAAACTCCTGGCCTTCTCTTTATTTTCCAGATTTAATTCTGCCTTCAGGATGCGGTATGTAAAACCAAAAACATAGGTCTGCCTCTCGGAGGAGGTGGATTCGTCTACCTTGTCAAAGGCGTTCTGCTGCAAATAGACAAAGTCAAAAAACTCCCCTTTCAGATAATCTATGAAGTCTCCCAGGGAAACACCTTCTTCCCCGATAACCTTCATCATCTGGGATACCTCGTTGCTCTTGCGCAGCATTGCCCTGGCAAAACCAAGCTGGTCAGCTCCGATGAAACTATTATATTTGCTCCAGCTCATCAGCGGGTCTATCGCGGGATAGCGCCTGGCATCCGAACGCTCCCTGGATAGCCCGTGGAAGGCACCTACCACCTTAAGGGTGGCCTGGGTAACGGGCTCCTCGAAATTCCCTCCGGCAGGGCTGACTGTCCCCCCGATAGTAACCGAGCCGGTTGTTCCGTCGTGCAGCCTGACAATCCCGGCCCTCTCGTAAAAAGAAGCGATCCTGGATTCCAGGTACGCCGGAAATGCCTCTTCCCCCGGGATCTCCTCAAGCCTCCCGGACATCTCGCGCATTGCCTGGGCCCATCTGGAAGTAGAATCTGCCAAAAGCAGGACGTTTAACCCCATCTGCCGGTAATATTCGGCAATGGTAACCGCAGTGTAAACGCTGGACTCTCTGGCTGCCACCGGCATAGAGCTGGTATTGCAGATTATCACCGTGCGGTCGCTCAAGGGTCTTGCGGTACGGGGGTCTTCGATATTCGGGAATGTCTTCAATGTCTCTACCACTTCCCCGGCGCGCTCTCCGCAGGCGGCAATGATTACGATGTCCACCTCGGCGTGACGGCTGGTTAACTGCTGCAGCACGGTCTTGCCTGCGCCAAAAGGCCCGGGGATACAATATGTTCCTCCCCGCGCCACGGGAAAAAGAGAATCAATAATGCGCATCTTGGTAACCAGGGGCTCAGATGGCTTCAACTTCTCATCATAGGCGGTAATCGGCGCCTTCACGGGCCAGGACTGCTTGAGGAAAACCTCTTCTCTCCCGCCGGAATCATTCCTTAATTCAGCAATGGGGTGTTTTAAGTTGTATTTTGCGGCTTTCTTGATACCGGCAACCTCCCAGGCGCCTTCCAGCCCAAAGGGCACCATAATAAAATGCCTGAATATCTTCTCCTGGACAAAACCGAGCTTATCCCCGGCCTGAACCATCTGGCCTGTTTTTGCAAGGGGCGTAAAATCCCACTCTTCATCCTCTGCTAATGCATTAAGATATACTCCGCGTTTAAGAAAAAAGCCGCACTGCTTGGCAATCTCGGGAAGAGGATTCTGCAAGCCGTCGAATATCTGCCCCAGGAGCCCCGGGCCAAGCTCCACAGAAAGCAACTCCCCTGAAAACTCCACTTCTTCGCCGACCTTGACGCCGGAGGTGCTTTCGTACACCTGCATCTCCGCCTTGTTGGCCTTAACGCGGATGACCTCGGATTTAAGGCGCTCATCGGAATGTACGATATAAGCGACCTCATTCTGGATTATAAGTCCTTGGGTTTCTGCTGTCACCATGTTGCCGCTAACCTTTACTACCCTGCCGCTTCTATTAGTCATTTTATAAGACTCTAACCTCCCGTTATCTCTGCCAGTACCTTAGGCTTATCGCTCACGCGCACCTTTTCCCATCTCTCCAGTATCAACAATTTATGCGCATAGACTATCAGAAAATCAAGGTCAAAATAATGCCCCAATGATAATTCTTCCAGGAACCTCCATCTGGCCTCATCCAGCATCCTCTCCGCCTCCAATATGGAGGGATTGCGGCACGCGGAAACGGCCAGGTGTGCCAGGCCTGCGTCAAGGTAGCGACTCTGATGCAAATAGCCGATAGGTTCCTCTTTGAGACGGACAGCCCTGATCTTCACCAGTTCATTGCGCAAGGCAGTATCAAAACTACGCCATTTCTCCAAAGTCGGAGGCAAAGAAACACCCTGGTAATCTCCTTTTATAGAAGCCGACCTTAACAGCTCCAGCTCGCCAGAGGGTATGAACCCCCTGCAGATCTCAATAAACCTCTCAAAGGCAAAAGGAGGCTTAATTGCGAAATGCAACACCGGCAAACCGGCTATGAGATAGGTGTAATAACTCGGCACGGCTTAAGTGTTTAAGGTCCCTAATATCGCTGCCAGGCTCGGCTTAAGATACGTAATAAGATACTGCGCAAGGGCCTTGTCAGTAAAATCGAAGTGGGACCTGGAGCCGTCATAGCTTATGATAAAACCTCCGCTTATCTGGCTGTCGGCGCGAAGAACCAGTCCCTGCTTAAGCTCTTCCTTCAGGCTACTCAAGAAGCCCTTCTCTAACTTCTCCAGGTCTACTTTATTAAGCGAGACAGCGATTTCCTTGCTGTCTTTTAAGCCGCTTTCCTTAACAATAGAGGTTATAATCCTGGCTAATTCTTCCGGAGCCAGGGATTTTTGGATATGGGTTGAAATCACTTTTTGCAACGTATCATTTATCTGGCGGCGCAGCGCCAGCATCAGGTCCCTGCCAGCCTGTTCCAAGGAAAGCCTTGCGCCCTCCTCTGTACGGGAGGCCTTCTCGCGGGCGTCGCCAATAATCTTATTGGCCTCTTTATTGGCTTCGGCCACTATGGCCTGGGCTTGCCTGCGGGCTTCTTCTTCAATGCCCCTGGCTTTATTCTCGGCTGCCAATATGCCTTCCTGCTGGATCTTCTCTATTAAATCCCTTATCTCTCCTGCCATCTCTTACCTCTCTCTGCATAAAAGCATTTTAATATCATTTTGGATGCTGGCGTTATCAATTCAATTCCCTCAATATCCTTCGTGTCGCCAAAACAGGGTCATCCGCTTCCAATATCGGCCTGCCGATAACTAAAAAATTGCTCCCCGAGATGACCGCATCCCTGACCCCGGCAGTTCTTTTTTGGTCATCCCCGGCTGACCCGAAAGGCCTTATGCCAGGGGTAACAATAATAAAACCCCTCTTGATGCTCCTGCGCAATAAACGGGTTTCGCGAACCGAGCAGACCAAACCGTCCAGGCCGCAAGCCAACCCTGCCTTTGCCAACCTTAATACCCTTGCTCCCGACGCCTTTTCGCTGGTTAAAACCGTAACGCCTATTAACAGCGGCGGCCGGCAACCTAATCTGCGGGATTCATCCCTAGCCGCTCTGACCGCCACTTTAAGCATCTGGCTGCCGCCGGCAATATGCAGGGTGAGCATTTTAACCTTATGCCGCACCGCCTCGCGAACCGCCCTGGCTACGGTGTTGGGGATATCAAAGAGTTTCAAATCTAAGAATACATCCCTGCCGGAACGGCGGATAAGCCTGATAACCTCCGGGCCGCGGGAGATAAAAAGCTGCGAGCCCACCTTAAACATCTTAACGTAAGGCCCGAGCTTCCTTAGAAAATACCTGACCTTCCCGGGGTCGCCGGTATCCAGCGCCAGGATCAAGCCGGGGATGGAGGCCTTGCCTTTTGCTCTACTCATACCTCTAAACTTCCAATGAGCTGCCTTAATGATGGGGTCTTGCTGCGCCTTAAATAAGCGTTTATCCCCGTCACTATCTCCTGGGGTGCGCGGGGATTAATGAAATTAGCGGTGCCGATGCTTACCGCAGTAGCACCGGCAATGATAAACTCCAGGGCGCTTGAAGCGTCTATTATACCACCCATGGCAATAATTGGAATTCTAATCTTTTGATAAACCTCCCACGTCATCCTCACTGCAATGGGCCTTATCGCCGGGCCGCTCAGGCCTCCCGTAACTACCCCGAGCCTGGGGGTCCTATTGGATACGTCAATGCTCATGCCGGAAACAGTGTTAATGAGGGAAACCGCGTCGCTACCTGCGTCCTCGGCAGCCCGGGCGATATCGCTAATACAAGTAACGTTGGGAGACAGCTTGGTAATTAATATCTTGCGGGTGGCGCGGCGCACGGCCCTTACTAATTTATATGTTGCCCCGGCGTCCTGGGAGATAAGAGGAAGGCCCCCGTAGCGCCCGCAGCGGGAATCCCTGATGTTTGGACAGGATATATTCAACTCTATTGCAGCTACCCCGGCGGCCCTCTCCAGCCTTAGAGACAGCTCCACAAACTCGCTTAATCCGGACTCCGAGGCAATGCTGACGATAACCGGTATACCGAACCCTTTTAGAACCGGCAGTTTTTCATTAATAAACGCCTCCACCCCGGGGTTCTCCAGGCCTATGGAATTCAACAGCCCGCAAGGTGTCTCAACGGTACGCGGAGGCGGGTTGCCGCGGCGGGGCTTGATGGTAATAGTCTTAGAAACTATGGCTCCGATTTTTTTGATATCAGCCAGGCCTGCCAACTCTTCCCCGTAACCGAATGTCCCGGAAGACAGCACTACCGGGTTCTTAAGCTTTAGCCTTCCGATTTTAACCGCCAGTCTGCTTTGCATCTACCTTCCCAATATCATCTTTAGAGATACCAAAAGTAAAAATACCCCGAATATCTTTTTAAGAATTGCCTCCGGCATATTCTGGATGAGGCTGGCGCCCAGCAGCCCTCCTATAAAAAAACCCGCGCATACAAAACCGGCGATGGACAACTTTACATTTCCCGACTGCCAGTAACGCCAGGCAGCCAGGAGCCCTATGGGCGGGACCATAATGGCAAGGGTGGTCCCCTGGGCCTGGTGCTGCGTAAGCCCGCAAAGATATACCAGGGCGGGGATAAGTACGGAGCCCCCGCCGATTCCGAGCATCCCTCCGAATATGCCGGCAACCAACCCTAAAGCTACGTAAAAAATCACGCTCATCTTGCCCCCTCCATCCTAGAAACTCGGCTCAATGCAAAGTACGCGGTATTTCTTAAAATCCTTCAGCCCTCCCAGGATAAAGCTCAGATTAGTCAGGTATTTCATCTTGCACCACGCCCAGAATTTATCCTTGGGTTCCATCCCGAAATTCCATTTTACGTACTGATAGCTAAAACGAAGGAAAAAAAGTAACGAGATTAAAGTAAGTATCTTAAACCCAAAACCCCCGAAAATCAACCCCAGGATGAGCCCCGCTATGCCCAATGCCGCAAAAAGGTGCATGAGATGGAAATTGCCGATATATACAAACCCCCTTAAAGGAAAAGGTAATATAAAAGAGGGGTTTCCCCGCAGGCACTGCAGGATTATCTCCACCCCGTTACGCCTGACATACTTATCAATGAGGGGCAGGTGTGCCTGGCCGTAGGTAACCCATACCTTGCGCAGCGATGCCAGGTCTGCGCGGTGCATGTGGTCAACCCTGGCCTGGGGCGCAAAATAAAACTTCCACCCCTTAGAGCGGTGCTGATAACTCAAATCCATATCCTCTCCGGTGGGCCTCTCCCAGAAGCGCGCAGCAGACTGCTGCATTGCGCTGCGGCGATAGACAACATTGCAGGTGCCGAAAAAATAGGCGCGGTGTCCCCCGATATCCGCCGGCAGGGGCTCCTTGGGGAATTCCGGATAATAGCCTTCCAGAATGAATCCGTAGCGGGGGGATACCATATTAAAACGGAAATGCTGGCACCAGGCCTCAACAAGATTGTCGGGGTCCACCTTTAAGGTGTAGACCTCTCCTCCTACCGCGGCAATCAGGGGGTCGCGCTGGAAATGCCTTAACATCTCGTGAATCCACTCCTTGGCCGGCGCGCAATCGGCATCGGTAAAGAACAAAAAATCCCCCCCGGCGATCTCGAGGGCCTTATTGCGCGCAAAGCCCGGAGAGGGACAATTGGGTATCTCTACCAATTTTATGAACGGGTATTTTTCCTGCCAGCTATTGATGATCTCCACGGTCTTATCGCTTGAGCCGCCGTCGGCAATAACCCATTCCCAGCATTCGCGCGGGTAATCAACCTCCATCAGATAATTAAATGTCTTCTCGATAGTGCGCTCAAAGTTCTTCACCGGGATAATGATGGAAATAAAGGGCTCTTTAGGCATCAACCTCCTCCTTTCGGCTTCCTCTTTTCCCAGATAATCCTGGAGGACTCAAATACCGGTCCCTCCTTGCAGACGCGCCTATAGCCGTCGACGGTATCCACTACGCACCCCAGGCATGCCCCTAAGCCGCAGGCCATATGCTCCTCCAGGGACAACCAAGCATTAACATTGAATTCCCGCGATAACCCGGCCATCTCCCGCAACATCGGACGCGGCCCGCAGGAATATATAACGGCCTCCTGGCTCCTGGCTCCTGCCTGTAAAACGCTCTTTAACAATACGCTGATCCGGCCCTTAAATCCCTTAGAGCCGTTATCAGTAGCTATCATGACTTCGGCTCCCAGAATCCGAAAATCCTTTTCGCATAGAAGGCCTGCCTTATCCCTGGCCCCCAGCAAAACCAGGGCCTTTCTGTTTTTTGCAGCAATCTGTTCGGCTAAAAAAACAAGGGGCGCCACCCCCATGCCTCCGGCAACCAAAATCACACGAGCGCCGGGCGGGGGCTCGGGGAACCCGTTGCCGAGCGGTCCGATAACATCCAGAAGCTCCCCTGTTCTAGCCCGAGACAATATCTTGCTGGCCCGACCCAACACTTCGTATAATACCTCAAAGGCGCTACCCTCTACCCGATGGATGCTAAAAGGCCGGCGCAGGAACGGCTCAAGGGTATCGCTTACCCTTATCTGGACAAATTGCCCGGCCCGCGCCTTACTGATAGAAAACGGGGCCTCTAACTTCAGGAGGTAATGCCTTGGTCCCGCTTTTTTATGATTAAGTATTTTTACTCTTGTCCTTGCCGTCATCGCTTATCACCGTCACCGGTGCGCTTGCTCAAATAGATATATAAAACTGCAAAAAACAAGATAATAAGCGCTATGCCGATACTCTCCTTGAAATATACAGCTACTCCTTCCCTTTTAATGTCTCCCAGCGACTCTAATAAAATAGTTGCTAGCAACACGGCCAGGACCGTTCCTATTTCCCTTCGGAGCCAACAAGGCCGAAGGGGCAAATATTCAGCGATGTCCTTATGCAGCATGGCGCCCAAAGAAGGCAGGAGCCGGGGCACGCGGCTGGAATAAGAGGGGTATTCTTCAGGAAAAAGGGCTAATAGTTTCTTTTCTTCCTTGAATATCAATAAGATATAGCGCACAATAAAAATTGCCAGGAATATAGAGGCTACCCACCATTCAAAAAGCATAAGAACTACTCCCAGGCCTATTAAAAGTATTCCCAGATACATCGGATTGCGCACCAGGCTATAGGGCCCTCCCTGTATTAAAAGTTGGCCTTCCCGGGAGTGCTCGGACTTATACCCGCGTGCCGATGTCCTAAAAAGCTGCCCCAACAAAATAAAGGTAACCCCAAGGATCTCCGCCAACTCTCCCCACGGCCTGGGCTCGCACGGCCGCAGGAATAAGCGCGGGAAAGCAGCAATTAATAATACTGCCAACGCCATAATGAACCCATTAACCTTTAGCCGTTTTTTCATACGCTACCTCTGACATTTAGGGCAAAAATAGGTGCCGCGCGAACCCAGGATAATCCTCCTGATAGGGGTCTTGCATACAAGACAGGGCCTTCCTTCTCTGCCGTAAACCTTATGGTGCCGGGCATAATCTCCGCGCCTCCCGGATAAACGCACGTAATCATCTACGGATGAGCCTCCGTAACGGATAGCCTCTCTAAGCACCTGCTTAATCTTGCGGAACAAAATATCCTTTTCTTTATCGGATAGCCCCTGGGCAGGCCTTCTCGGGTCTATCCCGGCACGGAAGAGGACCTCAGCTGCATAGAGATTTCCTATCCCGGAGATAAAACCCTGCTCCATTAATAAGGGCTTGATCATGGTCCTCCTGCTCTTGAGCTTATTGTTAAATTCCCGCGGCGTCAACTCAAAGGGCTCTGGACCCAGGTTCCGGATAAACCTTAAGGAACGCCAATCATCCAGGAGTCTTAGCTCCGCGAACAGCCTCTGGTCGTTAAAATCCAGGGTTTTGCCGTCGGACAAATAAAAACTCACCCGGCTCTTCTCGGAATTTCCGGGATAAACGAGCTGACCGGTCATTTTAAGATGTATTACCAGGGATTTGGCGTTGGAAAGCTCCAGTATCAAAACTTTCCCCCGGCGCAACACCCGCCTGATAAGCGTCTTCTTTAAACCCTTCTTGAATCTTTCGACAGCCGGCTCCTTGATTACCCTGGGATTATGCACACAGACCCCGGCAATCTCCTTCCCAACGATTATCTTAGCAAGGTCTTTCTTAATGGTCTCTACCTCGGGTAATTCCGGCATGCCCTATCTTTTACTCCTGGTTTTTTTAGCGGCGTTGCTTTTAGAGGAAAGGCGCTTTTTATGATACTGCTGCAGAGGAGCCACCCCCAAGCCGTTCCTTATCATAGACTCAATCCCTCCCACCGTGGCCTGGGCCCCGGAGATGGTGGTGGTGTAAGGTATATTGTAAAGTATAACGTGGGAGCGTATCTTTACCTCGTCGGCGCGCGGGATCTTCCCCGAAGGGGTGTTAATCACAAGCTGGATCTTGTTGTCCTTCATAAGGTCCAGTATATTGGGCCTGCCTTCGGCAATCTTGGGCATGAGCTTGACTGCAATGGAATTCTTCATTAGCGCAGAGGCAGTACCTGCGGTGGCATAAATATTAAATCCGAGGTCTGAAAGCTTTTTGGCGATAAAAACCATCGCGCGTTTATCCTTGTCACGCACCGAAATAAAGACGTTGCCCTTGGTGGGTATGCGCTGCCCCGCAGCAAGCTGGCTCTTGATATAGGCGCGCCCGAAATCGTTATCGATCCCCATAACCTCTCCCGTAGACCTCATCTCGGGCCCGAGAATTATATCTACCCCCGGAAAACGGTTGAACGGAAAAACCGACTCTTTAACGCAGACGTGCTTCGGTATAATCTCCTCCGTAAACCCGAGCTCCTTGAGGCCCTTGCCCAACATTACCTTGGTGGCTAGCTTTGCAAGAGGCACGCCGATAGCCTTAGAAACAAAAGGCACAGTGCGGGAGGCGCGCGGGTTAACCTCCAATACATAGACCTTTTCGTCCCTTACCGCAAACTGAATGTTCATCAGTCCGGTGGTCTTTAACTCCTTCGCCATCTTATAACTTGCCTCCCGGATTTTATTCAATGTCCCTGTCGAAAGGGTGTATGTAGGAAGCGCCATCGCGGAATCCCCGGAATGAATCCCCGCCTCCTCGATGTGCTCAAGGATGCCTCCGATAACAAAGGTCTCCCCGTCCCCGATCAAGTCCACATCCACCTCAATGGCCTCCTCAAGGAATTTATCTATCAGGATGGGGTGTTCGCCGGAAACGCTGGCAGCCTCGCGGATAAACCTCTCCAGCATCGCCTCTTCGTATACAATCTCCATTGCCCTGCCGCCCAGCACGTATGAAGGCCTTACCAGAACAGGGTAGCCTATTTTCCTGGCTACCTCACGGGCCTCTTCAAATGTAAAAGCCGTGCCGTTTTCCGGCTGCAGGAGGTCAAGTTTATGCAACATCTGTTTGAATCTCTTGCGGTCCTCGGCAATATCAATGCTGTCGGCGCTGGTACCCAATAGATTCACCCCGGCCTTCATCAGGGGGATTGCCAGGTTAATGGGGGTCTGGCCCCCAAACTGCACGATAACCCCGAGGGGCTTCTCTACCTCGATAATGTTCAAGACGTCCTCAACCGTAATCGGCTCGAAATACAACCTGTCCGAGGTGTCATAATCGGTGGAGACGGTCTCGGGATTACAATTTACCATAATGCTGTCGATGCCCTCTTCTTTTAAGGCATAGGCGGCGTGGCAACAGCAATAATCGAATTCAATCCCCTGTCCGATGCGAT
>JBAZNT010000013.1:0-44697 GCA_041649115.1 Candidatus Omnitrophota bacterium | reverse complement strand
ACGCCAATGAGAGAGCTAAGCAGCATCATCCCATCCGGCATCAGGGGGTTATTTGACGCTATTGTCTCGGGAGACAGCGTTAAAAAAGGCAAACCCCATCCCGAACCTTATCTGGAGGCCAGCCGCATATTAGGACTCAGGCCGCAGGATTGTCTGGTAGTTGAGAATGCCCCCTTCGGCATAGAGTCTGCTAAGAAGGCAGGGATGTTCTGCATCGCCATAACCACGGGGCTGCCGAGAGAATACCTGCGCCAGGCGGATATAACCGTTGAGAGGCTTGATGATATCATCGGCCTGATTGAGAAAACCCGCAGGAGATAGATACACTTTCCCGATTGGCTCAGAAAGCGTTTTTGCTTTGGGATGGAAAGTGTTTCTGAGGGGTGAGGATGAAGGATTTGGAGGGGCCGGCATTCTACATTTCCAAAAGCATAGGCAAGGCTATCGGCGATTACGATATGCTTTCCGATGGAGACAAGGTCGCGGTGGCGGTATCCGGAGGAAAGGACAGCTTGACGCTCTTGGATATCCTGCGTCGCAGACAGAGCTTTGTGCCTATTAAATACGACCTCTTGGCAGTGCATGTGGATTTAGGTTATCCCCGATCCTCTGCCAGCCGGATGGAGAGGTATTTTAAAAAGCTCAAGGTAAGATACCACATTGAAAAATGCGGCGCCTTAAAGGGCATAAAAAGGAAAGAGATCAGTTGTTTCTGGTGTTCCTGGAACCGCAGGAAGACGCTTTTTGAGGTGGCAGACCGTTTTGGCTGCCGTAAAGTCGCATTGGGCCACCATAAGGATGACATCGTCGAAACAATCCTCTTAAACCTTTTCTTCCACGGGGAGGTCTCGGCAATGTCCCCGAAGCAGGAACTATTCAAAGGCAGGATTGTGCTTATCAGGCCCCTGGCATATGTGGAAGAGGTCCTCATCCGGCGTTTCGTGCGCCAGAGGCGTTTTCCTGAGATAAGCTGTGCCTGCCCCAACTCCGATACCTCGCGCCGCGCAATGGTTGCCAAGCTGATAAGCCAGATAAAGAGGATATGCCCCGAGGTCAAAACCAATATCTTCAGGAGCGTAAAGCGTATCAAAGAGGACTATCTCCTTTAAAAAAGCGGGGGCGGTGGTATACTAATAGATGCCGCAGGGCCGCGTCATTAATAAATAAAAAGGAAAATCCATGATTTGGATAATCACGCTATTCTTTTTATTCCTGGCTGCCGCAGTTATTGCGTTGGTGCTTAGGGTATCCTCGGATGTAAGCCGGCGGCTGGCCGAGATGAATAAGTCTATCCAGGAAGCCAATAATGTCATTGCCCAGAACCTGGGGCATACCAGCGGCATCTTTGGCAGCATCGAGGAGCGCCTGGGCGGGCTGCAGAAGACTAACGAACAGGTTTACGAGGTCGCCAGGAACATATCCAGCCTGCAGGAACTCCTGCGCGCTCCGAAATTCCGCGGGGAGCTTGGCGAGACGCTCCTGGAGAATCTCTTAAGCCAGGTTTTACCGCGCGATTATTACCAGATGCAGTACCGCTTCCGTTCATCGGATGCGGTGGATGCGGTAATCCGTCTGGGCGGACGGCTGGTTCCGGTTGACGCAAAGTTCAGCCTTGAGAATTTCCAGAGAATGCTCGATAGCCCGGAGGCAAAAGAGAAGGAGGCATACCGCAGGAAATTTATCCAGGACGTCAAATCCCGCATCGAGGAGATATCGTCCAAGTACATCCTTCCGGAAGAAGATACTTACGACTTTGCGCTGATGTATATTCCGGCGGAGAACGTCTATTACGAGACTATCGTAAGGGAGGACCTGCTGGGGTATTGCCTGGATAAGAAGGTGATTCCGGTCTCCCCGCATACCTTTTACGCATACCTGCAGGTCATCTGCCTGGGCCTGAGAGGCCTTAAGATTGAGGAGAACGCCAAGAATATCCTAAAGGGCTTAAGCGCCTTCGGCAGCGACATCGCAAGGTTCAAGGATGATTTTGATACCCTCGGAGGGCATCTTGCCAATGCCAGCCGTAAGTACGAAGACTCGCGTTTAAAATTAGAACGCTTATCGGAGCGCCTTGACAATATACAGAAGAGCGATAAGCCTGGAAAATAAGCCCGTCCCCAAGACTATTATGCCGCAGGCGCTCTTTAGCCAACCTGGAGTGATTTGGGATTTTAGCAGGAAGCCATTAAACATGTCTTTCTGCCATGGAGATACCGCGAAGGCGCTGGATAACCGTCGTATTTTCCTCGGCGGGGTAGGCATTGATTACCGCCGATTGGTTTGTTGCCAGCAGATTCACTCGGATAATATCCGTTACATTGAAGATAAAGACTGCGGCAGAGGTGCTTTATCAGAGGAGGATTCCCTGCCGCAGACCGATGGCATGCTTACCGATGAGCCGGATGTTGCGCTTGCGGTGTTTACCGCCGACTGCCCCTCCCTGTTTCTTTATGACCCCCGCAGGCCTGCTGTGGGATTGGTGCATGCCGGCTGGCGAGGGACCAAATTAGGAATCGCCGCAAAGGCTGTTGCCATGATGTGCGATAGATTCAAGAGCAGGCCCTTGGATTTGCGTGCGGGGTTCGGACCGGCGATAAGGAAGTGCTGCTATGAGGTAGGCGGGGAATTCAGCGGATTTTTTGGCTGCGGGCTAAGCCGCAACGGCAACCGTTATTACCTGGATTTGATAGGCGTTAACAGAGAACAATTGCTGGGGGCAGGTCTGCGGCAGGAGAGTATCAGTGATTGCGGCATCTGTACCTCCTGCAGCAGGAGGGAGTTTTTTTCCTTCCGCATAGAAGGAGATTCCTGCGGCAGAATGATGTCGGTGGCGATGCTTAGACCGGCCGTTAGATGCTAAGATATGACTTGGAGTTTGTCCTGGGCGCCCATAATCTAAACAGCGATATCATCAGGGACGCCATCGGGGAATTCGGCGAAGGGCTGGAGATAGTTGAACTGGCAACCGAAAAACTCACCAGATACAGCGATTTTCAGGTGCGTATTTCTACGCTTGATCCGACGGTCGTCTTTGATGCCTGTTCGCAGATGGGGCGCATTAAATCCGTTAAGATAGACGAGAAAAAGATTTAGTTTTATTTGAAGGCAAGGAGGGGGGCTATGTCCAGGGTATTGGTATTATACTATTCCCGTACCGGCAACACCAAAAAGATGGCTGCCAGTATTGCCGAGGGCATCAAGAGCGAAAGAGTGGAAGCGGATTTGAAGGATGTTAAAGAGATAGGGGCGCGGGAATTTTTGAAATACGAAGGCATAGTGGCGGGCTCTCCTACATACTACGGCACAATGGCCGCCGAGATAAAGAAGATTTTCGACGATTCCGTGGATTTCCACGGCAGCCTTGACGGCAAGGTGGGCGCGGCATTTTCCTCCAGCGCCAATGTGGCGGGAGGAAACGAAACCACCGTCCTCGACATACTTAACGCCATGCTCATCCACGGGATGGTAATCCAGGGGGACCCCAAGGGCGACCATTACGGCCCGGTGGCAATAGGCGCACCTGATAACCGCAGCAGCGCCGAGTGCATGCGTTTGGGCGTGCGGGTGGCCAAGCTCGTCAAAAAACTTTTCAGCTGAGGATCCTATGTTCATCGTAGTCCTTATTACTGCCGCCGATAAGAAGGAGGCTTCCCGGATAGCCGCAGCGCTCCTTAAGGAGAGGCTCGCGGCGTGCGTTAACGTCGTCGGTAAAATAGATTCTTTCTTTTGGTGGCAGGGCAAGATAGATAATGCCGGCGAATATCTCCTCCTCGTAAAGAGCAAGAAAGGAAAATTCGCAAGCATCGTAAAACTGGTTAAATCATTGCATAGTTACGAGACCCCGGAGATTATCGCAGTTCCGGTAATCGCCGGAGAGAAAAAATACCTGGACTGGATAGATGAATCTCTCGGGTAGCCCTGTTGATTTTATCCTAGCCTTCCTGGGGGGCGTGGCAGTAAGCTTCAGCCCCTGCGTTTATCCTCTTATCCCGGTAAGTATCGGCGTTATCGGAGCACAGGCAGTAAAATCAAAGCTAAAGGCCTTTGGTTTAAGTCTTGTCTACACCAGCGGCATCGCCCTGGTATATTCCTGCCTGGGGATGATTGCGGTTCTAAGCGGCAGGATATTCGGCGAGATAAGCACCAACCCTATTACCTATATTATAGCGGGCTTAATAGTTATTTTTTTCGGTATCTCGGCACTCGACGTCATAAAAATACCTTATCTTAGGATATTCAGGCAGTCGTCCTTTAATAAGAGAGGGTATCTTGGGAGTTTTCTCCTGGGTTTAAGTTCGGGCTTAGTGGTTGGGCCCTGCGTTACGCCGATATTGGGCTCTATATTGGTTTATCTGGCGACCAAGAAAAACATTCTATACGCAGCAGCGCTATTGATGAGCTTTGCCTACGGCATGGGACTTATCCTGATTCTGGCGGGCACCTTCAGCGGCCTGCTGGCTGCCTTGCCTAAATCAGGAGACTGGCTGGCCTACGTTAAAAAGCTAAGCGCCTTGATCCTGATTCTGGCAGGCTCCTATTTTTTATTTATCGGAATACGGGGGTTTATTTGATGAAGAAGATCGCGTTGATTCTAATTGCAGTAATGGCCGTTTCGATGCCTCTGGCTCAGGCATCCTTTGCCGAGACCCCGCAGCAGGCCCCGGGCTTTAACTTGGCGGACTTAAATAATAATGTTTTTGACCTCGCAAGCTACAGGGGGAGGCAGGGGGTATTGCTTTTTTTCTGGACTACCTGGTGCCCTTTTTGCAGGGAACAGCTTAGCGTAATAAACGATAAATACCCGGAGATCTCCCGCAGCGGCCTGGCAGTATTGGGAATAAATTCCGGAGAGCCTGCCGAGAAGGTGGGGCGTTTCCTCCTGGGGTATTCGCTCAAATACCCCGTGCTTATCGATGAGTATCTCGGGGTTACCATGAAATATCATGTTGTCGGAGTGCCGACATACGTATTGATAGATAAAAAAGGGGATATTATTTACCTGGATAATTATTTCCCTCCCGAAGAAAAACTAAGAGAAATATCAAAGTAATGCCCATGCCTGATAATGCCCTGCTTTTGGATTTATACGAGCTTACCATGGCACAGGCTTATTTTTATTATAAGCCCCGTGCCATGGCTACCTTTGACCTTTTTGTACGGAAACTTCCCCCCGGGCGCAATTATTTAATTGCCTGCGGCCTTTCCGACATCCTGGCTTACCTCAAAAACCTGAGGTTCAGCAAGGAGGACCTTCAGTATCTTGGGAGCCTTAAATTATTCTCTCCCGATTTTCTACGTTACCTGGCGGCCTTTAAATTCAGGGGCGATGTCTGGGCGATGCCGGAGGGGACGATATTTTTTGCCCAGGAACCTGTAATCCGCGTTACCTCGGCGATAATCGAAGCCCAGATTATAGAAAGTTTTCTTTTAAACACCGTCAACCTCCAGACCATGATTGCCAGCAAGGCCTCACGGATAGTTTCCAGCGCCGCCGGCAGGCCTGTTTTTGACTTCTCGCTGCGGCGTACCCACGGTTCCGAGGCCGGCATAAAAGTGGCGCGCTCTTCTTATATCGCGGGGTTCTCCGGCACTGCTACGGTAGAGGCCGGCAAACTTTACGGCATACCGGTTATAGGCACGATGGCGCACTCATTCGTGATGTCTTTTGAGAGGGAGATTGAAAGCTTCTTTGCCTATAGCCGCGTATTCCCCGATAAGAGCACGTTTTTGGTCGATACCTATGAAGTTAAAAAGGGGATTGCCAATGCCGTTGCTGCGGGATTGTATCTTAAAGAAAAAGGATACCTTCTACGCGGGATCCGTTTGGATAGCGGGGATATCGTTTACTGGTCAAGATTGGCGCGCCGGGCGCTTGATTCCCGCGGACTCAGGAAGGTAGGCATTGTTGCCACCGGGAACCTGGATGAATTCAAGATCAAGAAATTGCTTCAGAAAGGGGCGCCGATTGATAGTTTTGGCGTAGGCACTAATATGGGAGTCAGCATTGATGCGCCATGCCTGGATGTAGTCTATAAACTAAGCGAGGTAAGCGGTGAGGCAGGGAGGTTTTTGCCGACCATGAAGCTCAGCTGCGGAAAGGCTACCTACCCGGGTAGGAAGCAGGTCTTTCGCATCCGCAGCAAAACCTCCGGGTATAGCAGGGATATTCTTGCCCTGGAAAGCGAGCCCCTGAGAGGTGAACCGCTCTTAAGGAAAGCGGTGGCAGGGGGGCGGGTAATTTATCCCCGGGAGTCTCTTGAGAGAATAAGGAGACGGGCAGCTTCCCAGCTTGCATATTTTTCTCCCCGCCTTAAGACAATAGACTGCAGGTACCGATATCCCCTGATAATCAGCGGAGGGCTTACAAAGACGATGCGTTCGCTAGCAAGGCAATTATGCAGAAAGCAATAGGATGGATGAAAGGGTCAGGAAGCTATTAGAGGCGTGGCAGAAGAGGAATATCCGGGGGGTTTACTGCAGCGGTAAGGATGAAGCTGCGGCAGAGGTTTTGAGGATTATACCTGTTTCTGCCAGCGTTGGCATCTCGGGTTCGGTTACCCTGGATAGCCTCGAGATAGTCAGGAAGCTAGAGGCGCGCGGCACGAAGGTGTTTGACCAGTATAAATCCGGCCTCAGCCGCCAGGAGAGCCTGGAATCGAGGAAGCAGGGCGCCACCGCCGCGGATTATTATCTGGCGAGCGCCAATGCCGTATCTTGCCGCGGAGAACTGGTGTTTTTTAGCGGTTACGGCAATCGCACCGCAGGTATTTCTTATGCCGCCAACGTAATCATAGTCTGCGGCATTAATAAACTTACCGCTGATTTAGGCGAGGCGTTAAAACGGGCGCGTGAATACGCTACCCCTTTGAATTGCAAGCGGCTGGATTGGCAGTCCCCCTGTTTTAAAGACGGTATCTGCCGCCAGGAGATATGCTTTGCACCGGATTATAAAAGGATGTGTTCGCAGGTGCTGATTATTGAGAACGAGGTAACAGCCGGCAGGCTTAGGGTTATCATGGTTGGCGAAAATCTCGGCTTCTAAAATAATGGAGAGAGGATGAAGATGCAGATAAGAGGCTTGGCTACCGGCATAGGAAGCCTTCCTTACCAGGAGGCTGATAAGGCGCTGGATATTATTTTCAAATACCTGCCGGAGGTTCCTTTCTGGCCGCAGCTGCCGCGGCGCGACATCCGCGAAGGCATGAGCGTTCAGTTCAGCGAAGGCCTGCCGTGCCTTAGGGTTACCCGGCAGGGTTTAATATACGACCCGGCCAACCGCGAGAAGGAATTGGAGGATTTTTACGGCCGTATCATTTTAGGCGAGCCTGATTATTTCGGCATCAGCACGGATTTCTCGTCGGGTTTTACGCATTTCATTTCGCGTCTTAAGGAACACGATTTAAACGGCGTCGAGTTGCTGAAATGCCATATCAGCGGCCCTTTTACCTTTGCCGCAGGCGTCAAGGACGAAAAAGGGATAGCGCTTTTGCATGATGAAATCATGATGCAGGCTATCCTGAAGGGGTTGAGTTTCAAAGCGCTTTGGCAACTAAGGGCACTGGAGACTTTCGGCAAGAAGACGATTCTTTTTGTGGATGAGCCCTATCTGGGGTGTTTCGGCTCCGCTTATACTCCCATAAACCGCGAGGCAGTCATAAAGGGCTTAAGCGAATTAACGGATGCAGTTAAGTCGGATAATGTGCTGGTGGGAGTGCATTGCTGCGGTAATACCGATTGGTCTATCTTTACGGGGGCCCGCGGCGTGGATATCATCAGTTTCGATGCCTTTAATTTTCTGGAACGGTTTATTCTTTACGCAGGAGATATTGAGTTTTTTCTGGAGAGGGGTGGGATTCTTTGCTGGGGGATTGTCCCGACAGGCGATGCCCCTCTGGAGGAGGATGCCGTGGCCCTGGCTGATAGGCTTAAGCGCGGCATTGATGCCCTGGCTGCTAAAGGCGTCAAAAGGGAGCGCTTATTGGAAAACCTGCTTTTGAGCCCCAGTTGCGGCCTAGGTACGCTGGCGGAATCCAGGGTTGAGCCGATTTTCGAGCTTCTTAGGGAAATATCCGTAATACTGCGCAGATAACTGCCCTAATTTTTTATTTGACAAAAACAGGCAAAGATACTATCATAATAAAGTTGCTTTTGCCTTTTCACACCTTTAGGAGCAAAAATAATGAAAGAGATACGTATTCATGCGCGCGCCGGACAGGGCGCTATCACCACCGCAGCCTTATTGGGACAGGTGTATTTTTTAAAGGGAATGTATCCCTATGCCTTTCCGCATTTCGGGGCAGCCCGCATGGGAGCGCCGATGAACGCCTTTGTGCGCGTGGATTCCAAGCCGGTGAGACTGCGCAGCCAGATATATGAACCGGATTACGTTATCATAGTTGATGCTACGCTGATGCGCGGATATAACTGTTTTTCAGGACTTAAGGATAAAGGCGTTGCCATCGTTAACGAAAGAGAAGGAATGGAACTCCCTAAGGTTAAGGCGAGCCAGAAGGTCTTTGTCGTCCCGGCCAACGAGATTGCCCTGAAGAGCATCGGGCGGCCTTTAGGCAATACCGCTCTTTTGGGGGCATATGCGGCAGCGACAGGAGAAATCGGGATGGCTGAGTTACTTGAGGCGATAAAAAAGAGGTTTGCAGGCAAATCCCTTGAGGGAAACCTCCAGGCCGCTAAAGAAGGATTCGATTTCATAAAAAATAAAGGTTAAAGGCATGTTTGGTCCGTTAACAGCGAAGGCAGGCACGAGCAGAAAAAATAAGACCGGTTCCTGGCGCACCGAATCCAGGCCGAAATTCCTGCAGAAGAATTGCATCGGTTGCAAGCTCTGTGCGGTGATTTGTCCCGAGGGATGCATTGAAGGGGCCGAGAAGAATACCTACCACTGCGATTACGCCTACTGCAAGGGGTGCGGCAATTGTGCGCTGATTTGCCCCAAGCAGGATATCGTTATGACCAAGGAAGAGGTTAAGGATTAGGATGAAGGATTTTTTAGAGGGGTCCAGGGCGATAGCGGAGATAGTCAGGATTTGTAAGCCCGGTCTTATCTCGGCTTATCCCATTACTCCCCAGACGCATATCGTAGAAGAGTTAGCCCAGTTTGTGGCTGACGGCAAACTGGACTCTCAGTTTGTAAACGTGGAATCAGAGCATTCCGCGGCATCCGTAGTTCTCGGAGGAGTAGCCGCAGGAGTGAGGTCTTATACCGCAACCAGTTCCCAGGGGCTACTCTATATGGGGGAGGTCATTTTTAATATCGCCGGGATGCGCCTTCCCTTGGTTATGACATGTGCTAACCGGGCGGTCTCAGCCCCCATAAACATCTGGAATGACCAGCAGGATTCTATCGCGCTGCGCGATTCAGGATGGCTACAGCTTTACGCCGAAGACATCCAGGAGGCAGCGGACCTGCATCTAATCGGCTACAGAATAAGCGAAGATAAGTCTATGATGCTGCCGGTAATGGTCTGCATGGACGGCTTTATCCTTACCCACGGCATAGAGGTTGTAGATATCCCTGCCCAGGAACAGGTGGATAGATTCCTGCCCGGTTATCAGCCCTTATATAAACTTGACGTAGATAACCCCATCAGTATGGGGCTTTTGGCCGACCCGGATTATTACCTTGAGACCCGTTATGCCATAGAGGAAACAATGAAATCTGCCCTTGATTTTATCCCTAAGGTTACCGCAGAGTTCTCAAAGGTCTTTGGCCGTAATTATAACGGCTTGATAGAAGAATACCGTAGCAAGGATGCCGAGCGCGTAATTGTGGCAATGGGTTCTGTATGCGGCACAATCAAGGACGTAGTAGATGAGCTGCGCGCCAAGGGCAAGAAGGTAGGTTTATTAAAGGTGACCTGTTACCGGCCGTTTCCCGCGGCAAAAATATACGAGGCGCTCAAGGGCGTCCCCAAGGTCGCCATACTTGATAAGTCTGTTTCGCTTGGTTCTTATGCGCCTTTGGCCGCCGAGATAAAAGCCTCATTCTTCGGTAAGAAAAAATCCCCTAAGCTGATAAGCAGTTTCGTCGCAGGGCTGGGCGGGCGCGATATCACCAGGGATTCCATAAAAGAAATATTCAGGCTTCTTTCTACCAAAGAGAAGGCCGGTGAATTTATTGATTTAAAACCGGAGTTATTGAAGGAGAACTATGAATAACGGCAGTTTATTCGCTTCGGGGCATACCGCCTGCGCAGGGTGCGGCCAGTCATTGGCTGCGCGCCTGGTAATTGAGGCCGCCGGCCCCAGCACGATAGTAGTAAATAATACGGGGTGCCTGGAGGTTTTTTCCACCAAATACCCTGAAACTGCCTGGGGTGTCCCTTGGATACATTCTTTGTTTGAGAATGCGGCTGCGGTGGCTTCCGGGGTTGAAAGCGCCCTAAGGTACCTTGGCAAAAAAGACAGCATTAACGTAATCGCCCAGGGAGGAGACGGCGGCACCGCAGATATAGGACTGCAGGCATTATCCGGGATGCTTGAACGCGGCCACGATATCCTTTACGTATGTTACGATAACGAAGCCTACATGAATACCGGTATCCAGCGCAGCGGGCTCACCCCCTTTGATTCCAATACCACTACCAGCCCTTTGGGCAGTAGGTCGACGGGCAACGTCCGCCCTAAAAAACCGATGCCCGAGATCGCCATGGCGCACGGCATCCCCTATGTAGCCACTGCCTCAGCGGGGATACCTCAGGACCTGCAGCGTAAGGTAAAGAAAGCCCTGGCAGTCAAGGGCGCGAAGTACCTGCAGGTGCACGTTCCTTGCCCGTTAGGGTGGCGTCACGACCCCGGACTCACGATTCAGATAGGGAGATTAGCGGTAGAAACAGGCCTTTATCCGCTTATTGAATACGAAAACGGACAGCTCGCTGCTGTGCGTAAGATTCAGCCTAAACCGGTAGAGGAATACCTTAAGGCGCAAGGCAGGTTTAAGCATATCTTGAGTAACCCCGAAGAGATTAAGAAGATTCAGGCCATTGCCGACTCCAATATACAAAAATACGGCCTGAAGGTTTAATTTACATATAGATGGAGCTCTACCCGGCAGGAGGCGCGCGGCTGGATAGGCGCTTAAGCGGCCAGAGCCATCATCCCCGCTGCGACGTCTGAGTTTTTGGCCGTGGATGAGAAAGAGGCAGGATCGCAATAAGTAGATAAAGGGGGGTGTATTAGTATGGGTAAACAGGCAAGGGCAATCGTAGATTTGAGCTTGAAGGACTTGGTCAAGGATTTAAATAAGGCGTATGCCGACGAGTGGCTGGCGTTTTATCTCTATTGGTATATGGCGCAGACGGTATCGGGACGGGCATACGAAGATATGCGCGAGATGCTTGAGAAAATCGCCAAGGACGAAATGGAGCACGCCGGAGAAATAGCCGACCTGATAATAAAACTCGGCGGGGTACCGATCGCTAACCCCATGGACCTTGAAAAGAACGCCAATTTCCCCTATGCCATGCCGCCTAAGAACGCCGCGGATATCAACCGCATTATCCGCATCGTTACGGAGGCAGAGGCGGGGGCGATTGAGGTCTATAACAAGCTTGCCAGGAAGACCATGGGCAAGGATAACGTTACATACCAGTTGATGACCCATATCCTTTCCGAAGAGGTTGAGCATGAGGAGATGTTTGAGAGCCTGACGGAGAGGTAGCCCGGGTTCTTAGGTTTAAATTTTTTAGGAGGATGTTATGTCCAAGGTAACGGTTGATGTTGCTACGTGCGTAGGCTGCGGTTTATGCGAACAGGCCTGCCCCGAGGTTTTTCAGGTGCAGGGAGACGGCGTGGCTCACGTGAAGGCTTCTGTCTGCGAGCAGCATAATATTGCGGATGTTGCGGAACAGTGCCCTGTAAACGCGATTAAGGTTTCTTAGATCCGGTCTTATTCCGCCTGGTGTATCTTTTTTAATTCCCTGAGAAAGGCAGCAAATTTCTCCTGTTTTTTCTGCGCCATAAGTTTCTGGGAAAAATCATTTTTCTCGGCGTTGAATTTAGCTTCCTCGATAGGAATCCTGGATTTCAGCCTGATGATATAAAACCCCGCCGGATTCTCAATCACCCCGCTGTATTCCCCCTCTTTTAAGCCCTGGGCGCGGCTCCAGAAGATATCCGAACTTCCGACACCTTGTATATAGCTGCCGTAACTAAAAGGCTCGGTAGCTGAAACCTTGAGTCCCGATGCCTTGGATGTTTTTTCAAACTCCGCCAATCCAATCTTTTCTTTCCCGGATGCCTTAAGCTCGCTAAGACACTTTTCGATTTTTACGCCGGCTGATTTATGGGCCGCATCCTTTATGTAGGCGAGCCTGACGCGGTCTTTTATTTCCTCAAATTCCGGTATGTGCGCTTCTTTTTTTTCTTTTATTCTCATCAGATAATAATTCTTGCCGATTTGCACCGGCGGCAGGTATTGCCCGGCTTTGGCCTTGGAGATTAAGGTCACCAGTTGCTGAGACCATCCGAGTCCGGGTATCGGACCGGGGATGCCGAATAACCCGGTTTCCTTGACCTCACCGTTAAAGTCCTTGGCGATTTTAGCGATGTCTTTGCCGCTTTTTAGCCGGGGAAGGATTGTTTCGATCCTTTCCCGTATGCTCTCGTCGCTTTCATTATCCTTGCCCAGGGCAAAATAATCGATGTTAAAAGAGAGAGGACGCTTGAAGTTGAGGCGGTTTTCCTCAAAGTAGGTTTTTAAATCCTTCTCGTCCGGGTTGATGTCTTTGATGATGTCCGCTATCAGAGAGGAGATGTAGTAAATGCTTAATTTTTCGTTTGCCTTGCGGTATTCTTCCAGAATCTCTTCATCGGTCATCCTTACATTATCCGTAACCTCGCGGTAGAGTTTAGCAAGCATAAGATTCTGACGGGTATATTCCTCGAATACCCGCGGTTGGGTATGGAATACATACTGCAGGGTCTCTTGGTAATATTTGTCGTTAAATTGACCGTTGATTTGAAAAATCCGGTAATCCCGGATAGTTTCTATTACCTCTTTGTCCTTGACGCGGACGCGCCTTTTTTGGGCCTCGGAGAGAAGAAGTATTCTTTCGGCAGCCATAGAGCGCAGGTCCAAGTATTTGCCTACCTCGGCAATCCTGTCTCCGAATTGGAGGATTGCCTGTATGCGCACTGCCTCCAGCGCATCCCGGAATTCCTGCTCCGATATATTCCTCCCGTATATCTTTCCCTGGAAGCCCGCTTCTTGCTTATTACGGACATAACTGCCGAAGCCCCAGAAGACAAAAGCCGGCAGGATGAGGACCAGGAGCATAAAGAATATCCATTTGGCGATTTTTTTATTGCGGAGTTTTTTCAGCATTTTCGCTCCTTATTTTTTAGATGGGAATATTATAGTGAGCGCTTTATCTTAAGTCAACCTATTTAGGACGTTTCCTTGCTGGTTTGGGGAGTATGCCGGCGGGCAGCTTTTTACATATAGTTTTAAAGATAGAAAAACGGGGGGCAGCAGTTATTTGAGGAAGAAGGTGACTTTCTTCTTATAAATAGCGGCGAATTCCTTTAATTGGACAGTATCAATGCGGCATTGACCCGATTCCATTTTTGAGATATAAGACTGGCTGCGGCCGAGCTTTTCGGCAACGTCAGCCTGGTTTAGCCCCGTCTTTTTGCGCGCCTCTTTGAGCCTTTGGATTAGCTTGCGGTGGCTCTCCGTAAAGATAGTCTTATCCATATTTAACTTGACTTCCTATCGTTATATGGTATATTTATTTATCATATATTCCAAAATGGAATATAAGCTTTTAAGGAGAAAGAATAAGCAAGCGGAGATGTTAAGGCTTAAGCTTTTTATTGTCATCGCCATGCTGTGCCTCTTGAGGGGCCTTTTGAATCCCGGAGCCGCAGAAGAGACCCTTACCATTACCACTTATTACCCTTCCCCTTACGGGAACTATCGGGAATTGCGCGCTCAACGCATGGCAATAGGAGATCATTACATCCAGGGCGGCACTTATGATTGGCAGGAGGGCGATGGTGACGGAGGCGAGATTTATTATCAGGCTGACTTAGTGGTGGAAGGCAATGTGGGGATAGGGACGGCAGATCCAAGAGCAAAACTTCATATTTTAACCCCAGACACCAGTAGTTACGGTCTATATATTGGTAATAGTACTTATACCACCATGGGATTGAAATTGGGATACTTCGGTACTCGCGGTGAAATTTTGGGTACTCACGGTGAAATTCAAACACATGATCTTACCGGATACAAAGCATTAATACTAAACCCAAGCGGCGGCAATGTTGGCATAGGTGCAATAAGCCCTTCTTATCAATTGCAGCTTTCCACCGACTCCGCAGCCAAGCCCTCTACCACTACCTGGACAACCACATCAGACGCAAGAGTAAAGAAGGATATCCAGCCTTATAATAATGGCCTGGAGATAATCAAGAAGATTAATCCAGTCTGGTTTAAATATAATGGAAAAGGAGGGTTCCCCGAAGATAACCGGGAGCATATCGGCGTAATCGCGCAGGAGATACAAAAAGTCGCGCCTTACACTGTCAATACCTTCAAAGCCAAATTAAACCCCGAAGATAAAGAAGAAACCGAACTCCTAAACTTTAATCCCCACGCCCTAATCTTTGACCTCATCAACAGCGTCAAGGAACTGGATAGTAATATTGCCGTACTCACCCGGGAGAATTTGCGGCTGAAAAAGTCAAATAAAGAGTTAAATCAAGAGTTGTCCAATTTCCAGGAGCGCCTTAGCCGCCTAGAGCTTAAGGTTAACTAACCGAGGACTTTCTCGGCTTCAATCCCCACCCAACTTTTTCTTTACAAATTCCACCTCTCTGGTTATAATAAATGACCGTATTGGCTCCCATGCAGTATATATCCGGAAGGAAACCTATATGAAAAAGAAAATCTTAAAAATCGGCCTGCCGAAAGGCAGCCTCCAGGAATCCACTTTCAGGATGTTGCGCAAGGCTGGTTTTAACCCATCCCTGCCTTCGGAACGCTCTTATTTCCCTTCCCTAGACGACCCGGAAATTGAGGCAGTCCTGCTGCGCGCCCAGGAGATGTCCAGGTATGTTGCCGACGGCGCCCTGGATTGCGGCATTACCGGCAACGACTGGATTTTAGAGAATAACTCCGATGTGGTAAGAATCACGGATTTAATGTACGCCAAGCAGAGCCTTAATAAGGTAAGGTGGGTATTGGCCGTTCCCGAGGCCTCGGGGATAAAAAGCGTCAAGGACTTAAAGGGCAGGCGTATCGCCACCGAATTAGTAAACGCAACCCGGGAGTTCTTCCGCCGCAACAAGGTAAATGTTGAAGTGGAATTCAGCTGGGGCGCTACCGAGGTCAAGGTCAGTTCCGGCTTGGTGGATGCCATAGTCGAGCTTACCGAGACGGGCAGGAGCCTGAAAGCCAATAAGCTTATTGAGATCGCCACCATCTGCGAATCAACCACCCAGTTTATCTCCAGCAGGGCTTCTTATAAAGACAGCTGGAAGAAGGCAAAGATGGAAGAGATCGCTGTTTTGCTTAAGGGCGCTATTGCCGCCGAGGAGAAGGTCGGCTTGAAGATGAATGTCAAAAAGGCAAATCTTTCCAAAGTCAGCGCTCTTCTGCCGGCACTGAAGAGGCCCACCATCTCGATGTTATCCGAGGAAGGCTGGGTCGCAGTAGAAACCATAATTGACGAAAAGGTGGTACGCGCCTTGATACCGCGCCTGAAGAAATGCGGCGCCGAAGGCATTATTGAATATCCGCTTAACAAGGTGATATATTAAAGGAGGCAGTTATGCCTTGCGGCAGGAAAAGAAAGTTACGCAAGATAAAGACGCACAAAAGAAAAAAAATGCGTCGTCGTCTTCGCCACCTCAAGAAGAGAGCCTGGGGTTAAATCTTAATTTGAGATTAGCATTATTATGACCTCTGCCGGCAAGCATCGCCTTTGGTGGATAGGGTTTTTTTTGCTCTTTTGGTGTTTTTTTACAACTTGCGCTTCGGCCTTAGATAAAAAAGCGTCCTCTGCCTTGAGTCATTACATCATGGCGATGATGTATGACAGGATGGGAAAGATTGACAGCGCCGTTAAAGAATACAAAAAGGCGCTGCGTCAGGAATACGATAACCCCTCCCTTCATGTAGGCCTGGCAGCCAGTTATATTAAGAAAAACAATATTCCTGCTGCAGTTAAAGAGCTTAAGCTGGCAATAGAGCTGGACCCCGGGGATATAGAATCGCACGCCTTATTAGCCCTGGTCTATTCCATTCAAGATAAGTTGCAGCTGGCAACCACGGAATACGAGATTGCCCTTGAGAACGCTTCTTTGGCCCAGCCAAGGAACGTCGATATCTACAAAGGTTTGGGGGCGATATACCTGCAGCAGAGCAAGCTTCAGCAGGCGCAGAGGGTTTATCAGACGGTGCTGGGCGTTGCGCCGGCTGACGCCGAGGCTCATTTTTATCTCGGCAGCATATACGATAGTTTAGGCCAACGCGAGGAAGCAATAAGGCAGTTAAAGAAGGCGCTGGAGTCCCGGCCCGATTACGCCGAGGCCATGAATTACCTGGGTTATCTCTATGCCGAGGAGGGCAGGAATCTCCGCCAGGCCGAAATCATGATTAAAAAAGCCCTGGAGATTGAACCTGCAAACGGGGCATACCTGGACAGCCTGGGATGGCTCTATTTTAAGCAAGGGAAGCCACGGCAGGCCATTAAGGAGCTGGAGAAGGCGAGCGTATTGATGAAGGATCCCTTGATATACGAGCATCTCGGCGATGCCTATTTGAGCGCCGGAGATGCCGTAAGGGCAAAGTTGAATTGGGGCAGGTCCCTGGATTTAAATCCTGACCAGGAAAACTTAAAAAGGAAACTGAAGGAGTTAGGCAGATAGATGCTGCAGAGAGATAAACAGATAAAGGAACTGGAGTCTAAGGCAAAAGAGGTGCGGCGCCTGATTATGCGGATGTTATGCGAAGCCGGCTCCGGCCATCCGGGAGGGAGTCTGTCTGCCGCAGACCTGATTACCGCGCTTTTTTTCTTGGTATTGCGCCATAAACCGTCAGATCCTGGCTGGCCAGAGCGCGACAGGTTTCATATGTCAAAAGGACACTGCTGCCCCTTATGGTACGCAGTGCTGGCGGAAAGCGGTTATTTTCCAAAAGAGGAACTGCTTACCTTAAGGAAATTCGGCTCCAGGCTGCAGGGCCATCCTGACAGGCGCGTGCCTGGAGTTGAGGTGGCATCGGGTTCTTTAGGGCAGGGCCTTTCCGTGGCATTAGGAATGAGCCTGGCCGCAAAGATCGACAAGAAGGGTTACCGGGTCTACGTACTTTTAGGAGACGGAGAAGTCCAGGAAGGCAATGTCTGGGAGGCTGCTATGGCAGCCGGCCATTACCGGGCGGATAACATTTGCGCCATACTGGACCGTAACGGATTCCAGATCGACGGCAAAACCAAGGACGTTATGAGTATTGAGCCCTTGGCGGCAAAATGGCAGGCCTTTGGCTGGCATACGATTGAGATTAACGGGCATGATATGAGAGAAATATTAGAGGCGTATTCCGAAGCCGGCAAGACGAAAGGGAAACCCGCCATTATTATCGCCCGCACCATTAAAGGCAAGGGGGTTTCTTTTATGGAGAACGTGGTGGATTTCCATGGCCGCGCCCCTACCAAGGAAGAGACCTGTAAGGCTATCGGGGAGTTGGAGTAGCAGTATGGCAGAGATGCTGTATCAGCGAGACGTATACGGTAAGACGCTGGTTGAACTTGGCAAGGCCAAGCAGGATATCGTAGTCCTGGATGCCGACCTTTCCAGTTCTACCCGCACTGCGCTCTTTGCCAAGGCATTCCCGGAGAGGTTCTTTAATTTCGGGGTGGCAGAGCAGAATATGATGGCTGCCTCTGCGGGCCTGGCAAGTTGCGGCAAGACGGTATTTGTTTCCACTTTTGCAATATTCGCTACCGGCAGGGCATGGGACCAGGTAAGGAATACCGTCAGCTACAACAACTTTAATATCAAGATTGTGGCTACGCACGCCGGGATTACCGTCGGCCCGGACGGCTCAAGCCATCAGGCGATCGAAGATATAGCGCTGATGCGCGTGATACCGAATATGAATATCATCGTGCCTTGCGACGGTCCGCAGACCCGCGATGCGGTTATTACAGCGGCAAATACGCCCGGGCCTTTCTATATACGTCTGGGCAGGCCTAAGATTCCCACTATTGAGAATAAGGGAGATTTTAAGCTTGGCAAGGCCCAGCTGCTTCGCCGGGGGAAGCAGGTAGCTATCGTTGCCTGCGGGATAACGGTCAGCGAGGCATTAACAGCTGCAGAAAACCTCTCTAAAAAAGGCGTTGAGGCCACGGTCGTTAACCTCCATACCTTAAGGCCTTTTGACAAGGATGCTATATTGGATGTCGCAGGCGATGTCCGCGGCATCGTGGTATGCGAAGAGCATACCGTTGTTGGAGGGCTTGCCTCAAGTATCGATGAGGTGGTGTCCGAGAGTAAGCCGGTGAAAGTAGCGCGTTTAGGCATCAAGAACAGATACGGGCAGTCGGGCGAGCCAGCCGAGCTCTTACAGAAATACAATCTCACCGCCTCAGACATAGAGAAGGCGGCGCTGGAAATCTCCTCTTAAGGCCGTTAAATTAAAAGTGTTCCTTAGATCCTTTGCCAAGCTCAACCTCTACCTCCGCGTATGCGGCATCCGAACCGATAATTACCACAACATCAATACCGTTTTTGAAAGAATAAGCCTCTTTGACAGCATCAGCATCAAGGCGCGCCGTGACAGCCGTATCAGCGTTAAATGTAATTCCCCGTTGGTTCCTTCCGGAAAAGATAATCTTGCCTTCCGGGCTGCCAGGATACTTCAGAGTAAGTTCGGGATAATAAAAGGGGCGGATATCAAGATAGTCAAGCGTATCCCTCCCGGTGCTGGCATGGGGGGAGGCTCCAGTAATGCCGCCAGCGTGCTCCTGGGTTTAAATAAGTTCTGGAATTTAAAGTTAGGCATTAAAGAACTTCTTAAATGCGCCAGACTTATCGGCAGCGACGTAGCTTTCTTTGTTTACGATTGCAGTTTTGCCGAAGGCAGGGGGCGCGGAGACAGCATCAGGCGCCTATCGGCCGCCAAAGGGTTACGCCTGTGGCATGTAATAGCAGTACCTCCCGTAGCGGTCTCTACACCCCTGATTTACCGCAAGATTGATACTCTAAAGCTTGCATTGACAAGGTCTTTTCCTGATGTTAAAATATTACTTTCAGCGTTAGAAAAAGGCAACCGCTCTTTAATAAAACAGTCTTTATACAATAACCTGGAGCCTGTTACCTTCAAGGCATATCCCGACGTCGGACGTATTAAAGAGGAATTTTTAAATGCCGGCGCAAAAAATGTCTTGATGTCGGGAAGCGGCTCAAGCGTCTTTACGGTGACCTCTGGCCGCAAGGAATCCATTCTCCTGGCGAGGTGCCTTAAAAAAAGAAGGCCGTCCTGGAGCGTTTTTATCAGTCATACCAGTTAGTATTACACAGGTTAACTGATGGGAGGCTGGGCATGGAGATAACCGAGGTTAAGATATTCTTGAAGGATTCGCCAGATAAGAAGTTAAAGGCCTACGCTACCGTGACTTTTGACAATGCCTTTGTAGTCAGGAATATCAAGGTTATTGAAGGGGCCAGCGGTTTATTCATTGCTATGCCTTCCCGCAAGGTAAAGCAGCCATGCCCTAAGTGCAATTTTAAGAATGAGTTACGCAGCAAATACTGCAACCAGTGCGGCGCGCAATTACCCGTCACATCGCGTCCAGTAACGGTTTCCGAACCTGCCGGTAAGGATAATATGCAGTCGGAACACAAAGATATTGCCCACCCGATTACGCAGTCCTTTAGGGAGTATTTGCAGAAGAGGATTCTGGAGGCTTACGAGCAAGAGAGGTCTAAAGGCCCTGATAGCTCCGCCGCTTAAACGAAACCCATGTTGCCGGAATTCACAACCGGCAGGACTTCTAAGATGGCAGACGAAATCCAGCATTCTCGTCGCAGGAGAGACGGCGACCAGCATGCACGGTAACCTTGATTTGGGACGTCGTCCAATGGTAGGACACGAGAATTTGGGTCTCGCTATTGTGGTTCGAGTCCACACGTCCCAGCTTGATAATTACCTTGTGAATTTCCTGCCCGCTGGCAAACGGGAAATTCAAGGGGTGCGTGGGGAGAAGGCCTCCCCGGTTCCTTGATAAATGCTAAGTAAAATTAGAAACAAAAATTATTGCAATATAAAGAGTTATAAATAAAATAATACACACTGATATGTCTAAGAAAGTTGCGGTTATTATATTGGCGGCGGGTAAGAGCACCCGTATGAAATCCGATATTCCCAAGGTGCTGCATCCGATTTGCGGCAGGCCGATGGTAGAATATGTCACGGATACCGTGAAGGCCGTTAAGCCCCAGAGAATAGTAGCGGTTTTGGGGTATAAACACCAAGAGGTCAGGAAATATTTTCCTCCTGGCGTAAAGGTGGCATTGCAGCAGAAGCTTCTCGGCACCGCAGATGCCGTAAAGGCCGGCCTCCGGGCGCTGGGAGGTTTCCGGGGTGCGGTGCTCGTTCTTTACGGCGACACCCCCTTATTAAAAACTGCTACGATAAAGGAATTGCTGAAGAGGCATTTCCAGAATAATTCCGACGCCACCCTTTTAACGGCGAAACTGGATTCTCCCGAAGGTTACGGCAGGATATTGCGCGACAGCTACGGAAGCATCTGCAGTATTATAGAAGAGAAGGACGCCGATGATTTTCAGAAAGCAATCAAGGAGATTAATACCGGAATCGCATGTTTTGATAATAAGGCCCTGGCCCTCGCGCTAAAGAGCGTCAGGCCAAACAATAAAAAAAGGGAGTATTATCTTACGGATGCCGTAGGCCTCATCTATGGCAATGGCGGCTTAATCTACAATCTTGCTATTGCCCGTGCCTGCGAGGCGATGGGTGTTAATTCGCGCCTTGACCTTTCCCGCGCCAATCATATGATGCAGTTGCGCCTAAACGAAGAAATTATGCGTTCAGGCGTCACGATCGTTAATACCGATACTACCGTAGTGGAATACGGCGTTAGCATCGGAGAGGATACCGTTATTTACCCCTTTACAGTCATAGAAAGAGATGTTAAAATTGGTAGGCATTGCAGGATCGGCCCGTTTGCACACCTTAGGCCGGGCACCCGCCTAGCGGATAGCGTGGCAATAGGGAATTTTGCTGAGGTGTCGCGTTCCGTTATCTCGGGGAATACCATAATGAAACATTTCGGTTACATCGGCGATAGCCGTATCGGCCGGGAGGTCAATATCGGCGCGGGAGCGGTTACCGCAAATTTTGACGGCAGCAAAAAACACCTGACAGTCGTCAAGGATAAGGCCTTTATTGGTTCGGATACGGTTTTTATCGCTCCGCTGGAGATAGGCAGGGGCGCTAAAACCGGTGCCGGTGCAGTGATAACAAGAAATACAAACGTCCGTGATTACGAAGTTGTAGCCGGTGTCCCGGCCAAGGTCATTAAAAAATCAGGAAAGAGGAAGCAAAATGGATAAGATAGCGGTATTCAGCGGCAATGCCCATTTGGGGCTCTCTCGGGACATCTGTACATATTTGAAGGTTAAATTGGGTGATGCCTTAGCCGGCCGTTTCAGCGAAGGCGAGATACGCGTTAAGATTGACGAGAACGTGCGCGGCAAAGACGTATTTGTAATACAGCCCACCTGTCCTCCGCCAAACGATAACCTTATGGAATTACTGATTATGATGGATGCGTTACGCCGGGCCTCAGCCCGCCGCATAACCGCAGTAGTTCCTTATTTTGGCTATGCCCGTCAGGACAGGAAAGACCAGCCCCGTGTTCCTATCACCGCCAAACTGGTAGCGAATCTTCTGACTGTCGCCGGAGCAAACAGGATCCTCACGATGGACCTGCATGCCGGCCAGATCCAGGGTTTTTTTGACGTTCCGGTTGACCATCTTTTTGCGGTAGGGGTTTTTGCGGATTATATCAATAAGCTCGAACTCAAAGAGCTGGTTGTGGTTTCTCCGGATGTCGGAGGCATTAAGATGGCGCGCGCTTACGCCAAGAGGTTTTCTGCTCCGCTAGCCATAATAGACAAAAGGCGCGATTCCCCGGAGAAGACCGAAGCCATGCACATACTCGGAGAAGTTAACGGCAAGAATGTGGTTATAGTGGATGACCTCATTGCTACCGGCAGTTCTTTGATCGAGGGGGCAGTAGCGTTAAAGAAAGCCGGGGCAGCAAGCATCCGGGCAGCCATCAGCCACGGGGTATTATCCGGACCGGCCATAGAACGCATCGATAAATGCAAGGTTTTAGAGGAACTGGTTATCACCAACAGCATACCTTTAAACCAAAAGCACGCCAAGGTAAAGGTGTTGTCGATAGCCGAGCTTTTGGGCGAGGCCATCAGAAGAATCCATAATGAGGAGTCCGTAAGTTCTTTGTTTGACTAAAAGAGAGGTTAGTTAAAAATGGAAGAGATAGTTTTGGATGCAGAAATTAGAAAAGAGGTAGGCCGCAGCAGGGCCGATGCGGTCAGGAGGAAAGGGTCTGTCCCTGGCATAGTTTACGGGGGAGAAAGTAATCCTCTGGCGGTTCAGTTTTCGCACCGCGAATTGACGCGGCTGGTACACGAGCACCGCCTGGAGAACTCCGTGATAAAGCTCAAGATAAAAGAAGATAAAAAGCAGGTGCGTTCCTGCGTAGTCAAAGAGATACAGTATGACCCGGTGCACGGAGATATTATCCATCTGGATTTTAACGAAATATCCCTGACCAAGCTTATCAAGATTAATGTGCCGATAGTAGCCAAAGGGGAATCTGTGGGCGTAAAGCAGGAAGGCGGCTCGCTGGAGCATGTCCTTTGGGAGATTGAAGTAGAGTGTCTTCCTACGCAGATACCCAAGGAGATAGAGGTTGACGTAAGCGCGCTTAAAATCGGAGACGCCGTGCATGTAAAGGATCTCAAGGTGCCCAGCGGCGTCAAGATCTTGAACGAACCGGATGCAATTGTCTTGTCGATAGCCGCGCCTATCAAAGAGGAAGCCCCGGCTGCCGAGGCGGAGGGCGAGGAAAAGCAGGAGCCCGAGGTAATCAAGGAAAAGAAGGAAACCCCGGCCGAAGGCAAAGAGGAGCAGGGGGAAGGGAAATAATTTAGAGGCCGTTTTGTTTCATGAGGCTAATCGTAGGATTAGGAAACCCTGGGAGGACGTACGTAGATTCCAGGCACAACATCGGTTTTTCCCTGGTTAAATATTTAGCCAGAAGCCATAAAGGATTTTTTAAAAAGGAAGGCGGTATCGCCGCTTTAGCCGCGAGGGTTAAAATAGGAAGAGAGACTGTCGTGCTTGCTATGCCGCTTACCTTTATGAATCTATCGGGTATAGCAGTGGAGGCCCTGCTTAAAAAATACCGCTTGGCTGCGGGTAAGCTCTTGGTTCTTTGCGATGACATGGACCTGGAGCCGGGCAGGATCAAATTAAGGGCCAGCGGTTCTTCCGGAGGGCATCGGGGGCTGGCGTCCATAATGGCTAATCTCGCCGGCCGTAATTTTGACCGGTTGCGCTTTGGCATAGGCAGGCCGCCCCGGGGCGTTGAGCCTGCGGACTATGTCTTGGGGGTATTTACCAAAAAGGAAAAAGAAATGCTCGGTCTGGCGATAGAGCACGCAGCAGCATGCTGCGAGTCCTGGGTTAATAACGGGCGGGCCGAGACAATGAATGCATTCAACAAGAGGAGCGGGTAATGAATAAATACGAAGCAATGTTTATCATAAGGCCGGATTCGTCGGATGACGAAAGAAAGATGCTCTTTAGCCAGATCGATGATATACTGGCGAAGAATGACGGCAAGGTAACGCAGGCTAACGTCTGGTCTGAAAAAAGGAAGCTGGCGTTCCCGATACGTAAATATCGCGAAGGGGTATATTATCTCATGAATTTTACCATTGCAACGGATGCAATCTCAAAGATAAATTACGCCTTTAAGCTCAACGAGGATATCCTGAGGGTTCTTATTATAAGGATGCAATAGGAGCGGACCTCAAAATAGGAGGGTAGCATGGATGAGGTACTGGTAGCGGAGTTACTAAGGAAAGTGTCTTTGGTTGCATCGGCAATCGGTATCCTGGTGGGGTTGGATTTGGTTTTCGGCGCCAAGATTTTTATTAAGGTAAAGCAGTTCTTGGACAAAGTCTATAATTTTGACAACGTCATCAGCAGACCTAAGATAAGGATGGGGGTAGGGATTTTCATGCTTTTTCTGTGCGTGCTGATGCTGCTTTTGTTAGTGGTAACAAAATAACGAGGACAGGGGTAAAGATATTAGAGAAAAGAGGGGGGCTTAGGATATGGATGAGGTTATCTTCTCGGAAGTATTAAGGATAATATCCATAGTAGCCATAGTAACGGGTGCGCTGACCGGGTTAGATTTGATTTCCGGGGCCAGGGTCCTTTCTGCATTTAACAGGATATCGGCTAAAAGCATTACGTTAGACTCAGCCATCAATAACCCGAAGGCCAGAGTAGGGTTAGGCTTTACTTTTTTGATTGCTTCTTCATTTTCGTTGATAGTGGTATTGATTACCAAGTGAGGTGTTTCTAAGGAGATTCCGATATGGCTAATTTCAATAAGGTTTTATTAATGGGCAATCTTACAAAAGACCCCGAGTTACGTTATACCCCTCAGGGTACGGCGGTGGTAAATCTAAGGGTGGCGGTTAACCGCAGGTTCCGCGACAGGAACCAGGAATTAAAAGAGGAGACATGTTTTGTTACGGCCGTGGTCTGGGACAAGCAGGCCGAGACCGCTAATCAGTACCTGCATAAAGGCAGCCCTATTTTTATCGAGGGCAGGCTGCAGTCGCGCTCCTGGGAGGATAATTCCGGGCAGAAACGCACTACTATTGAGGTGCGCGCAGAACGAATTCAATTCCTGGGTAGCGCCACCGCCCACAGAGAAGGGGCATCGGAGGAGACAGCGGAGTCTTCATCTGCCGCACCATCTACCGAGTCAAACTGGTTGGAAGAAAGCGAGGGAGAAACTAATGTTAACCAAGGGTAGATTTACCCGTAAACCAAAAACGGCGAGGAAAAAATTATTTGCCAGAAAGAAAATCTGCCGGTTTTGCGCCGATAAAAACAGGGTCATCGACTACAAGGACGTAAAGGGCCTGGAGTCTTTTGTTAAAGAAAGGGGCAAGATCGTATCCAGCCGTTTCTCAGGCAATTGCCTCAAGCATCAGCGCAGGTTATCCGATGCAATACGCAGGGCGCGCTTTTTGGCGCTTCTTTCAAACTAACAATGGCCGCGTTTAAGAAGACAGATAAATGGAGATAATACTTACTAAAGACGTAGAAAAACTCGGCAAGGCAGGAGAGGTGGTTAATGTCAAGGATGGTTTTGGCCGTAATTTCCTTATCCCGAGCGGACTGGCAGTGCCTTCTAACGCCGTTGCCCTTAAGAGGCTGGAGGCGGACAGGCAAAGGAGGCTCCAGGATAAAGAAAAGGCCAGGTCGGCTGCCGAGGAAATCAGAAAGAAGCTGGAGAATTTGTCTCTGACCATCGCAGTCCTGACGCACGAGGACGAGAAGCTCTACGGCAGTATAGCCGCAGCGGATGTTGCGGCCGCTTTAAAAGAGGAAGGCTTTGACATCGATAAGAGTTTTATTGTAATGGATGAGGCCATTAAGTCCTTGGGTATATTTGAGGTTTTGGTTAATCTGCATCCCGATGTTTCTGCCAAAATAAAACTCTGGGTCGTTAAAAAGTAATTCATCTTCTCAAGGCCCCACGCGAAGTCTATGGATGCGTTAAAGGTATCCGATACAATCCTGGAAAAGCTCCCCCCCCAGAACCTGGAAGCCGAAATGGCGGTTTTAGGCTCGATGCTGATGGACGAAAATGCCATCGCCGTAGCCATTGAATCGCTGGAAACGGATTCTTTCTACAAGGACAACCATCGCAGGATTTTTAGCGCAATACTGGACCTTTACAACAACAACCGCGCGGTAGACTTGATAACCCTGACCGATGAGCTTAAGAAGAAAGGCATCCTGGAAGATGTCGGCGGCGTAAGTTTTTTGACCGGGCTCATCAATACCGTTCCTACCGCAGCTAACATCTCCCACTACGTCAAGATCGTCAAGGGCAAGGCGATACTGCGGGCGCTGATTAATAATGCTACCAGGGTAATTTCGCTTTGTTTTGAAAGCGAAGGCAACATCGATGAGGTAGTAGACAGGGCAGAGAATCTTATCTTCGAGGTCCGTGACAGGAAGCCCCAGGGCGCGCATTCATATCTGAAGGATATTATTAAGGATAACATAGAGACAATCGATATCCTTTATCAGAAGAAGAGCCATGTAACCGGCATTGCAACAGGTTTCGTAGATTTTGATATCAAGACCGCAGGATTGCAGCCTTCAGACCTTATTGTAATCGCAGGCAGGCCTTCGATGGGCAAAAGCGCGTTCGCCATAAACATTGCGGAGTACGCCGGGGTGGTAGACAAAGTTCCCATAGCAATATTTAGCCTGGAGATGTCAAAACACCAACTGGTGCAGCGGATGCTCTGTTCTCATGCCAGGGTTGATGCGCATAAGGTCAGGACAGGGTACCTGGCAACTTCAGACTGGCCTAAGCTTACCGCCGCAGCGGGCAAGCTTTCCGAGGCGCCTATTTTTATCGACGATACTCCCGCGATATCGGTAATGGAATTGCGCGCCAAGGCGCGCAGGCTCAAATCGCAGCACGACATTAAACTTATTATCCTGGATTATATGCAGCTGATGCGCGGGATAGGCAGCTCAGAAAGCAGGCAGCAGGAGATCTCTGAGATTTCGCGTTCCCTCAAGGCCCTTGCCCGCGAGTTAAGCGTCCCTCTGATAGCTATCAGCCAGCTCTCGCGCGCGGTGGAGTCGCGCACCGACCACCGCCCGCAACTTTCGGATTTAAGAGAGTCCGGAGCTATCGAGCAGGACGCCGATGTGGTGGTGTTAATTTTGAGAGAAGAGTATTATAGCCCTACCTCCGACAACCAGGGGGTTGCGGAGGTTAATATTGCCAAGCAGCGTAACGGTCCGGTCGGTTCAGTGAAACTTTCTTTTATCAAGGAATATACCCGCTTTGAGAACGCTGCGCGGTTGGAATAGAATAGGTGTCGGAACGTTTTATTAAAAAAAGGGGGGTAGAGGGATGAAAAAAATGGCATTTACCTTGATTGAGGTAATGTTGGTAATTATAATCGCCGGGATACTATTTAGCGTCGGTGTCCCAAGTTACCAGAATTTCGTAGAGAGCCAAAAGGCCAAGGTTTGTCAGACGAACCTCAGGACCTTAGAGCAGGCCCTGGACATCTATGCCATTGACCATGATACCATGCCGGCCAGCCTCAGCGAGATACCAAACGAGACGATTGATAAGGCCTTTGCCGGCATCCTGCAGGAAAAAGGGGCCTGGCGCATAAGGTTAGCTTATTTTGTTACCGACCTCATGAATCACGATAACCTTCTCTATGCTGCGCCGGTAACTCCTTTTGTAAAGCAGCTCGCCCGCGGTAATCACCGGGTATTGGTCTGTCCTAAGGATTACGCCGTTTTGGAGCATGGCGGGGTATCATACGGCATCAATAGCGCCCTGGCAAAAATGAAGAAGAAGAACTACAAACAGCTTGCAGCCACTACCATCATGCTCGGCGACTGTGATATGCCGGAATTCAGCGATGCCTCGCAGCTAAGCAGCAGGCACGTTTATCATAAAAATATAACCCAGAAGCAGAATTATGCCATAGCAATATCAAAGGCAAGCCAGCTATATCTGGCCAGCGGCAGCTTGCTTTCTGCTTCGCAAGGCGCGTCCTTTTCGTCTTCAAGTATCGGTAAGGCAATGAGTTCATTCAAGACGAACAAGGATATAAATGCCTTGATAGACGTTGAAGGCGAAGATGGTAACGCCGCCTCTGCCGGAAGCTCTACCAGTTCCTCTGCCGAAAGCCCTGCCGGCAGTTCGGATGCCACCGGCTCTGCCACTAGCTCGGCAGGCGCGGCAAACATTACCTCCGGAGCTGAAGTTGAAGAGGATTCGGCAGCATCCTCGGGTTCAGGCGCGATTTTGCCGGGTGCAACATCAGAGGGAGAAGGAACCTGTTGGTGCAAGGATGACAAAACGGGCAAGTTTTATCAGGCTTCCTGTCCGTGCCCTGGGACTACCATGGGCGGCAATGAACCGCAGGATTAGGACTGAAGCCAACAGGATTTTATATCTGACCACGAGCATTGAAAAATAAGAGCGAATATTTAAAGTTCCTCCTGCTGGGGCTTTGCGTTGCTTCTATTATTTATTTCTTTCCCGCCGTCATTCCTCAAAAGATATCCTCCGGTATCGGCGACCTTTCTTCCTGGTATGTCTATAGCCTTTCCCGCCGCAGCGCGGCTCAATTAAAAATCGTCGGGATTGAGATTGACGATTATTCCCTTAATAAGTCTACTTCGCGTTGGCCGTGGCGGAGATCAATCTACGCTTCGCTTATCAAGGTTCTTGATAGGGAGGGTGCCAGGAGCATTGGCATTGATTTCGTATTTTCCGGAGAATCCGAATCCAGAGACGACGACGCGGCTTTAAAATCAACCCTTAACAACGCCTCATGCTCCGTAACCCTGGCATATCTGTTTGATTACAAGAAAGGCCGTCCGCTATTGCCGTTTGGCCAGGACAAGGACGTGAAGTACTACGCCGGCATGGTCAATACCCCCCAGGACGGCGATTCCCGGGTACGCAGGCTGCGCAGCTATATTGCCCTCGGCGGCGATACCTATTATTCTTTTTCGGTAATGCTGGCGAGTTCTTTTTTGCAACGAAACCCCGCGGATGTAACCGCAGCGATGCCTCTTGCCGATGACAGGACCTTTATTATCAATTATCTTCTGAAAGAAAGCGATATCAGGAGGGTTAGTTTTTACGACGTGCTTGATAACCTCGATGCCCTCAAGCAGAAATACGGCGGCGATTTCCTCAGGGATAGCCTGGTATTGGTTTATCCTGCCTCCGCCATTTTCCATGACCGGTATCTTACTCCCATCGGAGAAATGTCCGGCGGGTTGTTGCATCTTAACGGAGCAGCAGATATCATTGCCGGGCGTTTCACGCGCAGGATAGCATTCCCGGGGCCGGCATTTCTTATATTTTCGCTCCTGGCTATTTCCTACATCTTAAGCCGCAGCGGTTTTTTAAGCGGAATTCTTTTTACCATTGGGGTATTTCTTCTGAATTTCTGGCTGGCGATCTGGTTGAACCTTTGGGGCATCCAGTTCGACTATTCCCGCGTTATTATATGCGGGATGGCATTTTTTATCACAGCCAGCCTCTATAAATACCTCGCCTTTTTAAGCCGCCTGTTAAAGATAAAATACCGGGTAACCATTGACCCGCTAAGGAACGTATTTACCTTAAGGTATTTTTATTACCGCCTGGAATTGGAACTCAGGAAGATTTATTTCCGCCGGGATTTCTACCTTATTTTCATAAATCTCGGCGCCTTTACGGAAGAACTGGAGGACTATCCGCTCGAGAGCGTAAGAGATCTCTGGCGGCAACTCGTAAGCGCCGTAAGCCTGAAGGGGAGCTTCTGGTCGGCGTATGGACAGGATGAATTGATCGGGTGCGTTATAGGGTCTCCTTCCAGGATGGAGACCGTGGCAGGCTCGCTGCATAACAGGCTGGTAAGCATTTTAAAAGAAAGGGGCATCTCCTCGGATGTAAAGGTGATTTATCTGAGGTTCAAAAAGGGGTATCAACTGCAGGAGGTCTTGCCGGTTTTGTCCTCGGAGCTCAAGAAGAGCAAGGGCGAGGTGATTTTATTAAAAGACAATGACCTCTCGGAGCTGCTCAGGGGGTCCTATTTAAGAAAGGCCAAGGATGGAGGACAGCTCTTGGACAGCCTGGGAGAAGATGTTGAGGAAAGGAACCGTCAACTCCTGGTATTAATAGAAAATCTCAGGAAAGAGCATGCCAAGACCAAGCAGGCTTTCTTTGAGATTATTGCCTCTCTCGTAAATGCCCTTGAGGCGCGCGACCCGTATACCCAGGGCCATTCCCAGCGGGTAGCGAATTATGCCCTGAGGTTATCCGAGAGATTGGGCTGGAACAGCGAAGAGAAGGAGAAATTGCATAAGGCTGCCCTGTTGCACGACCTTGGCAAGATCGGCATTCCGGACAGCATACTACATAAGAGAGGCGGCCTTAATGAAGAAGAATACGATTTCATAAAGAAACACGAGCTTATCGCAGTAAAGATACTGGAGCCGTTGAATGAACTGAAGGAAATACTCCCCTGGATTATGTATCATCACGAGAGATGGGACGGCAAGGGCTATCCTTACGGCCTGGCTGCAGACGCCATACCGGAAGCCAGCCAGATAATCTCCATTGCCGACGTTTATGACGCGCTCACGACAGGCAGGGATTATAAAGAGGCATTCTCAACCGAGGATTCCATAAACGAGCTTGTCAAAAACAAGGGGACATTTTTCAACCCGCGGCTGGTGGATATTTTTACGGATATGATGCGTAACGACCAGTTAAAAAATGATTTGCATCCCAAATAGAATATGATATACTGAGTTAATTTAGGCGGGTTTTAATTATGCGCAAACATACAACCAGTGGTATTTTTTTATTTTTAATCGCCGCTCTTCTCCTGACGACGGCAGCAGTCTCTGCCGCGGAGGAGCCGGTGACGCAACAGCCGCAGGAGGATTCCGCAACGGAGAGCGCCCCCCTCCAAAACGTCACCGCCATTGAGGTGATCGGCAACAAAAACATCAGCACCAATACCGTTATCTCAAAGATGAAGACGCGCATAGGAGGCCCTTACCGGGATAATGTCGTCAACGACGACTTGAAGAGACTCTATCTCTTGGGTTTTTTTAGCGATATTAAGATTAATACCGAAAGCTACAAAGATGGCATCAAGATTGTTATCAGCGTCACGGAGCGCCCCATCATCGAAAAAATCAGCTTTTTCGGAATAAGCCGGCTTACAACCAGGGAGGAGAAGATAAAGTCGCAGCTGAAATCTAAGGAGGGGCAGTACCTGGATTACCCTAGCCTCGGAGAGGACGTGCGCATCCTGAATAAACTTTACGAGAAGACGGGTTTTAGCCAGGTTGATATCAAGTATCAGGTAGATGTCGTCAAGGAGACCAATAAGGCCAATGTGAGCTTTATCATAAACGAAGGCAAAAGGGTAAGGATTAAGAATATCCTGATAGAAGGAAACAAGGCCTTTGCCGATAAGCGCATCCTTAAGGTTATGAAAACCAAGCGCGCCTGGCTTTTTAATGCCGGGGTACTTAAGGAAGACGTGCTTAAGGAGGACATTGAGCGCATAAAGGCATTCTATCACAATGCCGGCTTTGCAGATGTGGCGGTAGAATACGAAGTTAAGCCTGATCCCAAGAAACCGTATTTATTATATATTGTCATCAACGTTAATGAGGGGAAAAAATACCTTGTAGGCAACATAACTATCGGGGGAAACCACGACATCTCTACCAAGGATATTTTTTCCCGTCTCTCTTCTTGTACCACCGGCAAGGTCTTCAGCCAGGATGGGTTGAGACAGGATATCGCCAATATCCAGGGTTTATATTTTGACCGGGGTTACATCTCCTGTCAGGTCCAGGAAGCGATTTCTTTCAATGCCGATATCGGACGGGTGGACATCGCCTATAATATCGTTGAAAACCAGATCTGTTACGTTGACAAGATTAAGATTCGCGGCAACATCAAGACCAAGGATCTGGTGATACGCCGCGAGCTCCGTATCAGGCCGGGAGACAGGTTTGACGGAGAGAAACTCAGGCGCAGTAAGGAAAGACTTCAGAACCTCGGATTTTTTGAAGAGGTTAACTACGACGTTGAGAATACCCCGGCGCCACAGAAGAAGGACCTGTTGGTAGAGGTCAAGGAGGCAAAGACAGGGGCATTTAGCTTCGGAGGCGGTTATTCCAGCGTGGACGAGCTCGTAGGGTTTGTTGAGGTGGAGCAGAAGAATTTTGACTGGAGGAACTGGCCTTATTTTACCGGTGGCGGGCAGAACCTTAAGTTGCGCGCCTCGATAGGCAGCATCAGCGAAGGCATGGACATAAGTTTTACCGAGCCGTGGCTCTTTGACTATCCGGTTTCTTTCGGGTTTGATATCTATAACCGCAACCATGAAAGGGACAGCGACTCCGGATACGGTTACGATGAAGAGGTTACCGGTTTTGACCTGCGCCTTGGTAGCGAAATATCGGAATATCTGCGACAGGACGCTACCTACCGGCTTGATAACATCGACATATCCGACATCAATACGGATGCCACCCAGGATTTGCAGAAGGAGGAAGGTTCTAATCTCATCAGCAGTCTCCGCTACGGCCTTACCTATGACAGCCGTGATAACGTCTTTGACCCGACCAGGGGCAACCTTATTACCGGTTCGCTAGAATGCGCAGGCGGCCCTTTTGGAGGCGATAAGGACTTTTGGAAGTTTTTCGGCCGGGTTTCGCATTATATCCCGTTTGTCCGCGGTTCGGCATTAGAGTTGAGAGGAAGGGTAGGCATAGCCAATAGTTACGGAGACTCCGACGATATACCCATTTACGAGAGGTTTTTTGCCGGAGGCGCCTATACCATCAGGGGGTATCGCGAAAGGAAGGTAGGCCCTATTGACCCCGCATCTAATGACCCTCTCGGAGGAAACTCCATGTTGATAGGCAACGTCGAATATACTTACCCTATTTTTAGTTTCCTGAAAATAGCGTTTTTCATTGATAGCGGTAACGTCTGGTCAAAAACCAGCGATATCGGTTCGGGCGGGTTTAAGAGCGGTACCGGCTTCGGCTTTAGGATTAAAACCCCCATCGGGCCGGTGATGCTTGATTACGGCGTCCCCTTTAACAAAGAGCCGGGCGAAGAGGATAAGGGGAGCGGACGGTTTTATTTTAGCATGAGCAACACGTTTTAATCTCGAACAAAACCATAGTTGTCGTATATAGTTACGCAAAATAAAGATTAAAAAGGAGGAGTCTGATGAAGAGGGCAGCAGTAGTTTTAGCAGGGGCTTTTTTCGCAACAACGGTTTTAACCCAGGCGGCTTTTGCCGCGGATAAGTTCGGCTATGTAGACTTAAGCCGTATCTTTAGCGAATACAGCAAAACCAAGGAGTATGACAAGGTTTTAAGCAGCAAAGAGGATGCTTACGGCAAGGAGAGGGATAAGAAGGTCAACGAGGTCAAGCAATTACAGGATAAGCTTAGCCTTTTAAGCGATAGAGAAAAAGAGTCCAAGAAAAAGGACCTTGAATCCAGGATCAAGAGCCTCCAGGAATTCGACCGCCAGCAGCAGACCGACCTGCGCAAGGAACAGAATGAGAAAATGAAGGAGATTCTTAAGGATATTGAGTCGGCGGTAAAGCAGTATGCGGAAAAAGAAGATTTTACCCTTGTTTTTAACGACCGGGTATTGGTATACCAGTCCAAGGGTCTTGACATAACCGACAAGATTATCGACATCCTTAATAAAGGCAAGAGATAATGCCTCGGGAGAAGACCTTAAAGGAGATCGCCCGGCTCATTGGCGGAGAAGTAGTCGGGGATGAGAATATAGCTATTACCGGCGTGGCTGGGATAAAAGAGGCGGAGGAAGGGGATATCACCTTCCTGGCCAACCCAAAGTATGCGCCGCTTCTTGAAAAGACGCGCGCCTCAGCAATAATAACCTCCCGGGAGGTTTCTTCATCCGCTAAGCCTATAATACGCACCGATAACCCCTCTCTGGCTTTTACCAAGATAGTATCATTCGTGCTGCCGGTGGAGACAAGGCACCCCGATGGCATACACCCTTCGGCGGTCATCGGCAAGGATGTGAAATTGGGAAAAGGCGTTGCGCTAGGCCCATGCGCGGTGATAGCGGATAACGCCTCGATAGGAGACGGGACAGTAATATACTCCGGCTGCTATGTAGGCAATGATACCGTAGTAGGCGAAGGTTGCATAATATACCCTAACGTTTCCATCCGTGAACGCATCAATATCGGCAAGAGGGTAATTATTCATAGCGGCACGGTAATCGGCTCGGACGGTTTTGGTTTCGTTACCGTTGACGGCCGCCACCATAAAATCCCTCAGGTCGGGACGGTTGAAATCGGGGATGACGTCGAAATAGGCGCTAATGTTACCATTGACAGGGCGCGTTTCGAGAAGACCGTAATCGGAAGCGGAACAAAGATTGATAACCTGGTGCAGATTGCCCATAATGTGACAGTCGGCCGCGATTCAATTATTGTCTCTCAGGTGGGGATTTCCGGAAGCACTACCGTCGGTAACGGCGTTATCCTGGCAGGCCAGGTTGGAGTGGTCGGCCATATCAGCATAGGCGATAATGCCATAGCTATGGCGCAGTCCGGGGTAAATAAATCCATCCCCGCCGGCACGACTGTCTGGGGTTATCCCGCCAAGCCTGCGGAGACAGCGCGCAAGGTCAACGCCTGCGTGCAGAATCTCCCGCGACTCTACGATGCCGTTTCAGAGTTGAAAAAGAAGATTGCAGAGTTAGAAGCCAAGGCAAGGAAGTAATTAAGATGGATATGCAAAAGACAATCGCAAAAGAGTTTTCTTTAAAAGGCATAGGCCTGCATACGGCAGTCAAGGTTTCGGCCAGTTTCAAGCCCGCCGAGCCGGATTCCGGCATTAGCTTTATTCGCAGCGATATGCCGTCCCGGACCGTTATCAAGGCCTCGTTGGATAATATCCTGCCGCAATCCAGCAGCCCCCGGCGCACCTCCGTTGGCAAGGACCAGGCCGAGGTGCACACTATAGAGCATTTACTGGCTGCGCTTTCCGGGTTAGGGATAGATAACATTACGGTGGAGCTTGACAATAAAGAGCTGCCCGGGATGGACGGCAGCGCCTTAAGCTTTACCGAGGCCTTGATTAAATCCGGCATAAAACAACAGGATAAGCCACGCCGTTACTACTGCCTTAAAGAAGCCATTTCCGTGGAGGATGGCGATGCCTCAGTTATGGCATTGCCTTCGGATGAGTTCAGGATTTCTTACACGGTGAGTTACGACCATCCTCTATTGAAGGCCCAATTCAGACAGGCAGACCTTGGCACCCCGGACGCATTCCAGGCAGAGATTGCCTCAGCGCGCACCTTCTGCCTGGAAGAAGAGGCCGCCCCTCTTAAACAACAGGGGATGGGGCTGGGCGCTGATTACAACAATACCCTGGTTATGGGTAAGAATGGCGTAATCAACAATAAATTACGTTTTGAGGATGAATGCGTCCGCCATAAGATACTGGATCTGATGGGCGACCTCTATCTTCTGGAAAGGCCTATTAAGGCCCATATCATTGCCTTGAAGAGCGGCCATCCGCTTAACCTTAAACTCGTCAAGAAGATCCAGCAGCAGATGCGCAAATACGATACCGCAGGGGCCGTTGCCTCTTTTTCTCAGGATGAAGGCTTCATTGAGGCCGAAGAGATCATGAAGATATTGCCTCATCGTTACCCCTTCCTTTTAGTGGACAGGATTACCTGCCTCCAGAAAGGGAAGCGCGCCGTGGGCATCAAGAACGTTACCATCAACGAATACTTTTTCCAGGGGCATTTTCCCGGTAAGCCCGTAATGCCCGGTGTTTTAATCATCGAGGCCATGGCCCAGGTAGGGGGGGTAATGATGCTTTCCCCGGAAGAGAATCGCGGGAAGATCGCTTATTTCATGGCGGTTAACAACGCAAAATTCAGAAAGACCGTAGTGCCGGGGGACACTCTGGTTTTAGAGGCGATTGCAGGCAGGATTAAATCCCGCACCGGACAGGTCAGCGCCAGGGCAACGGTGGACGGCAAGTTAGTAGCGGAGGCTGAGCTTATGTTTGCGCTTGCCGGAGATTAAACTATGAAGATACATCCGACTGCTTTAGTTTCTAAAAAAGCAAGGTTGGCCGACGATGTAGAAGTCGGCCCTTATACTATTATAGGCGATGACGTTTCCCTCGGCGGAGGCACCGTGATCGGCGCCCATTGCTTCCTGGATGGCAATACCGCTGTCGGGAAAGGTTGCCGGATATTTACCGGAGCCGTTATCGGCAGCCAGCCGCAGGATTTGAAATTCAAGGGAGAAAAAAGCTTCCTTGCGATAGGCGATAACAACATTATCCGCGAGTACTGCACTTTTAACCCCGGTACCGGGGAAGGCGGCAGGACCATTATCGGAGATAATAACCTTTTCATGGCTTATTGTCATATAGCACATGACTGCCGGGTAGGAAATTACTGCACCATCGCTAACAACGGTACGCTCGCCGGCCACGTCACTATCGAGGACAGGGCGGTAGTCGGGGGGTTGGTAGCGATACACCAGTTTGTCAGGATGGGGACCATTTCCATAATCGGGGGTTGCTCCAAGGTGGTCCAGGATATCCCTCCTTATTCTACCTGTGACGGCCATCCTGCCAGCGTATACGGTTTAAACCTGGTGGGTCTAAGGCGCAATAATATCTCCAGGGAATCAATGCACCAGTTGAAGCTCGCATTTAAGACGCTGTTAAATAGCGGCTTAAGCAGGAATCATGCCCTGGATAAAATTAAAGATGAAATCGCCAATCCTTCCTCCGAGCTCCTGCACCTTTTGGATTTCGCGAAGAATTCAGAAAGGGGTCTCAGCCCCTCTTGCCGCAAGCATACAGCAAACAGCAAATCCCAGGACAATAACGAGTAAATCATGGAAAGAATCGGATTAATCGCCGGAAACAGGAAGTTCCCGCTTTTATTCGCCGAGGCAGCCCGTAAAAAAGGAAGCCGTGTTGTGGCGGTCGCCATAAAAAAAGACACTAACCCGAGATTGAATGCCGCGGTTGATAAGATCTATTGGCTGGGATTGGGGGAGTTTTCGCGGATGATTGAGATATTCAAGACCGAAGGCATCACGAAGGTAGTGATGGCCGGCCAGATCAGCCCTGCCAGGCTTTTTAGCCCCGAGGTCCAGCGGTCAGAAGAGTTGCGGGAGTTTCTAGGCAGCTTAAGCGATAAAAGGGCTGACAGTATTTTTGCCGCAGTTGCCAGGCGCCTTGAAGAGTCGGGCATAGAGCTTCTGGATTCCACCCTTTTTATGGAGGAGCACCTTCCTAAGAAGGGAGTTTTGACTAAAAGGCCCCCGGATTTTAAAGAATGGGAAGATGTTTATTTCGGTTTTGAGCTTGCTAAGGCAATAGGGATGCTTGATATCGGACAGACCGTTGCAGTAAAAAACAAGGCAGTGGTGGCAGTAGAAGCGCTGGAGGGGACGGATAACCTGATAAGGCGGGCTGGCAGGATCGCCAGGGGAGGTTTTACCCTGGTCAAGGTAAGCAAACCCAAACAGGATATGCGTTTTGATGTGCCCGTAGTGGGATTAAATACCGTCAAAAGGCTCCTATCCTCAGGCGGGCGTTGCCTGGCGATTGAAAGCGGCAAGACCCTTTTCATAGACAAGGCAGCCAGCATTAAGCTCGCTGATAAGAGTAGAATCGCCGTTGTGGCAGTGTAAAAAATCTTGACACTGTTATCGGGCTGATATAACATAGATAGGGTATAAAAAAAGGAGGAGGGGCATGGCAAAAATTTGTAAAGTTAAAGCCACGGAATTCAAATTTTTTGCACCTCAGGCTAAAAAAGTCAATTTAGCCGGCAGCTTCAACAACTGGGATACCGGTTCGCTTTGCGCCAAAAAGGATTCTAAGGGGAACTGGGCAATTAAGGTAGGCCTGAAACCCGGTAGGCACGAATATAAGTTTCTAGTGGACGGTGCCTGGGCCAATGACCCTCGCTGCAAGAGCTGTGTTGCGAATTCCTTCGGCAGCCACAACTGCACCATTGAGGTAAAATAAGCTGCATAAACCCCATCTTGAATAAGCTAAAATCTAAGAGAGGTGGGGTTTTTTATTTTTTATCATGAAGCACCTTTACGGTCCGGTAAAATCAAGGCGCTTGGGTCTTTCTTTAGGGTTGAGCCTGACCCCCTATAAGGTCTGTTCTTTTGACTGTATTTACTGCCAGCTACAGACAGCGAGCATAAAGACCTCGGAACGCAGGGAATATATAGATATCCGCGAGGTCATAGAAGAGCTGAGGTCCTGGCTGGAAAATAACCCCGGGCAGGCAAAAACCCTAAGCTACATTACGATTTCAGGCTCCGGAGAACCCACCCTTAACATAAAAATCGGAGAGCTTATTTCCCAGATAAAGAAACTTACTACCGTGCCTTTGGCGGTAATCACCAATGCCTCGCTTCTTAGCGACCCTCTCGTACGCAGAGATATAAGAGAGGCCGACCTCATAGTCCCTTCTTTGGATGCCGCTACCGATGCGGTTTTTGCCAGGATTGACCGGCCTTTTCCCACGGTAAAGATAGAAGATATAATCAGGGGGTTGGAGGCCTTAAGGCAGGAGTACCGCGGTAAAATCTGGTTAGAGGTAATGTTGGTAAGCGGGGTAAACGACGACCTGCGGCACATCAAGAGGATAAAAGAGGCGGCCGAGAGGATAAATCCTGACAAGATACAGCTTAATTCTCCGGTGCGCAGCAGCGCACAGCTTAAACTGCGCATGGTCCCGGAGGCAAAGCTCAGAAAGATCAAGTCGCTGTTGGGCGAGAACTGCGAGATAATCTAAATAGAATAGCGCCCGTCGCCTAATGGATAAGGCACCAGTCTTCGGAACTGGGTATTGGTGGTTCGACTCCACTCGGGCGCGCAGGCACAGCGGTATGCAACGGCCTCTTGCAAATCCTCCCAGTATTTGTTACAATACAGAGACGTTTTCCTCCTCAAAGCGGAGACGTTTTACCAGTAAATCTGGAAAGTGTCTTTGAATTAAGGGATGCGCCAGTGGGTAGCAGTTAAATTCGGGCCACTAGCTCAATTGGTAGAGCAGGTCCCTCTTAAGGACAAGGTCGAAGGTTCGACTCCTTCGTGGCCCACCAATTCCATCCGCCGGTGAAGAATTACGAGATTATCGAACACACCGCAGACCTTGCGCTGCGCGTAAATAGCAAGGACCTCGCAGGTCTATTCAGGAATACAGCGCTCGCGCTTTTTAAAATCTCCGCAAAGAAGAAACCCTCCGTTAAAGGCCTCAAGAAAGAAACGCTCCCCGTTATGCAAAAAGCCGACACATTAGACGAGTTGTTTATTAGCTGGCTAAACGAACTGCTCTCTTTATCATCTGCCAAGGGATTGGTGTTTACCGATTTCAGGATAATCAGGATTGGCGAGAAGGAAATTGAGGCATTTGCTGTAGGGGAGGATGCGGGGGGATTCGGGTTGGATAAGGAAATCAAAGCTGCTACTTACCACGGATTAAAATTAAAAAATTCCGCAGAGGGGTGGCAGGCAGAGGTAATTTTAGATGTCTGAGCTCTGGCAGGGGAAATTGGAGAAGATTGACGATTACCGCTGGCGTATCCCGAAATCCTACAGGCCCGGGATGCGCGTGCCGGGCATAATCTACGCCGATGAAGGGCTTCTTAAAGACATCAGGCAGGATAAGGCGCTGGAGCAAGTAGCAAATGTCGCGTTCTTGCCCGGTATCGTAGGCGCCTCCCTGGCAATGCCGGATATCCACTGGGGATACGGTTTTGCCATAGGAGGGGTAGCGGCAACGGATATTGAAGAGGGAGGGGTGGTTTCTCCCGGGGGCGTTGGCTACGATATTAACTGCGGCGTCCGCCTGATACAGACGAACCTGCGCTACGAAGATATCAAGGATAAGATAGAGGCGTTTACCCGGGCTTTATTTAATGATATACCGGCAGGAGTAGGTTCTAAGGGGGATATTAGGGTAAGCCCGCGCGAGGAGAGAGAAATCCTGGTAAAGGGCGCCGGATGGGCGGTAGAAAAGGGTTATGGTACCGATGATGACCTGGAATGCACTGAGGAGAGAGGCGCTATAGCAGGCGCTGACCCTGATGCCGTTTCAGACAGGGCGTACGAAAGGGGCAAGGCGCAGGCCGGAACGCTCGGTTCAGGCAACCACTTCCTGGAGATACAGGCAATAGAACAACTCTATGACCGCGATGCCTGCGATGCCCTGGGCTTGGATTTAGGCCAGATTACCGTGATGATCCATTCCGGCTCGCGCGGCCTGGGGTATCAGGTCTGCGACGAGTATGTCAGGGGCATGGTTCATTGCCTGGACAAATACAAGATTAACGTCCCAGACCGCCAGCTTGCCTGCGCTCCGGTCAATTCTGCCGAGGGGAGGGCGTACTTGGCTGCAATGAAATGCGCTGCAAATTACGCCTGGGCAAACCGGCAGTGCCTGATGTATCTAGTGCGCAAGTCATTTGAGCGCGTATTAGGGGAGCCCTGGGAAAGGATGGGGATGAGGCTGATATACGACGTAGCCCATAACATCGCAAAGCTTGAGAAATACACCGTAGGAGGTAAAGAGAAGCTTTTGTGCGTACACCGCAAGGGCGCTACCCGGGCATTTGGTCCAGGGCACCCTGCCTTTCCCGAAAGATACAGAAAGATAGGCCAGCCGGTAATTATACCAGGGGATATGGGGAGGAATTCGTATCTTTTGGTAGGGACCCAGAGGGCAATGGATGAGACGTTCGGCAGCACCTGCCACGGAGCGGGCAGGGTAAAATCCCGCACTCAAGCGGCGCGTTCCGTTAACGCAAATGCCTTGTTGAAAGAACTGGAATCTAAGGGTATAATAGTCAAGGCATCGGGACGCGGCACCATTGCGGAGGAGGCGCCCCAGGCATATAAGGACGTCAATGATGTGGTCAGCGTGGTGCATAATGCCGGCATCTCCAAACGCGTATGCCGGATGAGGCCGTTAGGAGTGATTAAGGGATAATCATCAAAAGCAGAAACAGCCGTACTGGTTTGCAATTGGGCAACCAACTACGGGAACAGTTTCTGCGGATTCTCCGGTAAGATATGTTAGACATAAAGTTTATCAGGGAAAATCAGGGATTGGTTGAAAAATCTCTCCTGGAACGCAATCTCAAGCTTGATCTCGGTAGCCTCCTGAGGCTCGACGATGCCAGGCGCCGCGCCTTAGGGGAATTAGAGGATCTGCGTGCCCAAAAGAATAAGGCCAATGACGAGATAAGCGCGCTCCTGAAAAATAAGAAGGACGCCAAAGAGAAGATTTCCTCCATGAAGGATATTGCCAAGAGGATTGATAAGCTGGAGGAGGAATTAAGGGGATTCGGCGCCCAACTCGATAAATTGATATTGACCATTCCGAATATCCCCCATGCATCTATTCCGCGCGGAGACCCTTCCTCCAATAAGATAGTGCGTTCCTGGGGCGAGAAGCCAAAGCTTGATTTTAAACCCGTCACCCACATAGAGATTAGCCAGAAGCTGGATATTATTGATTTTCAGCGCGCGGCAAAGATCACTACCTCCAATTTCATACTTTACAAAGGCTGGGGCGCTAGGCTTGAGCGCGCTCTTATAAATTTTATGCTTGATTTGCATACCTCAAAGCACGGTTACACCGAGGTATTCCCGCCTTTTTTGGTAAACCGCGCCTCTATGACCGGCACCGGCCAGCTGCCCAAGCTTGAGGAGGATATGTACCGGCTCAAGGACGATGATTTGTTTTTGATCCCTACCGCCGAGGTCCCGGTGACCAATATCTTCCGCGATGAAATACTAGAGGAGCAGGACCTGCCGGTTTATTATACCGCCTATACTGCCTGTTTCAGGAGAGAAGCGGGTTCCTACGGCAAGGATACCAAGGGCCTGGTGCGCGTGCATCAGTTTGATAAGGTAGAGATGGTGAAGTTTGTGCATCCGGATGCGTCTTATGAGGAGTTGGAGAAACTGGTCGGTAACGCAGAGAGCGTTCTACAGTTGTTAGGGCTGCCTTATAGGGTAGTGATGCTGGCAACGCAGGATTTGAGCTTTGCCGCAAGCAAGTGCTATGACCTGGAGGCCTATGCCGCCGGCATGGATAAGTGGCTGGAGGTTTCAAGCTGCAGCAATTTCGAGGCCTTCCAGGCCCGCCGCGCAAACATAAAATTCCGCCGCAAAGACAACAAAAAGGTTGATTTTGTGCATACCCTAAACGGCTCAGGAATCGCCATGGCACGCACGCTGGTGGCACTCCTCGAGAATTATCAACAGAAGGACGGCTCAGTGGTTATCCCGCCGCCCTTGAGGCCATACTTAGATGGAAGAGAAAGAATCCCCTAATCTGCTGGATACCAACATCGACACCTTTAAGGCCAAGTTCAGCACCTTCGGCAGCAGGATGTTCGGCCTCCTGAAGCTGTTCCTTGGTGTGGTAATGCTGGTTTTTGTATATTCATTCTCGCGTTCCTTCCTGTCTGAATTAGGATTGATTGAATCGGAGTATCAGCGTTATTTCTGGTCCGGCGTAATAAGCATGCTTTTGTTTTATCTTTTTGTCTGGGAGCCGGCGGTCATCTATAACCGGGGTTATCGCCTGGTGGAACTTTTGTTTAATTTCTTCAAGCCCCTGGTGAGGGTTGCGCCGTACCTTTTGCCTATCTACACTATAGTCCTGTTTCTGGCATTTGTGGCGCTGTTTTACATATTCCAGCTCAAGGATACCGTCGGATATTTTGTTTTCCTGTTCGGCCTGACCATCGCCCTCCACCTGATATTCAGCGCCAAGACCATCCGCGGCAAAAAAGGCGATTTCCTGAAGTCAAATTACGTCTTCGGATTTTCTTTTATCTATATCCTCAACGTCTTCCTGCTGGCTTTAATCCTGGGCTTTATCTTCAATAAGTTCTCCGTAGTAGATTTCCTGGAGAATTCCTTCCAGATTGCATCCTCGATGTTTAAGGCGGTTTTCCGCCAGCTCTTCCTTTAAATTGACAAGCCAGTTAATTGATGTTATGATTTAGAAAACCAAGGAGTTACGGCGACCGGAGGAGTGGCAGAGCGGTTGAATGCGGCGGTCTTGAAAACCGTTGAGGCCGCAAGGTCTCCGAGGGTTCGAATCCTTCCTCCTCCGTTTTTTCTACCATTGGCGAGAAAACTATATTCTTATAGTTTTCTCGCAACATTTAGAAAAGAAAAAACGGTACTGGCGAGGCTCTGCCCGAGCCAGTGCATGATGACAAGGAAAATTCCAGCGGCACTCAAGCGAGCGTTAAACGGCCCGCCAAGGGGCGTAGCGAGCGCGAGTGCGCAATAAAGGGGACAGGTCCTTTTATCCAGTTTTTATGCCGCTAGCGAGAAAACCAGAAAGACAGTTTTTTATAACAACGGAGAAAAGCGGATACCGGCGAGCCTCCGGTGAGCCGGCGCATAGATTCGGAGAGTTGGCAGAGCGGTTGAATGCGGCGGTCTCGAAAACCGTTGTCGTCGTAAGACGACCGGAGGTTCAAATCCTCCACTCTCCGCCAGTTAGCAAATTTTAATATTTGCGATAAAATTTTAAGTGAAAAAGGCTCTAATTAACAAATTTGTTAATCCGGTATTGACAAGATTAGGATATGTTGCTGTGAATTTGTTTGAAGACAGGGAGCACTTCGACAATTTCCTGGATATAACCGATAAGGATTTCCTGTCGTTTTATCGGAAATGTAAAAAATTTAGTTTTAACACCACTCAAAAAATGTATTCTAGCTATAAGGCCATAGAATACATTGTTTATAACGATATCCCGGGAGATATCGTGGAATGCGGGGTCTGGAGAGGCGGCAGTTGCATGCTTATCGCCTTGACTCTTTTGAAATTAAAGAATACGGGTAAAAAGATATATCTTTTTGATACCTATGAAGGCATGACCATCCCGGACGACGTAGATGTTACCTTTGACGGCAGGCCGGCCAGAGAATTAATGGCTGAGCGTGAGGCCAGGATGATTGCGCCGCTTGAAGAAGTGAAAAGAAATATGTTTTCTACCGGCTACCCCGAGGATAAGCTTATTTTTATTAAGGGGAGGGTTGAAGATACGGTCCCGAAATTTTTACCTGAGAAGATTTCGTTGCTTCGCATTGATACCGATTGGTTCCAGTCCGAATACCATGGGCTTTGCCATGCCTTTCCCAGATTGCAGCCTAAGGGGGTAATTATATTGGATAATTATGGTTGTTGGAATGGAGCGCGATATGCAGCCGATAAGTATTTTAACGAAAATAACATAAAAATATTATTAAACAGAACAAATTTTTCCGAAAGGGTCGGCATAAAGACCTAGCCAGATTGACAAGTATCATTTAGGGAGGTCATGTAGAAGCCGGACTCCTGGATTCGGAGCATCCGCAACCCGCAAGGATTCGCTCCGCTTGATTTAAAGGAGAGTTGGCGGGGCGGTTGAACGCGGTGGCCTCGAGAACCGTTGTTATCGCAAGACGACCGGAGGCTCAAATCCTCTGCCTTCCGCCATATAAAAGGGAGCGCGATGTTAAGGTTGATAGAGCGTCTTTTTAAGCTAAAAAGTCTTAACACCACCATCCGCACCGAGGTAATCGCGGGCCTGACAACCTTTATGGCAATGGCCTACATTATCTTCGTAAACCCCGCGATGATCTCGCAGACCGGGATGGATTTCGGGGCGGCGATGATGGCGACCTGCATTTCCGCTGCGGTAGCCACCATCC
>JBAZNT010000012.1:0-46771 GCA_041649115.1 Candidatus Omnitrophota bacterium | reverse complement strand
CTTCCAACCCCAATCGATCCGTGGCTTTCCGTCCCCGCCTTACGACGGGTTTGGCTTTATCGAGAGGATTAATCAACACTTTAAAAAAGTTCTTAATAAAAGAGCAAAAAAAATCTCGAACTACACTTAAAATATACCTTATAACTATAGAAGTTTCAAGGTAAAAATCTAACTTTTGATTCCATTAACATTATCAAAGAGAAGTTTTCCTCCCTAAAGCGAAAACTGTCTTCTTCCTAAGGCAGAGACGTTTTCCTACTCAATCTGGAAAGTGTCTTATAAAAGATAGGATGTCACAGACAATGCAGAAGGCCGCTTTATTGTTAATTTAAGTAATTTATTGAAAAATAAAACAATATCATACCGTATCATAATTAAATTAATTAAAATAAGTTAAAAATTTATTTAAATTAGACGTTTAAACCGTATCCGCAGGCTTTTTTGAGGGTAGCTAGAGAGAGGTAATAATTAGCTAAAGATTGAATATAACGGGTATGGGCCTCTGATAAATGATATATAGATTCCATAGTGCCTGAAAGGTTACCTTCTCCTACCAGGGCGCGGGTTTTAATAAGGTCTACTTCATTTCTACGGAAGCGCATCTCTTCTTCGGCAGTATTAAGCTGCATAAAGGCCTTTTCGTACTTAAGAAAGGCATCCTGGACCTCAAAATTGATGGTTTTGAAGGTCTCGTCAAAATCGCTTAAAGAGCGGCGCAAGTCAATGTCGGATTTCTTCTGGTCAGAAAGCCGTTTTATATCGTCAAAAAAGGCGAATTCCCCGCTTGCAGTAGAAGATCCGGTAGGAGAGGTTTGCCCGAAACGCGGCTCAGTGCGTTCGCTGGTATATGAGGCATTCAGGGTGCTCGGGCCGAAAGGCTTGGTAACCTTAAACCCCGCATACCAGTTGCTGGCGTTTTTCCACGGCTCTGTCAGGTAATGGCCTGAATAGAAACCATAAGAGCCGATAAGGTTCATATTGAAGCCGTCCTTGTCCTTCTCGATTTTCTTTCCGTACTGGTTGAATTTAACCAGCAGTTGGCTGAGGTATATCTCCGGCCTGTAAGACAAAGCCGTATTCAGGCAGTTATCTAGATCCAGGTTCAGTTTTTGTGCCTGCAGCGCCCCAGATTCAATAGCCGGGAGTTCCTTTACGTTTAACACCTGCTTGAGGGTCAACTCCGCCATAAGGACTTCCTGGTCAATGCTTTGGGTTTGGAGTTTTAGCTGGTTGAACCAGGACCTGGCGCTATTTGCCTCTAGCGGTATTATCATGCCTGCCTGGGATAGCTTTTCGATCTTTACCAGGAGATCTTTTGCTTCCTGCTCCAGGAGCCTTTTTTGAGCAAGGTGCATCTTTGCGGATACAAAATTATAATAGGCGACCTCAGTTTTGTTTATGACATCGAGCTTTAAGCGGTCGTAGTTCTTTTTGGTTATCTGAAGGTTTGACACTGCCTGAGTTACGGTATCCCTCAATTGCCGGTTATAATCAATCGGCTGTTCTACCTGGACCTTGGTTTCGGTTTCTTCATAGTCTACGCTGTAAACGTCTCCGTAGGTGTAATAATTGGAGAGTTTCAGGGAGGGGTACAATTCCCGTTGCGCCTCCGCTACCTTAAGCTCGGCAAGGGCGATTTCTTCTCCAGCGACCTTGGTAGGTTGGTTATTCTTTACAGCAATGCTGAGCAGGTTATCCAGGCTTTCGGATTTGACTGCAGGCAGTGGCGTTTGGCCTGATTTTTGGGCTTCGCTGACAAACTCTCTTGCCATCATTTCCGCCGCATCGTTTTTAACATCTATGTAGGGCTCTTCAGGCGCACTTTCTTGCGGAAACTCTAACGGAGCGGGTTGCTTGGGCCTTATCTTTTCAAGAGCAGGTAATGATTGTTGGGCAGCAGCGGCTTTATCCAGCTTTTCCGCCAGCTCCCTTATGGGGGTATAGCTATAGGCATTAACCTTTTTCTGGTATGGCTCTATCTGGCGATAGTCTACCGGCACGGTTATCTGGAGCTCTTCTCCGGAGAAATCGGCAGGGAATGGGTATGGGCTGGCATCTTTTATCGCTAAGATTGCTGCTGCGTCAAGGAGGGGGTAACCAGACGACTCAACAACGTCAATATCTTTTATGCGGCCATCTGCAGAGATGGTGAATCTAACTTTGGCTATTCCCTCCCAGCCTTTTAATCTTGCTTCTTGGGGATACTTGAAAGAGTCATTAATTTTGTTTTCAATGAAACCCAGATATTCTGTGGATAAGGGCAAGGTTTGGGCATGAACCGTAAGAGGAACAATATGGTTCGAGATTAGCAGAAGCACCAAGATTAAAGCCAAGCTTGATTTAGTCATCCAAACCCTCGTTTGAGTTCTCTTTTTAGGCTGCGCTACCTTTAGAGAGAAAGCATTGATAAGTATAAATGAACAAATTGAATTTGTCAAGTGTTTTTTTGATACGGATTGATACAGTTATTTAATTTCACTTTTGAGCTTGATATTGGAGTAAGAACCCTTAAATATGATTATTAGACATTTCTTCTGGTAGTGCTTTTTGATGAGTTCTTATGACAATTGATTTTTGAGAGCCCTACGCTCTTGCAGGCGCCCTAATCAATTCTTCAATTCCCACCAAATAATAATTTTAATCTTATTTGATACGGTTTGATACGGTTTTTAATTTGAAATTACCAATTGACAAATCGCCTCTTCTATGTTATATAATGCTTTTATGCAGTGTAAAATATGTAAGCAAGAATTCAAACCTAGCAAATACCGGCCTGATCAGCAGGTTTGCTCCAGGCCGGAATGTCAGAAAAAGAGGCAAGTACAAAATGAACGAGACTGGCGCGCCAGAAATCCTGAGTATTTTAAGTATTTTGACCAAGAATCTGCCTGGAAGGATAAGCGTAAACGTTATAATAAACTCTGGAAAACCACCCATAATAAAGAACTGAAGGAATATGAGGATTCTCATAAGGAACAGCGCAAAGAATATATGCGCGAATATATGCGTAATTACAGGGAGGAAAAGTTATAATAGGGACAGGTTAGCTTCACCTTAAGAACCGTCCCTGTTAACAGAATCAAAAGTTGGCTTTATTTCCTTGACATTTATATATTAATTAAGTATACTTAAGGTGTCTTAGATCTAGTGAGTTGCAAGCGAACTAGATTTTTATTTGAGGTGTTTGTAAAAACTTTTGTAAAGTACTTAAATTGAATTTTTAAGCCACGGATTAAATTATGATAAGCCACGGATTAAAAGCCACGGAATTGAGAAACTCGGGAATAGTTTCAAAGAATAATGACAGCCGGATTACCAGAGGCAAGGTGAGCCGGTTTTTTTATTTTTGGAGAGTAGACTCTAATGATTAACTGGCGGGAAAAATTATGGTTGAAGATTATAGCCCTGACAATCGCAGGGGTCTTCGGTTTTTCCGAGGTCACCTGGGCAGCCAGGGCAGACTATAATTTTTACCTGCCTCCGCTAAGCGAGCAATCCGCTTCAGCAATGTCCCAGCAGGCCAGCGGGCCAAAGAACATCTTCCATAAAATAATCGAGGGGTTAACGTCTTTCCTTATTCCCAGCGCCTACGCCTGGACCCCGGTAGACGTTAATGGCGGCGGATTATATATCCCCGTAAGCTACAGGATTAACTTTGAAACCCCTAATATAAACATAGATGTCCCTGAGATAACCGTTAACGTATCTGCGGATGTCAAGCAGCAATGGGAGGCCATATGCGTTTCAATTTATACCGCAGACCCTGCCACTTACCAGAAATTCGTGGATAATGTTAACGCCAACCTGATGCCTTACCTAAATACTCTCAGCATAGAAGCGGTAGAAGGTTGGGTTAAGTCCATTGCGGCATTAGATGTCTCCGATACCGAATTAAAGGTCCTGGTAGAGACGAGCCTCAAGTATGCAAGTGAAACCAACCTCAACAGCGAAGAATTCAAGCAGCTGACAGCCGTGATCAGCAACTGCGTGGAATTGGGGGTCAGTGTTAAGGACATAGCAGCCACCTTGCAGTCCGGTAAATCCCTGAAGGATACGATATCTGCCTTGACGGCTAAGGCCGTTGAGGCGACTCCTGCGACAGGATTCTCCTTTACCCCAGAGATGACGGCTGCCATAAACACCAATGAGATTAGCCTTCAACAGACAGTAGATATTGTAGCAGCCTGTTTTAATAATTTAGAGTCAGGGGAGATTACTTCCCAGCAATTAGTGGCTTTTACCGATATTTTGGTAGCCAGCGGAAAAGCGGATGTCGAGACTCTATCGGAAGCGGTTGTAGAGGTGGCAGAGTCAAAGGGGCAGGAGTTCAGCAGCCAGGAGCGCCTGGTAGCAGCCGGTGTGGTATACGGAGCTGTCCAGATTGGCGGCGGTTTTAGTAATATAGGTAATACCATAACTTTTTTGACTACCGTAAACGAATTAGGGGTGTTTGGCGATGATATGATTGCCGATGCCCTTAAAGTAGCTTATAGCATAGAAACAGGAGATATGCAGATTGATGAATTAGACGCCGCTTTAGATGTCCTGAATCCCCAAATAGAAGCTGATAATATAGTAACCGCACCGGCTCAAGCTACAGCTGATACGGTTGAGGTGCTTTCTCCTTCTGATGCCCAGAAATTAACCGGCTTTATATGGAGCAATATTATATCTGCTGAGACAACTGACACTGATATCCCCGTGGATATGCTTGATATTTCGGCCAATGCCGCAAACCTGTTTAATAATATAATCAATATCTTATTGGCAGAACTGGTATTAAATGTGAAAATCGAAGCCTTAGGCGAAGGAGTTCCGGAGCTTCCTGCAAACGGGACTCTGCCGCCTATGGAGGGGGCAGCCGCAGCAAATTATACTGTTATAGTAGCAGGCTACAGCCAATACGGCCAGCCGCTGTTAGCAGCAGCAGGCACAGGCACGGATGGCTATATCAAGGCAATATCATGGTCCTTAAATAATGATTTTAATCCTTTTAATAATATAATAGGGGAAAGCATATTTACGACCGGTCCTCCGACTTACGACTCCACGATAAATCCCTTCGTAAATCCCGCTATTACTACTCCATTCAGCGGTTCCAACGTTGGTAATACTGCCAATGCAAACGGACCGACTCTGTCTTTTTATAACCTTAATACTAATCTAACCGATATTTTGACCGCTCCAGGCCAGAACCTACCGTGGCAGGTGGATAATCTTGGCCCTGGAGCGGTTGATTCTTTAGCAGGCGCAGCAGGCGCCACGCCCTGCTCAATAGAAAGCACCACGACATTGCTCAATAACCTCGGTATACCTGTTTCCGAAGAACAGGTAAGAAGTGCCTTTGCCAATTACGATAATGCTTATTCCGATATTCAGCCTGGAGATTTGGTTTCTATGGCTGCGGTAAAGGCGGTTCTTAACGAATTCTTGAAAGGGACCTCTTTCTATGTAGCCGAGATGGACATGTTGCCTGAAGCCCTTGCAAGCCAGGAAGCCGGCTTTAAGGCCATTATTTATGTAGAAACCCTTGAAGGCGGCCACTTTGAGGCCATAGAGATAAGGGAAAGCGGCCAGATTTGGTCCATTTCCCAGAATAGAGACATCACCGACCTGCTTTCCCTGGATCCCAGCGGAGAGCCATCTTCAGAGACATGGGTTTTTACAGGCACAGTCTTATCCATCGAGCAATCCGCTGACAGTGATGTCGTAGCAAGGATACCTTATGGCGTGCCATTATTTACAGTCGAAGGAGATGCCTTTGTATATGCAGGCACGAACGAAAACGAAGCTCTGGATGGAGCGATACTCGGTTATGTACCCGGCACTAATATGGTCGCCTTTGATTTTGGCGGCACGGTGTATTTTACGGCTGCCGAAAATGTGCTTGGGATTGACGTTAAAACACTGCCAGAATATACGGAAGATATTGAAATTAAAGGTTTTATTGTATCCGGGAGCAGTATTTACCGTCCTAATTCTGACGGCGAGATGGCGAGCAGCACCGTTGTTGCAGAGGGGCAAAACGGTTCGGATCTAAGCGGCAGGGTGATATTCGGTAAGGTTGTGGCAATGGATGGGGAAGGCAATCAGAATGTCTATCTAGTTGTCGATTTCCACAATGATAATGGCGACGTAATATATCTGGAGGTTAGCGATGTCGTGTTGCCCGCAGGCATGGACATAGGCGATATTTCTTATTATGCGCCTTATTATGAAGAATACGGCCTGGATATCCCTGCCGAAGAATACGAATTCTATGCTACGGTTACCTTGGGAAGCGATTATTATGTGGATGCATACGGTTATATCTGGGTAGATTTGTATGATGATGCCGGCCTGGAAAGCGCGATAGCTCCTGTTTACAATGGCTACAATGTGCCCTCAGGGCTTCTGGTTGGAGAGACTATCGAAGGGGTAACGTTTGACCCGAACGACTCTTCTACCTGGGTGAGTTACGGTAATACGGTAAGAGTTATTTCTGTGGTAAAAGTTGTCGACGCCGTTACATACGAATATACGGGAGCCACGATGGTGTTGGTAGCTGCGGCTGACGGCGGGTTATATTATATGGAAGCTGAAAACTTGGCGGGCTTTGACTTTTCGGTTCTGGCAGAGCAGGCCCCGATAACAGTAAGCGTTACCAGCGACTATTGCGATTCATATGAAATAGTAGAGGAGACATGGTATGCGGGCACGCCTGATGCCGTAACATACGACAGCGTCAGCACCACGGGGCAATACGTCAAGGGAGACTCCCTGGACATCATATATATCGATCCGAACGGTTTTGCCGTTACCAGCGACGGTCAATTAGTTTCTTCTTCCAATCTGGATTTAACCGGCGTTGATGCGAATGCCATACCTTATGACGCCTACCAGGGTGAGGCCTTCCAGCAATTTGAAGATAATGCCGCGTACTTAGCTTCAATAAAGGACGGTCTGGTTGATTACCTGGTGGGGCGCGGTATCCCCGAAGATGTGGCCGAAAGCATTGTAGATGAAGAGATTGCAAATATCGTTTCAGGCACCACCGAAGGTGCCACGGAGAGCGACGGGCTCACGTTGAGCGCGGCGGATCTGAATGCGCTCGTTTCCAGGAGCGCGTATCTTACGTCTATCCTGGAAGGTGCTGGTAGAGACGAGGTCGTCGCGACCATAGCGGATTATATGCTGGCGGATTATACCTTTAGGCTCATTGCTGAAAATCCGGAAGTCTTTTCTTCCAGCGAGATTGAAGCGATAAGCGGTTCTTCCGATATTTATACCGCTTATACGCAAGTCACGCAAGCTATCGCAGAAAGAGATGCGGTTATTGATCAGGCGGTTGACGACGGCGTGTTATTTGACGCTACCTCCAGGGCGGGGATAAGTTCTATCGTTAAGGCAGACGGCGCAACCTTGGGGGACGGCGAGGTAATAGATTTAAGCGCGGCTCCCGCTGGCACGAGAATTAATTACATCGATGGGATGATATTTGAAAAAGGGGAAGACGGTCTCTGGTATGACGTAGCTAGCTATGGAGAAATGACTCTTCTTGACGGGGCCAGCGACAGCCCTCTGTTAAGCGGAACCGTGGTTTTATTAAACGATACTTATTACCTTATCCTTGACAATGCTCAATTTGATGCATCGGATTTGGTCGGAGAGGACACTGTTTCTGCTTCCTGGTCGGATATTAGTTCTGTTGATTTCACTGACCCTGATTTCTCATTCGCCCAGGATCAGGTCGATAGTCTTATGGCGTATTCTCCGGACGGAGCCAGCCATCCCTTTGTCAATCCCGACGGAAGTTTCAACGAAGGGGCGGCCAGGGACTTCTTGATTAAATTGCAGGGCGCCATAGATGCAATTCAGGGGGATGCCGCTTCTATAGCTACGGGAGATGGGGCTCAGGATCAGGCCGATACCTTAGAGAATGCAGCGGTTTATGATAATTTCAGTGATTATATCGTTGCGGCGTATTCTTTATTTGAAATGATGGACATCTACGGCTGGACCTTTGCCTACAGCGAAGATGAAGGCAAGGATACCTGGAGCTGGGATATCAAGAATGTGCAGTTTGAGAACCCTGAATTCAGCTGGCCGGAAGAATTTATGGCTGAAGCCGTGGCTGCCGATTTAGCCAACGGCACCAGCTACTTCACCACTGACGGCGCATTTGACGCGGATAAGGCCGTTGACACCATGATTATGATTCGCTTATTCGGCGGGGAGGATGGCACCGGTGGAGAGGCCTCATTTGCCGCTTCCGCGGCCGTAACGGGTTACAAGCCCAACACCTATAAGACCCTGCCCGAGTTCTTCGCTGCAACCATCGATTTCCTGCAGACATTGGATATCTACGGCTGGACCTTTGCCTACAGCGAAGATGAAGGCAAGGATACCTGGAGCTGGGATATCAAGAATGTGCAGTTTGAGAACTCCAAATTCAGCTGGCCGGAAGAATTTATGGCTGAAGCCGTGGCTGCCGATTTAGCCAACGGCACCAGCTACTTCACCACTGACGGCGCATTTGACGCGGATAAGGCCGTTGACACCATGATTATGATTCGCTTATTCGGCGGGGAGGATGGCACCGGTGGAGAGGCCTCATTTGCCGCTTCCGCGGCCGTAACGGGTTACAAGCCCAACACCTATAAGACCCTGCCCGAGTTCTTCGCTGCAACCATCGATTTCCTGCAGACATTGGATATCTACGGCTGGACCTTTGCCTACAGCGAAGATGAAGGCAAGGATACCTGGAGCTGGGATATCAAGAATGTGCAGTTTGAGAACCCTGAATTCAGCTTCTCATCTCAAATGCAAGAGGCATTTGTATCTTATGACCAGGACAACGGCACCAGCTACTTCACCACTGACGGCGCATTTGACGCGGGAAAAACAAAAAGTTATATGATTGAGGTGCAGCAGGGGATAGCGCTCTTTATGTCTGAAGGCGAAGGCAGCGATTATACCCCTGCCGTATTTGACGATCCTCTGGTTTACGTCAGCAAATGCGTAGAGTTCGTGCAGGAATTAGTTGCAGGGGGATTCGTTCATTTGGATTTTGGATGGGTTATGGTTAATTCTGCGGATTCTGATTTTGACAATGACGCGGCAGGGAAATTGGCGTTAGACTTGATTGCGAGCACACAATACCACCTTTCCGTTACGCCTGAGATGCTTCAACTCTACCAGGATATCCAGCAGAGCGAACTATACCACCTTTCCGTTACGCCTGAGATGCTTCAACTCTACCAGGATATCCAGCAGAGCGAACTATACCACCTTTCCGTTACGCCTGAGATGCTTCAACTCTACCAGGATATCCAGCAGAGCGAACTATACCACCTTTCCGTTACGCCTGAGATGCTTCAATCCTACCAGGATATCCAGGTGCATATGGCAAGTATTTTTGCAATTACCCCTGATATGCAGGTCTTGGTTTCTAATTTAAGAGCGGCTTCCAACCAGATGTTCTTTGAATACACAGGAGCAGGGCGGTTATATTCCGCCTTGGTTAATCTGGCAATGCAGGGGCATGGCGATAGCGCCTCTTCTGTGGTGTCGGCTTATCAGGAACTGCTGCAGGTGAATGAGCAGCTGGAATCCTATGTCATCCAGGAGCATAAGTGGGACTATTTCCGGTGGGTAATAGGAGGTGCCGAATGGTGGCAGGTAGCTTTGTCGGTTGCGGGGTTTGTAGCCGTGGAGACGATCGCGATACTGTTAGCCCCGGTTACGGCAGGGACAAGCTTAGGCGTCGGCACCATTATAGTTTTGGAGCTTACCGCCGCTATAGTAGGGTTTACGGTCGGGGGGATTGTATGGAGCGAGCGCGGCCCCTGCGCAGATTGGTCAAACGGACAAAGGTGGGGCGCGACATTTATAGCCCTAGCCGCGGTAGCTTCAATGCCGTTTTTCGCACCCGGCGGACTTTTGGCGTCAGGACTGTTTTACAGCGGCACGCAATTCGCCGCCTGGGGGATGGCGTTTAGATTTATTAGCGCGGCAGCCTCCGGCACCTCGGTGACTTTTAACGAGTTCCTCGGTTCCGCAGGCAAAGATTTTCTCCTCGGCGCGGCATTCTCTGTCTTGGGCTCGGTTTTCAAGCTGCTTTCTGTTACAGCGGGAAATGCCTCGCCGTTTATCCAGGGGGTATTGAAATTCTTGTTCAACCCTGCCAGCTTAGCTGCTGAAAAAGGAATAGGCCTGCAGTTATTGTGGATCGCCGGTTCTTCCATTGTGCGGGGCGCTATTATCGCCACCGGAGCCAAGGTCGTAAGTCTGATAGCGGGCACAGAGTTTGGATGGTCGGAATGGTTTAGTATTGCCGCCATGGTCGCCCTGGTTAATTTTGTCGTCCTGGCAGCGGATTGCCTTTATTGCCTGGCTACCAAGACCGATCTGGCCTGGCTGAAGAAGCTCTCGCCGGGATTAGAAGCTTTTCGTAAAGCTGCTGGTAAGGCTTTTAGCCTTTCTTTGCACGCAGGGATGCAGTTGGGATTACAATACGCTAATTTTGTCTTCATGCTAAAAGCCGGTCTAAATCCTGAAGAGGCGGGCTTCGAATATTTCGGGAAAAATTTAGGTGAGTACTTTAAGAATTTTGCTATAGGCGCGCTTGTTGCCGTGGGAGCTATCTTTATTTCGCTTTTGCCGTTCCATACTTCTTTCATGGGGAAGGCCCTTTCTTTAGCGGGAAAGACCTTGATTGGAAGAATGGCGCTTTGGATGGCCCTGGGGCAGTTAGCAAATCTTTTAATATATAACATTCTTCCGGAAGGGACTTACAGTTGGTGGGTTGGAGCATTGGTGATTTTGGTCGCGGTTCCGGTAGCCGTTTTGTTCGCCACCTATCTCCTCCCGTCTTTGATTAGTTGGACTGCTAAAACGAAGATTTTTGGGGCAACCGTCGCAGATTTATTCATAGGCCGGGGGAGGTTCATCGCCTGGCCGCTCACCGCAGAGCTCGTTAATCTGGCGATATCGAAGATAACAAACAGCGAATACCACTTTGGCTTAGGGGCTTTGATCGGCCTAACTTTAGCCTTCCTGCCGGAATTGTTCGGCAAGGCCGGCTGGTTGTCTTTATCCAAGACATCTTTATTAAGCCAGAGCCCGTGGTCTGTCCTGGCCTGGGGCGCATTCGGAGGAGTCAACCGCACCCTGGTGTATTATTTCTGGGCACTTAACTGGGGAGAAGAGGGGGATCTGGAATTATCCAATTTCCTGAACGCTTTTATTGCCGGGTTCGTCGAGGCGGCGATTGCGCGCGTGATGATCATGACTGGAAGGCGTTTGTTAGGCTCCCAATATGCCGGAGGGTTCAATTTGATCCACGGCGCGCTCGTCACCGGCCCCACAGTCTTTTTATTCGCGAAGTTCCTGTTAATACCCATCTGGGCCCCGCTTTCTATATTTTCTAATACCATCATAAAGGGCATTATTGAAGGCGACATAGAGGAATTAGAAGTAGGAGGGATAACCGAAGCCGAACAGACACAGTATGACCAGCTTGCAGGGGAACTGGAAGACCGTCAGGGGAATATCGATAAGATCAGCGGGATGATGGAAGACAGGGATTATGTCAGTTTTACGCTCGGAGAGCTGGATCCCTGGGATCTGTTGAGGTACCCGTTGATCGGTGTTGCATTAGATTTGTCCTGGGCGTTGATTAAAAATGCCACTGCCGGTAAGTTCACGGAGCCAGCCGAGGCCTATAGCGCCAAGGGTTTTAGCGCGGGGGCGAGGATCGGCGCCAGCGGAGTGCTGCGGAACATGTCTAATTTTATCGGAAGGGGCGGGATATTCGCCATGCGCGACGCCAGCCTCAGGCTTCTGTCCGCCATGTTCTTTATCCCCCTGATCCAGCCCACCATAGAAATAGGTTCGCATTACCTGAACCTGTTGTTTAATTCCGACTTCGGGCGCGCCTCTTTCGGAGAGGTATTTGCGACGGCGTTAAGCGACCTGATTGGAGAGTTTGATCCTGCCAACCAGAGCCACGGCATAGACCCTGTTACCGGCCAGGTCTTGGATAACCTCGATGGCTGGGATGCGATTTGGAGCCATGGTTTAATTACCGGTTTCAGGTACATGTTGATAGAGGCTTATAGCGATACCCAAGGGGTGCTTTACGGCGTATTCTTCTTTGCCGCCGGCCCGTTGCTCACCGGCATTGTCAGGAACATAAAGTTCGCTAATATCGGGAATACCGTTAATTCCCTCAGTCTGGTCAGCAGCCGCTCCGAGAATGTCCTCGGGAAAAATTCAATACTTACGCAGTATTTTGTAAGCCCGGTCTTGGAAGAGGCGGTTTTTGAACAGATGGTCTCCCCGCTTACCAATCTCCTGGCGCTCCCTGCTTATTTTATCGGCGGAGCAAACAGTTATTTGCTTTTCAGCGAAATACTCCAGGAGGTTATTTTTGAAGACGGCGACGGGGTCGCCTTGAATGCTAATAGCATCGCCGTTAACCGGTCGGCCGTTGTCGTTAACGAGGCAAGCGGAGAAGGCGATTTGATTACGACAAACGGCGTAGATTCGGGCGCCATGAAAACAGAGAAGCCCGCCGTAGACAACCGCGGGAATATTAACTCGTCAAATCTTTCCGAGAGAACGCAATTTAGCAACCCCGTTGTCGAGTTCGTCTACAGGATTGCTGAACAGGTATACAGGGGCGAGGAGCCTAGCATGCCGGATATGGCAGGCCTGAACACCGTTTTGAACAAAGTCCTGGGACGTTTCTCGACGCAGAGAATAGGCGCTATCATGAAGATAGCAAAGATAGCCGCCGGCGTCTATGGCACAATCCCTTCCCTGAGACTGGTTCCGGAGCACTTCGTGCATGTGGTTTTGACCGCCCTCTATGGCTCTAGTTACGGCGCAAAACTTTCTATGAAGAGAGATGCGGTTGCCATCGGCCGCGAGTTGGGCAGCGGCAAGACCTCTGCCGAGTTGTTAGGGCATTTAATCAGGTTAAGGCTGGCCAAGGAGGAAGGCAGGACTTATGTCGGCGCTTATTTTGTGCATAAGTCTAATTTGGTAAGCCAGATATTGGGGTTAAATGCTTCCGGAGAACTCAACCAGGGTTCTGCCGAAGCAGAACTGGTTTCTTTGATAATGCAGGAAGGCGCCGGAATATTTGTATTAGATAAAGCGAAAGACCCCGCCGATATCAATGGAACCAGTTTTGTGCCCCCTCAATTTGCCAAGAATCAGAAAAGAGATTCCGGTCACGCCTTTATCGTAGTAACCGATGAAGGGGCTGCCAGGCACAGGGCGAATATCGATTACGGGCGCACGCCGAGAAACAAGGCGTGGGTATTTGAGTATGAAGGCATGCCTTACGATATTATGATGTCCACAATTGACGAGGTGCAGGCCTGGGTATCAGGCGCAGTCAGGCTGAAATCCATGAATCACCGCCAGGCAGGAGAATTGACTTCCGCAGAAAAAAGACAGTCTGAGTTTGTAGAGTCCTTGGAGGCAAGACTCGAAGCGTTGAAAGAGAGGATTGAAAAAGAAGGGAAGCCCAATTTAATCGGCAATCCCGTCATAAAGCTTGGAAGCTTGAGGATACCTAATCCTTTCATAAGAGTTATCAGGGAGAGTTATTCCTCTGAGATTGACAGGCTCTTTGAGGAGATGAAGAAGACGGCGGAGATGCCCGTGAGGATTATTTTGAGAAAGATGACCCGAGCGGAATTCAGGGAGTGGTGCAATGCCTGGGCTCAGGTGCGCCTGCTTGTTAAAGGGAGGGACTTCTATCTTCTGAAGAACAGGGATCCGAGTTATCAGGGGGTATATGAAATAAGCCAGAACGGCGGCGGCAGGCTGGTTAACACTATTTTAGGAGATCACAAACAATCTGCCATGCTTACCGCGATGCTCACCAAAGCCATAATTGAAGGAAGCGCAGGATACGAACAGAAACTTACCGATATCTATAATGCCTTTAGCCCCAGGATTACCGAAGAGACCACCTTCGGAGATATCCTGACTACGATGTTCCGCAAGCACATGAGCATAGTTGCCATCTCGGCCACCTTAATAAGGGATAGCCTGGAGATGCGGTGGCTCGGTTTCAGGAACCAGTTCTTAATATCAACCGAACAGTATCTCAACGCCAATTCTCCCAGGGTCCGGAGGGTTTCTTATATCGCTTCTTCTATGAGCGAATTCGCGAAGACGGTTTTATCCAACCTGGTCAGTAATCCGGCAGATTTGGTATTGATGCACGCTCCCGACGAAACTGTCGCTAAGCTCCTGGCAAAGTTTTTAAAGGCGGTAATTGCCAAAGGCAGCAATGAGCAGTTAAACAAATACAATCATGAAGAAGGGGTAGTGTTGGTTAGCGGCGATGACGTTGATGTAGCAGCCCGCGAGATCAGCGGAATTGTTAACAAAAAACACAAGCAAGCACAGATAGTAATTGTGGTTACCGATCCTACCGGAGCAGATTTCTTCGGTCTGAAGAGATTCGACGGTATTGTAAAGGATGCCGGGGAGAGCGGAGCAGCATTGCACGATACCGCGGTGCATATTTTGGGTTTTGCCGGGATCACCGATTTAACTCAGCGCGCGCGCAACAAAGGCCAATTCAGGTTGGGCGGAGAAGAAGGCGGCCCGGTTTACATCACGATCCTGGGTGACAGAGAAAGCAACATCGCCGTAGATTATAAGGAGGAATTAGCGGCTTTAAGCGCTGATGCCCCCGAAAAGGTGGCTGGGCGCCTGTTTCAGATCGCCAGGGAAATAGATTTAGCAATCGCCCATGGCGGGGTAGAGAGGGCGCGCTACGCTATCGTGGAATTCCAACCTTCTAAGTCCCAAAGGGACCTGGAGGCGGAAAGACTGCAGGATTCTACTGTCAGGCAGGACGCGGATCTTCCATTGGCGGAAGAGCTTGATTCGGCCTTGGAAGATACTGATGCCAGCCAGGAAGAAGCCGAATCTTTGATAAAAGAATTGGAAACACCATCCTTCGGTTTTGTAAATAATCCGGCCCCTAACGCCAGGCCTTTGGCTACTCCGCGGGGGCAGGGTTTCTTAGGGGTATTTGCCCGTATTTTAAAACTGCCTGTGGCTCAGCAGATGGCATTGGCCAATGTCTTGGGATTTGAATTAAATGCCCAGGAGAGAGCAAATCCGCAGAAGGCATTTTCTTCGAACCGGGCGTTAGAATTAGCCTGCCAGGTATTCTTTAGCGGCTACGATAAGTATGAATTAGACGCATTGGTGCTGGTCGGTTTAGCCTTCTCCGAGCATAAGGTCGATTCCTCCATAGACCAGGAGGAAATAAGGGATGTGGTAACATCCATTTCTTACGGGACAGATCCTTACGCCCTGGCAAGGCTTGTGTTGGAGAAAACAGGCCACGGCCCCAAAGGCTTGATTGCCGCCTACGATGCCTATCACCAACTCCACAGCAATTTTATAGAATCATCCCGCAGCCTGCAGCATAAAAAATGGCTTGAAAGGGTGGCCAGGCTCTTCTTGCCTTACCTTAAGCTCTACGGGGTAGCGCTTCTTTCCAGCATTCCGGGCGTAAACAACGTCACGGGAGGGGCTTTTAAGAGGTGGGAAAATGCCCAGAACAAGATGAATGCCAAGAGGCTAAGCGCAGTTTTGCCTGAGGATATGGATCCGTTTGGCGCGGCATATATGGCAGTTCCTTATCTAAGCCTCAGCGAGATGGAAGGGTTATTAAATACCATAGAGAGGTTAAAGGAAGAATGCAATATTTCCGAGAATAAGATCAACTCTATCCCCTTAATGAACTTATTGAGCCTGGTAAGAGGGGAAGTTGCCTTAAAGAGTTTTCTCGCTGCCAACAGGATTGAAATAGATTCAGAAAGCGGCATTGGCGGCGTAATGTCAGACGTCAGCAATGCCGCAAGCGTATCCAACAGGGTCGACAGAATAAAGGATATTTGGCATCCGGGGCAGAAGATCGATACGAGCATCATTGCCGCTTATGCCAAGAAATATACTTCTTCCAATAAGCGGCAGGCGAGAAAAGAATTAGAGCGCTTAAGAGATGATATCAAATCCTTACAGCGCGAAGATAAGTTGGGCAGCGGTTGGAATCCGGAAGACGGCAGTTTTAATTTCAAAGTAATAAACAGGATAGCCGAGGCCAATGGAGTTAATCCCGGTACCGTGTATGCCGTTATCTTCCCGGCGGCAAACAAAGAAGATATCGCGAAGTTTGAGCTTAGCGTTTTAACAGAAGAGGCCTTGGACATGGCCCGGGAACAGATGGATCCTGCCAAACTCCAAGAATTACGCAGTTCCGCAGAGCTTAGGGGGATTGAGAAGGATAAAGTAGATTCCTTGATAGCCGAGATTAAAGGCCGGATAAGGAACGGCAGGGTTATTTCTTCCCCGAGAAGCTTAACAATGGGTGATGTACTGATCAGCATGGACGGCGGGGTATACGTTTTTGCAGGTATGTCCGAAAACGGAGATAATGCAATCTTGGCTGGCGTGAATGACACCCCCAAGAGCATATACAGAGGCCTATTAATGACTATAGGGCTGCCTTCATTGTTATTTGGTCTTCCCGGAGGCTATTTCTATAAGGCCAGGGTTATCGTAGCGGAAAACGAAGTTCCCGGGTCCGGTTCGGAGTCTTTGACTTCCGAGGGCGGCCATAAGGGCGGAGACGGCGCAGGCAGCGGATCAGGCGAGGCAAAGGATAAGGATAGCGCGGACGGCGGGATAGGCGGGGGAGATGCCTTCAGGAAAACATCCGGTTTTCTGCCGTCTTTTGTGGGGATATTATCGGGGAGTAACGCATGGACGAGATTCGAAGAACCTTATTCTCATCCCTGGGCGACCGGACCCCCTTCGGCAACCCTCTTTAATTCTACTACCCTCTACGGGGTTTTAGTGGCAGTAATCATCTTAGTTGCGTTTGTAGTAATTAAAAACAAGCTTTACGAGAAAGAAAGTAGGCAAAGATGGGTTGCCAGTTTGAAATCGAACGCATCATTATCTTGGAAAAAGATTCAAGGATTATGGTTGCGACTGAAGAAGGCCCTCTTTTCCTTATTGAGCAGCACACTGGAGAGGTTTACGCCCGGGAGCAAGGTGGTTGGACAAGGCTCATCGGAACCGACCAGCGTTCGGTTATTGCTCGCACAGTTGCGGCACGCAATCGCGGAGAAGTGCCGGTTTATTATAAATAAGGTAAAAGGCGCCTTAGAAAACCCTGTTCGCAATCTTTCCAATCCGATCGGAATAGCCGCATCTATCTCCGGTTTTATACCCGCTATAATTGATTTAGTCAGATCGCTAACGTATCCTGCCGTGGCAGCTGGAACATCGCCAGTTGTTTTAGAGTCCGGATTTTCTCCTTGGGGGGCTTTATTTACCATGGCCACCTTCTTTCTTCTTCCATTTGCTGGCAGCATAAGCAAGGTGCAAGAGGAGGATGTTGTCTCAACAGAAGACATAGAGACTATACGTAAAGCACTCCTTAGGATATCCCCTGACAATCTTCTCAAGGAGTTCTCCGAAGAGAAATTAAAAATCCTTATTCGCATACTCTTGAATAATGAAATAAGGAAGTTAAGAGAGCAAGACATTGATGGCTCGCGCAGCCAGAAGGCAGTGGATAATGTCTTGGAAATATTGGAGGGCAAGGGCAATTCTCTGTTAGATTTGGTCAAGGATCCCAAGATACGTCAGCATATGGCAACAATTTTAAGGCAGTCGCTGGATGGCAGAAAAGGAAGCGTGCCGTTGGATGTAATGCTACAAGCCTGGAATAAGGCTATCGGCGCCCTTAAAGAAGAAGTAAAACATAAGAGTCCTAAGCGTGCGGCATTCTATAAAGAGCAGGCGTTCTTCAAGGTGAACATAGAAGCGCTTAAGTATTTTTATTCTGAGGAAAATATAGATAGTCTTAGAATTGTGCGTTTGCCTCTAGGCCAGGAAGTTTATCTTACTTTGGCAGCAGTATGTTATGAGGCAGAAGACGGAACGCTTTGGGTATGGGGAATTTATACCGGTTATGACGGCAGGGTTAATTATCTAAACGAGTCTCTGGAGGAGCTTATCAAGAGAAATCATGTTGTTGTGGCTATGAACGTAGACCAAAAAGGAAAACTCGAGAAGTTTGGAGCCGAAGAACTTACTACGGATGAGCTTGGAAGAATAGAGGTTGCTATTGCTGGATCTCCGCTTGTTTTGGATGATAAACCGATAATAGATGAGGAGAAAAAGGGAGGCGATGGGAAGAAGATTGATTATGGAGTCACGGAGAAAATGATTCGCGAAGAAGCAGAACGCTTGATGCAGGAAGCAGAAGCGAGAGGCGAAAGAGGAGTGAGAGTAAGAAAGGACCACTATGAGTGGATTGCGATGCGCAAACTCCATGGTTTAGCTAAAGAAGAGGGGGATTGCTTAGTAGATGTTATTAGGAATGCGAATTTACGGAAAATCGTTGATATCATATTAAGAGTTATTACGTTCCATTTTCATGGTCCTTACTTTGTAAATTTAGGGTTATTCTTAAAGGTTTATAATTTATTCGCTCCCATATTTGGTGAAGATAAGAAAGATGCAATTTGGTCCGATGTTTCTAAACTTAAAGAATCAGCCGAGGAGTTATCGAGCGTTATAGATATTATTTATAGAACTCAGAACGCGGTTTACCACAATGTTAAGTTCGAGGGTGTTGATGAAGAAGGGTACGTTCTAGCCGTTTCGGGCAATGATAATAATGAGGTAACGAGCCTGCATATCAGTTTGGCAGAAATGACAAACGAGAAAGGAGAAGTTATTGTTATAGCAGATAGAGGAATTAAACAGGAATATTTTGCTGATGCGAGAGAGTTGAGCAGGGAAGAGCAGGATATAGAAGTAGGTGGCATTTCTTCCAAAGGGCCAGGCGCAAATAATGGTATCCCCGGAGATAAAGGCTCGGATAGCGGCAACGGCACCAGCAACGGGGGCGGGGCTGGATTAGGCGGAGGATTTGGGGCTGGGCAGTGCATATTTGGAAATTCCTGCGGTTGCGCAATAGTCCTGGGCGCAATCTGCATTACGTTATTATCCGTAGTATTAGGTTATGTATATAGCAGAGTTTCTCCGGCGGTTTCCGCTTATCTGCAAGTCGCGTTAGGCGGCGTTGAGAATACAAGCTTAGTTTATATCAGCGCAGGCGCAGCCGCAGCGTTTATTATCGGGGCTGCAGTTAGCGTTGTAGCTTTGAGCTTAAAGAAACAGAATGCAGCCAGCAAGGCAGAGGCTGTATCTTATGCAGACGGCGAGGATGCTTACGATGAGAAGGAGGGCTTGGCTGCAGATGATAATATGATTCCGGCACCTGCAAAGGATGCTGCTGAAGCCAATCAGCAAGCCTTAACCGGCAGGAGCGTTTATTCCGTAATGGCCGCGTGGCTCAAAACCATCGCGGAGAAACTCCAAACCTTAGCCTCTCTGGCAATAAAAGCATTCAGGGCAGCGCTGAATTCGTTATATATATTATATGCCAAGGCCAGAGGGCTTTTGACTGCCCCGCCAGTTATAAATATAAGAAATATCGTAAATTCCGCTTTGAGGACCTTAAGCAAATTCTTCACTGACTTCGCTATCTTATCTTCCAACTTAACCCATGCCTGCGCTTTAAATCCGCAAGCAATAGTTATGGTTATGCTTGCCGTTGCTTTCGGATTGGAAGGATTATCCGCTGTATTGTCCGGCACAGCCGCATTTAGCGCAATCAACGCGATTATCACCGCCAGATTTGCTGCCGCCGGTACGCCAATCGTAATATTTACAGCAGTAGCCTTGATGCAAGTTGCGATATATGCGCTGGCCATGGCAATGGCCGCTGTATTCGGCAGAGGCCTTTCAATATCTGCTGCTAAGAAGAACGAAGATAATCTCTCCCTGAATGATGCAGCTGCAGCCGTTTCCGAACCAACCAGGACCGCCAAAGAAAGCGCTTTCTTGCTGGCGGTTATGGTTGCCGTAATAGCGGCGGCCATAAACGGCTTGCTGCTATCAGGCAGAATCTACCAGGGGATACCGGCGTCGCAGGCATCCCTGGAATACATAATCGCGCAGATTTTAGCCAGGTTCGGCTTATTAAGCGCGGTCGCGGTAATAATAATCAACCATCCCAGGGCCCTTGCCCCTCCGTCCATAAACTCCGCCCGTGGTAATTTCGTCCGTTCGATTATCAATCGTATTGGAGAGATATGGAGGGGGGTCAAAAATGTATATATTAACGAGAGGGGACTTCGCAGAGCAGTTGAAAAGCTTGGAAACGCAATATTGGCAGTCAGAAATGCGCTTAAGAAAACAGGAAGCAGCGCGCAGATGGGCGCCGATACAACTGGAAGGGGAGTTAAGGGTAATAGGACTGCAGTAAGAGGCGGCTTAAGTCTTATTGGCGTCTTCTTCAGTTTTGTTTTCGGCATAGCTGCAGTTGCATTTTTATACGGCATCGGGGATGCTGCAGGCCGCCAGGCTATAGACGTAATTAGGACAGGCGCAAACGGCTTCATACTATTGTCTGGCATCATAGCTTTGATAGTAGGGGCACAAAGAAGGGATGCCTGGATTACAGCCGGAAAAGCCAGGGATGAGCCCGGAACCGCTTCAGGGGCCCTGATAATTTCTTCCGTTGCCTTCAGCGTTATCCTTCCTTACTTATTCCACTTAATCACCAATTTAAATATAGAGAACATAAATTTAACCAAGCTGCAAGCTCTACTTACCGTGGCAGGTGGGGCGCTTGCGGCAATTGTAGAGAAGGCCGGTGTAATGGCCGCTGCCTCCGCGGCGACCCCCATTACAGCCGGCCTTTCTACAATAAGCCAGGGAGGTGCGTCATGGGTTACAATACTATTAACTATCGCGATATTGCTTTTGAGCACGTGGTTGTATTCACCAGTGAAGACACTCTATTCGCAACTGGACGAGAGCAGAGTACGGGTAAGGCCCGCATCTTTCTTATCTTCAGCCAAGGACAGGATCGTGTCTATAGCCGTAACGGCGTGGCGACAAGCTGGGAGCTTCTTACGCAGGACAATGCTAAGCTTGTCCTCGACGGTATCCAGAGCGGCATTAACACTGGTATCCCGGTTTACAAGTTTAACGGCTCTTCTCGCACGGTTACCGGCGAGAATCTCCCAGTCAATTAAAGGGCTGCGCGGGAAGCTGCGCGCAGCCTGGTTGGCTGGCCCGGTATCTTCTGGCGAAAGGCGTTATGCGCATGAATCCGGCCAGGCAACAGTTGAACTGGCGGTGTTCCTGGGTATCGCGGCTGTTGTGATAGCCGTTATTGCCGCTTGGCCGTATATCGCGCCTCTATTGAGCAACCCTATAGTTGTTGCCGCCGGCGCTATTTTAGGTATTGTTATTATCCTGGCGTTTATCGGCAGCATCGGAGCTGTTGCGGGCAACTCCAGATCCGAAGCCGCCGTAAATTTTGGAATCAAGGTCATCAAAATCGCGGTTGTCGCCGGCGTAATCCTCTTAGTGCTTTATCTGCTTAGTATCGTTAATATACCTTCCTGGCTGGAGAATATCCTGCGCGGGTATGGGTTACAATCCGGGCTCGGGATGAGCATCGTAGGGATGTCTTTTATCAACAGGCCGGACTTCCTCCGCGACTCTTCCAGGGCAACGAAGATACTGGCAGATTTCTGGGAGAAAAAGGCCAGGATCAACCGCAGCTATAAGAGCCGTTTCGGGATCCGCATGGAAGAGATTGGAATCATAACCTACGAGGAGCAGGGGACGGATCTTAAGCTCGGCGCATCCAGGGCCACTAAGCATAAACACGGCGTGGTCCAGGTTTCTATTGAGGCCTTGGAGTTGCTTGACGATGACCAGATTGCCGCTTTAATCGGGCACGAAGCTGCGCATCTCTTGAGGGCACACGCCTCTAAGATCAGGGTGGCAATTATGCTTCTTTTGGCTGCCTACAAAATCTTTGGCTTGAGGGCTTCAGTTACTAAAGCCCTGGTCAAGACCGTCAACGCCCTTTTGCAGTCGCAGGAATTTGAGGCAGATGAGATCGGGGCGCGGATGGCGTTGATAGCGGGGTATTCTCCTTATGGGATGATAGCGTTACTCAAGGGTTGCGAGGAGGATCCTGATTTGAAGGCTTTGATTGACAGGAAATTGTCTTATAGCAGGTTGGACGTAATTATGAAGAGATTGGGCGTAGTTACGCACCCGAGCACTGAAGAGAGGATAGCGAGATTAGAAAGCAATCTGGCAGCTCGCTTTGGAACGGGCCATGCCCGTAACTCCCGCGCCTGTGATGCCATGTTAGTGGCGGCATTCTGGGCAGGCGCCGGCATTCTGATGGTATTGGCCGCAGGATTTGCCTGGGCAATCCCGCTGTTCTTACTGGCCGGCTGGAATGTCATCAAGGCCCTGGATATCATCCAGGCCTTCCTGAGGGCTCCGCGTGAGTCCCGCGCCTCTCCGTTTACCACCCCGATCGCTACCAATAACAATGGCCTTATCGCTACCGACGATGCAGCCAAGAACCTCATAATCTACAATCCTCTTTGGCACGAACAGGCACACACTACCCTAAGAGGCCTGCCTGGCTTACTGCAGGAATTCGCCATTCATACGATAGACTGGGTCGGTTTGTTCAGCAAAGCGCAGGTTTCCCGCCGCGTTGACGAAGAAGCCGCTTCCGGGAAGAAGAGCAAAATTTGGGATTATTCGTTAGGCCTATTCATTATCGCCTCGGCTGTCCCGTCTGTTATGAAAACGTTATTTAGCATAGGGGGCCTTATCTGGGAACGCCTTAAGCCGGCTCTTTCTGTGTTATTCCATAGCGCGGATTATTTCCCGTCTTTTTATCTCTTCCTCTCCAGCTGGTATTTCCTGGGGACATACACTTTCCAGGCGACATTTATGCTGGGGCTTTTCGCGGTAGTCCTGCTGCTCTTTAACAAATTCAATAAAGAGAAGCTGGATTCGCGGGAGTTGCTTGGCAAGTTATTAAAGCTCTCCGGGATATTGACCATTGCCTGGCCTGCCTGGGCTATTATCCATCAATCCGGGCATCTTGCGGTTGAGCTTCTGACCTTCGGAAGCCACGAGGGCATACTTATCCTCCCCGGGTGGGTGTCCCTTAGCTTCATTGCGTCGTTATTGTTCGGTTTTGCTTACCTTGTAACGAAGGCATTGCATCAGGCCAAAGCCATAAAAGACCCGGCTTATCGCAAGACCAGCAATGTTTTATTCATAGCCAACGTAATCATCGCGGCCTTGTTCCTGATATTAGCTGCGGCGCGCAGCGATGCCGCCGGCATGGTCCAGAACCATCCGGAGACATTCTTATACAATATCGGCACATATTTGGAGAAGACATTATTGCCGATTTTCAGGAGCAGCCTGGTGTCTGAGCCTTTTGCCGTGGTCAACGCCAAGGTCAATACCAATTTCGATAACTTCTCCATTACCTTCCTTGCCTCCGGCATAAGGTCTTTGCCTATGGCAATGGTCGGCGTCGTATATTACCTGCTGCCGAATTTGGTCCAATGCGTTATCAGCGCTTATTTATCGAGCCGGGGAGTCAAAAAGAACAACTTAGCGCTCATCGCCGGAGGATTCGCGTTGTTGACCTACCCTGTGATCATGTTTGTAACCGGCGACGGCTCGTCCTTGGCGAACTGGATATTTATAAGCCTGCGGCATCTTTTTGAAGCTTCCAACCCCGGCATCTTCAGCGAAATAAATCAATCCCTGGCAGGCATAGTTTCCTTGTCGGTCGCTTTAATCATCCTGCAATTTGCAAAAACAATGTTCAGGTTGTTCTTGAAGCATCGCGCCCCCGGCGAAGATAACGGCGGGAACCGTTACCTGCCGCTGGTAAACAAGCTTTTCTTAAGCGTCGCCCTGCTTATCGTATCCTTCCATTTGCCTTACAGGTGCTCTTATTGGATGAGTGACCTATTCGGCTCAGCTCCTCTCTATGGAGTTTTGCTGTTGCCGGTGACCATCGGTATCGCAGCCACGATCCTTTACAAGGCGTTAAGAAATGGGAGCCTGAGCCCGAGAAAAGATAGCAAAAAACATAACATCAAGGGAGTCAAGAATTCCATTCACTATCAAGGCCTGGATGCCTTATTGGCCTTCCTGGAGGATGACCCGCAAGCCTGGATCGGCTTCGGGGATATGAGCAAGATCGGGGTTATGAACAAGGCATACTGCTACGGCGTTGTGGATGAGCTGATATTAACTACGGTAGCGATTGTAGCGGAAGTCATACTTAAACATCGGGGTATTGCCATCCGGTTATCGGGTGACGAAGTGGTATTTGCCTTGCCTTCAAAATTATCCGCCAAGAAAGTCAATGCTATCCGCAAAGAGGCGCAGGAGGCGGTAGAGAGATACCTGACGGGCAGATTCGGCCTTGCCCCCGTTGCCTTAAACGATAAGGCGGTTGAGATGTACCGGGCCGGAGAATTAACCAGGGTTTACGGAGACCACGACGGCTATTTCTTATTCTTTAAGAGGGAAGCGGGAAAGGACTTAGGCGTTGACCTTGAGGATAATTTAACCATCCTGAACGCTTCTTTGGCTGCGGAGGGCACGGGAGCGGAAATTAAGAGTGCGGGCGGGGAAGCGATAGAAGTTATTGCCCCGCGGATAGCATTCGGAGTGGTGCAGGCCGGCAATTCCGCTTCTAGCGTGAATGAGAATTTCAGCGATGCTGCCAGGCGCGCAGAGCGTGTCTTGAATGTCGCTAAAGAGAGAGGCCTAAAGGGCGCCATGGAGTCTGCTCTGCCATTGAAGTCGGCTGCTGAAATCGAGGGGCACACCGCAATGGATGAGCTCGACGGCGATGTGCGCGCGTTATTGCTGGCGGCAGCAGAAAAATTGGGCGTAGGTATTACTGCAGAGCAGATGGAAGCCTATTACCAGGCATTCCTGCGCTCCGCCCTGAACGGTATCATTAGCCAGTTATTGGCGAAAGGCTATGCCGTGGATTTGATGAGGCTGGATATGCGTTATTTGCCGGAAGGCCGGTTAGCAATGGATGTGGCAGAGGCCCTGGAGAACGGCAGATTTACCAGAGAGGCATTGCGCGGAGATGAAGAAGGCACCTTTGGATTTAAGGTTGTTAACGAATTTTCAGACCACCTCAGCGCCAATAATGTTATTAAGGCCGCTGCCGAAGCATTGAATTATATCATTGCCTGCGTTTCCGGGAAGAGCAATATTAAGGGCGCCCTGGTAGTCCGCGGCCCGCCGGATAATTTCTACATCATCGTCGTTTCGCGCGAAGGCAAACAGGTATCCCGCAAGACCTTAAGTATCCTGACGGACAGCTTTGAGTATGAAATAAACCGCCGCATAGCTTCTCTTGGATTGATGCCGGTCTCCGTGAAATTGAACGCCAATATCGTTTCTTCCCGCGGTTGCGGAAGCAGCGCCGTGTTAATTGAAAGGGCGGATCAATTAGCGAGATTTAAAGAAGCAATTGATAACGGCGGGACGCCAAGAGGGAATGTCTTAAGAATACTGGATAACGATAGAATAGACGCTTTCCTTGAAAGGGTCGCTTCCGCCAGGAGGCAGGAGCGCATCAAGTTCCTGGAGATATTATATGATTACTACGGAGTTACCCCTGCTGAGGCAGAAATCCCGGTTTTGACGATCAGCGAGAACGGCGGGGCAATCGGGAAATTCATGATTATCAGGGTATCTTATAACGCCGATACCAAAGAAATCCTTGCCGGGGTGATCAATCTTGAAAATCCTGACGAGGGCCTGCAGGCGGTGAGGATGTACGCCCGCCCTGCACCCAGCACCCCGATAAGCACGTTGCTGCAGGTTATCCTGGCCAGTTCATCCAACCCGATCGTTAAGAAGATCGTCTTTTGGTATATCGATGAACGCAAGAATGTTTTTGTTATCGGCGACAACGAATGCGATATTTTAGGCCTGGGAACCAAGGACCTTATTGCAGTCTCTTATCGCTTAATTAACAACCCCATCGCCTTATTCCATGAGATCGCCCATGCTTATCTGGCAGCGCATCCCGAAGAATTAAACAGCATCAGGAGAAGATTGAGCCCGGGCAGGCAGAAGTGGGTTGATTCCAAGGTGCTGCGTTACGGCGCGTATTCGAGCGCCCACTATGTCCTGAGGGCTTTTCAGAGGCAGGTATTTAACGAGCAGGACAGGTATTTAAGCGCCTTGATAGCAAATACTGCGGAAATCGAGAATCAGCTGGTAACAGACGCAATCCCGCAGGAAACCGGATTCGTTAGCGAGTTTAAGGTTGAGAACGTTCAGAAGATGGTCGGAAAAATGCTGCGCGTAGAGGTCTTCCTGCACAAGCAGAGATTAGATGTTTGCCCGATAGCGGTAAGCAGGTCAATGGGACGCAACGGCCGCAAGCTGGAGAAGAGCTTTATGGTAGGCATGGCTCCAATTCTTCTGGATGCCCTTACCGAATACGAAATCGCGGCTTTGGTGGTGCATGAGATTTTGCGCGTGAGGATGCAGATATTGAAGAACCCCATAGCGGAGATGGAACTGGATCGGCGTACAATGAATTATCTATCTGGCCAGGGTATCGGCGCGGAGACGCTTAAGCGCGATAACGTTTTGCGGGTGCTTCGAGCCATTTCCAAATCTATGGGCGTATCGCTTAGCATGGCGGAAAGGGAAGAGAATATCAACGCCCATATTATGGAAAACAATGGTAACTCCCGCGACCCCTCTTCCCGCGGCCTGCCGCGTATCTTCATCAACCTGGCTGTCTGGTTCGCCCAGGTTATTGGCCGCTCCAGGATTGATGCCTGGGAGGTGATAAATGGTTCTGACGAGGCAATACAGCAGGCATTAGCGCTCTTAGGAGATGAAGCAGAAGCTGCCAGGAGAGAGGTCCTGGGCAAGGCAGTATTGGTGCGTGCTCCTCCGGCCTGGAAGCTCGGAGTAGCCAACTACACCGCAAAAGACGGCACCATCTACATCATCATACCTTCCGATTCCTCGGCTGAGGCAGTTGCCCATGAAATCTGGGCAGTATTACATCCTGATAAGTCGCATAAAGATAATCCTATAGAGGTTGGAAGGGCTGCTTTAGCAGAAGACGCGAACGAAAAATACCTCCCCTTTATTATTATCCCGACTATTCTTGTCGCTCTCTATTTTGCATGCAGCGCGATCTCGCATCTGGGAGCTTACCACCCTGTCCTTAAGTTCATGCTTGCGTCCGTAACCTTTGTTTTTAGCCTGTATCCCTTCAAATTCCTCTTTAGCAGCATAGCGGCTCTGTCTTGCGCTGACATAAATAAAGCGCACGGGCTTAAAAAGGTAAATACCCATTCGTTTATCAACGCCCCTCTCGCAGAGCCGGGAACGGTTTCGGACGGGCTTACTACCCTGACGATACAAATCCCCATATACAAAGAGGAATTTGAAACGACAATCAGGCCTACCTTGAGGTCTGCCTTGAGGGAGATCAACGATTACAACAGAGCCGCCGGCAGGACGATAGCGAATATCATAGTTTGCGACGATGGCTTGATGGTGTTCACCGGCAATGAAGGCGTAGATAAATTCATGGAGAGGGCCCTTAATACTCCTGCGGATCAGAGGACGCTGGCGCAGAAGGAAGTCTTAGCGAGGGTCCAGTTCTACCGTAAGAATAATATCACTTTTGTCGCCAGGCCTTGGCCGGTCTCCGGAAGGGCGGCTACTTATCGCGCCGGGGTATTCAAGAAAGGGAGCAATTTAAATTACGCCTCCCAATTGAGCGAGAGAATCAGGGCAATATCAGCAGAGAGAGGCATCCCATACGAAGAGGCGCAGGCGATAGCGATTTCAGAAAAAGAGGAGTATCTGCTGGGGCATATAGAGGGCAGATTACAAATCGGCGAGATCATCCTTCTCTTGGATAAGGATAGCATTATACCGACAGGCATCAGCAAGCTGCTGGTTTCTGAATTTACAAGAGACGGGAAGCTTGCCTATATCCAGTGCGCTTCGGACCCGAGTAACGAAAACGATAATTATTTTACTAGGATAGTCGGTTATATGACGCGCACTTATTATGACCTCGCGTTTACCAATTCCGTTCTGCTCGGTTCCATTACCCCATTTATCGGCCACAATGCCTACCTCAGGGCGGCGTTATTGAGTAAATATGGCTGGTGGCCGGAAAACAGGGTTTCGGAAGACATGAGCAAGGAGATAGATTTTACCGCCGAAGGCTACCACGGCAAATACGCTGATTTGCCGGGGATGAGATTTAAGGAAGCGCTTACCGTTGACATCCTGGATGAGGCAAGGCAGAATACCAAATACGCTTACGGGGCGTGCGAATTGATATTCAACCGGCCAGGGGATTGGGCAAGGGATGGTATATTCACGCAGCAGATCAAGAACTTCTTCGCCTCGAAAGAATTATCAAACTGGAAAAAGTTGGACCTCATTATTTATATCATCCAGCTTTTCTCGATGGCCCTTCTCTTCCCGCTCTCCCTCTTCTCTCCTTTTATGCCGATCCATTTCTACAGCCTGCTTGGGCCGCTGGTTTGCTTCTTGGTCGTAGGCACGGCATCGGCGGTCTTCTTCTACGCGAAGAGGGATTATCCGGTAGCGGGAGAAGGCAGGTCCGGCACATTATCATTAATCAAGAGGCACCTGAGGTACGCATTGCCTTTCGGCTCATCGGTTATTTGCTACGCCATATTCTCCTTCAAAGGGCTGACGGCATTCTTTATGAACAAGAAGTTGGATATCGGCTCATCCGGTTCCGGCAAACAAATAGACAGGAACATCTCGCTGTCCGAAGCGATTAGAAACATGAAGACAGTGTTAAAGGACCAGGCTGTATTTGTAAGCTTGTATATCGCAATGCTCTTTTTAAGCGGGAGGACTGCCGAGTCCTACCTGGGGATAGATGCGATGGGCTGGTCTTATTGGCTGTTTTTAAACCAGGTATCGCTGCTGTTTATCCTAAACCCGGCGTTTATTTATGGGGTCAGGAATTCTGCCGTTAATATCTATAATAAGTTTAAGAACGCCCTGCACAAACGGCAGGGCGCTGCATCCGAGCCTTTACATGCCTCAGACCCCTCTTCCCGCGGCCTGCCGCGTATCTTCATCAACCTGGCTGTCTGGTTCGCCCAGGTTATTGGCCGCTCCAGGATTGATGCCTGGGAGGTGATAAATGGTTCTGACGAGGCAATACAGCAGGCATTAGCGCTCTTAGGAGATGAAGCAGAAGCTGCCAGGAGAGAGGTCCTGGGCAAGGCAGTATTGGTGCGTGCTCCTCCGGCCTGGAAGCTCGGAGTAGCCAACTACACCGCAAAAGACGGCACCATCTACATCATCATACCTTCCGATTCCTCGGCTGAGGCAGTTGCCCATGAAATCTGGGCAGTGCTGCACCCCGAAAAAACACACCAAGAGAACCCGATTAAGATTGATCACAAGAAGCTGTCTAATCCTACCGTGGCAGGTGAGAAGACAGCTAATAATGAGGAGCGCCGGCATCCACAGGCCTCTGGGAAGACCCCTGCCGGCGCCCTTATTATAAAAGGCTTACGTTATGCCGGAATCTTAGCAGTAGCGGCATTTGCGGGTAAGGTTGCGGTTTCCTTTATTGCCCCCTACCTGGCCGGGATAAGCTTGATAGCGCCTTTAGCTTTTATAGGTGCAGTGGTGGTTGTTCTTTCCTATATTTATTTAAGAAGGCTTTCCGCTTTCCAGGATAAAAGCGTAAGCTTAAAGGACGTAGTTAAAAATCTTTATCCTGAAATGGATGATTCTCAGAGAGAAAAAATACAGAAACGCGTTAATATCAAGGTGCGCGATGCCCTGAGCGCGGATGTAGATAGCGCCTTCTCGAGCATCAATATTCTTTCCAAAATCCCCGGGATACGAACCTGGATCGCTTTCTTAAGAGCGCAACAGGGCACTGCCGCGGTGGTGAAAGCGGTGGGTTGGGTATTGGATGTTCTGTTTCTTTTGATTATTGTTAAGTTCTTCTTAAAGCACATTATCCTGCCGGTAGCCCTTGCCTTTAACGCTTATTCTCTTAGGATACCCTTAGGAAACGAGAACGGCCTTGGGAAGAAGCCCAAAACTCAAGTAGAGACGAACATCGTTTCTATCATTGAGGATATTCGCCAAGAGCTCGGGGACGATGAGGACGCCAGGCCCGCCAAAAAAGTGTTTTCTACCGCATGGAATATCATCAAACTCCAGTTTATTACGGATTTCTGCGATGAGCAGATCATCAATCTCGGGGATTACCTGCGTAACGGAAAGGGCATCTTCAGATGGGTGATCGGGATACCCCTGATTGCGACATTTATCCTGGCCAGGGCGTTCTATTCTTTGGTGGTGCAGAGGGTATTCATCTACGCGGTGTCAAGCCTCGTGGCGCCTGCGATACTGGGCCTGCTATTCCCCAACGCTACTTTCCTGTCCGCGGAACTGCTAAATATCGCTACTTCTTTTGCCGGCAATATCCAAGTTACCGTAGAATCGCTTTTGGGAAATTTTATCCTTATCCTTTTCCTTGATTTCTCCTCCTTTGTAAAGATTTGGAAAGAGAAAGCCAAGCAGTATAAGGAAGGCGAGATTGAGCGGAATGAATTCGTGTTGGGGGCCTTGGGCAAGACTTTATCTACCCTGATCGGAGAGACTATTTCAATGAGCCTGATGGGGCCGCAGATACAGTTTGCCCTCAATGCCGGAGGCTGGTTAAGGGATCTCTGGGCTCCTTTAGGCATCGTAGATGATTCTATCAATTTCATGGAGGAATTTGTCTACGGCACGGATGGCAAGGGAGGCATCGGCAGGATGATTATCCAGGGGGTAGAGTGGGTTATCAGCCAGCCTGCGGCGGGATTGCAGAATTTAGGTTATGATAGCCAGACCGCGCAGAGCATTACCAGCCTTTATAATATGGAGCGCGAGGCGGAGAGCGCCGGCAATTCGGAACAGGCCTTAACATACCGCCAGGTAAGGCTTAGCGTAGAAAGCGGCGCGATTACGCTGCAGCAGGATGCGGCAGCTTCCAATACCGGCATCTTGAATTCTTTATTGGGCAACGGGGGGTGCTTCTTGGCCGGCACTAAAGTCGAGCTTGAAAGCGGCAAGACCAAGCGTATCGAAGATGTTGCGGCGGGCGACGTGATCTCCGGAGTGGGAGGAAATTTTGAAGTGCTTGATGTCAGGGAGGTTGACGCCTCCTCGTATTATCTCATTACCCTTAAGGGCGGCACGACGCTTAAGGTGACCGCAGACCATTATTTTGCCGCTCAGTTTGAAGGCGATTCTTCGGTTAGTTGGGTTACCGCCAGTTCTTTGAGTACCGAGTTTTCCCTGATGGATAGCGACGGAAACTGGAGCAAGATAGCCTCTATCCAAGATAAAACCGAGGATGTAAAGGCGTATAACCTGGTTTTAAGCGAAGGCGCCAGCTATTACGCCAACGGCATCGTGGCCTCCGCAGAAGAAACAGCCCTTTATACCGTTAAGGCAGGGGATACCTTAGAAAGTATCTCGGAGGCCGAGTTTGGCGATCCTTCGGGCGCTTCCCGTATCGCCAAGCTGAATTACCCGGTCATCAGCGATGCCGACGCGGCATTGATTGCGGGCCAGAATTTGCTTTTGCCCCTAAACCTGAGCTTTACCAACGTAGAGATCAGCGGCAACCAGCTTTTAGTCAACGGAGAAGTCTATCAGATCCGCGGGGTAACCTGGTCTCCCACCATGAGCACTACGACCATGGGCGATCAGTTCAGCGTTTTCTCAGCCGAGGACATTCCCTTGATGCGCGCGATGGGGGTCAATACTATCAGGACCTATATCCCGATTACCGATGAGCGCGTGCTGGATGCCCTCTGGAATAACGGGAACGACCCGATCCGCGTCATCGTAGGATTTTCTACCGTGGATATCGAAACCGGGCTTTATGAGGATTATATCAAGCTTTATGGCGACCATCCCGCGATCCTGATGTGGTCTTTCGGAAACGAATATAACTACCACCCGGATATGTTTGACGGCGATGTCAAGAACTGGTATACGATGCTGGAAGAGGCCGCCGCCGCCGCACACGCTATTGATCCCAGCCATCCGGTGACTACCGCTAACGGCGAAATCCCGAGCACCGATGTTTTATCGTCAGTTCCTTCGGTGGATATCTGGGGCATTAATACTTACCGTTGGGATGACCCCAGCAGCCTCTTTGCCGAATGGGGGGCGATAGACTGGGCAGAATTAGGGATAGCCCCTAAGGCGATGTATATCTCGGAAGCCGGTGCCGATTCTTACAATGCTACCGCCAACAGCGTGGATACCGCAGGCCAATCCCAGGCAGTGCAAAATATCTGGCAGGTAGTCGATGCCAACAGCGACATTTGTTCCGGCGTTACCTTTATGACCTGGAACGATGAGCTCTGGAAGGCCTCCGGAGAGGGGACTTCTTACGCTAGACAGGATACCGGAGGCACGGTCAGCGCCGGTATTCCTTACGATGGCGTTGCCAACGAAGAATACCTGGGTTTTGTAAATTACAGCCGTGCCCCCAAGCAGGTTTATTATGATATGCAGGCCATCTGGGCCCCGGAAATGGTAGAGGCGGAGGTTGCCACCACCGATTCTCATACCCTCAACATCAAATCTCTTACGGTTGTTCCCGATGAGATGTATTTGGCTGCCAACGCTCCCGCGAATCCCGTTGAAGGCGCGGTCGTCTCCTGCAACGGCGGATACTGGAAATACGAGGCCGCTGATAACGGCGATTTAGGCTGGACGTGGTACCAGTACAACTATACCTTGAACGTTCCGGTCGAGACCTACCGCGTTGATGTTTTCTATCTTGATTATGAGGGGAAGAGTTCCGTATTGTTCTATTTCCACGCCGGCACCGAAGGCTATATCCAAATTACCTCTTTGGGCAATGGACACACTCTTTCTTCGGTTTCGTTCAGGATCGGAGACGAAGAGATCTATTTCCCATACGAAGGCAAGATTTACGGTTTTAGCTCTACCGTAGAGCTAATCAATGCCGTTATTAAAGGAAATATAACCACTGCCGGGAGAGATACCGATACCTTTATCGCTACTTACGCTGGGCCTGCTTACGGCCAGAAAGCGGTAGTGCTGCTACATTATGATCCTACAGACATGAGCCTCATCGAAGGCTCTGTGCAGGTTATTTCCGGTTCTGAAGTTGAAGATGGGTGGATATTCAAGGGCAAGGTAATCTCCTCTTTGCCTATTACCGTGGAAGGCGGTAATATCAAATTTACCGATATCAGCGGGAATTCCCGTGAATTTGAAGGCCGTAACGCCGAAGTGTTCCTGGAGGCCATGGAGGAGGAAGGCGGCCTGGGAGTCGGCACGGACTTAGGCATAAATGTTAAAACCGTCACTTATTCCGGCCCTGCCCTTGGACAGAAGACTGCGGTAATCGTGGCCTATGACGACAGCGGCGCCTTTATCGATGGCACGGTTCAGATCGTATCTACTACCGAAATGGAAGATGGGTCACTGTATCAAGGCAAGGTCATTTCTTCCAACCCGATCAGCATTTACGGCGACAGCTTTATATTTACGGATTCCGAAGGCAATCTGCGGCAGATAAATACCTCAAACGTAAACAGATTTATTTCTTATCTCAGGGGCGTTGATGCCTTAAACGAGGTAGGCACAGATACCGGAATCAACATCGAATCGGTGTTGTTCAATGGCCCCGAGGCTGACCAGAAGACCGTGGTCGTTGTAGCCTATGACAACACCGGCGCCTTCCTCGAAGGCCAGATCAACATCATCTCCACCACTGCCCTGGAGCCCGGCTCGCTCTTTAAGTCCGAGGTCTTATCCTCCAACACCATCAATAAATATAGCATAGAAGAAGACGGCGAGGTAACAGAAGAGGGGATTCAATTCGTGGATGAACAGTATAATCTCAGGCGGTTTACCGGCACTAACGCCACCGACTTCCTGGACGCCCTCAGGGGCGTTGATGCCTTAAACGAGGTAGGCACAGATACCGGAATCAACATCGAATCGGTGTTGTTCAATGGCCCCGAGGCCGACCAGAAGACTGTGGTCGTTGTAGCCTATGACAACACCGGCGCCTTCCTCGAAGGCCAGATCAACATCATCTCCACCACTGCCCTGGAGCCCGGCTCGCTCTTTAAGTCCGAGGTCTTATCCTCCAACTCCATCAACGTCTACAATGGCAACATCATCTTCGTGGATGAGGATAACAACTTAAGGCGGTTTACCGGCACCGATGCCACCGCCTTCCTGGATGCTTTCAGGGCCAGCGGCGTGGATAGCCTCTCTGATGTCGGAACTGACAGCGGTACCAATATCGCCTCCGTCTCGTTTACCTCCAGCGACACTAACGAAAGGACCGTGGTGATCGTGGCCTATGACAACACCGGCGCCTTCCTCGAAGGCCAGATCAACATCATCTCCACCACTGCCCTGGAGCCCGGCTCGCTCTTTAAGTCCGAGGTCATCTCTTCCAACTCCATCAACGTCTACGAAGATAATATCAGGTTCGTGGATGAAGAGCATAACCTGAGGGAATTCAACGGCACTAACGCCACCGACTTCCTGGACGCCCTCAGGGGCGTTGATGCCTTAAACGAGGTAGGCACAGATACCGGAATCAACATCGAATCGGTGTTGTTCAATGGCCCCGAGGCTGACCAGAAGACCGTGGTCGTTGTAGCCTATGACAACACCGGCGCCTTCCTCGAAGGCCAGATCAACATCATCTCCACCACTGCCCTGGAGCCCGGCTCGCTCTTTAAGTCCGAGGTCTTATCCTCCAACACCATCAATAAATATAGCATAGAAGAAGACGGCGAGGTAACAGAAGAGGGGATTCAATTCGTGGATGAACAGTATAATCTCAGGCGGTTTACCGGCACTAACGCCACCGACTTCCTGGACGCCCTCAGGGGCGTTGATGCCTTAAACGAGGTAGGCACAGATACCGGAATCAACATCGAATCGGTGTTGTTCAATGGCCCCGAGGCCGACCAGAAGACTGTGGTCGTTGTAGCCTATGACAACACCGGCGCCTTCCTCGAAGGCCAGATCAACATCATCTCCACCACTGCCCTGGAGCCCGGCTCGCTCTTTAAGTCCGAGGTCTTATCCTCCAACTCCATCAACGTCTACAATGGCAACATCATCTTCGTGGATGAGGATAACAACTTAAGGCGGTTTACCGGCACCGATGCCACCGCCTTCCTGGATGCTTTCAGGGCCAGCGGCGTGGATAGCCTCTCTGATGTCGGAACTGACAGCGGTACCAATATCGCCTCCGTCTCGTTTACCTCCAGCGACACTAACGAAAGGACCGTGGTGATCGTGGCCTATGACAACACCGGCGCCTTCCTCGAAGGCCAGATCAACATCATCTCCACCACTGCCCTGGAGCCCGGCTCGCTCTTTAAGTCCGAGGTCATCTCTTCCAACTCCATCAACGTCTACGAAGATAATATCAGGTTCGTGGATGAAGAGCATAACCTGAGGGAATTCAACGGCACTAACGCCATCGACTTCCTGGATGCCCTCAGGGGCGTTGATGCCTTAAACGAGGTAGGCACAGATACCGGAATCAACATCGAATCGGTGTTGTTCAATGGCCCCGAGGCCGACCAGAAGACTGTGGTGATCGTAGCTTATAACGATGACGAAACCTATATTGATGGCCAGGTCAACATCATCTCCACCACTGCAATGGAGCCCGGCTCGCTCTTCAGATCTAGAGTAGTTTCTTCCGTTTCGCTCGAATTATATCAACAAACCACTATCAGATTTATAGATTCACAGCATAATTTAAGAGAATTTAGCGGTTCTTCCGAAAGCGCCGTATCTGGCGAATTTCTGGCTGCCCTGGGAAATGCCTCCGCTTTATCCGAAGTCGGCGAGGATACCGGCATTAATATTAATACTACCTCTTTTGACGATGCCGCAGCCAACACTAGAACCACAATAGTGGTAGCTACAGACGACACCGGCGCCTTCCTTGAAGGCCAGGTCAACGTTATCTCTACGGTCCCGCTTGATTTGGAGCCCGGTTCATTCTTGAGGGCCAGGATTATTTCAGCTACTTCTTTCAGCGCTGAATCCGGGAACCCAAGATATCTGGACGGCAACATCTTAAGAGAATTTGATAGCGTTGATGCCCTTATCCGGGCCCTGGAGAATAATAATCTTTCAAGCGGCACTGATACCAATATCCGGGTGTATTCTTTTGACCGGGCAGATGGCCAGGAAAGAGTGGTTGTCCTGGCGATTTATGACAGCACGAGCGGAACGCCGGTGCTCTTGGGCGGGCAGATTAACATAGTCTCTACCGAGGCAGGCGATTTGGAGCCCGGTTCGCTCTTCCGCGGCAGGGTTATCTCCATCGAGACTTTTACGGCAGAAGACGGGTATCCGCAGTATTTGGATTCCGAGGGAATCTTAAGGCAGTTTACGAATATCAACTCTTTCATCAGCGCCCTGGAGAAAAATGACATATCCAGCGGGGCAGACAGCGGCATACGGGTAGAATTAGTGGCTTCAGAACAAACCATAACCGTTACTTTGCCAGACAATAGCAGCACTGACATCACGTACAATCTTTACCGCCGCTACAGCATATCCAGCGGAAGCTCCCTGGATACCTGGTACGGCGTAGATACTCAAACCGGTTCCGAGATTTCATTTTTCGTCAGCCCTGACACTGTTGATGGCATCCATGTCCAGGGGACCGTTGTCATTAATACCGGCTTAACTACCAGCTTGCTTTCCGAAGAGATCAGAACAGCAAGAGGCTATAGCGGCTATGAATCCTTGGGGGTAATCTATTATTTTGACAGCGATTATAATATCAGCACTGGCTTGGGGGTGCAGGGATATACCGTCCAGACCCAGGATACGATTGCCGGCCATCCGGACTTAGTCATAAGCGACGAACTCGATCCCCAGGGCAACTTTGTAGTCGCCCGCGCGGTAAACCTGGCTGGCAGCGAACGCTTTACGATTTCTTTGCTTCCGGAAGGCGGCTATCTGCTTGAGCTTATAGCGCAGCAGCAGACAATCGGTGACGACAGCACGCCTGAGAGAGTGATTTATCAAGGGACGAAGTCCGGCAATCAATATACCATCGAGGAGGATTACCAGAATTCATATTACCGCGAAAGATTCGCCTTGACGGTCAATGCCGACAATTCCATAACCGGCTTAGACTATTTTATAGCTATACTGCAGGAGCGCGGCCTGGATGATGCCTATATCGCAATGGCCAGGGAGAAGCTTACAGAAGGCCTGGCTACCATAGTGGACGGGTTAAGCTTAAGAGGCGCGGAGATCCATATCGTCATGGAAGAGGTGGATATTGATAACGACGGGATCAAATTCAACTTCAGGGTTGAAGAGGATCCTTTGGCCCGCATACTCGCATTTGTAACCAGCGATGACCCGCAAGGCGCGGACATCCTCGTCAATACTGTCTGGTCAGGCAGCAATACCCTTGAAGGGTACCAATTCGCTTCTACCGGGCTTATATTCAAGTTGGTTAGCGACGGGGAATCTCTGTTGCCCGTTGATGTATTTGAAGAGTACGGCCTTAGCCAGGATATCATAGACCAGTTAATAGAGCAGGGTATCGCCAGCAACCACGGACTTACCCTGACCAGGTCTACGCAGTATCTTCTGGTCAATGGGGACGAGAACCAGCTCATACCGGTATTAACAAGATATATCATCTTGGGCGACCCCCTCAAGAGAGACTACGCCAGGTACGACAGGGGGTCGCTGAGGTTCATGAGATTTAATGTCCCTGCGGACTATGCCGGCCCTCTGGCGCCGTTCGGCATCTCACAGGGCGAGGTTGTTGTTGCCCCGGAAATACAGAGGATTACCAGGGAGACAGAATATTGCGAAACCGACACTAATACCCACGAGTATATCTACCGGGTAATCTATGAATACCGCAACGGAGTAGAATACACTGAGGGCCGGATCTTTGTAGGATACAATTACGATACTGCCGTTGTGTGGGAACATTATATTGATGAGGAGTGGAAGCTGTATTCGCGGGATGGCCAGCCGCTTTATATTACCAGGATTACGCCTGATGATGGCAATGCCGGGGCAATAAGCAGTTATAGCAGTATCGTCTGGGAAAACGCAGAGACCCTTTACAGCACGTTTGAAATCAGGGTATTAGAGTCCGAAGGGCATTATTATACGCTCGTTAGCGAAAATATCGTTTCACCTACCATGACTTCTTCTCCCACCTATAGAATTATCAGAGACCAGGAGCTTTGGGCTACTATTGAAGGCGGGATAACCAGCAGGGTAGTCCATACTAATGTATATGATTATACCAGCCGAGACAAATTCCTTAATTCCGTTCCCGGTGCAATATATAGGATTTTTGTAGGTGGCTTTGTCAAGGACGGGCTAAACATAGATAGCGTGATGAACGAAGTAGAAAGAAACGGCACTATCGTAACGCTGGATTATGACGACGCCCCTTCAGAGATATTTGTTGATGGGTGGAGAATGGTTATGAACCGTGGCTGGGCGCTGTTATTTCTGCCGCTGCTGGTGATATTGGTTACTGCGGTGTATGTTTATATCGCAAACCACGCGGCAGACAGGAAAAACCTCAATGCCATGTATTACGAAAGGTTAACCCGGGTTTTAGGCAAGGCTATCAAGAAGAATAAGCTGAATGCGGAAACGGTAATAAGAAAGATTATTCTGTTAAGAGAGCTGCGCGGCCCGATAACCGTTTCTAAAGGCATACCGGCAAAGAAGAAAGCGGCTTCAAAGGAAGCGGCTCCAGGCGAAAGAGCAGAATTCCTCAAGCGGTATTTAATAGATTACGGATTTAATGAGGAAGAGGCAGGGATGCTGGTGCAGCTTTTTGAGGACGGCGTCATAGAGCTATCCGATGTTGACGTTAACCCGCGCGCTATGCCGCAAGCCCCGCCAATCGACGTTAAAATCAGCGCTGGAAAGATGAAAGAAGCGGTAACAGCGCCCTTAGTCTTGAATTATCCCAAGGCTATAGTCATTGATTATCTGATAAAGAGCGGCCTGATAGACGATTCTGACCTTGAGGGCGCCTTGAGCGCTACCAAGGACATGATTGGCGCATCGCGCTGGGATGCCTTAGCAAAATACCTCATTAACAAGGCCCAGGATAAAGTGTTGTTAGAAATTAAATCTGGGAAATGGGACAATATCGACAAACTTCCTCCTACTCCGGAAGCAGCCGTCCTGAAGCATATTCATGATAATAAGATAATCTCCGACCCTGATATTGTCGCCCATGCCCAACCTTATGATTCTTTCGTTGATTTCGTTGTGGAATTGGTAAAGAAAAAAGTTATCAGGCCTATCTTTGATGAGGTTTTAAAGAGCACCCTGGATGGTATCTTAAGCTCCGAAGACGAAGAACTGGTCTTCGGGAGCGTGTTTGCGGTATCGCACCGCGCTATATTCGCGCAGCCTTCATTGCTATCTCAATTCTCCACGAAGGGCGCGAAGGACATAAAATATAATCCTTATCCCATGAACAAAGCTACCGAGGCCATGACTATCAGGGAACTCACCCTCCTGAAGATACTGCAGATGAATCCACTTTCCCAGACCGAGGGGCATAGTTTCGGCAATGTTGATTTGGTCTGGCCGATGGTTTTATATATTACGAGGCTTTTAGACGCAAAATTACGAGACGGCAGCATGTCTAGGCAAGATGCGCTGAATTTCATGGCGGCGTCCTCAAGGTTGTTTATAAAGATAATTGTTTCCGAAAGGGCAAGACACGGGGCAATCACTACCAGAAACCCCTGGCAGAAATCCGATAAGAAACTGGTGGACATCTTCACCGATGAGGATACTTACGACCTCTTCGAGATCCTGATATATAATGGAGGCTCGTTGCTTGATAATCTCCCTGATAATTTTCTTGATAATCTTCTTGATAATCTTCTTGATAATTTTCTTGATAATCTTAAGGAGGGCGATAAGAGCAAGATAGAGATCCTCAAAAAGCTCCTTAGCTCCGAAGAAGATTTACAGAAGGTAAACGATGACATAGGCCTTATCTTGGCTCTTGACAAATCAAAGATAGCCGAAAACCAGGAGTTGCTGAAAAAGATCTGTGAGTTCCTTAAATCAGAGATAGCCGAAAACCAGGAGTTGCGGAAAAGGCTCTGTGAGCTCATTCTTAAAGAGCTCTTTATCTCCAACGAAGATTTACAGAAGGTAAACGATGACATAGGCCTTATCTTGGCTCTTGACAAATCAAAGATAGCCGAAAACCAGAAATCGCGGGAATGGTTCTGCGAGCTCCTTAAGAAGATAACGCTGGATCTTGCGGAAGAGAGATACCCGGAGGCCACCATGGCCGATAGGAAAACCTCCAAACATTACGGGTTGCTGACACTTTATTTAGGCAGGATTTTCAAGCCCCTGCTCTCTTTGGAGAAGTTCTGGGGGATTAAATCCAAGGCATTAAGATGGGTAATGGTTGCCAGCGCCTTGTTGCTCGTGGCGGCGGTTTCTTTGACATCATGGCCGCTGGCGTTAAAGGCCTTTCTGATTGCGTCGGTTATCAGCCTCTGGCCGGTTATTTTCGGCAAGGCGACCGGGATAAAAGAAAAGATTTTCTGGGGGACAATATTCACGGTCGCCTCAGGTTACACCTTTGGCGTCATGGTCAATTCCCTGGTGTGGAAAGCCGCCTTAATCAACGTGGCTTCTGCCGGTTTCTGGTTTACCGCGCTGCTGTTCTTGGTTACTCTTTTGCCTACCGTGATATCGGTATACCACCTCGCAGTGACTTTAAGAAGCTACATCGAGTTGAACAAGCAGAGCTGGAGTAAGACGGAAAGGTCTATGACCGGGCTTTCCTCGTTCAACCCGTTTAATGCCGGGGCAGGGTATTGGGAAAGGTTGTTTAAGAGGTGGTTTGAAGAATTCCAGGAGGTGGAACAGAACTATATGCCGCTGACGGGCAACGGGGAGTCCGTGGCCGAGTACTTAGAAAGGATAATCAACTCCATGAGGAATGTATCTTTGAGCGAAAATGAATATTCGTTATGGCAGAAGGCGCTCAAAGGCGAGGAAGGCGGCAGGTTCATAGACCCGCAATCAGCCATAGCCCACCGCATTTTATATGACAACTTCTTTGCGTTGTCACACAAAAAACCGGAAGTGGACCCCTATGCGCTGCTGGAAACCAGTTCTACCCACTTGACCTGCGGCGTCCAGGCGTCGGAGACGTTCACGCATACCTTCATTAATTCAGCGCTGCCCGGAACATTTAACGATAATCCGGAGGACAAGAGGCAAACTTCCCTGTTAGGATATATGGCGCGGAGCAACCGGACCGAATGGAAAATCCTGGTTGATTTTATCATCACTAAAATATCAGACAGTAAGGAAATTCCCACGGAATCGGTAACAAAGCTGAAAAATGCTTTGGAAAATGTCAATGAATACAGCGATATGTTAGATATCGTTTTTGGCGATAACGGGTTAAGCGATAAAAACAAAAAATTTGTTGCCGATGCCATGATGGACTGGCTTAACGAAATGAGGCCTACAGACAGCAGCTCAACTGATTCAATGGCGGAAGATTACCTTATAACCCACCTTTACGCCAGTTATCAGCTGGGGGATTACGCTTATCACCGTGCGATAAGATCTATTATGTTGTCAGGAGATTATTCTTCTATTAAACAAGCCTACGATGCCATTCGCAGCAAACCCGAAGGCAAGCGCAGCAAAGATGAGGCGATTTTTGCAGAAAAATACCTTTTCTACCAGCGTCTGACAGAAAATAAATTGAGACACATCGCCAATGAGCTATATATCGCCTCCAACGGAGACAATATCGCGCATGACCGCACTATCGTTGAGCTTAAGGTGTTGACAGCCCTTGTGGCTGCCTTGCATAAGGTTCAAGACGACCCAGAGACAGACCTTACCGATAAAGAGATTATAACAACGATGCTTGGAGCTAGCGCTATGAAAGCCCCACTCGGCAGAAGCCTGGATGATTGGGCGCAAGATTTTGCTGAATGGGAAGCAGCCCATGAAGTGGAGATTATGGAGCTCGTGTCTAAATACAAAGAACTCCGCAAGCCTTTTGAAGGCGTTATACAGAAATCATACATCATTGTAAGATTTAACAGGAATAACCTGCCTTATTACATCTACCAAGATAAGGATTCGGCCATCTCCAGGAATAAAAACGGGGTCATCGGCTCTAACCTTTGGTTGTTTTACAGCAAGACCGTTAATTACGACGCCTTGGTAAGGGCTTACCCGGGGCAGAATATCTGGAGGCTGAATTGGGTTACTAAACAAGGCAGAAGCCCGCACATCGCCGTAGTCAATCCTGCGATGAGGATCTGGGCGAGCAGCAATTCTTCCTTCCCCGTTACGCAGAGATACTCCACGTCCCAGGAAACCTGGACTTCCGAGGTGCAGAGGGGCCGCAGGAAGATGCTGACCTTTTACGGCAAGGGTACAGGCAGGCCCGAAACGATTATCACCGTGTTTACTCCTCCGGGAGAGGACTCCGCCGCTTTTCTGACCCAGCAGAGGACCAATCCGGCGTGGGAGTCTGACCAGATAGATTGGTTTATGTTTGAATGGGGGAGGCCTTCCCTGTTCGCCGAGTCAGTAGCCAATACCGAGACCAGGTATGGATTCAACGTTACCAGGTTTATGATGGAGAGGGGGCAGTTTGCGTTATTCTATAATCAGGATTTAGGGTTTGATAAAAAACTCTCCCACCTCTTCCTCTGGTTCCATTATTTCATTTCTCCTTTAGTCCTGATTCTGCTTGTGATATTGCCCCTCTTGTCAGGATTCAGCGCCCTTGCTTTCTTAAAACCGTTTGCCTTATTTGCATTAGTGAGTTTTCTGCTGATGGAAGCCATCAACAGCAATAACCTTATCAGGCATTGGAGGCAGAACGGGAACTTCTGGATTGCCTTGGGCAAAATGATGTCAGATATTGTAAAAGGCTTTCCGCTTTATGTTTCCCTCATACCGCATTTCTTCAAAGGGGTTTGGTATGCTTCAAATGAGGTCTTTAGGTTTATCCGTACGCAGAAAGAGACACTTTTAAGCAAGTGGGGCAGGAACGATAAATATAGAGAGGTAATGTTTGCTAACAAATGGTCCAAGGAGGGGTTTCCTTTAATGGGCTTGATAGGTATATTGGGTATTTTCGGCTGGATTGTCGCTTTGTTCGTGATGAACTGGGCGGGCGCCGTTCTCCTGTTGCCGTATTTGCTTGCTTCGGTTGCGTTCTTAACAGGCATATATGTATTTGACACCTTCCTTGATAAAAATGGATATATTAAAGGAATGAGCTTGGGCGCGATGTTTAAGATGCTTCCCTATTGCATAAACAAGACGCTGTCTCACGCACCTCTATTAAATAGAATCTTTGAGCGGGGATTGATGATAAGGTTAAACCGTCGTAATCCCAAGGATTACCAGGCGTTAATCAGCAAGGTATTTTTAAGCATCAGCGCAACAGTATGTTTAGCCGTGCCTTTAGCGTTCTTAATCTCCGGAGTGTGGTATTTGACTATATTAATCCCTGTTGCCCTTTGCCTGGGGGCGTCGGTTTATACTTTCCTGCTTGCAATATTGACTCCCGATGTAGCGGATGCAGCCGAGGAGCTGGAATACAGAAAACAACTGAAAAAGTCTTTAGTAGAAAAATTAGTGCGGGATGGGGAGGTATTAGCCAAACTCCGCGAGGCCAGGGAACACAATGATTCTGTCGCGTATATTATTGATGATTTCTGGGGAAAATTGACTATCTTAGAACAGAATGTAATCTTGGCTGATAAAGGCGTAAAGAATGACATTGCAAAAGCCAAGAAATACCTCTTCGACGCTATGGATAAGGCGAATAAGGATAAACAGGAAGCGCTTATTAAGGAAAAACTGGGCCCCAAGATAGAAGAGTTGCTTCAAGGCAAAGGTATCATAGCCAAACTCCGCGAGGCCAGGAGACGCAATGACCGTGCTTTAGTTATTAATGATGCCCTTTGGAATTCCCTGCCTGAGGATTTACGTCAGGCCCTTCTGGATGTCAACAATAATGACATTGCAAAAGCCAAGAAATACCTCTTCGACGCTATGAACTTGGAATCTCTTCTTTCTGAGTTGCTATCTGAGCTTACTCCTGACAAGACCGGCCCTCCGGCGCAGCCCAAGGTTCGCATTGAGCGCCGCAGCGATGGGAAAATAGCGGTTATTATAGAAGATATCAATGTTAATTCCGAAGAAGAGAAAGCCGCGATAAGGCAACGCTTAACCAAAGACATCGAGAAGAAGCGTATCCAAATATTGCTCCAGAAAGATGATGGCTCCTGGGTTGAGGTTGCTGCCGACAATATTAGCATCGAATTCGGCAGCATCGATTTTATCATCAGCGGGTTTTTAGATACTTACTTTAAGGTTAAGGTAACCTATGCCAACGCCGTTGGAAAACCAGAATTGTTGTTAGAGCAGGAAGTACCTGCTGCTGGAAAGAAGCCAGTTAAAGCCTCCGCTTCCAAGAAAAAACCGGTTGTCAAGTCTTCTAAGCCTTCCAATCTCTCTTCCCGCTACAGCCCAGCTGCCATGGCTAAGAGGCTCAATGCCCTGATTGGCAAAGAAGCCTTGGCGAAGCTGGCAGGCCTGGTAGCCAGCCGCAAGAAAGCGGAATCCCGCGGGGATAGCGCTGAAGTCAAGCGTCTTGATAAAGAAATTGAAAAAGTCATCAATGAGGTCAACGCCAGGGGCGTGCTGGAGATGTTGGGTGAGTTTAGTGTTTCGCCCGTGGTATATATTGAGGATGTCCGCGATGACAAATCGGCTCTTGGTGCCCTTCTGGCAGGAAAGCTCTGCATCCAGATGCCTTTTGCCGGAGCCGGCAGCCGCATGGAGAAGAGCTTAGCTGAATTGGGCATCAAACTCCCCAGCGAGAGCGACTACCGCCTTGCCAACATCGACATCTGGATGATTGCCCAGGCGATGGGCAGGCAGCTTTATGAGCAGTCCATCTCGGAAGGCAAGAATCCTGCGGAAGCTGCCAGGGCTGTGGAAGAGGCGGGCCTGATTACTGAGATCCCCGCCAATGCCCTGCGCTTGGGTCTAGGCGAAAGGGAGATGATTGCGCTGGAACAGGGCATCCTGGATTTAAAACGCACCCACGGCCTGACGGACGAAGAGATCCAGCAGATATTCGCGCGCCTCACCATTATCGTCAGCGTCTCCGATGAGATCAAGGACAATACCTACCGTATCTTTACTTCTCCCAGCAAACTCTCCGGCAAGCCGTTCTTTGGATTTAACCCCGAGAATGTCGTCTTCGTGGAAGGCGGCTATGGAGAAGGATTCGGATTTAACAAAGAAGGCAGCCTCGTCCCTACCGGCGGGAAGTCCAGCTGGAACCATGGCTATGCCTTTATAGAATTAAGCTGGATCCACGGCGAGCACGCCTTTACCCTTACCGGGGAGAAGACCTCCACCGGGGACTATATCACCGTGCCTCTTAGTACCCCTGTCTTCCAGTATGTCCAGGAGAGGGGCGCGGTCTACGGCTGCATCCACAGGATCAATGACCTCATCCTGATGCATCCTACCACTGCCCTTGACGTGGAGATGTTTGGTTCCTTCCTGAACTACATCTCTCTACCGGGCAACGAAGGCATCAATGCCGCATTCGAGATGATGGCTAATCCCACCGCTCAGAAAGGCGGCATGGCCCTGACAAGAGACGGCCAAAGGCTTATCCTTCTGGAAGGGCTTACTACCCAGTCCGATAAGATTGCGGAATTATTGGATAAATTGACCAAGGAAGAGCTTGCCCGTACCGCAGGCCACCGCGGCGTTCCCTATAACCGTCTCTACGGATACTACAACATCGCGGATTTAGTTCGTGCCTTGCAGACCGAGGATATGCCGTTGCCGATTAAGTCCAAGGCCGGCGTCATTACCCCTGAGATGCCTACCGGTGACGTAACCTGGCTTGGAGGCACTAAGGCGGTTGCCATGGTCAGGAAGGCCGATCTTTTCATCAAGAACAGTATCCTGCCTAACGAGCAACGCGACAGGGATAATAACGCCATCCGTGACGAAAACGGCCAGCCAAAGGAAGCCTGGTCTCCTGAAAACGGCGGGACCGGCTCCATCATCCACGACTGCAAAGCAGCTATCTACATCAAAGACGGCCTGCGGGTAGTCCGGTTCCTGGATGCGCCGGAAAATTCGGTGTTCCAGGGAGGGTATTATGCGGAAGGCCCGGAGTCTCTCCTCGCCTGGATGCATGAGCAGTTCAACGCCATGGCCAAGGAGCTTACCGGCACGGCAGACTACAGCCAGGTTCCTGACTTGGCAGAGCGCATGCAGGAGGCAGAGGAATTCCTTAAAAAGATCTCCGCGCTGGTGGCTTCCGAGAACGAAGAAGAGGCCATCCATCCGGAATTGGTAAACATCCGCTTAAGCGACACCGAGTCCGAACCTGCACCTAGCAACAGGGTCTTAAGGGTCGGCATCTACCCGATCGCCGGCAACCCCATCCACTGGGACCACATCCTGGTGGCCCTGGAGGCGATTGCCTTAAAAGGCCTGGATAAGGTTATCTTTGACATCCAGTCCGGCAAGGATACACGCAAGCCCATCCTGGGCGCCACCGAGGGCTACCGTTATGAACTCTCTAAAGCGGAACTGGAGATGTTCGCTCCCTTCTTCGGCTTCAGCGAAAACA
>JBAZNT010000011.1:0-49845 GCA_041649115.1 Candidatus Omnitrophota bacterium | reverse complement strand
CCTCTTGCCATTATTTACAACCTCCTTTCTTCTAGAATTATAGTAAATAATGACAGAAACAAAAAAAGCCGCTAAGCTAGATCCTCTAGCCTTGCGGCCCAAGTATTCTAATCTCTTATTTACTACAGAAGAGATTATAATCTAATTTTTATAATTTGTCAAGCAAAATCTTTGCTTATAGTTTCTGCCGATTAGGTCTTTCTATTCTATGGCGAAGCTTGCGCTAACCACTGCCGTAACCTTCTTCTCCAGCGATGAGGTATCGCTTATCCCCCAATCTGAAACCTCGGTGGAGTTGCGGGGGGTAATCTGAAATACCCCCATCCTTGCCGAACGCATCAGGCCGATCCTGTTACCGGTGGCCTTGACCATGTTCTCAGCGCGCTGCTTGGCATTCTCGCTGGCGCTGGCAAGCATCTCTATCTTGAGGTCATCGAGCTTGGTATAGAAATACTCGGGCGCTCCCGATGCAAACTCGATACCTTCATTGATAAGCTCGCTGGACTGCCGCGAAATCACGGTAATCTTATCAACATCGCTTGAGCGTATTTCCACCGCCTGGCTCAGACGATACCCCATTATCTCATTGGTATCGCTTCCTCTCTCGTTCTTTTTATAGATAGTAGCTATGGATACCTGCGAAACGGCCTCCTCTTTTTCATCTACCCCCTGGGAGGCGAGATATTGCTTTACGCGGGTAAGGTCACGGTTTAATTTGCGATAGGCAGTCTCCAGCTCCGCCTCCGTCCTGGAAAAGGAGCACTTCCATACAATATAGTCGCTCCTGATATCCCTGTTGGCAGAGCCGGTAACGGTTATCGCCTCCCGGCTGAACTTCATTACCTTTAAGAACCCCTGCGACAATATAACGCTGGATACAATCGTAGCTACGGCGATGCAAACCCCCAGGATAATAATCTGGGAATTCCTCAAGACCCTGGCGCCTTCCATTCCTACCTCTTCTGTTCTAGAAACGCTTTCCGTCGCAATCTGGAAACGTTTTCCCGATCAGCTTGGAAAGTGTTTCTGCTTTAGGTTGGAAACTGTTTCTTCTTTGGTTAACTGGCGATCTTGTCGAACTCTTCCACGCTTATTGCCGGAGAGCTAAAAAACCCTATCCCCGTAAATTTAGTAATTTCGATTGCCGCTTTCATCACGGAAGCGCTGGTCGGCATATCCACGATAAAAGCTAAATCGTACGGGCCGATGAGGGCATACATGCCGACGACCTTGCCGCCTTCCTTCTCAATAATCTCCGCTACCTTTTTGGTGCGGTCTGCCTTGATCGCCTTAACCGCCTCAGCCGAATACTTCCCGAGCATCAGGTATTTCGACATCTGCCACCTCCTTTTTCTCGTCCTCTCTATAACCGCCTCTATTTTAACACCGGTAGCATAAATTTTAAACCTTTTTTATAGTCTCGCAGATCAAGGCTGCAAGTCCTGAAATGGATTTTCTGACCGGCGCTGAGAGGCCGCCTCCGAAGGAAACGGATTTAGGTTGGATCCCGATAATGATTACCTGACAGTCAAAAGACCTCTTCAGATAATCCGCCAGGACAACGAGCGGCATACGGTGAGTAGAAAACGTTAGTCCCGCGATTTCACTATCATTAAGTATCCCGACTGAACCGGGCCTCTTGCCCAATTCTGCCGCGTCTATAATGATAATATGCGAAGGGAGGAATTTCTTTATTTCGCCCGTAAGGTTCTCGGGAGCGGTAAATCCGAAGAAGACCCTCAGTCTTACCATCCGGCTCTTCTGCCTGCGGCAGCCAGATTTAATCTTCTCAGCCGCGAATGCGCCTGCTGCGTCGTCTGACCTCAGCTCTGAGCCTACGCCGACAACGGCAATCCTTCGGGCGCCTTCAAGTCTCCTGAGAAGGTCTTTCTTGAGGCTCGGCATTAAAAATAACCTTTAATTTTGCCTTATCGAGCTGGGCCAGCTCAAACCCCCCGGTTACCTCAAGGGCCTTTTTGATGCAGGAATCCACGCACTGGCCGCAGAAAAGGCATTTTCCCAAATCTATCTCTGCTTCGAATTTTTTGTTTCCGGTATCCCTGATGGTTATCGCTCCTGCAGGGCAATCCCTCATGCACATGCGGCAGCCGATGCATCTGCCGGGATGAAACACAATCTCTCCTCTTACGCCTTCGGGTGTCCTGGATTTCACGAACGGGTAGCGGGTAGTAGCGGGTTTTTTCATAACGGAACTCAAAACCTGCCTGATCATCTTGCCGGGCCTTGCGAAATTCATCTGGCTATCACCCCCTTGACTATCAGGTCCACGAGGACCTGCGCCATGGCGCAGGGGGCCAGGAATTTCCAGCAGAAATTAATCATCTGGTCAAGCCTCATGCGGGCGAATACGGTGCGCAACAGCGACAGCACGCTTATGATTGCAAATATCTTAAGCAAAAAAAGGACAAACCCCGCGGGCGCTGTCAGGTTTAATCCGAAAGGCAGGAATACCGCCGAGAGTAACGCAGCGCAAACCACCATCTCCGCGTCCGTCATCAGCCGGAACAACCCCAGGAACTTTCCGCTGTATTCAGTGAGGGTGCCGGCAACAATCTCGGTTTCGGCCTCCGGGATATCAAAAGGCACCTTCTGGAGTTTTCCCAAAAGGGTAATTATCGCAATGATAAATCCGGGCAGGTTAATCAACCATAGCCAGGGGTGGCGGCTGTAAAACACCGTGATCTCGCCTAACGACCAGGTATTTGCCAGAAGCGCCGCAGCCAGGATGCTGGCCAATAGGGGTATTTCGTAGGCAAATAACTGTGTCAGGGAACGCATCGCGCCCAGGGTAGAATATATGGAGCGCGAATACCAGCCGCCGAGAAAAAGGGTGAGCGTAGGAATAGTCAGGAGGTAAACCACGACTATTATGTCTCCGTTAAAGGAAAACAGCGCCTCTTGCCTCCAGAGCGGGATATACAGGAAGGCGCTTGCGACAGAAGTAAGAGCCAGAACCGGCATAAATTTAAATACCCCGGGATTGGCCTCCTCAGGGATAAGGCTCTCCTTCCCAACGAGCTTAATAAAATCCGCCCACGGCTGAAACCACGGGGGCCCTACGCGGTTCTGCAGGCGGGCATAGAGCTTCCTGTCGTAGAATTCGGCGATAAAACCGAAGACCGCTAAAAACATAACCCCCGGGAATACCAAAATACTAAACAAAGCCTTCAACATTTCTCGCCTTAGAGTTTAAAATTACCGTTGAGCCGCGAAAAATCCACCCCTCTCCTGCGATACCATTCTATTCCGTAAACACGAAGTTCTTCCCATCTCGTAACCCTGCGCCTCCGATGCTCCTGTTTCAGGGAAATCAATCTGTCGGTGCAGGAAAAGCAGGGGTCAATGGCCGCAACCACAATCGGCATATCGGCCAGATACCTATCCTCCAGCATCAACGCTACGGTCTGGATGTTGGCAAGGGTCGGCGCCCTGACCTTGACCCTCTCGGGCTTATCCGTGCCGTTAGACTTCACGTAATGGACATCCTCTCCGCGAGGCGCTTCATAGCGGCTAAGTGCCTCTCCGGCGGGGATCTTACGCGGGGCCTTTACCGCCAACTGCCCCTGCGGCATATCATCCAAAGCCTGACGGATAATCTTGTAAGACTCAAGCAGCTCTTTCAGGCGCACCAGGGTGCGTCCGTAGACATCGTTGTGCTTATCCGTAATGACGTCGAAATCCAGCTCTCCGTAGGCAGCATAGGGGTCATCTTTTCTGACATCCCGCACCACACCCGAAGCCCTGGCTGTCGGTCCGACTGCCCCGAGGCTCAGGACATCCTGGCGGGATAGAACGCCTACCCCTGAAAGCCGGTTAATCAAGGTAGGCTCTTGCCTGGCTACCTCAATATAATACCCGGTCCTTTTCTCCAGGGTATCGATACCTTTGATAACCTCCTTGGCAAGCGCGGCAGTGATGTCGCGCCTTACCCCTCCGATAGTATTTATTCCGTAATTCACGCGGTTTCCTGTCATCTGCGCCAGAAGGTCCAGCACAATCTCGCGGTCCTTCCAGCTATACATCAGAAGCGTATCAAATCCTACCTCGTGCCCCGCAACCCCCAGCCACAAAAGATGGCTGTGGATCCTCTCTAACTCTGCGATAACAGTGCGTATATACGCTGCCCTGCGGGGTATCTCCAGCCCCGCAATCTCCTCCACTGCCTGCAGAAAACAGGTGGAATGGGCATGAGAGCATATGCCGCAGATACGCTCGATAAGATAGAGGTCCTGGATATAGGTACGTTCCTCGCAGGCCTTTTCAATTCCGCGGTGGTTATAACCGAGACGGACGCTCGCCTCCATGATTTTCTCCCCGCTTAAAGCCAGCCTGAAACTCTCCGGTTCTTTTAAGGCAGGGTGCTGCGGACCGACGGGAATCCTGATATCATGCATTTTTATTGGCCTCCTTATCCTTAAGGGCCTTTGTGTTCCAGTCTTTGCGCAGGGGGTATTGGCCTTCGGGCCAGTCATCCGGCAGCGGATAACGCCTGCCCTCCTTTAAGCCCTCAATCCGGGCGCCGAGCAAATCAACCAATTCCCTTTCGTAAATCTCTGCGCCGGGGAAATACGGCGTTACCGTCCTGATGCCGGGACCGTCCTTCTTAACGCTTATCTTTAGATTCAACGTAATACCGTCTTCACGCGCAAGATGATAGATAAAACCCAGGTTCTCTCCTTCATCAAGTCCGGTAATGGTAAGAAGCATCTGGAATCTTAATTCCCTTGAGGCATATTCCAGCGCTGCCGTAAAATCATCGCAGGGCACGTCCGCAAATAACCTCTTTGCCCTCTGCAGGCGAATCTTGCCCTCCAGAGAAGAAAAACGCTTTAACAACCCTTCCCGTATTCTTTCTTCCTCGCTCATATTTTATCCTTCTCCTCAAGGCTCGCCAAGAGCTTTACTACCCCGTCTATAATAGCCTTTGGGCTGGCAGGGCAACCGGGGATATAAGCTGCCACCGGTATTACCGAATTAATCCCCTCTTCTACGTTATAGCACCCTTCAAAGACCCCTCCGGAACAGGCGCATGAGCCTACCGCCACCACCAACTTAGGCTCAGGCATCTGGGAGTAGATGCGGGCTAGCCTATCGGCAGTCTGACGGGTAACCGGGCCTGAACACACCAGTATATCGGCATGCCGCGGGGTCCCTTTTAGCAAGATTCCGAAACGCTCCAGATCATACCTGGGGGTTAAGGCAGCGATAATCTCTATATCGCAGGCGTTGCAGGCCCCGGTATTAAAATGCAGTATCCAGGGAGATTTAAGCCTCGCCTTATCCACTATACCCTTGATTAACCCCATAGTCTGTCCTTCCTGAAGAGAACAAACAATCCGGTGATTGCCCCGGCAATATAGATTACTGAAATAAAAAACGAATCCGTGGTCTCGATAGGCACCGTTGCGATAACAAGCGTAAGCACATGCAGGATGGTAAAGAAAAAAGCAAAGCTGAAAAACTGGCCGTAGTCAATCTGCACCCGGTGCTCCGGGATATCCTCGCCGCAGGCATAGGCCTTGGAGGAACCCTCCTGCGGCTGTTTCCCCGGCCTGAATGCCAGGCGTGAAAGCAAGGCCGAGATACACATTATAAAAGCCATAATGATGACAAAGGCTACCGGAGGATAAAATAACGGATGCGGCATGTTTTAACCTTTCAGATTCCTGAGGTTCCTTGCGTCCAGCGATTCATCGTTGCGGTATACGCTCATAATAACCCCTCCCGCCACTACAATGATTACCACCTCTATAACAATCGTCGTTATCACCAGCGCCTGCACCAATGCCTGGCGGCCGGTAATATAGCCCACTACGATAAAAAGCAGGGTTACGGCCTTATTAAGGATCTCCAGGCCGATCAACGCCCGGATAAGGTTGCGGGTTACCAGTATGCAGTAGAATCCAGCAAACGCGAGCATCGCGATGAAAACCGTAAAAACCCAGAAGAATTCCGCGATACTACCACTCATCTGTGTTGGTCTCCCTGAATAGCAATACTGCTCCGAATCCTCCTGCCAGCAATATCATAATCTGTCCGAATAGATCCAGGTGCCTGAAATTCCAAAGGACCTCCCGCGCGCCTACGCTAATGGTATTTTTAGCCACCTCCAGATCCAGCGGCATCTTGAGGAAAACAAATGCCAGTATTGCGCCGCAGGCAATAACCAATAACGGCATAAAACCGTAGCGCCTTCCGCGGTCCCTGGATAACGCCAACAGCTCCTTATGGCTCAATGGCCTGGTAAGCCCGATGGTGCTCAGGAAGATTACCGTAATGAGACCGCTACAGACCGAAAGCTCAAAGACCGCTGCCAGGGGCGAGTTGAATTCAAACATAAAAATAGTAATTATAATACTGGCTATCGCCAGGCCGATTGCGGCCTTAAGAAGGCTCCTGGCCATTACCGCCCAGACTGCCGCCGCTACCATCAATACCAACAGCATAAGGTTCAGGTTCGTCATTGTATTAGAATTTGTTTTACCGAGGCGTATATGGCATTGAATACCAGCGGGAATAACAACCCGCAGGCGATGATAATCAATGCCAAGAAAACGGAAATTAAGGCAAACCCCGCGCCAACCTCTTTCGCATCTTCCAAACCCTGTCTTAGCCTCCCGAAGAAAACCCTTCTCTGCATTGACAATAAATAACTCAACGTCAGGATGCTTGCCAGCACCGCAATCACCGCATAGGCGATATCTCCCGCCTTCCAGAGGGCGATAATGATTACCAGCTTGCTCCAGAAACCTGCCAGCGGCGGGATGCCTGCCGCAGAAAGAAATCCTATCACGGAGGTTGAACCCGTTACCGGCATGCGGGAAGACAACCCTCCCATCTTATCCATATCAGTGGTATGCGCCTCCTCTGCCACCGCGGCGGAATTAACGAAAAGCAAAGATTTAAAAATCGCGTGGTTAAAAAAATGAAATACCGCCCCTGCTACCCCTAAAGCCGTGCCGCTTCCCAGGCCGAGTGCAATATAGCCTATCTGGCTGATGCTGGAATAGGAAAGCATCCTCTTAAAATCATTCTGCCCCAGCGCAGCCAAGGCGCCTGCCAGTACCGATACCGCGCCTAAAAGTAAAATAACCTGGTTCAAGCCGGGACTAAAACCAAACACCGAAACCACCAGCCTTATCAAGGCATAGATCCCGCAGGCCTTGGTGACAATACCGGCAAGCAGCACCGATACGGCATCGGGCGCCGCGGAATAGGCATCGGGCAGCCAGGCGTGGAAGGGCACCAGGCCCGCCTTAATAAAAAGCCCCGAGACAAACATCCCGACAGCGAACAAAATAATATTACTGTGTGGCGACTGCCCCATCCCGTGGCGTATTGCCGCAAACGAGGTGTCGCTACAGGCCAACAGGAAAAGGGCAATGGCGGCCAGCATCAATACCGTTGCCACAGCCGAAAGGATGATGTATTTAAATGCCCCCTCCAGGGATCTCTTGCCCCGGCGGAAGGCTATCATGATAAAAGAAGATACTGCCGCTACCTCCAGGAACACGTAGAGCGAGAAGATATCGCTCGTCAGGACCATGCCGTTCATGCCTATGGAAGAAATCAAAAGGAGGTTTGTGAAATTAAAACGCTGGTTAAGGTCATGAAGGGTGTATCTGGCCACCACCAGGCTTGCCAGGCATACTATCTCAATACACAGGAGCGCTACAAAGCTTATGCCGTCTACGTTAAAAACTACTTTGAAGAAAGGGTTGAGCCGATCAGCACTACCGGCATAGAAAAACGGAGCATGCAAAAAAGTAATTACGGCCTGGGTCGCAAAAAGGACCAGCACAAACCAGAATGCGGCCCTCCTGACCACAAGCTTGAAAAGGAAATTCAAAACCAGTATTCCGACCAACGGAACCAGGATTAATAACGACGGCATCTTATGCCCTTTTTTGTTCGGTTGCTATCCATGGATTTTCAGCAAAAATGTTATTACCGCAGCGCTTGCCGCAAGCGACCATCCGATATAAACAGAATAATTACCGCTGTGCACCCTCCTGATGATAGCGCTTATCCCGGATGCTGTCCTGACGCAAAAAGAATCATAAAACCAATCCACGGCGCGGTCCAGGCGCCAGCTTATGAGAGATAAAAACCTTGCCCCTGCCCATCCGATGTTGTAAGGGTCAAAATACCCGTTCTCTGCCTTATCGTATATGCCTTTTAGAAGCGGGGCGTAGTGGATGTGGTCAGCGGCCTTTAAGGCGCTTCCGCCGGACTTAACCCCCAGGGCGTGGCTGAGAAAGGCTAATGCCAATACCGCCACGGTAAATCCGCCCAGAAGCATTCCGGAGGATAAGCTATGCGTTTGGCGGCCGAGAAATCCGATAACAGGATGAATGAAATAAGAGAGCGGGATAAAGTTAAAAACCCCGAAGATTATACAAACCGCGGCCAGCACGAGCATGGGGGTCAGCATGGGCAAAGGCGATTCTGTCACTGCCTTATTCCGCTCCTGGGCCCTGCCGAGGAAGGCGGCATGCCCGAGCTTTAAGAATGATACGGCAGTCAGAAACGAACCCAGTAATGCCGCCAGGTAAAAAAACCAACCTCTCTGCAGGGCCCCTTCGTAAACCAGCTCTTTGGAAAAGAACCCGTTAAAAGGCGGGACTCCGGATATGGAGAGCGCCGCCACCAGAAAACATGCGAAGGTAACCGGCATCTTCCTCGCCAACCCCCCGAGCTTCTCCAGGGATGTAGTGCCGGCCTGCCTCTCTATCGAACCGGCCGAGAAAAAAAGGCAGCTCTTGTATACCGTATGGTTAAGCATATGGAATAGCCCGCCGATAATACCGGCCGGCACAAGGGTGCCGATACCCAAAATCATATAACCTACCTGGCTGATGGCGTGATATGAAAGCAGCCTCTTGTAATCCGTCTGTATCAGCGCCATTGCCACTGCCAGCAGAATAGTAAGCGCCCCTACGGCCATAAGCAGGAGGCTTACCCAGGAGTCGCCGTTAATCTTGAACATATCCAGCGAAATGCGGGCGAGAAGATAAATCCCCAAAAGTTTCTCCAGGGAGGACGGGAAGAAAGCCATAAAAGGCAAGGGGGCATCTACGGCGGCGTCCGGTATCCAGCTATGAAAAGGCATGGCGCCTGCCTTGGATATGATGCCGACCATTAAAAACAAAAATGCCAGCGCGCCTAAGCCCGAGGACGGCAGGTTAATCTTGGAAATGGTAAAGGTGGCTGCCAGGGAACCGCTCAGGATAACCCCTGCCATAAAACAAATGTCGGTTGCGCCTACGATAACAAAGGCCTTGGTTGCGGTCTTGTATGCCTGCCTGCTTGCGATGGCAATCATGCCGAAAAGCGGCAACAGCATCGCCTCCCAGAAGAAAAGCACCAAGAGGAGGTTATCCGCCAGCACCGCGCCGTTGGTCAAACCTACCGATAACAAGAAATAAAAATAAAACTGCCTGGCATAATTCTTACCATGAAGAAAAACACTGCAATATAAAGCCGTCAATAAGATGAATACCGCAGAGGCCAAGACGATAAAATTCCCGAAATGGTAGAATCTCAAGGCAAAATCAAAACCGAACCCCATCCAAGGCAAAGAAATACTGGCTTCGGTTTTAAAAAATGCTGCGGCCAGCAGCAGATTAAGCAGCGAGACGGCCAAAACCACCCCCTCCCTCGCCATCCGTATAGAGCGCGGCAGGAGCATAACCAGCGGCGCTGCCGCAAAGGGTATTATCAAAGGCAGTAACAGCAATATATCCGTCATCCCGCTACTCCCCCTGTCATCTGTTGCACTGCAATCCGCAGGAATCCGCTAAATACGCCTATATATATGCCTGCCAAAAGCGAAAGGGCAGCCAGTATTACCACGCTTAAAACCATGAGCAAAGAACCTTCTCTTGCCGCAGGGCCCTGCGGCTCCCCCATAAAAACATTATTAAACAACCTGAAAAGATAGAGTATCGTCATCACCGCCGCTATCAGGAATATGACGGAAACCGCAGTATGGCCGCTTCCCAAGGCGCCTGCTATAACCATATATTTTCCGAAAAACCCTCCGAAGGGAGGTATGCCCATGATAGAAAAAGCGCAAAAAATAAACGCCGTCGCCGTGACCGGCATGCTCTGTATCAGCCCCCCCAGTTTCCTGATATCCCTTACTCCGGTATTCTGCTCTACGATACCGGCGCATAGAAAGAGTCCTCCTTTAGCAAGGCCGTGCATCAGAATGTAAAGCAGCGCCCCGGCAATCCCTATACTGTTTGCGACGGAGAACCCCAGGAAGATAAAAGCAATCTGGCTGATGGTGGAATACGCGATTATCCGTTTTATGTCGGTTTCCACTAATGCCGCGCCCGCGGAGATTACTGCGCTTGCGCCTGCGATAAAGGGCACTGCCGTATGCCAAAACTGGGCTATGGGGAAAGTAACGACAAAAAGCCTGGCGAATACATAAACGCCTATTTTAACCAGCACTGCCGCATGGAGAAGGGCGGTTACCGGAGAAGGGGCCACGCCGGCATCAGGCAGCCAGGTCTGAAAAGGCAGGGTTGCGGATTTAGAGAAAATCCCGAAGAGTATCAAGAGGACCGCCAGGTTCGAGATGCTGCCCCCTCCTTTAATAGCTGCGAGGTCGAATGAACCGGTCTCTTGGTAAACCATGATGAAACCGATCAGCATCACCAGCGCCCCAAAAACCGTGACCAAAAACGATTTATCGGCCCGCAGCACCTGCTGGCGCTCCCGGAAAAATCCGATCAGCCTCCAGCTGGTAATCGCGGTAATCTCCCAGAACAGATAAATGAATATAAGGTTGGCGCAAAACACCAGCCCCATCATCGCGCCGAGGAACAGCACTACCATAAAGTAATATTCGTTCTGGTTCTGGTAGTGGCTGATGTAAGCGAAGGAATACAGGATAATGACCGCGCTTATAAAGGACGAAACGCCGGCCATAAATACCGCCAGGCAATCGGCGGCAAAAACGAGGTTAAGCCCCAACGGCAGGGACATGCTGAAACTGACCGTCTCTCCTGCCATTACCCGCGGGATTAAGCTCAGCGAAAAAATAAAAGGCGCCGCCGCCGCGGTAAACGCCATGAGGTTCCTGAGGCGTCCCGATATACGGCCTGCCAGCGGCAGGAAAAATGAGCCGGCCAACGGAAGAAAGACGGCAAACAGCATAGGCTATAGCGTATTCATAAAAAATAAAAGCCCTACCCCGGTTAAAAGGTGGGCCTATTTCTGCACTGAAATCCCCGCCTGAACTTTGATAATTATTCTAACACAAAAAATATATTTTTCAATAATTTTAAAAAGCGCAGATGACCCTTATCCCGGCCACTATCTCGGTACTCAAGGCCCTCTCCGCATTAGGATTGTGAACAATCTGGACATTGGGGGTAAAAACCAGAAGGTGGTTAAAATCATAGCTGTAATAAACCTCCCAGAGCGTCTCGGCAGATGCGCTACCCGCTCCGTTGTAAAGGCGATAATCCTTGCCGGTGATAGACTGCGCTACCGCCGCCCCAAGGCAATCGTATTTACGTCCTGCGAAAGGCTCTCTGAGCTGTCCGCCGAATGACCAGAAATACTGGATATCCCTTACCTTGGGATTCTGGAACCCGTAACGCGCGAATAAGCTAATGCGCCTGGTTACCTGCTGGTCGAAGCTCAAGGCAAAACCCGCGGTATCATTCTTGGTCGCCGACTCATCGATATAGTCAAGCCTCTCGTGCGTGAGATGGAAGATAAAACGGTAATTACCCTCAAGCTTCCCGAAAACCGGCGAGAATCCGAGTTCAGTTATAAAAAACTGGCCGTCAAACCCATCGCTTAATCCGGTTTTAGTGGCGGATGCCTCGGCTGTGGCTATGGCTGTCTCCAGATACGCCCAGTCATAAGGCTGAAATTTCAATACCGCGCCGAGCCCCTTGGAAGGAAAAGGTATGGAAACATTATTAACGAGGGCGGAGGACAAAAATTGCGTATCGGCAGATTCTGCCACGGCATTACCGTCAAACCAATCCGAAGTATCGAGCTTGCCTGCCAGCACCAATCCCTTCTCTGAACAGAAATTCTGCTCCAGGTATAACTGCGGAACATAGAAATCCACGTTATCCCCGGAATTGGTGTTAAAAACCGAGAAGGTAGGTAAAAATTTATCTACGCCCTTACCGCGGTCCGTCTCCAGTTCGGCGTTAAGGAATGCGCCCGGCCAGAGCCGCTGCAGAAGCTCAAGGTTCCAATAAGCTACCTCCCCGCTCTTGCCCCTGTCGTTCTTGGCGGAAACGATAAACTGGCGGTCGTAATGAAAGAGGAAACCAAGGTAAGTGCCGTATCTATCGGCAAATTCCTGGCGGGACTTATCAAGCTTTTTTAGCCACTCCTGCCCGGGGGCGGCTTCAATCTTTCCTGCTTCCTCTTCGCTAACCTCCAAGGGGGGCAGGGCAGCATAAGAAACCCCGCACCTCAAGGATAATGCCGCCACCGGCACCAGAAGGAAGCTTGCTACGGCAGAGAACTTCATTTTAGGTTATGCTAAAATCCCTCGCCACCACCCCAAACAGGCCTATTTCCTGAGCCGCTCTGTTGCCTTCTCCGAATCTTTTCCTCCAAGCCCGCTTCTAAAAATCCTGTTAAAACATAACAGCGCCAGCCCGATAATAAAACCCCAGGAAAAAAGCATAAATATCATGCCGGAGAGCCGCATAAAACTCTTTCTAAAGATTAACGATATCCTGCTCGTGGTATAAAGCAAGGAATAAAAGCAGGTAGTCCCTTAGGTGGCGGGTAAGAAGGAAATTATTTCTGACGTGCTCCCTGCCGTTTTCGCCCAGTTTTTTTGCGTATTCCGGGCTATTCAGAAGCTGCTTAAGCGCAAAGGCGGCCCCGTCTATCGAATGGCAAAGAAGTCCCGAATACTTATGTTTTATCTGGAGCGGTATCCCTCCTACGTTAGAGGCAACTACGGGCTTAGCCTTCCAGAGCGCTTCGGAGACGGTAAGGCCGAACCCCTCTTTCAGTGATTTCTGGAGTATAATGGTGGAGGCTCGCTGCAGGGCATTGACCTCGATGTCGCTCTGGGGAAGAAGCAATATGTGTATATCGCGGTCGCCCTTGGCTTTTTCCCTGACCTCATCCAAGACCTTCATCCCCTCCGGGTCGTCGTCTGCCGCGCCTCCGGCAAGGACAAGCTGGCAATCGATATACCTCTTTACCTTCTGATAGGCCTCGATTACCCCGACCGGGTCCTTGAGGCGGTCAAAACGCGAAATCTGCGTAACAATCGGCTTATTACGCTGGATATTGTATTTCTTTAAAACCGAATCAACCTCTTCCTGCGGTAATTCCCTATTTTTATCGCTTAAAGGGTCGATAGACGGAGATATCAGGAATTGCCTTATAGGCAGGAGCCTCTGCGAGAATCCCGGGGCCGAAAAAACGGCGGCGTCGTAACCGGCGATAAACTCCCTCAGGAAAACCCAGGCTTTCTGGGAGGGGTTTGATACGTCTATATGGCAACGCCATATCCATTTATTTCCGGACTTCTTTTTTATGAGCGCTATCGGCTGCGGGTCATGCACAAAAACTATGTCTCCCGAGATGTTGATCTCCTCAATGTTAGTATTACTGGTCTCCATAAATATCTCGAAATCCCGCGGCGTCAGCGCCTCCTGCCTGCCGTGCAGGGCATTATGGATTTTCTTGGTTACTTCAAAAAACTGCCCGCCCCCTTTTATAAGGTCCCACCTGGTATCAACGCCCAGCTCGCGTAAGAGTGGCACCATCCGGTTTAATATCTCGGCAACTCCTCCGCCAACCGAAGTAGAGTTAATGTGCTGGATAACTTTACCCTTGAGCCTCTCTGCCAGAAGCTTCAAGTCGTCTATAACGGATTGGCCTACGATTGGGGTATATTCTTCTATCGTAACCATGGCGTCAACCCAAATCCTCCTCTATAATCTCGATGATCGTCTTTCTTAAATCTTCCAGGGTACGGGTATAAGGGTCAAGGCTGGATATCTTATCGGCCAGCTCCCGGTCGCCGAGGGAAGTATCTATCCAGTTGGAGAAGTCGTTCGTTTTTTTCTCCAGCCTCAGCCGCGCCTCAAAGATATGGAAATAGATGGAATCTATGGTTATCTTCTTGAGGACCTCGGCAAACTCAACCAGGTCGGAGACAACATAATTAGTCGGCAGGATAAAGCTCACGCACTTTATAAAATGGAATTCATCCTCCGGATGGGAGAATTTCAATTTTGCCAAGGGGTTATCCTTAAGGTACTCCTCGATGGTTACGGCGATTTCATCCCTTAGGGCGCGGATGGTGGAATACTGTATGGTATCTATGCTGGCCAGCTTCTCCCCGAGCTCGTCTTCACCCAGGACATCCGCCACCCAATAGGCAAAATCATTCGGCGGCTCCGGAGAAAGATACTGGTGCTGCTGAAGGAACCTATGGGTATGGTAATAGATACAGGAGCCCGGGACATTCTTGAGAATATCCAAAAGCTGGGTAAGGGTAGTCGCCCTCAACCCCGTCAATTCCGAAAGGTGCAGGCGGGTATAAAAGCGAAACGGCTCTTTGGCTTTTATCAGCTCCCTCATCTGTCTAAACGGCTCTCCAAAAGCATCTTTAAAAACCTCTGTACCTGCCGGTGGTCCCTTACGTAATAGGCTGCTGCCGACGGCCTGCCGTTACCCACCAAGACAGTCAGCCCTTTATTTTTTAGGGCACGAAAGACATCCTCATCGGTAAGGTCGTCCCCCAGGTAAACCGGGACAATCTCTTTCTCTCCTGCCGCAAAAGACTCCCTTGCCAGAAGCCAAAGGACAATCTTGCCTTTATCCCACTCCATAGCCGGCCTGACCTCAAAAACCTTCTTACCCTTATTAACCTTTATCTTGCCTTTGAGGCGGTGCGGGACTATGGCATTCCGGAAAGTCATCCTAAGGGCCAAGAGCTGCCGCGGCGCTACCAGGCGGTAATGCAGGCTCAATGATAACCCCTTATCTTCCAGCAGCGCGCCTTTAATCGCGGCAATCCCCTTTGCCAATTCGCTTTTTATGCCGCGTATCAGGGTCTTGTATCCGGCAGAAACCAGAGGCTCAAACTTAATCTTCGGCCCCTCGATCTCCAAGCCGTGGTTTCCGGAATAAATAACGTCCTTTAATCCTACCTTTTCCTTGACGTCTGCCAGCGACCTACCGCTTATAAACGCCAGCTTAAACCTGGGTTCAGCCGACAGCTTCCTAAGCAGCTCTTTTGTTGCGGCAGGCAGGGATGCCGCCTCCGGCCTTTCGACAATCGGAGCCAGGGTGCCGTCAAAATCCAGAAAAATAAAAAGCGGCTTGCCGGCTATTCCCTTGCGTACGTCGTCCCACTTATCGAAAAGATACTCCATCTCTGCGGCACAAATTCCTTAAGTTTCAGCCTTTCTTCAGGGAAACGAGCTCCGTGATGATGCTGCCGGCCCATTTATAAATATTATTTTCCGTAATGATGTTGCGCATGTTTTCCATGCGTTTCTTTTTCTCATCCGGGGGCAATTCTATCGTAAATTTTATGGCGTCGGCGAATTCCTCGATGGCGTAGGGATTTATCAACACCGCATCGGTCAATTCCCTGGCTGCGCCGGTAAACCTGCTCAGGATAAGGGCCCCGCTTGAATCGGTCTTGGAGGCAACATACTCCTTGGCCACCAGGTTCATCCCGTCGTGCAGGGAGCTAACGATACATAAATCCGCCAGTATATAATAAGGCTTGATCTCCTCGGGGGAAAAATACCTCTTCAGGTATATTATAGGCTTCCATTCGCTGCTGGAGTATTTCCAATTCTTGTTCTCTATCAGCTCGTCAATCTCTCCGGTTAATTCGTGATAGCGTTTTATATGGGTGCGGCTGGGAGCTGCAAGCTGGATAAATACGAATTTCTCGCGGTATTCCGGGTATTTCTCCAGGAACCGGTCGATGGCGAGTATGCGCTCGATGATGCCCTTGGTGTAATCTATCCTGTCCACCCCCACTGCCACGATCTTGCCTTCCAGCTGGAACTCCTCGCGTATCTTGTTGAGGCGGCTGTTTTCTTCGGCGGAAAGGCCAGCGGAAAGGTAACCGTCAACGCTAATGGAGAATGCCCTTACCAGCGTCTCTTTATTGCTCCTTACGACGCTGAACTTCTCGGTATCAACGCGGCACTCAATCAAACGGTTGGTGGTATCGAGAAAGTTGTTGCAGTGAAACTGCACGTGAAAACCTATCATGTCGCAGGCAAGCATGCCTTCCAGTATCTCTCTCTGGTAGGGGCATATCGCGAATACCTCCGGGTTAGGCCAGGGGATGTGCCAGAACAAGGCAACGGTGGCATCCGGCCTTTTGTCCTTGATCATCTTCCCAAGAAGGGTAAAGTGGTAATCCTGTATAAACACAAATGGCGCATTGGCAGGAAGCTCCTCCAGGACATTATCGGCGAACTTCTGATTGACCTCTTTGTACATCTGCCAGTCCGATTCGCGGAATATCGGGCGGGTATGCGTGACGTGGCAGAGCGGCCATAGGCCCTCGTTGGAAAACCCGTAATAATAGCCGTCCTCCTCCTCTTTCGTAAGCCATACCCTCTTTAATATGTAGCGATTATCCTTCGGGGGTACGCCGAGTTTGTTCTTGGAGTTTACGAATTTCCTGTCTGCCTCGGCGCTGCCGTGGGCAATCCAGGTTCCGCCGCAGGCGCGCAATATCGGGTCGATTGCGGTAACCACGCCGCTTGCGGGACGCACGCACCTGGGTTTACCGGTAGCCTCGTCTATGATATGCATATACGGCTCGCGGTTTGAAACCACAAAGAATGAATTCTCTCCCAGTTTAGCGCGGATAAGGTTCCTTAATTTTTCCTCGGTCCAGAAATCTTCTTTCTGAAACTTCTCGTGCGCCTCTTCGCTTACCACCTTGCGCGCAACCCTAAGACCCAGGGCTACCTGTTCTACCTCGCTGATAAGCTTGCCGAATTCTCCTTTTTCTTCAAAAGGCCGCAGCTTATCAATATCCCCGCGCTGGAAATGCATAAACCACTGCGTAAGCCGGCGCATCGGCAGGATAAAAATCTGCCTCTGGATTAAAAAAGCGGTAACGGTTATTAATAATATCAGGGCAATCAGGGTAATGCTTATCCTCTTCCAGAGGTCGGTAAGGGCATTAAAAAGATAGGAGGTGTCATAGATAACCTCTACCAGCCCAAGGACATTATCCTGCTCGTCCAAGACGGGCGTGATATAGCTATAGACGGTATAATTCCTGAATTTCTCAAGCGAACCGCGCGGCTTCTTGCTGCTGAATATGTCCCGCAGGTAAGGCCTGTCTTTATTCTTCCATTCGGAGAACTTCTCGCTTATCGCCGCAATCTCTCCGTCCTTATTGTAGATAGCGCATCCCTGCAGGCGCTCTCTTTTCTGGAACTTCTCGACTAGCCGGTTGGCGGACTTGAAATCGTTGTTTAGAAGGATGTACCTGGCTGATAGCTCCAGGGATTCGTCTACGGCCCTGGCCTTCCTCTTTAAATCGTCCATCAGGCGGTCCTCGGTGAAACGGACCTGCATAATGCCGGAGACGGTAAGCCCTGCGGTAACGATAATAAGAATCGGCAGAATAAAAAGGATTATCCTTTTCATTGCTCCTTCTCCTGCGTATAGTTTACTGCCCTTATCGGATAAGGGATAACTATGCCTTCCCTGGCATAGCGCTCGTGCAGCCTCTTGATGAATTCGTGCTTGACCAGATACTGGTCCACGAACTCCTTCACCCTCAATATCACGGTAAGGTTGATGCTGAAATCCCCGAAAGAACCGTAACGTATGAACGGCTCAAATTCCGGGGCGCCTCCGGTAACCTCGGTTAAAACCTCTTTGGCAACCTCGCAGGTAACGCGCTCCACTTTTTCCAGGTCGCTGTCGTAATGAACACCCAGATTAACCAAAAGCGCCATCTCCTTATCCGGCAGGTAATAATTCGTAATGATGGCCTTGGTCAGCTTCTCGTTCGGGACAAGGATGATGTTATTGGGCAACATCCTGATCTTCGTGCTGCGCCAGTTAATGTCAACGACATACCCCTCATCACCGGAATCCAATTTTATATAATCCCCCACCTTTATCTGTTTGGACGCAATGATGTAAAATCCGGAGAAGAGATTGGACAGGGTGTCCTGAAGCGCAAGGGCAACCGCCAGGCCTCCGACGCCCAGGGTAGCCAGGATCGGCGCAATAGAAATCCCCAGGCTGTTTAAAATGATTAGGATTCCGACGGCAAATATGGTAAGGCGCGCTACGTTCTGGGTAAGCGAGGTAATGGGCATGGTTGATTGCAGTTTAGCCGAATAACTCCTGATGAGATTGCCGGCGATATTTGCCAGGATCGCCGTCACTATCAAAACCCCCAGCACAAAAAGCACCCTGTCAACGGTCTGGTTAAGGTCCTGGGGCAACCTCGAAGAATCCATGCTAAAATACACTCCTAATATCAGGACCAGGAGCATAAAGGGTTTTTTAAGGGCCCCGATAACGATATCATCGACCTTGGTCTTGGTGTTTTTGGACCACTTCATAAGGCGGCTTAAAAATACCCACCTTAATAGATAACCGATTACTAAGGTTGCTGCCAATACCGCAAGGGGGACAAACAGGTCCCTGGCATTAGCCGGCAGTGAATTAAACCATGAATTCATCTTATAGCTCTCCTGGTTACGGTTTTCTCAATTTCTCGCATGCAAGGCATATAATCTCTTTATACTACAGCATCACCCGCTGTCAAGGTCTTTTAAGAATTACCTAAAAAACAGGTGGAACAAAAACGCTATAAAACCGTAGATTATATTCTGCATAAAGATTATCACGGGATTAAGCAGCCCCGTAAAAAGCAGGAATATCAGGATAAAAAACCCGTAGGGCTCCAGCCTCGCAAGGCCCTGCTGGGCATCCTCAGGAAGAAACGCCATCAGGATCCTGGAGCCGTCAAGCGGCGGGATGGGTATGAGGTTAAATGCCCCCAGGATTATATTTATCCTCACTACGATTGAAAGGGCGGTATAGAATCCGGAGTTGGAACTTATTGCGCGAAACTGCAATAAGAACAGGGCGACTGTGGCTATCAGGATGTTCGTGGCGCACCCTGCCAGAGAAACGCATACCAGCGCCAGGCGGCTGCCCCTTAGCCTGTAGTAATCCACCGGCACGGGCCTTGCCCAGCCGAACCCCACCAAAAAAAGCATTAGCGTCCCGATAGGGTCGAGGTGCGAACGCGGATTAAGAGTAAGGCGGCCGTAGTACCTGGCGGTGTCGTCCCCAAAAAGATGCGCCACCCATCCATGGGCCACCTCGTGTGCAATTACGGAATAAAGAAGCAACACCGCCAATACGATAAACAGCTGCGGGTTGCTGAATAGCAATGATATCAATCCCATCCCCTACTCCTTTTTATGCATGGTTGTCAATGATAACCCGTAAAATCCCTTTTGCCTTTCTTTAAAAAACCTCCCGTAAACCTGATGATATCTCGCATCATCCGCACCGACTCTACCGGGTACTTCCCTACTGCCGTCTCGGCAGATAACATCAGGTAATCTGAGCCATCGAGCACCGCGTTGGCTACGTCGCTTGCCTCCGCGCGCGTAGGCCTCGGGTGCTCGGTCATGCTCTCCAGCATCTGGGTCGCGGTAACCACAAATTTACCCCGGCGGTTACACTTATTAATAATAATCTTCTGCAGTACGGGGATTTCGTATATGGGCACCGACACCCCCAGGTCTCCGCGCGCCACGATAATCCCGTCGGCAACCTCAATAATCTCATCAATATTATCGAGACCCTGGCGGTTTTCGATCTTCGCTATTATTTTATGCCTGAAGGCGCTGGCCTTGATATAATCCTTGAGCTCCAATATGTCGTTTTTTCCCCTTACAAAGGACTGCGCTATAAAATCCACCCCGCCTGCCATGCCGAAGTCCAGGTCCGTCTTGTCCTTGTCGGTAAGCCCCTGAAAGCTTAAGACTGCCCCGGGGATATTAACCCCCTTGTTTTCCTTAAGCAGGCCCGGCATGACTACCTCGGTCTGGAGATATTCCCTGGTCGATTTTTTGACTAGCAGCATGATATTGCCGTCGTCTATATATACAGAGCTGCCGCGCTTTATATCCTTCAAAGGCCCGCAGTAGTCAAAAGGAACCATATCTTTACTGCCCATTGTCCTGGCGTTGGTTAAAAATACGCCCTCGCCTTTCTTTAGTAAAACCGGCCTGCTTCCTTTAAGCCTGCCGACCCTTATCCTGTAGCCCTCAAGGTCCTGCAATATCTTTATGTTATGGCCGTATTTTTTATTTAATCCTCTGATTGCATTTATCCGCAGCCGGTGCCCTGCCAGCGCGCCGTGCGAAAAATTCAGCCTCGCTACAGCCATACCGGCAAGCGCCATCTCCTCCAATATCACCCTCCCGGCGCTTGCAGGGCCGATGGTAGAAATTATCTTTGCCTGAGACATGCTATCCTTCCTGGTTAAGTCCTGCCTGCACTTGTAGCCCTAACCCTTGGGGCCTCGCGGCCAAAAGTTATGCCGACGTGGTCCAGGAGCCTATCAAACCTGATCTTTACAAAATCGGTTATAACAAAAAATGCGAGGGCGTAACCCCACACAAACCCCGCCAGCCCCCACCCTATCGGTTTCATAAATACTCCGTATACCGCAAAAAGAGTAGCCACAACCTTGGTTATTTCAGCTGTCCAGAAAAGGACTGCCGCAGGATAAGGGCGGCTCCAGAAGGGCTCCTCCCCTGTCCTGGCCAAATACAATGTCATATGCCCGGCAACGGTAAGCTTAAGGAATATGAGCGTCTGGATGGTAGTGCGGTCCAAGAACATCACGCGTTCTCCTATCCAGAACAACAGGAAGCTCGCAAATACCCCCATAACGCCAAGCATGGTCGCCAGGCTCAATACCCTGCGCATATTCCAGCTTACGGGGTCCTGGTAAAGCTTGGTGTTATCGTATGCGATCATCATGATGGGGACATCGTTTAAGAGTGCCAGGAGCACTATCATTACCGCCGTCACCGGATAAAAATTAAAGACAAGTATGGAGAGCGTCATAAATAACAATACCCTGATGGTCTCCGCCATCCGGTAGATAGTATAACTGTTCATGCGCTTGAATATCTTGCGGCTCTCTTTAATGGCGTCGATAATAACCGATAAACCCGGCCTGGTGAGTACGATATCGGCTGCCGACTTTGCCGCATCCGTAGCTCCGGCAACCGCAATGCCGGCGTCGGCTTTTTTAAGCGCCGGCGCGTCGTTAACACCGTCTCCGGTCATGCCTACGATATGCCCCATCTTCTGCAGATGTTCTACGATACTGTATTTGTGCTCCGGGAAGACCTGGGCGAACCCGTCGGCTTCCTCCAGCGTGCGTTGGGCCTGGGCATCGGACTTATCCATAAAGGAAGAAGCGGGCATAATGTTGGTCCCGAGGTTAACCTCCCTGGCAATCTCCCTGGCAACTGCAACGTGGTCTCCGGTGACCATCTTGACATCTAAGCCCATCCCCTCGGCCGTCTTGATTGTCTCGGCCGAATCCTCGCGCGGCGGGTCATAAAGCGCAACAAGCCCTGCGAACTGCCATTTCCCGCTATCGTCGCTTTTAGCCACCCCGAGGCTGCGGTATCCTTTTTGCGCAAACTCATTTACGCAACTATCAACCTTATCCGCGATAACCTCCTTATCGGCTACCAGCGACAGGATTACCTGCGGCGCTCCTTTGGTTACCTTAAAACGCCTGCCGCCGGAGTCCTCGATGCTCGCCTCAGTGCGCTTTGCTACCGGGTCAAAGGGCCTGAATTCAACCGCTTTGCATGCCCCGATAGAAACAAGAACCTGTTTGTCCGAATTTGCCCTGGCAATAATGGTGTTATCGATGGGGTCCTCGTCCTCCTGACGCGATGCAAGGGCTCCTGCCAGGACGACATCCTTTTCATTAAATTCTCCGAATGGCCTGACCTCCCTGACGCTAAGTTCATTTTTTGTAATAGTGCCGGTCTTGTCGCAACAGAGCACGTCTACCCCTGCCATTTCTTCAATGGCAACCAGCTTGCTTACGATTGCTTCCTTGCGGGCAAGCGCCACTGCCCCTACCGCCATAGTTACCGTCAACACCGCAGGTAAGGCTACGGGTATGGAGGCGACTATCAGGATCAATGCAAATTGGAGTATGCTCAGTACCTGTTCGTGGCGGAAGAGCGCTACGATAAAAATAAGGCTCACCAATGCCACTGCAAGGACAATAAGGTAATCTCCTATCTTTATCACTGCCTTCTGGAAATGACTGTGCGTTTTGGCCTCGGCAACAAGCCTGGTAGTCTTGCCGAAATAGGTATTCATGCCGGTTGCAACCACCAGGGCGTCCATTTCACCCTGGCGCGCGATTGAACTGGAATAAGCGATATCCCCGGCGTGTTTTTCTACGGGCAGCGATTCTCCGGTAAGCGCCGCCTGGTCAACCAACAGGTACTGCCCCTCTGTAAGCTTGATGTCGGCAGGCACGATATCCCCCAGGCGTATGCGTATTATGTCTCCCGGCACAAGCTCATTGGCGGGGATATCTAACCACGAGCCGTCACGCAGCACCCTCGCCTTAAGCGCCAGCCTCTTCTTTAATAACTCAATGGCATTGTCGGCCTTGTGCTCCTGCCAGAACCCTACCACGGAATTAACCAGAAGCATCGCAAAGATAATCCAGAAATCCTGCCACTGGCGGGTAACCCCGGAAAGGATAGCGGCGATCTCTATCATCCAGGGGATAGGGCCCCAGAAATACCTCAGGAATTTAACAAAAGGGTCGGCCTTCTTTTCGACTATCTCGTTATGGCCGTATTGGCTGAGTCTCCTGGCAGCCTCGTCAGAAGACAAACCCTTACTGCCGGAAGAAAGGCTACCAAAGGCGTCTTCTACGCTCATCTTCCCGATATCCTGGGCTTTCATAAATTCCCTCCCATTCTTAACTCGGCCTGCGGCGACGTAAGGACTTAAGTAATTCTTCCTCTATTTTTCTGCGTTCGTCTATCTCCAGGTGCAGCTGCCTGTTGATTATATTCAGCGCCGCCTCTGATAATGCAGACTCGTCCTCTTTCTTGCGGATCCTGTATAAAGACACCCCCAGTATGACCAAAATCAGCAATATCAATCCGCTGAAAACAAGGTTGTCCAGCGCATTCCTGCTGATAGGCCCTGAGATCAAACGGTAATCCATCATCAGCGCGATTGACCAGGTGTGCGAGCCGATATTGACCGGGGCAAAGGCAATCAATATCCTTTTGACCCCGGCTGCCTTGTCGCCGGCAGGAAGGAGAAGCATATCCGTACCTTCCTCTGCGGCGAGCATCCTTTCAATGATACGCTCTGAGCGCCGCCGCGTCTCCTCTGCCGGGGCATCATTAATGATAACCCCGACGCCCTTGCCTAAATAACTGCTCTCGCGGTAACCAAGCAAGGTCTTTTCGTTATCTATCATAAAGGCTCGGCGTTCCTGCCCCTGGTTAAGATGCCCGAGGAGATTATTTATCCTGCTTACCAGAATATCGGCGCGCAGCAATCCGATAACCTTGCCCTCCTCAATGACTGGATAAAGGTCGGCTATCGCCAGTTCCCCGGAGGCCAGCCTAAAAACACTGCTGGTGTATGGACGGCCCTCCTGCATCGCGCGTTTTAGCGCAGGCTCCCCCGAGAAATCCCTTCCTATCGCCTCTTCATTTAAGGGGTCGACGTCCACCACCGTGCCGTTAGCGTTAACCAGATAGAGCGAATCCACAAGTTCCTCAACGTCCTTATAAGACCCTTCCAGGTATTGCCGGTATTTCTTCCATTCATCCCTGCCGTATCTGCCGGTGAGCATCTGATGAACGGCAAACTCCGAGGAGAGTATCTCCAGTTCCTGGTTGATGTTGCCGATGTATTTTTCAATGCTCTGGGCTTCGGATTTTGCGATAATCAGAAGCTGCGCCTGGGCCTCGCCAACCATGGTCCTCTCAAAATCGGCGTGGTTTAGCCAGGCCTGATAGCAGATGCCTATCAAGGCAATGACGAGGACGGGATAAATCCAGGTTTTTCTGATGATCTTACGCATCTCTCATTACCGTATCTTGGCTTATTCCTCTAACTCTATGGCGTTAAGCGGGCGCTGCAGGGCAACATCCTTTACCGCATTCTTCAAGACGCCGGTAACAGAATCCTTATAGCTGACTTTCCTATCGGCCTCCATCTTGAATACCTCGGGGCATGCCCGTGCGCATAAGCCGCATCCGATGCCTGCACCGGCATCAACAGAAACCTTCACGGCGTTACTCCTCTGCTTAAAAACATAAACCTAACCTCAGCGTAACAACCACCTCTGGTTATGACTACAGATTCTCTATTATTAATTCTTGCGGGAAGAAGATTTTGATTTGGATTTCGGCTTCATCGGCTTGCCGCAACACCAAATAGTCCTTGACGAGATGCCGCAGGCATCAACGATAACCTGCCTGCCGCAGGGGAACAGGTCAGTTTCTGTCCTTTTTTTAATTTTGCCATCCCATCCTTCTTTTTATCGCGCCTATTCTACCTTCAATTCCTTGCTGTTCTGCCATAGGCCGTGTATGTTACAGTAGCTGGAGGCGTAAATAACGCCGGACTTGTCGGTTTTAAAGCTCAACGCTACCTCATGGTGGGTGTAGACCGAGCTGGTATCCGGCCCCTGTACCGAGGCGCCGTGAGCTAAAAATTCAACCCTCCCTATCTGATAGGGGAATTTTTCCCCTTCGGGAAGGAAATATACCTCTATCCAGCTGATGTGGTGTTCGGTCTTATTGGGGTGCGCAATCTGCTTCCCGATTGCGGCGACAACCCTAAAAAACTCCCCTTTCTTGACCTTATCCGGGGCCTCGATTACGGGAACGTGCTTCTCCGCCTTCCAATCGGCGCTTTGAAACAATTCTTTGAGTTCTGCCATTATAACCCCCTTTTCGCAAAGACTATTTTCCGAGAAGCAGCGAAAGTTCCGTTACATGCTCCTGCTCATCAATAATCACGTGGCGTATCTCGTGCTCCAGGGTCTCAAACTCATACTGAAGGCTCTCTTTGTTCTCTATCACCTGCTTGTAAATCTCCTTGTAAAAATCGATGGCATCTTTTTCGTTGCCAAGATTGACCTCAAGGATACCTTTGGTTTCGGTTGCTTTATGGGTCTGGGCCAGGCCCATGCTCGGCTCTCCTCCGAGATAACTCGCAATAAGATTACGAAACTGCTCCTGGTGCCTGGTCTCATCGGCAGCAAGCTCTTTTAGTCTCTCGATTATCTTCTCTCCCCCCAAACCCTTGATCAGCTCTGCGTGTGCAAGATACTGGATCCTGGCAGCGTGCTCCAATTCCAACGCCTGATTTAACTTTTTTACGAGCTCTTTCTTTATGTCAGCCATTTCTTTCTCCTTTCCTGCCAAATATACGTCCATTTTTTATGCTCACCGCCACACCCGCTTTTTATCGGCTTTCTGCCTTCTTTTCTGCACCTCCGGTTATTTGTTTTATGCGGGGGTCGCCCGTGCTTATCTCTGCCTTAATGCTTCTTTCGGTATTTTTTCCGAAATTTTCAAACGCCGCGACCAAAAGGTAATTTATAGTATCCCTTATCTCTGAATTCTGGCTGGTACTGGAATTCTCCCCTATCCAGACTATCTTCTTTTGTTTATTAGACCTAAGACTGGCAGCATCAAGGACATCCAGGGTAAGGGAGGAAGTAAATAACGTAATCCTGTAAGGCACATAGCTGGTATAACCCGGCATGGTTATTATTGAAGTGCTGCTTTCGCCGCTTGACTTATAGGTCTGTATCGTACCGGTCTCTCCGACGTTAAATACGGGCCTTATCTGCGTTTCCCTCCTGCCGGAACTTACCGAATAGGTAAAATTAAGGTAAAGCTCTGCCTTCTCGTAAGAGGATATCTTGTATCCGCTCTCCAGAAGCAGTTTTTCTATCTTGGATTTGATTTCATTATCAAGAATGGGGTTCTTTTCGTTTTCATTGGGAAGGACATAAAAAGATGCACCGGCGGGGATTGGTTCGGGTGTCTCGGTGGTATCCAGGTAGTCGTTCACCGTAACCGCATAGTAGGTCGCGCATCCCGATAAAAAGAAAACCGGAAAGAAAAACGCTAATATTCTTTTTATCTTATGCATCCGTGCGTCCATGCCTCAAAAATTGGCCAGATTAACCCGCCAGTCGGGCTTGTTCAATTTATCGTTGAAATCGGGATGATTTTCGTTGAGCCACTTGTTGAATTCTTTGACGTCTTCGAATCTCTCGTCAACCGTGCCGTTATAATCCTTATCCACTTCCGCGGACTCGAATTTCCCGCCTCTGGTACGCACTGTTACGTCGGGCCTGCCGTCGTAATTGGTATCCGCTTCGACCTTGGATATGTATTCCCCCTCTTTGTAATATGTTACGTCGGGCCTGCCGTCCTTGTTTATGTCGGATGTCCCGGCTACCGTCATCTGCTGCTTGGGCGCAATATGGGAACACCCCAGATTTACGCTCAAAATGAAAAACGCCAACCATATAAAGACCCACGCGGAGCTATTTTTCATAGTCTTTCCTCCTTTTCCCGGAATTTTTATTATATCACTCTTTCCAGCGATGTTAAACCTTTTTTCAAAGCACAAGACGTTTTCCTCCCCGTTCGGGACAGTATCTTGCCTCTGAAGCAGTAACGCTCTCCCGGCTGTTCGGGAAGGTGTCTGCTCTTTCCCTGTTAGAAACTACCGGCAATATCGTCTATTACCTGGGAGGCAAAAATTAAAAAGTTGCATACCAGCATAACAAACTGGCCCAAGGAAGACCGGCCGCGGGAAAAACTCCTGCGGCAGGGTGAACATACCCTTACTGATTCGGAACTCCTGGCAATAATTATCCGCTGCGGCGCAAAAGGCCTTAGCGCCGTAGACCTGGCGAGAAAAATACTCCATAAATTCAAAACATTCCGCAACCTCTCCCATACCGACCCGGCTTCCTGGGATGAATTCCGCGGTCTGGGCCTTGGCAATGCAAAGATTATCCAGATAAAAGCAGCGATAGAAATCGGCAGGCGGATTAAAGAAAAAGAAATGATGGCTTCCAGACCCAGGATAGAATCTTCGGCAGATGTGGCGGGAATCATGATGCCGAGGATGCGCGACCTGAAAAAAGAGGTATTTAAGATAATACTGCTGGACTCCGGGGCGCGGATTATTGATATTGCCGAGGTTACGGAAGGCACGGTGAACCAGGTAAAGCCGATTTTACGGGAAATTTACCACAAGGCGCTCCAGGGTTTTGCCCCTTCCCTGATATGCGTTCACAACCACCCTTCAGGAAACCCCCAGCCCAGCCCGGAAGACAAGGAATTTACCCGCGAGCTCATAAAGGCAGGAGAGATGCTCTGCCTCCAAGCGCTCGATCACGTGATTATCGGTAATGACGATTATTTCAGTTTTGCGGATGCGGGGCTTATCTAAAGAGGTTATTCAAGGAAAAAATCAATCCTCTTCTTGTAGAGGCGGGAGAATTCCTTCAGCTGGACAGTATCAATGCGGCGCTGGCCGGATTCTATCTTTGAAATATAAGACTGGGTGCGGCCGAGCTTCCTGGCGGCGTCTACCTGCCTTAATCTTGCATTGCGGCGCGCCTTCACCAGCTTGCCTACCAGGCGCTTGTGGGTGTCGGTAAAAATCGTCTTATCCATCCGGCTATAAACCCTGCTTTTGTCCGAATAAGCGCTATTATGATATATTAAATTATGTAATATTCCAAAACGGAATACGTCTCAAAGATGCCCTTTTCATCGTTAGGGAAAGCGTCTTTTGAAGGGGCACTTTAGCTTTACCTTAAGAACCATCCCTTTTTATTTTCTTTTGAAAAGAGCGGTTTTTATAATATAATAAAATTCATGTTTGAATCTGTCAGCCGTCTCCTCACACAATTTTCATTTTTCCATATAAACATCCTCTTTCTCTTGGGGTTGGCCCTCTTTGGCGGGACTATCGGCGGACGCATCTTCCAAAAATTACAAATCCCCCAGGTAGTGGGATATATCGCCATAGGCATTGTCATCGGGGTATCGGGCCTCAAGATTATCGACCGCGAGGTGCTCTCCGCGCTGCAGCCGCTCAATTATTTTGCGCTGGGGCTCATCGGGTTTATGATAGGCAGGGAGCTTAAAAAAGAGGTTTTTATCAAACACGGGGCAAAGCTTATTAATGTCCTGCTCTTTGAGGGGATAACTGCCTTTATCCTGGTTTCCATACTCGTAAGCATCCTGGCTTTCTTTATCTTCGGGGACTTCAAATTTGCATGCGCGCTCGGGCTGCTGCTCGGGGCCATCTCTTCCGCCACCGCACCCGCGGCCACCACCGATGTCCTATGGGAATACAGGACGCGCGGCCCGCTGACAACGACGGTATTAAGCATCGTTGCCCTGGACGACGGGCTGGCGCTCTTACTCTTCGCTTTTGCATCGAGCATCGCTTTTAACCTCACCGGGCACGCCTCAGGAACCATATTCGAACTCTTCAGGCACCCATTATATGAAATCGGCGGCTCCATATTGATAGGCTCGCTTTCAGGATGGCTGCTGATAAAAATACTCAAGCGTTACCCCCAACGGGAGAAAATACTCGCCTTCTCAGTAGGCACCGTCCTTCTTGCGCTCGGGTTGGCCTCTGCTTTCGGCATGGATATGCTTCTGGCTGCCATGATATTGGGGGCGGTAAGCGTAAATTACGCCCCCAAGGCAAGCGCCAAGATGTTCGAGGTAGTCGACAGTTTTACTCCCCCTATCTACATCCTCTTTTTCGTGCTGGTAGGATCAAAGCTCGATATCACCAAGATATCCCTGCCCATACTCCTGCTGGCATTTGTATATCTGGTAGGCAGGAGTTTCGGAAAGGGCATTGGCGCAAGTCTGGGAGCGCGTATCTCAGGGATGCCGAAAACAGTGCAGAATTACCTCCCCCTCTGCCTCTTTAGCCAGGCAGGCGTAGCAATAGGCCTCTCCATCGTCGCTGCGCAGGCATTCCCGGACCAGATAGGAAATACCATCATTATCGTTATAACGGTAACCACCTTCGTGGTGCAGATCATCGGTCCTCCGCTTACCAAACTGGCGGTAGTCAAGGCCAAGGAAACCGGCCTCAATATCACCGAAGAGGACCTTATCCATAAGCTCAAGGTCGCAGAGGTGATGGATACGGCATACCCCCTGATTTATGAGAATATGAAGCTGGAGGAAATCCTGAAGATTTTCGGCGAAAGCAGCAATTTTTACTATCCGGTAGTAAATAAGGAAGGGCTACTGCGCGGGATAATAGGCGTTGACGACATCAGGAATGCCTTTGCAACCTCCGGACTCAGCGATCTGGTGGTTGCCGTTGACCTGATGGAGCCTTCGACAACTACCATTAGCGCCGATGCCAGCCTATCCGTCGCAAAAGAACTCTTCGGTAATCATCTCGAATATCTTCCGGTGGTAGATAAAAACAACAAGCTCCAGGGATTCCTGGAGCTTAGGATGCTCAATAAAATAATCTCAAAAAAGATTATAGAATTTCAAAGCCGGATAAAATCGCTGGATGATTCTTTATAAAAGCTGCCCCCTCTAAGAACCTGCCTCCTCCCCGGAGGGATTTTCCTTTTTCTTGTCTCCTTGCTTTGCCAGAGATACCAATTCCCCTGCGATATCCGTACTTAAGGAGGCCACCGCCGAATTTAAGGCATCAATTAAACCGGGATAACTGTGCGGCAGAATCGGCTGGCGCAGCTCGGCCCTCTTTGTAAAGACCATCTTTTTATCCTTCAAATCAACGATCGACCACTGCGCTATAAAAAACAGGTCTTTATCGAGCTCGCTATCTATCCGGACAACATCCACAACCACCTGATACCTTACCGGGATAAGCAGGTTCCAGGGAAAGATTTCGATAGTCGCTTCAGGAAGCAGCGCTGAAAGGTTCTCGTAAATCAGGCGGTTAATGCCGAGGTTAAGCTGTTCTCCCCAACGGTCAAACTCGGCAAAGGTAAGCAGTTTTTTCTTATCCCGGGTTATGATCTGGGGGCGGTTTAAGTACTCCGGGATTTTAACCGGGCCGGTACCGATAATTACACTGGGCGGGATAGCGGCCTTCTCCGCCGAATCCCCCCTGGCGGTAGCGCTGAGAGTATAAAATCGCGGGTTAGGGCTGTCCGGTATGGATATGCATCCCTCTAAAGCCAAAGAGAAAACCAGGGCTGCCGTAAGCATACCGTATAACAATGCGGTTTTTTTCATCTTGCTCTCCTTTTAAACTATTTAGAGACCTCTTTGCCTTTTAAGAGCGCCTCGGGGTGCATCTCAAGGTATTCGACGAAAAGGCGTATGGAACGCGCTGCCTGCGTCACCTCCTGCACTACGTTGCTTAACCCGTAGAATCCCTCCGAATTCACCAATTTGTTAATACCTGCTACCGTTTCATTCAAATTCTCGGAAATCTCCTTGACCGGTATCTCGTTCATGACCTCGAAGATATCCGGGGATATGGGCAACACCGGAAGTTCCGGGTATTTCTTGATAAGACCGTAAGTCTTCGCATCTTTATCCGGATAGAAATCAAAGGCAATCATCAGCTGCCCGGTTATGAAATTCTGTATCTCAAGCTTGCCCTTCAAGCCCTGCTTAATCAAAAGCGCGTAATCCGTATAACCCAGTTCTTCCGGGAATCCTTTTACGCGCGCCAGCTCCACGTCGATAATCACGGGTATAAGGACAGCCCTGGTCTGGGGGTCATAAACGAGGCTGATGGCGCTGACATTGCCTATCTTGACGCCCTTAAAAATAACCGGCGCCCCCACCGAAAGCCCCTTGACCGAATCGTTAAAGAAAAGGACGTACCTGTCGGTATTCTTAAAAAGATTTCCTGAGCCGAAAACGAGTATCGCTATTATCAATAACGCTGCCGCCCCCACCACAAACATCCCGATCGCCGTCTTATCAACTTTTTTCATCATCGCGCGACTCCCTGCCTCTCTCCCCTTGTCAGAAACTCTATGACCCGGGGGTCCTTGGAATTATTCAATAAATCCCTGGGGTTGCCTGCGGCAACCATGGTCTTGGCCTCTGAATCCAGAAATACGGAGTTATTACCGACCGCAAAGATGCTTGCGAGCTCATGGGTAACGACCACGATAGTAGCTCCCAGGGTATCCCTGAGCTGAATAATCAAATCATCGAGCATGCGGGCGCTCGGCGGGTCAAGCCCGGCCGAAGGCTCGTCGAAAAAGATGATTTCCGGGTCAAGAGCGATTGCGCGCGCTAAGCCTGCGCGTTTGCGCATCCCTCCGCTTAACTCCGAAGGGTAAAAATCAGCGTAACCTGCCAGACCTACCAGGGCGAGCTTAAGCCTCGCCACCTCCCTTATCTGTTCGGGGTTCAATTTCGAATAGAGCTCCAGCGGCAGCGCCACGTTCTCCCCCAGGGTCAACGAACTCCAAAGCGCTCCCCCCTGATAAAGCACTCCGAAGCTACGCATGATTTTTTGCTGCTCGGCTTCGTCCTGTTTCCAGAAATCCCTGCCGCCGTATAAAACCTCTCCTTTGGCAGGTTCTTTAAGCCCGATCAGGGACTTCAGGAGCGTGCTCTTGCCGCATCCGCTGCCTCCCATAACTATAAATATGTCGCCCTTCCGGACGCTAAAGTTAAGGCCGCGCATCACGACATAGTCATCGTAACTCAAGCCGAGATTGCGCACCTCGATAACGGCAGGCAATACAGCCTCCTTCCGGTTACACCTTTATTACCTGACAGATAAAAGTTATAATAGCGGTCGCTATCACAATGCTTGTGATGGCACTGACTACCGCCGAGGTGGTCGCCTCTCCGACACCGGCCGCGCTCCTCTCGCATTTAATTCCGCGCAGGCAGCCTGCTACCGCGATAATCGCGCCGAAGACAACGCTGTGCACCAGCCCCACCCAGAGGTTGCTGAGCCTAACGGCGTTCTGGGTATGATTGATATACTCCACGGGATTAATACCGAGGACCCCGGTGCTGATAACAAATCCTCCCAATATACCCATAAAATCGGCATAAAGGGTCAACAGCGGCATCATCACGACCAGGGCCAGTACCCGCGGCATTACCAGGAATTCAACCGGATTGACCCCCAGGGTCCTGAAGGCATCTATCTCTTCGTTGGTCTGCATAATCCCGAGTTCTGCCGCAAAAGACGCCCCCGTGCGCCCCGACATCAAGACACCGGTCATCACCGCCCCCATCACGCGCACCATGGCAATGCCTACGATATCGGCGATAAAAATCTGCGCCCCGAACAATTCAAGCTGTATCGCTCCGACAAAAGCAAGGATCACGCCTACCAGCACGCTTATCAGGGAAACAAGCCCCAAGGCGTCTACCCCGCACTTCCGCAGGATGCCGATAAAATCCCCCCAGCGAAAATATGCCTTGCCTCTCGAAAAACGGCCAAAGGCATAAGCTATCTCTCCCAGAAAGTTAGCCAGCGAGCGGCTACTGCGGCCGATACGCACGGCCTTTTCCCCAACCCTTGAGAAAAACGGTTCGCGCGTTACCTCCGGAGGCTTGACCTTTTCATCCGGCTTATCTGCCAGCGCAAGAAGTTGCTCTATCCCCGCAGGCAGCCCCTCCCGGACAACCTCTATTTTCCTCCGGCGGCACTCCCTGAAAACTTCGCTCAGAAACGAAACCAACCCGCTGTCCCATCCTGTCATCCCGGAAACATCAATGCCAAGCTTCCTGATATCGTTACGGATCGTAAACTGAAAGGTAACTTTACCCGGCTCAGGCAGGACGCTGGAAATCCGCCAGTCACCGCTTAATTTAAGGCGCAGGGTCTGAGGAACGGAATAATCAAGCGTGAGTTTTTCCAATTCTTATTCCTCCGTGATAACCCAGTAAAATCACTTTCTCAATTCCCGAAAATCTTGTCCAGAAGACTGCCTACGGCTTCCTTGATAGAGTCCTTGGCGTCTCCTGCGTCCTGCCCTTCTCCGCCAGCACCGCCGATCGCCTTATCCAGGACCCTGAAAAGCTGGCTCTTTGCCTGATGCGCCAGAATTTTCTTGGCGATATACTCCGCGTCCACGCTGATTTTTAATGCCGGCGCCTTACCGGAAACCCCGATGGGGATATAGATCTGGTTATCATCATTCAAAAGATACTCCAGCTGCTGGACCACGGAAACCATTGCGGCAGAAAGCTCCTGCGGTATAAGAAAGGCCCCTTTCAATGAAAAAGAGCCGTCAAAACCTGCCTCCCCCTCCCCGCGAAAAAGGAATTCATCAGCGCCAAGGGTTATTTCTTTTATAATAGCGCGGTTTCCGGAAATCACAAACGGTATATCGGCATCGGAAAGTTCGGTATCAGTCTGGGTCAATTTTTCCTTGAAGCTCCCGGAAAGGCTCTCTTCTATCTTCTCTTCAAGCCCCGGTATTATCGAAATTTTATCCAGCACCGTGCGCAGGATATTTATATTCTTTAGCTTTGCATTTGAGAGTGCGATATTGCCGCTTCCTGAAAGATTGGATTCTAACGCGGCCCGGGAAAAACCCTCTCCCTCCAAATCCACCTTAAGTCCCAAAAGGCCTTCTATCTTTATTGCGGAGTTATCCTGCCTGATAAGTTGCTGTAGTTTCAGGCTCTCGCCTCTAGCTTTAAAATCAAAACCCTGCTCTCCCGCATAATCGCGGATTTTACCCGAAATGTTAATAACCCCTCCTGCCAGAGACGCGGATGCCTTATCCAGCAAGACGTCTCCCGCGTTTACCTTAACGCCTGCCGACAACCCGCTGACGGCAGAGGCAACCTGCCTTAATTGTATATACCCGTCCGTCAGGTACGCCGCAGCCTCAAGGCCGGATAACCCCTTTGAACCTATGGTCAACGACGGTATGGAAACCCGGACCCTGCCTTTGATAAGGAGCGGGAGAAGATCGGGGTTTATCATCGGCAGCGAAGAGGAGATCTTATTAAGCTCAAGCATTGAGAGATCGGTAGAAGCATTAAGCCCCAGGATGCTTGCCTGTCCGGACTGAAGGTCTATCTTGACCTTGCCTTCTATCCTGATGTTTTGCTTTGAAGAAAATATCGCGGCCTCTGCCTGGAACGGAAAACTGTCTGCGAAAGAAATCTTCTTTACGGATAAATCCAAACTGCTGATCTCCGTGCTTACGGCAGGCTCGAAAGAGCGGTCAATATATGTAACCCTGGCGTCCTTGACCCTTAAAGCGGAAACGAATAAGGCGGCAGGCACTGCCTGGGCCGCCGGCTTAACAGCGAGCTCCTTCTTTGACGCCCCCTGGGCAGCCGGCGCAGGACCGATGGTAGCGGCATTAATTGAACCGTCTTTGTTACGGATGATAGTAACACGCGGGGAATCAATGACAATTGAGGATACATCTATTTTTCTGCGCAGGAGATAACCTAATATGTCAACGCCTACGGATATCTCTTCTACGAAGAGAAAGTCGCCCTTCTGAAAAGCAGGGTCATCTGCGATGACAAGACCCTTGACCTTAAGGCCGATGCCGTGCGTAAAGGAAAACCCGAGGCTTAGTCTTTGGAAATTTACGTTGCGGTTTAAGAGTATCTGGGCCTGGCTGATAATCTGCGGCTTGAAGCGGTTAATGTCAAAAGCCTTCAGGAAGATAGCCGCTGCCAGAAAAAGCAGCAATACCAGGATTAGAATGGAAATAATGGTAATCTTAAGGATTTTCATCCGGCCTTTATGACTGGCTCAATACCGCATCATTATACCACAAAGGAAAGAAAAATAAAAATGAGCAGCCCTACGCTAAGCTCTTGCGGAATTTCAGGGTGCTCAGGATAACGACGAATAAACCGATGATTAACAGCGGCAGAAGCTGGCTCCAGAGGACGTCAATCCCCACGCCCTTAAGGAATATGCTCCTGACAACCACCAGGAAATAGCGCAGAGGATTGATAAAGGTAAAATACTGAATGGGCGCAGGCATGTTGGCGATAGGGTAGGCAAATCCCGAAAGCAGGATTGCCGGCATATAGAAAAGGAAGACCGACATCATCGCCTCCTGCTGCGTTGCGGATATGGTAGAAATGAAAAGCCCTATCCCCAGGGTAGTAAAAAGATATATGCAGGTGGAGAATAACAGCAAAATAAGGTTTCCCCTTAACGGTATCCTGAACCACAACACCCCCAGCGCGGTAATAAGAACGACCTGTATAAGCGAGATTAATGCAAAGGGAAGCAGCTTGCCCACAATAAGCTCAATCGGCCTTAAGGGGCTGACGGTCAGCTGCTCCATCGTGCCGATCTCTTTCTCCTTCACTATCGCCATGGAACTCAATAACAACGACATCATGGTTATGATGGTAGCGATTACCCCCGGCAGGTAATAATTCCTTGAGATGAGGTTGCCGTTAAACCAGGCGCGGTCTCTCAGCTCCACATTCGGCATGGTATCCGACCATCCTCTCTTTTCGATTTCCTTACGCAAAAGCCCGTACTGGTAATTTCCAACAATGGTATTGGCATACCCCATAATCACCATAGCGGTATTGGAATCTGTGCCGTCGTATGCCAATTGGATGTTTGCGTCTTTACCTGCCCTCAGGTCGCGGCCAAAACCCCGGTCAATGCGGATGACCACACTGTCCCGCCCCTTGTCAAGGACATCATTCTGTTGCTGGTCGGTATAAATATAATCCTTCGGTATGAAATACTTGGAGTAGGTAAAATCGCGCAACAGTTGGCGGCTCTCCTTGGTATTATCCCGGTCATAAATGGCGGTGGGGATATAGTTGATGTCTTTGTTGGCGGCGTAGCCGAAAAGAAGTATCTGCATCAGCGGGGTGATGAAGATGATGGTTTTCATCCTGGGGTCGCGGAAGATCTGCTTGAATTCCTTTCTGAGTATTGCCAATACCCTCTCAAACATCTTTAGGCCACCTTCTTCTTGAACCTTCTCATCGCCAGTGTCAGCATTATAGAAGCGAATAAAAACAAAAAGAGCGCCTCATCCGTCATGTCGGAGATACCCGCCCCTTTCAGAAATAACTCCCTCAATACCACGATGTAATAGCGCGCCGGAATAAGATAGGTAACTGCCTGTATAAACTTAGGCATGTTAAAAATCGGATAGATAAAACCCGACAGGAGTACCGTAGGCAGGAGCGTGGTCAATGCCGCCAGCTGGCTTGCCATAAGCTGGGTCCTGGCGACTATGGAAATCAATATCCCCTGCGATAATGCGCCGGTCAAAAACAGAATGCTTAAAACCAGGAGCACCAGGTAATTTCCCCTGAAAGGGACTCCGAATAAAAGCCTCGCCATCAGCACCCCGACCGTAAGGTCAAAAAAGGCAATCGTAAAATAAGGGATGAATTTTCCGATAATCAGCTCGGGCGCCTTTACCGGGGTAGAGATAAGCTGCTCCATCGTTCCCCTCTCCCATTCCCGCGCAACGGTAAGGGACGTCAGGAGCGCCGAGATAATCATGATAATCATCGCGATAACGCCGGGGGTGATAAACCAGGTGCTGGTCAGGCCCATATTAAACCAGACCCTCGGCCGCGCATCTATAGTTTTGGGAGGGTTAAGGCCGTGCCTGGCAAAGGTATTGGCCATCAGGTTCACGTTGTACTGCGAAACTACCGAACGCACGTACCCCATGGCAATGGTAGCGGTGTTTGCGTCGCTGCCGTCCACTATCAACTGCAGGGGAGCGGTCTTTCCGGACCTGATGTAACGGGAAAAGTCCTTGGGGATAATGAGCGCCATCAGCACGTCGCCCTTGTCAATCTTACGTTCGATATCCCGGTAATTATCCGTGTATTCGACTATTTTAAAATACTTGGAATTTTTGAAATTGAGGAGGAAGTCCTGCGAGAACTGCGAGGAGTCCTGGTTCCAGACTATGGTGCGCACCTTATCGATGTCCAGGGAAAGCCCGTAACCGAAAATCAAAAGCATGAAAATCGGAATTGCCAAGGCCAGCGAGAGCGAACGCGGGTCGCGCCTTATCTGGATAAACTCCTTCCAGGCCACTGCCTTAATTCTTTTTAGGTTCGGCATGGTCATAGCTCTCTATCGAAGAGACGAATACGTCTTCCAGCGAAGGAAGTATCTTGTTGATGCTGAAATCCCCTGCATCTTCCTTCTCCAGGGATGCCTTTATCGCCGGTATTGCCTTGGAGCTATCGTAAACTACCGCATGGATGGTCGCCCCGAAAAGCGCCGCCTCTTTAACCCCCTCTATGCCGCCCACCCTCTCCAGCCAGTCCTGGGAATTGGATATCGCGATCTCCAGCACCTCGTGTTTCATGACATTGAGTTTCATTTCCTCGGGGCTGCCATGGGCAATGATAGTGCCGCGATAGATCAAAACCATGCGGTCGGTATTTTCCGCCTCGTCCATATAATGGGTGGTCACGAATACGGTGACGCCCTCGGCAGCCATCTGTTTGATAACCGCCCAGAAATTGGCGCGGGTAATGGGGTCAACGCCCGAGGTCGGCTCATCGAGAAATATTATCCTGGGCCTATGCAGCAGCGCACATCCCAGCGCCAGGCGCTGCTTCCACCCTCCGGAAAGCGTAGAGGTAAGCCTGCCGCCCATACCCTCCAGCCCTGCGGTGCGCAGGGCCGCCTCAAAACGTTCCTTTCTATCTTTGGCCGGGATCTTGTATATGCCGCTGTAAAAATTTATATTCTCCTCAACCGTCAAATCGTCATAAAGCGAGAACTTCTGGGACATGTACCCGATGTGCTCTTTGATGTTATGCTGCTCTCTGATAATGTCGTAACCCCCCACCTGCCCGCTGCCGGAGGTAGGAGGTATAATCCCGCAGAGCATCCTGATGGTAGTGGATTTTCCCGCTCCGTTGGGGCCGAGGAACCCGAAAATCTCGCCCTGGCGCACTTCAAAGCTGATGCGGTTGACGGCGGTAAAATTCCCGAATCTCTTCTCCAGCTCCCGGACGCTTACCGCGATATTATTGGGAGTGCTCTCTTTCATAATCTTTGATTATCTGGATAAATGCCTGCTCCAGGGTCTTGACATTACATTCCTTTTTGATGCTGTCCGGAAAATCGCAACGCAGCAGTTTTCCTTTGTGTATCAGGCCCACCCTGCGGCAGCGCTCGGCTTCGTCGAGATAAGAGGTAGAACAGAAAATGGTGACCTTCTCCTTAAGCAGGTCATAGAGGATGTTCCAGAAGTCCCTTCTTGAAACCGGGTCTACTCCGTTGGTAGGCTCATCCAGGAAAAGGACGCGCGGGGTATGGATAAGTGCGCAGGCCAGGCCTAATTTCTGCTTCATCCCGCCGGAGAGCTTGCCGGCGAAACGCTCCTTAAAAGGCAAGAGGCCGGAAAAACCAAGCAGCCGCTCTATCGTCTCGTTGCGCTTCTCTTTGGCAACCCCGTAGACATCAGCGTAAAAGTTGATATTCTCCAGGACGCTTAACTCCTCATAAAGCCCGAAACGCTGGGACATATAGGCGATGTGCTCCTTCAACGGCTCCGCCTCTCTTACGGTATGTTTATTGTAAACCCAGGCCTCCCCTGCGCTGGGATTGAGTATCCCGGTAAGAAGTCGCATGGTAGTGGTCTTTCCTGCGCCGTCCGGGCCGACCAGTCCGAAGATCTCCCCCTCCTGAACCTGGAGATTCAGGCTATCAAGCGCAGTGAGACTGCCGAATTTACGGGTAAGGTCCTCGGTCTTGATGGCAATCATTGGTTATTCGATGATGTAGGCGTCTGCCGGCATTCCGGGTTTCAGGTCCAGGCTTTCGTTATCCGCTCTCACTTTTATGCGATAAACGAGCTTAACCCTCTCTTCCTGCGTCTGGATAAACTTGGGGGTAAATTCAGCCTCGCTGGAGATAAAGGAAACCCTTCCTTTGTATTTCTTGCCGGCGTAGGTATCGGTGGTAACGTAGGCCTCCTGGTTAAGCTTCACCCTCCCCAGGTCAGTCTCGTTGATGTAGGCGGTAACCCAGACATTATGCAGGTCTACGGCAGTAAATACGGGTGTCCCCGGCTGGACTACCTCTCCTGCCAGGGAACCCTTCACCAGCACGAAACCGTCTAAAGGGGAAGCCAGGTCCGCAAACCCCAGCCGGGTATCCGCCAGTTCCAGCTGAGCCTTTAACTGCTCCACATTGGCAAGGTCAGCGTCAAATTTAGTCTTGGCATTATCGCGGTCCTGCACCGATATTGCGCCGACCTTAAGCAGGCTCACCGCCCTCTCGTAATCTATCTTTGATAAGGCATACTGGTATTCTGCGGCTTTCAGGGCTGCCTCGGCATTCGCCTTGACCTTGCTGAGCTCGTCAGTATTCAGGCGCGCCACGATATCCCCCTTGCGGATTACCTTTCCTTCATCGCTAAGGAGCTCCAATATCTGGCCGTTGACGCGGAAGGAGATGCGCACGTCGTCGCCTTCGATATTACCGGAGACCTTGATGAACTTTTCATGCCTGGATTTATCTTTTTCTATGATGTATGCTGCGGAGAAACCCGCGATAAAAACCGCAGCAATTATAATAATAAGCCTAATCTTCTTTTTCATTTTTTTCCTCCTTAATGACGCTCTCCCCCATACTCCTTGCCAGATAGGCCTCGGCCATCAGGTAGTCGTAAATTGCCGAAGCAAGGTTCTGCTGAATCTGGCCGAGCGAGACCTGCGCATCCAGGACGTCGAGGTTCTTGGCAACGCCGCTGTCATAACTGACCTCGGCAATCTTCAACGCCTCCCTCGCCTCTCCTACGTGGTCCTTCTGGGAATTTATAATCGACTCTGCTTCGTTAAGATTCAGGCAGGCCCGGCGTATATCCACGGCAATCTGGTCGGAGAGGTTATCCTTGCTTATCAGCGCCTCGGCATAGCGCGCCCTGGCCTCCTCTACCTTGGCCTTGGTGGAAAACCCTTCAAATATCGGAACGCTAAAGCTGAATCCGGCATTCCAGTTACCGTGTTCCTTATTAATAAGGTTGCCGATGTTATTGGAGCGGTAGCTATAAGCTGCGTTCAGGTCCAGCTGCGGCCTGTATCCGGACTTGGCCATCTGGATGGACCATTTATTGATATCTACCCCCAGGGTTTTGAGCATCATCTCCGGCTTATTAAGATAAGCGGTCTTAAGAAATTCCTGCTCCTTGACCTCAATGGCGCTGTAGCCAAGCAGTTCGCGCGTCTCAATCGCTGTATCGACATTGCGGCCCAGGAGCTTATTCAGGTCCGCCTTGATTATTCTTATCTCATTGCTCGCCTTTACCAGGTTAGGCACGAGCAGAGAAACCTGCACCCCGGATTGCAAGACGTCAAAACGCGATGAAGTCCCCTGGCTGAAGCGGTGCTTGACATCCGAATAATGCGCCTTGGACTGCTCCAGTGTCTCGCGGGCAATACGCTCTGTCTCGTAGGCAAGGAGCAGGCCGTAGTAGAGCCGCTTGGCGTCGAATTCCACGTCCAGCTTCTTGGCGCGCAAGGTCTCCTCCTGCGCCCTCAGGGTAAGCATCGCCTGCTTGTAGCTTGAGATGTTTGCGCCGCCGCTGTAGAGGTTCTCCGTAAAGGTCAGGGCCAGCTGGTTGTCGTTCTTATAGCCGGTAAATATGTTCTCTGCCCAGACCTTGTCGTTACGGGTATAGCCGCCCTCAAGGTTTATCTTGGGCAGAAACCGGCTGGTAGCCTCAAGGATACCGGCCTTTGCCGCCTCAATCTCCCTCTCCTGCATCTGGATATCCTTATTGTTCTGGAAGGCGATTTTTACGGCAGCGGTAAGGCTAAACGGCTGGTCTTCGGCGTGCAAAAGCGGCAGCCATAATAAGCACAGGACAACGCAGGACTTCAGAGACTTGGATATGATACTTTTTAATTCGTTGTAGATGGGGTGGCGGGTGTTGACTTTAAAAAACCTGGCATTGGCCTTATATTCGCTCAGGAGCAGGCGCCTGTCATGGAGGTCATTCAATGCCCGCTGGAATACGCCGGGCTTCTTCCCCAGGAGCCGGCCGAGTTCCTGGATGTAATACTCCCTATCCGGATGGTCATAAAAAAACTTAAGGAGTTTGAGCTTGTTCTTGCTTAAAAGCCCTATCGCCATCCCGTCCTCTCGTATGCATTAAGCATATAATCGTATTAATTATAAATATAATTATATAACTTTATAATACAATTATATGCATTTTGCATATTTTGTCAAGAAAAAAATTTATGCCTCTTAGCCCTTTTTTCTGCTCCTTAAAATCCTGAGTCTGGCAGAAATCCTGAATATCAGTATTATTGCCAGTATCCCGATTGCCGCGCTGCGCAGGTTCCTGAACAACGCTATCTTCTTCATATCCTCGGATAAAGAGCGCTGGATAAGCCCCCGGGGGTCGCCAAGGTCCTTGAGCCGTACCTTAAACTCCTCTGCCATTGCCCGCTTGCGATTCATCTTGGCGCTTAGCGCAATCCTGTCCAATTCCTTCTTAAGGCCATCCGTGCCCCCGGTATTATACGCTACGGAGAGCTCGTCGTAAAAATTTGCCTCAATAGCGTAATACCCCATGCGCCTGACGGTAACGAAATTGGCGAAGATAAACAAAATCGCCAATATCGCCGTTATCGTTATCCTCAACGCCATCCTTGCGGAAATCTTTATCTTCATCTTATCTTCTAAAATGTTACGTATGGCCTGGCCTTCCTAAACAGCCTGCCATCTCTGCCCAGGTCTTCAAGGGAGCGGATCTTCTTCCCCTCTCTGCGCAATTCCAGGATACGCTCAAGCGCAACCTGCCCCAATCCCGGCACGCGCAACATGCGGCGTTTATCATCCTTATTGAGGTCCACCGGAAAAAATTCGGGATGCATCCTTGCCCAGGCTTCTTTCGGGTCCACCTCAAGAGAAAGATTGCCTCCGGATCCCAAGGGGATCTCGTCTGCCCTGAATCCGTATTTCCTGATAAGCCAATCTGTCTGATAAAGACGGTGCTCCCGCGTCAATAGCTCATCGTTGGAAAAAATGGAGCGCTCTCCCGGCAGATCCGGCGAGCCTGCGCCGCGCTGGTAGGCGCTGAAATAGACGCGGTTCAAACCCAGCTGCCGGTATAATTTCCAGGAGTAACTGATGATCTCCCGGTCTGTTTCATCCGATGCGCCCACCACAAACTGGGTAGTGTGCTTGACGCCTTCATGGCAAGAGCCCTTTGCGGTAAGCCGGCTGATGAGCCCTATCGGCTCGATGATATCGCGGATATAATGTTTGCTAGTGCTTAGGCGCCTGAAGTTGTTTTCTCCGGCAGTCTCAATATTAAGGGATACCGCGCTTGCCAATGAAAGGCCCTGCCGGATGGCTGCGGCAGAGGAGCCCGGGATAATCTTAAGGTGGATATAACCCTTAAACTGCATCCTGCGCAGGATCAGGGCAGTGCGGTTGATGCGCTCCATGGTGTAATCGGGGTTTGCGCTGACTGCGCTGCTTAAGAAAAGCCCGCTTACGCGGCGGGCGCGGTAATAAGAAAGGAAGGTCCTCGCCAATTCCTCCGGCTCCAGCCAACAGCGCCGGATATCTGATTCCGCCCTTAACGGGCAATATGCGCAATCATTGACGCAGGCATTGGAAAGGAGGGTCTTAAACAGGTAGGTTGTCCCTCCGTTCGGCAGGACAACGGGGTATATCCATTGATTATCCCTGGAGCGCCGGCGGTGCTCGTCCCTGGAGGTCGCGCAGGCGCAGGCGAGGTCATAACGGGAGTCCTGCGAAAGCATCGATAGTCTTTCGGAGGTATCTGGAATTTTCCTGATCGCAAACGGCATCTTCTCGGCCTGGTTATAAACAAAAAACCCTCGCCCTGTTAAGCGAAGGTTTTACTTTTTTAGCGTCCAGGTTCTCCCCCTTCAAACACAGGACGAATCTCAATTCAGGTATAGTATATCACCTATTGGGGGTTTGTCAATGCCTCTTAGTACCTAAATAACCCTCCTCTAAACGGCGCCCTCACCCTTCTCGCCAGTGCGTATCCGCATAACCTCCTCAACCGAATAAACAAATATCTTTCCGTCTCCTATCTCGCCGGTTTTGGCGGTAGCGGCAATGCAATTGACGACCTTATCCGCGTCAGCGTCCTTTACGATAATCTCCACCTTTATCTTGGGAAGAAAACTCACCTTATATTCCCTCCCGCGGAATTGCTCGGTTAAACCCTTCTGCCGGCCGTGGCCCTCGATATGCGTTATCATCATCCCGGGATAGCCGAATTTCTCCAGGGCATCGCTTACCTCTTCCAGTTTCTCTACCCTTAATACCGCTTCTATCTTTTTCATGTATGTCCTCCTTTTGACTCGGCGCTTACGCTTCACTGCCGCGCAAGCGCCAAGCCTTCAAGTGTAAACGAGTGCTTAATTGTTGTAGGTGTAAAAATTCGGATAAGCAGGCGTCCCGTGCTCCGGTATATCCAGGCCTTTGAGCTCCTCATCCGGAGAAACCCTGATTCCGAAATATTTATCCATCAGTTTGAACACCGCAAACCCAAGCGCAAATGCCCAGGTGACGCACACTGCCGCACCGATGGCCTGCGCTATTAACTGGCCGAAGCCTCCGCCGTATAATAGGCCCCTCACCAGCGGGCCTTCGGTTGTCCCCAGGCCGTAGGTGCCGTCGGCAAATATCCCGACGCTCAAGAGGCCCCAGACTCCGTTTATGCCGTGTACGCTTACCGCGCCCACCGGGTCGTCAATGCCGCGCGCCTCCCAGAAATAAACTCCTAAAACAACCAGGGCGCCTGCTACGGTACCGATAACAACCGCGGCCCAGGCCTCAACCCAGGCGCAGGGAGCGGTTATCACAACAAGCCCTGCCAGGCAGCCGTTAAGCATCATGCCTACGTCCCACTTCTTGGTCTTGGCAAAAACCAGAAGTATCGCTGTTGCTGCTCCTGCGGCAGCCGCAAGGTTGGTATTTACCGCTATCACCGCTATCCTTAGCTGGTGGGCGGAAAACGTTGAGCCGGGATTAAAACCAAACCACCCGAACCAGAGGATAAAGGTACCTAAGGCGGCCAGGGTAATGCTGTGCCCCGGAATGGCCTTGGGCTTGCCGTCTCTGGAGAATTTCGAAAAACGCGGCCCCAGGACGATTGCCCCTGCCAACCCGACAATGCCTCCTACGGTATGGACTACCCCTGAGCCGGCAAAATCAATATGCCCCAAGCCAAAAGGCAGTTTTGAAAGCCATCCGCCTCCCCAGACCCAGTGGCCGTAGATAGGATATATTATAGCCGTAACAGCGAGGCTATAAAGAAAATATGCCTTGAACTTCAGGCGCTCTGCGACCGCTCCGGAAACAATGGTAGCGGCTGTGCCTGCGAATACCAGCTGCCAGAAAAACACCAGGTACCTTCCCACGTCATAATTTGAGCCGTGCAAAAACCATCCCGTAGTCCCTATCAGGCCGCCGAGGTCATCACCCATCATAAACGCGAACCCGAAAGCCATAAAAACCAAGGAAGCAACCACGAAATCAATGGTGTTTTTGGCCATCAGGTTGGTGGCGTTCTTGGCGCGGCAGAACCCTGCCTCAACCATGGCAAACCCCGCCTGCATGAAGAATACCAGAAACCCGCATATCAGGACCCAGACGTAATCTACCGGCGCCTGAGGATTGGCAGCCAGGGTGGCGGCTCCGCCGGGATCCTGGGCAAAGCATAGGGAACTTATCCCCAAAAACGCTGTTATTAAAAGAACGATGGTCTTAAGCATATGCGTCTCTCTCCTTCCTTTCTATGTTATTTATAAATAAAAACAGGCGCCTCTTAAAAGCCTTCAGCCGGCTTCAAAAAGACGCCTGCGTCCTATAATAAAAAATGGCGTTCCGTATAAAAGGAACGCCATCGTCTTACGCTTCCCTGCGTATCTACACTACTACAAGTAAATAAACCTCGCGGCTGGTAACCTTTATTTACAGCAGCCGCTTCCTGTCTTGCCTATCCTTTTAACCACCACCATGATGATGAAACATGCTATTGCCAGGAATATCGCCTCATTATCCGAAATAGGCAAGACGTCAAAAGCCGCAGCCAGAAGAAGCAGTATGCCTATGCCCCAGAGAATCGCGCTTGCAACCCCGATGGCCTTGCTCTCCATTGCCTCCTCCTTTGCCCCTTTATGGGGCTACCTTCCTTATTATATTCCTTCCAGATTAAATCCAGCGCCTCTGCCGCGCCCATCGATAATTTAATACTTACGATATCCGATACATCGCTTGAGCCGGGGTTAATCTCAACTGTCGGCCTGCCGAGGTGTGCTGCCGCAATTATCGGCTGGCTTATATACGCAAAGACGCTGCTGGTGCCTATGGAAAAATAGATGTCGAAGCCTTCGCGCAGCTGACGCATCAAGCTACTTAGCTTATCCTCGGGAAGCATCTCGCCGAAAAATACGACCTCCGGCCTTACGATCTCCCGGCACCGCGGACAGCGCGGCGGGATATCCAGGCCTGCGTAATCTTTCAGACTATCCCGCCAGCCGCATGAGGGGCACATCAGCGAATGCATATCACCGTGGATGTCGATGACGTTACGGGATCCCGCAGCGCGATGGAAACCGTCAATATTCTGCGTCAATACCCATACGCGCTGGAAATGCCTCTCCATCTCGGCAATCACCTCATGGCCGCGGTTGAATCTGGCCTTGCGGCAGTTCCCCTCTATCTGAAGGAGGTATTTCCAGGTTATCTCCGGATGCGTCCTTAAGGTCTCTCCTGCCAGGGCCGCTTCCACGGGTATGCCGTCTTCCGTTGCCTTGCCGTTATACAGGCCCCCGACGCCGCGGTAGGTCGGCAAACCGGAATCTGCGGAGATACCTGCGCCGGTGATAAAAAGGATGCTCCTGCAATCCTTCAAAAGCCCCGCGATCTTAACTATTGCGCTGGTGTTAGAGTCCATTTGTGGGCACGCCGCCGTTACTACGATGCATCCCCCTGCAGTCTCTTCTTAAGCAGAGACCACCATCAGGCTCAATAAGAAACTGATGATACTGAAAAGTATGCATCCCCAGAATGCCGGCCAGAAACCGGTAATCACAAAGCCTTTGACAATCCTGGATGCCAGGTAAAAAAGGGCGCCGTTTATAAAAAAGGTAAGTACCCCCAGGGTGAGGATATTGATAGGCAGGGTAATCAGGATGATCAAGGGCCTCAGGAAGGCATTGATGATCCCCAGCACCAACGCAAAGACCAGCACGGTCGCGATATTGGCAACCTCTATGCCTTTTACGATGTGCGCAACGATAAAAATCGACACTGCGCTAATCCCCCATCTCACCAGAAAATATGCCATTTGGTCCTCCTTTCTTTTATCGGGCAATCTGATAAAAAACCCTTATCCTGTATTATTATAAGGTAAAAAAATGGCTATCACAATCTGAATCTTTCAAGGAAAGGCCTGGCGGCAGGGACAACAAAAAACAAAGATTCTTTATTTTTAAGAAATTCTGTTATATACTTAATATAACCAAAAAACAAGGAGGTTGCTATTGTTTAAACCAAAGATATCATTACTACTCCCTCTCTTTCTAAACTTTCTCATTGCCCCCCGTTCTTTTCTTGCGGCCGAAGAAAGCCTTACCATTACTACTTACTATCCGGCCCCTCACGGCGTTTATAATGAACTGCAGACCAACAAGATGGCGGTGGGGGATACGGACGGAAGCGGAACATTGGACAGCCCGGATCAACCCTCGGCAAACGGCCAATTGTACGTCGCCAGGGGCGTAATCTATAAGCCGCAGACTTCTCTTCCGGATTCTGATAATGTGGAAGGAGAGGTGGTTTATTATGATTCGGACAGCCAGTTGTATGTATATAAAGGCGCGACTGACGGATGGCAGACGATAGCAGAAGGCTCTTGCCCTGATGGCTTCACGGATACCGGATACGGCTACTGTATCCAGACAAATGAAAACTCTGCTAAGACCTGGTATGCGGCTTCCGATTACTGCGCAGATCCATACAATGCGCGCCTGTGCACTTCCTCGGAGTGGTATAATGCCTGTGTTTACGACAAGGCAAGCGGTATGACCGGAAACTATGAATGGGTCGATTCTTGGGACTCCGGCAGCGCCTACGCTCCGGCGACCCTCGCGCTCGTCCGGGGCTACTCTTCCTGCGGTTCCGTTGGCTACGCCGGTGCCGCGAGCGATTCGCATGCGTTTCGCTGCTGCCGCAGCAAATAAATTCAAAGAGGAAATTCTACCCGCAATCCCTGCCTCAACGGCTTAAGGCTAAGAGACCTTGAAAGGTAAGCTACGGAATATATTTTCTCCTGCCGAACAAAAAATCTAAATTAAGATGGTTTTGCAGCGGAGGTAGGCCGGCTTGGCCAAAGCTCAATAGCGGCGAAACCTATGCCGCTCTTGCCCTTGATGGTGCCTTGGATTCACTCGAGGGGATTCACGCCCGGAATCAATAAATCTTTCCGAGGCAATCTCGGGGTGTTTTGCTAAGGGTAGCGTAGACCTGATAATCCTTTCGATATCCCTGACATCTCCGCGCTGCTCAGGCGTGGCGAAGGAAATTGCATGCCCGCAGGATCCCGCCCTTGCCGTACGCCCGATACGGTGCACATAGTTCTGGGCGTCTTCAGGGAGGTCATAATTAACCACCAGTTCGATACCGGCGACATCGATTCCCCGCGAGGCAATATCGGTAGCCACCAGCACCTTATATTTCCCTGATTTAAAACCCTCCAGCGCCTCCCGGCGCTGGCTCAGGGAGCGGTCGGAGTGTATCTCCGCAGCGCTGTAACCCATATCGCGGATGCAGCGCGTGATCTTTCTGGCGTTATATTTCGTGCGGGAAAACAAAAGCACTGCGCCCCGGTACTGCGCCAGCAACTTGCTGAGAAGCTGACGCTTGGCTTCTTTTTTTACAATGAACAGTTCCTGCGTGACGCGCTCCGCGGTAGTGCCGGAGGGAGCAATTTCTACCGATACCGGAAGTTTCATCTGCCTGGCTGCCATCTCCATAATCTCTTTGGGGATGGTAGCCGAAAATAGCATGGTCTGCCTCTCTCTGGGAAGGAAACGCAAAATCTTATCTATCTGCGGAGCGAATCCCATGTCCAGCATGCGGTCTGCCTCATCCAGCACCAGCACTGATACATCGTCCGGCAAGAAATTCCACTGCCCCATATGGTCAAGCAGCCTGCCCGGGGTAGCAATCACCACCTGGGGATTCTTACGCAATGCCTGCACCTGATACTGCATCGGGGCGCCGCCGATGAGACAGGCGGTCTTCATTCCAAAGGGACGGACTATTTCCTGGAAAGACTCATTAATCTGCAGCGCTAACTCCCGGGTGGGCGCCAGGACCAACCCCACCCCCTTCTTCTGTGCCAGCCGCTGCACCATCGGGATGGCAAAGGCGTGGGTCTTGCCGGTCCCGGTCTGGGCGATCCCGATAATATCCTTGCCTTGGATTGCTAAGGGGATAGCCTTGAACTGAATGGGCGTGGGGGTTCTAAACTTTATGCGCGCCAGGGTATCAAGGATCCTGGGGGCAATGCCCAGCCCGTAAAAGCCGAACTCCGGCTGCTTCGACGCACTATTGATATTGTCCGTTCCGCCTGTTCGAGGCACCATCAGGGCTTTCCTTTCTTAGACTTTCTCGTTTTATCCGTAACCCCCATATGAATATGGCAATAGGCCTCATGATTATAGATGCTTAAGGTATGGCCGCAATGCGGAAACTTACACTTCCTGCCTTTTCCTGAAGTCTTTACTTTTTTGATGTTTGTCCCTCTTGGGTTACGGCTAATTTTTCTAAGGCAGCGCGCGCGCCTTCTACCAACTCGGCGATTAACCGTTTGACTGAAATGATTTTTTTAATGCGGTAGGCGTTGCTTCCGCACATTGCAAACCCTCTGTCCAGATCTCCTCTGGAGGCATTGATCAGGGCCTTGGCAATGCAATATTTTACTTTTTCGGGGTTGCAGGTGGATAAACACTTGTAGGCGCATCCAAAATCAACGCGCTCCCCCTCTAATATCTTTTTGACAAAATCATTGCTGATAACCCTGCCGGGCATCCCCACCGGGCTCTGGATAATCACGATATCCTCTTGCCTGGCCTCTATGTAGGCTTCTTTGTATTTGAGCGAGACGTCGCATTCGTGGGTGCAGACAAAACGCGTGCCCATCTGCACCGCGCTGGCGCCCAAACGGATAACCCGCGCAATATCCTCGCCGTCAAAAATGCCCCCGGCGGCAATTACCGGCATGTTCTTATCAAACCCGCGCGCCACCGACAAAACCTCTCTTAAGATATTGTCCAGGTAAATATGCTCCGGGTCCAGAAGCTCCTGGCGGCTATAACCAAGGTGCCCTCCGGCCAAAGGCCCTTCCACCACCATGGCATCCGGGAGGCGATTGTATCTCCTCTTCCAAACGCTACAGATAATATGAGCTGCGCGCGCCGAAGAAACAATCGGCACCAACTTAGTAGCCCTGCTATTGACCAGGGAAGGCAGCTTTAATGGCAGGCCGGCTCCGGAAATAATAACGTCTACCGATTCCTCCTGCGCAGCATCCACCAGGTCGTCATAGTTGGTAAGGGCGCACATGATATTGACGCCAAAGGGCTTGCTGGTCGCCTGCCGGGTAAGCCGGATAATATTGGTAAAGGACCGGCGCGAGCGCTCCTCATAATCGCGCGTTATGTCCCCGTCCTCTTCGCCCAGCCCTACTGCGGCGATTACGCCCAGGGCCCCCTC
>JBAZNT010000010.1:0-69379 GCA_041649115.1 Candidatus Omnitrophota bacterium | reverse complement strand
TCCACCTCCGCGCCTTCCAGAAATACAAAATCCTGCACCTTAAGTGACGTCAGGCCGCAGTTCTTGACTCCGATGATAACCGTGGGTCCCGGATGCCCTGCGGGATCCCGGGGAGAATTAAAGTATTCCGATGCCTCCTCGCGCGGAGCCGTCAGAAAAGATTTCAGGGGTTCAATGACGCGATAGGGGTTAAAAACAAAGATATGCCTGCCCTGGATCTGGCGGCAGGAATAATCATCTTCTTTCTGCAGGGGGTTTTCTTTTTTGAGGGGGGATAAAACGCGGAAGTTGCTGCGCAGTTCATTTACGAAATCACCGAAAGCGCTCTCCTGACAGTAGTAGACCTTTGGCATAACGAAGATATTCTTCTTGTAAAGATACGCCGCACTCTTGTGAAAATTATCACAAAAACCTGACAAAAAAATAAAACTTTCATTTCATAATACTATATTTGCGCGGGAATGGCAAGAAGATTTAATTCAAACGAGTGCCGGGGCCTTCTCGATTTTGATAATTCCTGAGGCAAAAGGCTCTATGACCCTTTCCAGGATGCCGGAAAGATACGCCATGAGTATACCGTAATTGGTAATGGCCACCCCCTGCCTTGCGGCTCTCTCAATACGCGCCAGGATCTCGCGGCGGTTAACCATGCATCCTCCGCAGGAGATCACCAGCTTATAAGCCGAGAGGTTATCCGGAAAGTCCCCTCCTGCAACCACTTCATAATGCAGGTCCTTACCGGTGTGGTTCATGAGCCAGGTAGGTATCTTGGTCCTGCCGATATCCTCGGGCTGCACGTGGTGGGTGCAGGCTTCGGAGATAAGGATCTCGTCTGCGTCCCTCAGGTCTTTGACGGCAGACACCCCCCGGATAAAGGCATTGATATCTCCTTTGTGGCGCGCAAAAACCGCGGAGAAAGAAGTCAACGCGATATCCTGCGGGAGGATATCGCGCACGGTCTCAAAAACCTGCGAATCCGTAATGACAAGTTTCGGTTTCCCCTTAAGGGAAGCGATGACCGCGGCCAGCTCGGTCTCCTTGGTAACAAAAGCGGTAGCATTATTGTCCAGGATATCGCGCATCACCTGCACCTGGGGGAGTATCAACCTCCCCTGCGGCATTGCGCTGTCAATGGGGCAAACCAGGACTACGGTATCTCCGGGCTCGATAATATCCCCTACCAGCGGCACCGGAGACCAGTGCGCAGGGGCAACCTCCATAATCTTAAGCTTGAGCTCGGCAATACCGCCGCCATTCTTGGCACTGGCCTTAAGGTACGGGATATGTTTCTTTTGCAGATACTCCTTCGCCCGCACCCCGGGCAACTCGCTTTTGTTTATTACAAATATATACGGGAGCCTCTTCTCCTTGAAGGCATCTACGAGGTCCTCCTCAAACCTGTCAATAACGGTATCGGGCTCAACTACGATTATGCCGACGTCGGTCTTACGCAGGACCTTGCGGGTCTTCTTGACCCTCTCCTCTCCCAGGATACCCTCGTCATCAATACCGGCAGTATCGATAAGCATGCATGGCCCGATCGGCAGTATCTCCATCGCCTTATATACGGGGTCGGTGGTGGTGCCGGCAAACTCTGACACGATCGCCAGTTCCTGGCCGGTGATAGCGTTGATAAGGCTTGATTTGCCGGTATTGCGTTTTCCAAAAATACCGATATGCAGCCTGTTGCTTGCGGGTGTTTTATACATATTCGGGTTCTCCTCTGTTTAAGGCGGCATCTCCGCGCGAATAATCTATAAACCTTCCTGAATCATGCGTAATTTTCGATGCTCCCGAAAGCCACCCCTCAGAAGCGCCTTCGAGATACCCTTTGCCGGGATAAATCTGATACAACCCGCGGTACTCTCGGGGAGTAAAATTTACCATTAAAACATTTGCCCCGCATCTTAAGGCCCTGGCGCGGTAATCGGCATCATGGACGCCTAAAGCAGTAGTGGCAGGAATGTTTGCGGATTTTAAAACGATGCGCGTCAAGGCGACTGCCCTTAGGGTCAATCCTGCCTCGCCTTTCTGCTGACCTGCCAGCGGAGTCTCGCTATGGGGGATAAAAGGCCCTATGCCCAGCATCTCGAACCCTTCTTTTTTAAAAAATGCGATGTCGCCGGCAATGCTTTCCAGGGTCTGGCCTTTTAAGCCGATGATATTACCGCTTCCGGTCTGATAACCGAGCTCCTTTAAATCCCGCAGGCACTCTAACCTGCGCTTAAAATCCATACCGTAATGCAGGGAGGAATAGAGTGCGGGGTCGGAGGTTTCAATCTTAAGCAGGTAGCGGTCGGCGCCTGCCTGCCTCCAGGCTTTATAATCCTGGTAATCCCTCTCCCCCACTGAAAGCGTTACCGCGATATCAAGACGCATTTTTATATCCCTGATGATATCCGAAAGCCATTCCCGTGCCATGCCGGGGTCGTCTCCGGACTGCAACACTACGGTCTTTATGCCTGATTCGGCGATATGAGATACGCTGTTTAAAATCTTTTCCTGTGACAGGCGGTAACGGATGAGCCTGCCGTTGCCGGAATGCAGGCCGCAATAAAAACAGCGGTTACGGCAGAAGTTGGAAAATTCTATAACCCCCCTTAGAAATATCCCCTCACCCACAGACGCCCTCCTTACCCCGTCTGCAAATTCAAAAATCTCCCTTTGCGCAAGATGGCCGTCTAACCCCAAGAGGAACTCCAAATCCCTGGCTTGGGGGGACGCGCTGGCGTAAAGCCCCTTTAATAACGACTTTACTTTAGATAAACTCATCCCTTATCCCCGATTCTATATCCTGGAAAAACCTCTCTAGAGACCTCTGCTCCCTGATATCGAGGCCCTGCCTGAAGCGCTCAATAAGCCGGTAGCCCGATGATTTAACCTGGGGGGAGGCAAAATCATCCAGGTATTCTTTTAAGGTTATCAGGGCATTCATCTTGCATTTTCCTTTGATGGTGCCTGGCCGGGCGAGATTCATAAAAGCCTCTCCGGTACGCTCCTTGCGGTAACAGGCCGCGCAGAAGCTGGGGATAAACCCCTGTTCTATCAACATCCCTATCACCTCATCGATGCTGCGCTGGTCACCCAGGCAAAACTGGGTATCGCGGCTCAAGTTATTGTCTTCGGATGAATACCCCCCGGGGGAGGTGCGCGACTCAGCGCTCACCTGCGATATCCCCAGGCCAAAAAGCTCATTGCGCATCTCGGCGGTCTCACGGGTAGAAAGGATCATTCCGGCGTAAGGTACGCTCAGCCGGAGCACTGCAACCAACTTCTTAAAATCCGCATCACTCACCCCGTACTTAAGATGCCTGGTGAACTCTACTCCCACTGCCGGCTCGATGCGCGGCACGGAAATCGTATGCGGTCCGACGTTAAAACGCCCCTCCAGGTGCTCAATATGCGAGAGAAGAGCGAGGGTATCAAAGCGCCAATCGTAGAGCCCGTAAAGAACGCCTATTCCAACATCATCTATTCCTGCCAGGAAGGCGCGATCCACGGAATCAATGCGGTTATCAGGATCGGATTTCGGCCCTTCAGGATGAAGGGTGCGGTAAGTAGCATCGTGATACGTCTCCTGGAATATCTGGAATGTCCCGATGCCGGAAGATTTTAGCCTTCCGAATTCCTCTACCGATAAAGGCGCGCAGTTAATATTGACCCTCTTGATACGATGCGCCCCCCAGCGCACGGAATAAACGCTATTGATAGACTCTATATAGTAATCTATCGGCGCCAGGCCAGAGCCCACAGAGGCCTCCCCGCTCACTAACAGGATGCGCTTGTGTCCGCGCCGCAAGAGCCACTGCACCTGTTGGCGGATTTCATCCTGGCCCAAGGCCTTCCTTTCCAAGGCGGCGTTGTCGGATTTAAAGGCGCAGTAAACGCAGTTGTTGGAACAGAGGTTGCTGATATAAAGCGGCGCGAATAACACTACCCTCTTGCCATAGACGGCATCCTTGACATAACTGGCGGCTGCGAATATCTTCTCTAGGACTCTCTCGTCCCGGACAGCCAGCAATACCGCAGATTCTTCAAGGCTCAGGCGCTCCAGAGACCTGCTTTTTTTCAGGATCCCCTCCACCTTAAGGCTGTCCGCCTTGCCGGAATCTGCCATAATCTCAAAAATCTTAGCTTCGTCTATAAATTTCATTTGATACTTATTTCTCCCTGCTCAAGGCGGACTTCACCGAAACCCCGGGGATCTTGCCCAGCTTGCCGGTGAGCGCCCCCACGATATCGGTATCGGCGTCTACAATCAATGCGATCACGCTGCAGTCCCTCTCATGGTAGGGTATGCCCATGCGGCCGACAACAATATCCCCGAACGCCGAGAGTACGGCGTTGACCGAAGCCGCCTGTTCCTTTCTGTTTTCAACGATAATGCCTACGAACCCCAAACGTTTCTGCATGCCTGTCTCCTTTGCTATAAAATAAAAATCCCAACCGTCACGCGCAAGGTTTATGCCTGCGCTTAAGGGTTGGGTAAAGAATTGGTGCTCTTTCCCCTCGGCTTCAGAATCTCTTCCTCGCCACAGGACAAAACCTAAAAAAAGCGGTCATGACGCTACTTACTGTAAAGCGGCAGGCTGCGGTAATGCGTATGAAGCAACTGTTCGGACTTCGGGCCTAAAGGCTCCCCCAGGAATTCCTGATAGAGCTTCTTGACATAAGGATTATCGTGGGAATAGCGGATTTTCTTTTCGCGGTCATCCTGATACAACCCCTCCGCCCTCTTGCGGCGTAATTCATCGGTAACCCCGTAAGGCTGGCCGCCTCCCCCCACGCACCCTCCGAGACAGGCCATCACCTCTACAAAATGATACGGCAAGGTGAGGTTATCCTTCTTGGCCTGACGGATCTTATTTAAGACGTACTCTACGTTATTTAAACCATGGGCAATCGCCACCTTTATTGTCTTTCCTTCAATGGTCAGCTCTGTTTCCTTGACCCCATCCAGGCCGCGTAAATCCTCAAAATCAATCTTCTTTAAGTTCTTGCCGGTTACCAGATGGTGCGCGGTCCGAAGAGCTGCCTCCATTACCCCGCCGGTCGCGCCGAAAATAACCCCGGCGCCGGTATAATCCCCCAGGATATGGTCCGGTTCCTCCTCCGGGAGATTATTGAAATCTATCCCCGCCTGTTTAATCATACGCGCCAACTCGCGGGTAGTAAGAGAGACGTCCACATCCTGAGACCCCGAGGCATACATCTCCTCACAGCGTTTAATCTCGTATTTCTTGGCGGTGCATGGCATAACCGAAACCACCACGATATCTTTAGGGTCAATGTTGTTCTTCTGGGCATAATAGGTCTTGGTGAGCACCCCGACGATCTGGTGCGGGGATTTACAGGATGAAAAATGCTCGATCATGTCCGGATGGAACTTCTCCATAAAATCCACCCAGGAAGGGCAACAGGTAGTAATAAGCGGCAACGGTCCCTTGCCGTGCGCAAACCTCTCCACGAACTCGCTGGCCTCCTCCATAATCGTAACATCCGCCCCGAAATTGGTGTCAAAGACCGCCTCAAACCCCAGGCGGCGCAGCATGGCGTAGAGTTTCTTGGTAAGGTTTGCGCCGATGGGAAAACCAAAAGCCTCACCTATTGCCACCCTGACCGCAGGGGCAATCTGCACCACGCAATATTTCTTGGGATTCAGGAGCTCCTCCCATACCTTGGCAGTCTGGTCCAGTTCAACGATAGCTCCGGTAGGACAGTGATTTGAGCATTGGCCGCAGCGGATACAGGGTGAATCAGCCAATTTGATGTCGCCTGCGGCAGAGATCCTGGTACCGTAGCCGCGCTCCAGGAAGGAAAGGGCCCAGACATCCTGCATCTCCTGGCAGACCTTCACGCACCTTCCGCAGAGGATGCATTTTGAAGGGTCCAGCACTATGGTTCCGGTGGAATTGTCCACCGGGAGCTCGCGCAGGGATTTGGTAAATACCTCCTCGCGTATGCCGAAATCGGCAAAAAGAGTCTGTAATTCGCAGTTATTGTTGCGGCCGCACTTTAAGCAGTCGTTGGGATGGTTGGAAAGGATAAGCTCCAGCACGGTCTTGCGGATAGAGACTATTTCCGGGTCATGGGTAACAATATCCATGCCCTCTTCCAGGGGAGTGCAACAGGCGCGCAGCATCTTAGAGGTCCCTTTTATTTTAACGATGCATATCCCGCAGGACGCCGAAGAAACCAGATCCGGGTGCTTGCAGAGGGTGGGGATCTTCACCTGCACCTTTCTGGCGGCTTCCAGTATTGTCGACCCCTCTTCTACCGCAACGGCTATCCCGTTAATCCTGGCCTTAACCATTGTTACTCCTTCAATATCGCCGAAAATTTACAAACCTCAAAACACTTGCCGCATTTGATGCATTTATCCAGTTCGATATAAAAACCGGTTTCTCTGTCGCCTCCGATGGCCCCGACCGGGCAGTTCATCACGCAGACCCTGCATCTCTTGCACCTGCCCTGCATGATGCTGTAGGTAATAAGGTGTTTGCATTTATGCGCGGGGCACTTCTTGTTTAAAATGTGCTCCTTGTATTCGGACTCAAAATAATTAAGGGTCGAGGAAACCGGGTTGGAGGCGGTCTGACCTAAACCGCAGAGCGAGGCCTTGCGCATCGCCTCCGAGATCTTACGCATCTTCTCAAGGTCATCTGCCACGCCGTGGCCTTCGGAAATCCTGCTGAGTATACCCAGCAGTTGATACCCGCCAAGCCTGCACGGTGCGCATTTACCGCAGGACTCGTCCACGCAGAATCCGAGGTAAAACTTGGTGATATCCACCATGCAATCGTCATCATCCATCACAATCATGCCGCCGGAGCCCATGATCGAACCCAGCTTCTGCAGGTTTTCATAATCTACCGGGGTATCGAGATAATCCTTGGGTATTACCCCCCCGGATGGCCCTCCGGTCTGCACCGCCTTAATCCCTTTGCCTGATGCAGTGCCTCCCCCGATATCAAATACGATATCTCTTAAGGTAGTCCCCATGGGGACCTCGACCAGCCCGGAATTCTTGACCTTTCCGGTTAAAGCAAAGACCTTGGTCCCTTTTGATTTCTCGGTGCCGATACCGCTAAACCACCTCCCGCCTTTTAAAATAATCGCCGCTATATTAGCCAGGGTCTCGACGTTATTGATGGCGGTAGGCTTACCCCATAATCCTTCCCTGGAAGGATAAGGCGGCCTGGGCCGCGGTGTCCCGCGGCTGCCTTCTATGGAAGCAATCAATGCCGTCTCCTCCCCGCAGACGAATGCGCCTGCGCCGAGCCTGACGTCAAGGTCAAAACTGAAATCGCTGCCGAGGATATTGCTGCCCAACAACCCGTAATCATAAGCCTGTCTTATAGCCCTGTTAATCCTCTCCACTGCCAGGGGATATTCGGCACGGATATAGAAGAACCCGTTGGATGCCCCGATGGCAAAGCCGGCGATGATCATTCCTTCAATGACGGAATGCGGGTCCCCTTCCAGGACGCTGCGGTCCATATACGCCCCCGGGTCGCCTTCGTCGGCATTGCAGATAATATATTTTTCTTCTGATTTTGACTGACGGGTAAAATTCCATTTCATCCAGGTAGGATATCCTGCCCCTCCCCTACCCCGTAAACCGCTTACCTTCAACTCCTCAATTACCTTTTCGGGGGAATATCCGCTGATAACCTTGGAGATGGCCGCATAACCTTCATGGGCGATATATTCATCTATGCTCTCCGGGTCAATAACCCCGCAGTTACGCAGGACAATGCGCAGCTGCCGTGGCTGCCTATTCAAAAGCAGCTCCTCAATAACCTTTCCTTCCTTAATGGTAGATTCGATTATTTTTTTAATATCGGCATTGCTGAGGCGGCCGTAAGTAATCCCGGCAGGCAGGACCTTGGCTACTACCCCCTGTCCGTATATCCCGATATCTGCTACCCTCAAGACCTGTACCTCATCCTGCAGGTTGTTTTCGCGCAACTGATCCAGGAAGGCCGTGTAAAACTCGCGGGTCCTCTCCTGCTCCTGGGAATCGGTATCCTTTATAAAAACTATCCTTTTGTCCATATCCTCTAGGTATTGAGGTCGAAGATGCTGTCGTTAACAAGCATCTTTGCCGCTACGTGCTTATCCAGTATCTTAACCGCTATTTCCTTATTGACCTTTCCGTAAACAACGACGGGCAGGCCTTCAACGGAGACCTCGACCAGGGGTTCGGCGTAACACATCCCCTGGCAGCCGCATTTCTTGATCTCTATCTGCATATTTCTCTTGCGGGATTCATCAACCAGCGTATTATATACCTCTTCTGCCCCGGCAGCCAGGCCGCAACTCCCCATCCCTACCCTGATCCAATTGCCGGGACCGGCTTTCAATTCTTTCTTTTTCCTCTCCAGGTCATCCGGACCGCAAAACCTCGCCATCGCCTTTTAATCCTCCTGCCTGCCGTAACGGGAGAGTATCTCCATTACATCTGATTTTTTAAGCTGGCCGTAAACTTTATCGTCTATCATCATCACGGGGGAAAGTCCGCAACATCCGATACAACGCACCACATCCAATTGAAAAAGGCCGTCCTTGGTAACCTGCCCTTCGCGGATACTCAAGATCCCTTTTATCTCTTCCAGTATCTGCGGGGCCCCTTTTAAATAACAGGCCGTGCCCATGCATAAGGCGATGCGGTGCCTGCCGGGGGGCTCAAGCTTGAAAAAATTATAGAAGGTGATTACTTCGTAAATCCGCGCAAGCGGAACGCTAAGAAGGCGGGAAAGCTCAAAACATGCCTGGCGGGGGACATAGCCGTAATGCTTCTGAAGGCCATGGAGGATCATAATGAGGCTGCCCCTCTTGCCGCTCCATTTTTTTGCTAAACTCTCAATATCCGCAACCGATACTACGCGCTCCATAAAATAGTCTCCGATAATTCTGCCCTGTTATAAATCCTTTGGCCTGTTTAGAGGTGAGGGGATAGGCGGGGATTATGAATTCGTGAAATATATCACAAATAACCCCTAAAAAAAATAATTAACAACAAATATAAATATACCTCGGTCTCCTGCAGTTGTCAAGAAAAATAAAATTCTCCTTAAAACCTGAGCCTCATCCGCCGCTTAATCTCTTCCTTACCAGTTCGCTTAAGAGCCTTGCATCCAGACTTGCCCCGAACCTGGACACCACCTCTTTCATGACTTTGCCCATATCCTTGGGGCCGGATGCGCCCGTTGCCGCTATTGCCTCCTCCACCGCTCCTGCCACCTCTTCAGGAGAAAGCTGCTCGGGAAGGTAGGATTCCAAAATCGCCGCCTCCTTCGTTTCCTTATCTGCAAGTTCCTGCCGATTACCCTTCTTGAATTGCTCTATGGAATCCTGGCGCTGCTTAAGCTGTTTTTTGATTACCGCGATGACCTCATCGTCATCCAAGAGCTTCTTTTTCTTCTCTATCGCCGAGTTCATCATCGCAGCGCGCAGAAAACTCAACACCGAACTCTTAAGGGCATCCCTGTTTTTCATGGCTTCTTTATAATCGTTAAGGATCCTCTCTTCTAACATCGTTCCTCCTTTTGGCGTCAGAAAGAAACCAGTCTCCTGAATTCTGCTAATCTCCTGTCTAAATCCCCCATCTTAAGCCAAGCGCTCCGCTCTACCCCAAAACCTTCCACGTTAAAAGAGGCTGCTATCGTAGCATAGGCAATCGCCTTTCTGATGGCGGCTGTGGTAATCCTGCCCTGGCTGGAAAGGTAACCCATCAGGCCGCCGGCAAAGGTATCCCCCGCTCCGGTAGGATCAATCAACCTTACCGCTGGATAAGCCGGCAGAGAAAAAATAAAACTGCTGCAATAAAACAAAACCCCGTGCTCTCCTTTTTTTATAATTACCATCCTGGGGCCAAGGCGATGCAAGTAACCGGCCGCCTTTACCAGGTTACTTTCTCCCGAAAGGCTACGGGCCTCCTGGTCATTGGCAAGATAGATATCGACCTCTCGAAGCAGACGCATTAACGCCGGGCGCTGGTGATGAATCCAGTAATTCATGCTGTCTAATCCCACCAGTCTCGGAGAACGCAGGCGGTGCAGGAGATACCGCTGAAGATGGGGATCGACATTAGCCAGGAATACATACCTGATACCGCGCTCCTCTTCGGAAATCTCCGGCTTGAAATCCGCAAGCACTCCCAATTCCGTCTTGAGGGTAACGGCGCTATTCAAGTCTCCGCGGTATTCCCCGCTCCAGTGGAATGTCTTGCCTTTGCGGCGAAGGAGCGAAACAAGCGCAATGCCGCGGCAACGCAAAAAATCAAGGTAACCCGGGGGAAAGTCTTCTCCGATAACAGCCGCCAGATTTACCTTGGAGAATAACCGTGCCGACATCGCGAAATGCACGGCCGAGCCTCCGAGGATATTGCGGCGCAGGCCCGCCGGGGTCTTTACATCATCCAGTGCTGCCGTGCCTAATACCAGTATACTCATCTTAATAATAAAAGGGTTGCTATTGCTACCGCGATGCAGTAATAACCGAAATAGTGGAGTTTGGCCTTCTTTAAAACAACCTTGAGGAAACGCAGCGAAATAAGGCCTGCCGCAAAACTCGAGATAAATCCGACGGCAAGCCCTGCGCTATCAATGCTAAAAGCAAGATTGATATCCTTAGATTCCAGTAATGCGGCTCCCAGTATAACCGGCATGGCTGCCAGAAAGGAAAAGCGGAAGGCCTCCTCCGGCTTAATGCCTCTTAAAAGAAGCGTAGAGATAGTGGCGCCGGCACGAGAAATGCCCGGCACAATCGCGGCTGCCTGGGTGAAACCAAGGATAACGGCGTCTTTTAAACTAACGCTGGCCCTGTTTCCCGAAACAAATCTTTTAGTTGCCAATAGCATAATACCCGTAACCATCAGGGCCAAAGCGACCAGCTTCGGAGAAGTAAATAAGGCCTCAAAAAAATCTTTACCGCTAAACCCTATGGCAGCGGTAATAACGGTGACAACGGCCAGATAAAAGACGGCCTTAGGATTCCTAAGAAGCCCCCATAAATCCTTAAAGAAAAATACCGCCAGCGCCAAAAGCGTACCCAGATGCAGCACTACTGTCAGCGCTACCGCTTGCCCGTGCAAGCCCAGCAGCCGCTGCATGATCACGAGATGTCCGGAACTGCTGACCGGCAGGAACTCCGTCATCCCCTGTAATAGGCCAAGAATAATATACCTTATCATTATCTCAAGCGTGATGCCTTTGCAGCAACCCCCTTAGGTCCTGCGGCAATGGCGCCTCTAGGCAGATCCTGCTTCCGGTAAAAGGATGCGTAAACTCCAGGCTCTTCGCATGCAGGCATAAACGTTTTGCCTTAATCTTAAAATCGCGGCGTAAGGCAAACCTGTAATCCCCGAGGATAGGGCAACCCAGCTGCTTTAAATGAAGCCGTATCTGATTTGTCCTGCCGGTAAGCGGGTTTACCTCGAGCTCCGAAAAATCCTTCCATTTTTTAACTACCCGGTAATCAGTCGTAGCGCTTAACCCAAAAACCAAGGCGGTAATCCTGGACTCCTTTTTCGGAGGGATCCCCGAAACCAGAGAAAAATATGACTTCTTGATCTTTCTCTCTCTAAAGATATCCTCCATTTTCTTGCGGGCAGCCTTGCCCTTGGCATAAATAATCAACCCCGAGGTATCCCTGTCCAGGCGATGACAGGGATAGAGCCGGCAAGAATATCCCTTAAGGAGAGCGTCTTCGTTAAGTATGCTGGTCAGGGTGCGGGTTTCCCTCTTGGGGGTTGGAACCACCAGCAACCCCGCCGGTTTATCCGCTACCAGAAACCACTCATCCTCATAAATAACCGGTATGTTCACTGCTTTATAGCGGAGGTTGCGGTCCAGTTACAGAAACCGCACTCCTTATTAGGCGCTGCTATGGGGCCGCGTAAGGATTTTACCGCCGACGCAAAGACCTCGCGTGCGCGGTCGGGGTCGGTACGGAGCTCTTTTATCAGGACCTCAAATTGAAAATCCGCTCCGGAGATTATCTTCTTGGGGATGTAGTAGGCGATATAAGCGCTGCGGCGGGTGGAAAAATTATTCTCTTCCAGAAGCAAGGTGTAAACGTCCATCTGCAGCTGATATGCCTTATGCACGCTATCCGGCGCACTGCCCCTGGTCTTGTGGTCAAGCACGGCGTAATACTTTTCATCGAGCTGAATGCACTCGTCCAGATATCCGCCGAGCTTTGCGTTGAGCGCCTTGTCATTATAATCCAACCATCCCCTCTTGGGGAAATTCGGCATCAACTTCCCGCTGACCCTGCCTTCCAGCAAAGACGGCAAGACCCCCCTGGCGCGGTATTCATTAAAAAATTCCTTCACTACCCTGTCTAATCCGGTAGTAATGGTTGCCACCGGGACGCCGGGGCGCTTCATGCCGCGGTTTATATCCAGCCAGAAGCAACGGGGGCAATCCAGGAAAAGGTTAAGAGAAGACGGGGAAAGTTTTAAGAACCCTCCCGCCGTTACCGCAGGAGCGCTTCCCCTGTCGTCGTTTCCTTCAAAAAGGTCTTTTTTGATTTCGGACATCGCTAGAGAATTTCCAACATCTTCTCAATGGCCCCTCTGGCGCGGCGACGGATGTCATCCGCAACCTTCACCTCTCCCTTAAGCTCTTCCAACGCCCAAAGGACCTTCTCCTGAGTGGTGCGCTTCATATTAGGACAGACTGCGGCTTCAGAGGCCGGATAAAACTCCTTGCCGGGATTATCTTTTTTAAGGCGGTAAATCAGCCCGACCTCGGTCCCCACAACAATCTCCTTTGCGCTTGTCTGGCGGGCGAATTTACATATCATGCTGGTGGAGAGAGCGGCGTCTGCCAGCGCCACTACTCCGGGCATACACTCCGGATGCACTACTACCTTGGCATGCGGATGAAATTTCTTCTCTCTTTTGATATCCTCTGCCGTAATCCTGACATGGGTAGGACAAAAACCCTCCCAAACGATAAGCCTCTTGCCTGTCTGTTTTGTAACGTAATCCGCGAGGTATTTATCGGGGACGAAGATAATGTCTTTGCTGCCGCCGAAAATCCTGCCGCCGCCGCGGGCGTCATCCAAGATCGCCTTGACTACTGAGACGGCATTGGTAGAGGTGCAGCAAACGTCAAGCTCCGCCTTGACCTCTGCCGAGGTATTGACATAACCTACCGTTACCGCGCCGGGATACCTCTCCTTCAGGTTCTTTAGATCCTGGGCGGTAATCATCTTCGCCATTGGGCAGCCGGCAAAAACATCGGGCATGATTACCTTCTTGTGGGGGCTCAGGATCGCAGCGGTCTCAGCCATGAAATGAACGCCGCAGAAAACAATCACCTCGGCGTCTGTCTTGGCTGCCTGGCGGCTTAATTCCAGGGAGTCCCCGCGGAAATCAGCGATATCCTGCACCTCGGGAAGCTGATAATTATGCACCAGGATAACGGCCCGACGTTTCTTCTTGAGCTCTCTTATCTTATCCTTGATGCTGTTGAGGTCCTTGCGTGTCGTCATCTTTTTAAAACGCCCCTTTTGAGCAGGGATGTCATTAATAATGCTTGCCTGTGATTATACCCTATCTTGAGTTTGCGGGCAACCTTCTTTTTTTAAAAACGCTTTCCAACCCAAAGCAGAAACACTTTCCGAGTTGATCGGGAAAGTGTTTCTGTTGTTTACCACTCCATCCTCAATCCGCCTTCCAGGTAGCGACCGGGCTGCGGGATGCCTTCTATCTCCTGGTAGTCTACATTTAAAAGATTGGTAGCCCTAAAAAAGAAGACGGCTTTTTCATTCAGCCTATAATCGCAGCATACCCCCAAGAGCCACCATCCGCTACGCAACGGCTTCTTTTTATATAAAACCCAAAACATCGAGGTAACACGGCCGGTATTGAGGTTAAAAGAGCCGTTAAAGATATGCCTTGCATAATTAGGCCCGTACTTAAAGATGTAGTCCTGCTCCTTAAACTTCTTATTGATGTAAGTATAATTCAAATTGAAGCTGAGGATCTTGCTTGCCCGGACATTAAAATAGCACTCCGCCCCCATTACCTTGGCTACGCCGATATTCTGGGCCTGCCACCTCTGAGTAGAATCCGTCCACACCCAATCTATAAGGTCGTTCTCATCTCTATAAAAAATCTTAACGCCATCCTTCAGACCCTCCCGGGAATAATCATAGCCAAGCTCACAACTTAAAGATTTTTCTGCCGCTAAACCAGCGTCCCCCACGGTATCGTAGTAGTCGTAATAAAGCTCGGTAAATGAAGGGATACGAATATCCCTGGATGCCCCCATAAACAATGAGCCGTATTCAGAGACCCTGAACCTGGCATTGGCAGAGCCGTAATATGCATCCCCAAACCCGTCAAAATCATCCCTTCTTAGGGAAAAATCCAGGGAGATCTTTTCGCCTAACCTCACTTTATCGCTTAAGGCCAGGCTTTTATGATTACGGTTGTGCTTGCCAAGATTTGTAGAATTCATCCGCTCTTCACCGTATTCCAGACTAAGTCCCAGCGTACCAACTGCCGCGGTCTCTTTCTCTAGATACACTGCCGGGGTATAAATATCACTGCGATGGTGGTTGCTGCTGGTAGATGTCTCATCAAGCATAAATTTATCGTAGTGCCTACGCCAAAGCATGGAAGGTTTTATCAAAAAACCGTCCCCTTTAAAATCAGCATCGCTCTTTAACAGGTATGTCCTTGTCCACTCGCGGGAAGGGTTACCCTTCCCGGGCGTATAAAAATCGTAAGCCCCGTATTCCTTCTCCTGGTAACCGGCACTCAAATTGATATCCCCTGCCGGCACCTCCAGGCAAGAAACCGAGGAAATGATGAATCCCTTGGAATCCGTATCATAACTAAATCCCCTGTCGCGGTGGCTCTCTACGGAAACCCTCGTGGAAAAAGTATCCATCTTTTGGCTGAGGCTTAAAAGCATGTTTGCGGCATCATGCGAGCCGTAAACCAGCTCCAGGACCTTCTTGTCCGCCTCCGGCTTCTTAAGGGCAATGCTTACTGCTCCTCCGATAGCGTCCGGCCCGGCAGTCCTTGATGCTCCGGAAGGAAGGATATCTATTCTCCTGATGTCCTCTTTTGTAAACGGTATATCCGAATTATAGTATTCTGTCTGAGGGTCATTGATGCGCTGACCGTCAAGAAGCATCAATACCCCGCGGGTAGTCGAGCCGCGCAGGGAAAAGCGCGTCTGGCTTGAGCCTGATAAAGAACGCTCCTCCATATCAATAGGCAGCAGTTTAAGGGATTCCAGCGGGAACCCAAATGCCCAATATTGAGGGTCGCGGTATCTGACGGAATAGCCGGATGTGGCAAGAGAGCCGCTTTGGGTGACTACGATAGGTTCCAGCTCCAGGGCAGACTGTTCCTTTGCCTGCGCCGGCAGGACGGCAAATAAGATTGCAAAAATAAAAGGCAGGCCCCTTCCCGTAAGCACGCTGTTATCATAAGGCCTGCGGGATTATATGTCAACCAATAATATATTTTTGGTTTACAATTGATGGTGGCGGCAGTGTGTTACGTCTCCGGCGGTAATCCTCTCCGTCCGGCCGGACTCACTCTTAAGGAGGAGGCTGCCGTCTTTATCTATATCCACGGCAATCCCCTCGCTGTGGCGGTGGTGAGAGACAACCTTTATCCTCCTGCCGATAGTAGTATTAAAGGCGCGCCACTTCTGGATAATGGGCTGGCCGCCGCGGGATTCCAAAAGCAGATAATTGTCTTCCAGGCTTTTGAGTATCTTCTGCAATAGGCCGATGCGGCTGATCTCTTCTCCGGCGTGCTCCCTCAGGGAAACGCTTCCCTCAAAAAGGCTGCCTTTATCGTTGTTGACGTTAATGCCGATGCCGATTGCCACAAAACGCATCTCGTCTGCCTCGGCATTTAACTCCGTCAATATCCCCCCCACCTTTTTATTGCCAAGCAGGATATCGTTTGGCCATTTAATACGGCAGCCCAGGCCTGTCGCTTCCTTCACGCCTTCGCAGACGCTCACCGCGCTTAAGAGAGTCAAGAGCGGGGTTTCATTCAGGAGAAAACGCGGCCTAAGCAGTATCGAGAAATATAGGCCTCTATACTTTGGGGAATGCCACTGCCGGCTGAGCCTTCCCCTGCCTTTTGTCTGCGTCTCAGCCACTACGAGGCTTCCTTCGGGGGCATTATCCATTCCCAATTTTACCGCAATGTCCATGGTGGAAGAAACACTCTCAAAATAATAAAGCTTCCTTCCGATAAACCTGGTTAATAAACCGTCGGTTACCTCAAAAGGCAACATCCTGTCAGGCACTGACAGGAGTTGGTAGCCTAAATGCGGAACTGCCACGATATCGTAATCCAACTCCCGCAGGTTCTGGATGTGCTTCCAGAGCGCCTGCCGGCTGATCCGGAGGTGATTACTCAGGTCCTCCCCGGAGACATAACCGCTTTTTTTCTTAAGGAACTCGATGATTTTCTCTTCGATCATTTTTTTGAATATTCATGCTACCGCTTTGAAAACCCTCCAGGTCAACGGTAACGTAGCGGTAGCCCAGACTCTGCAGCTTCCTCACCACGGCAGCGCGATTGGAAACGAGACGCGGTATCTCCCGGGTAGACACCTCCAACCGGCAGAGCCGGCCATAGTGCCTAACCCGCACCTGCCGGAATTTCAAGCTGCGTAAAAATTCCTCTGCCCGGCGCACCTGTTGCAGAAGAGAAGCGGTGATCGCCATACCGTAAGGGACGCGCGAAGCCAGACATGCCAGGGACGGCTTATCCCAGGTCTCAAGGTGCATCATTCTGCTGAAGCGACGTATATCCTCTTTATTCAAACCCGCCTCCTCCAACGGAGAAAGCACCCCTATTTCTTTTGTGGCGCGTCTGCCCGGACGAAAATCATTCTTATCCGAAACATTGCTGGCATCGGCTACAAAGCTTATCCTGTTCTTACGGGCAATCTCCTTGAGGCGCCTGAAAAGTTCTCTCTTGCAATAATAACAGCGGTTGAGAGGATTGCGATAAAAAGCCGGGTTTTTAAGTTCGGCGGTCTTTATGATCTTATGGCGCACGCCCAATTTAGCGGCCATGCGGCTGGCGAACAGCCTCTCCTGGAGCGGATAAGTAGGGGAATCTGCGGTTACCGCCATGACCTTATCGCCAAGCGTATCAACCGCTACCTTTAAAAGAAGCGTGCTATCCGCGCCTCCGGAATAAGCCACCAACAGCGAACCCGTCTTTTGCAGTATCCTCCGCAGCCTGGCGAGTTTATTCATATCGGGACTGGATTGATATTCCTTTAAAGGTGAACTTCCATGGCTTTAGTAGGGCATATCTTGACGCATAGCTCGCAGGCAATGCACTTGGTATCGTAGAAGCTCACCTTGCGCGTAATAGGGTCGATCTCCAACGCCCCTGTCGGGCATATCGGAACACACACCCCGCAGTCGGTGCACTTAGCTTCGTTGCGTACGACATCTTCGCTTAAAGGCTGGACCTTCACCCCGCAGGACTTAAGGTATTCCATTCCTTTCTTGAAATCGGCATCCTCTCCGCCAAGCTCCAGGACCATTAATCCCTCTTCCTGCGGCGTAACAGAGGCCTTGAGGATATTGAAGGTAATATTATAGTCGCGGACAAGCTTATATATTATAGGCTGGTCCACTAAACGGTGCGGGAAATGCAAAACTATCCTTTTGGAAATCATAACCTTAAAACTCCCGTTGCTTTTAAAACACCGGCGGCCTTTCCTTTAGAGGCCGGAAGGCATATCCGGATTCCGGGCCGGGTAAAGGAGCGACCGCTTCGGTAAGCAAAAAATCTTTTTCCATAATCCAGGATTTCAATTCTTCCGCAATCTGACGCGCCCTGGAATAGCTGGAGAGGTTCCCCGCAGGCACCTCTCTGCCTTTTACCGTAATCCTGCCGCTTTTAAGCTGGGCATAATTTACCTCTGCGATAACGCGGCCGGTCATGCCGGGGTAATCGTGGCTGTAATCGATAACCTGGGTATAGATATCCTCGTCTTTGACAGAGGCGTGCCTGATTACCTCTTCGCCCAATACCGGGATGGGGATCCCTATCCCTACGCTAAGGGTGGCGCCGTAACCTAACATGCTGGTACCTACCAGCCACTGCGGATTCATCTGTTTTAAATCACCGATAACTGCCAGGGTGCCGGCAGATGCAACCGGCGTTCCGTTATCGCGGCGCTTTACTCCGGGATTATGCTGAGTCCCGTTCCAGGCCACATAGCCGACTCCTCCGCCTAAAAATATCCTGGTGCCTATCCCGATAGTCTTATAATATGGGTCTTTCAGGAGCGGAGAGAGTTGCCCGGCAGAGCAGTAATTGGCATTGCCGAGAGAAGGCTTGAGAGCCCCCATGTAGGTATAAATCATATTATCGGAAAGGTTCACCGCCACCCCGTAATTCTGATAGCAGTTGCGCATATTAAATAACACTGCTTCATTAAGGTCTTTGATATTAATGTAAGTCTCCAGCCTCCGGCGGGGATAACAATTTGTGCCGTGGGCGCTGGCCTCCAGCCTGACATCCTTTCCGGCGACTAATTCCTGGATAACGTGGCCGCCTCCGTAGCGGAACTCACCCGGGAAAACCTTATTGCGGGGGTCGTCGTCCGGTATGGCGGTTGCGCCCAGGTAAATATCAACCGCGGCAAATCCGCAATAAGCAGGCACGTCATTAAGCTTGCAGCTGCCTCCGCCGATTTTTATCCGGGGTTTCGAATGCCCGATGTTAAAGTAGGCGCCGCTGGAACACATCGGACCGAAGGTGCCGGTAGTGACGACATCCACCTCTTCCGCCGCTTTCCTCGCGCCCTTCTTATCTACTAATTCAATAACCTCCTCGGCAGTAACCACTACTGCCTGGCCGGCTTTAATCTTTTCGTTAATCTCCCTGATGCTCTTCATAACAGAAAACGGCTTACTTATACGGCCACGACCTGCTTGACTTCAGGCAAGGCCTCCTTGAGCATGCGCTCAATGCCCATCTTCAGCGTCATCTGGCTCATCGGACAGCATCCGCAGCTGCCGGTGAGCTTCACCTTTACTATCCCGTCCTCGCTGACATCTATCAACTCCAGGTCTCCGCCATCAGCAGCCAGCATCGGGCGGATTCTTTTGATTACCTCTTCCACTTTCTCTCTCATGATAGTCTCCTTTGTTTAAATGCCATTATTATAGCAGGCAATCCTTAAAAAAACAACACCTCTGCCGTTAAAAAAATAAAATTTGCGGGGATCCGCCGGGGCTGTTTACAATACCGCGGGCAACCCGGAGCGCTCAGTAATAACGCGGGCCGGGAGCCGCTGTTATTATGAAGAGAATTTATGCTGCACCAGATAATTGAATGCGGAAAGCGCGGCCTTCGCGCCTTCGCCGGCGGCAATGATAATCTGCTTCTGAGCTACGTCGGTGACATCTCCGGCAGCAAAGATGCCGGGGGCGCTGGTTTCATTAAGAGAGTTTACCTTTATTTCTCCTATTTCGTTCTTCTGGATACCTCCGGCAAACTGAGAATTCGGGATAAGGCCAATCTCTACGAATACCCCCTCCACCCCCAGTTTTTCCTCGCTGCCCTTGCCATGGATGACAAGCGCGCCAACAAATTTTTCCCCCAAGACGGCCTTTACGCGCGTATGATTATAAACCGTGACATTCGCGGCGGCCAGGACCTTCTCGCGCATCAGGCTATCACCGCCCAGTTCTTCGGAATTGTTGATGACGTAGACATGGCGTGCTATCCGCATCAGCTGTATAGCCGCATCCAGGGCGGAATTGCCTCCGCCGATTACCGCTACCTTCTTGCCCAGAAAGAGCGGTCCGTCGCAGGTAGCGCAGTAAGTCAGCCCTTTATTTTTAAATTCTTTTTCGCCGGGGACATTGAGTTCGCGGGAGCTCTTACCGGAAGAGATAATTGCGGTTTTGGACTGGTAGAGGTTTTCGGAGGTCCTCACTACGACCTGCTCGCCATCCTTGGAGATATCTATGACTGTCTCGCCTTCCCTCAGTTCTAATTGGAATCTGCGCAGGTGTTCCTCAAACTTGGCAGCCAACTCCGGCCCGCTGATGAACTGATAGCCGGTATAATTCTCTACATCTCCGCTCCAGGCGGCCTGGCCGCCGATATCACGGCTGATCACCAGAAGACGCATGCCCTTGCGTGCCGCATAGACGCTGGCGGTGATGCCTGCCGGGCCTGCGCCGATAATAATAAGGTCGTACATCTTCAAAGCCCGAGGAGCTGGCTTATCCTGTCTTTGTCGAAACCGACAATAATCTCTCCGTCGATATCCAGTACCGGAACTCCCATCTGACCGCTCTTAGATACCATTTCTTCCGCCGCCTGCTGATTGCCGGATACGTCGACATCCTCAAAAACAACATTGTTGTCCTTGAGGTATTGCTTGGCACGGATGCAAAACGGACAGGTAGGAGTACTGTAGATCTTTACCTTTTTGTCCATGGCCTCTCCTTTCATTTGCCCATCTTCAGCCCCCGCAGGAGGCGAAGGTGAGACTGCTCCTGCGCAATAAGTTCATCGATAACCTTGTGGTCATATTCCGGAACCGCCTTCTTCATCCCTTCGTAGAAAAGGATGGAATCCTTCTCAAAGCCTATCCCTAACTCAATTGCCTCCGCTTCTGTTTTTACTCCGGCGGCGATCTGCCTACCCTTGTCCTTCCGGGTGAAGATGCTCTCGGAGGCCAAGGCGCGCATATAGCCGCTGTATTCATCGGAATAGGACTCTACCATATCGCTTGAGCCGGCCCTCTCTAGCATCCCGTTGAATGCCTCGAGGTGCTTCTCTTCTTCTGTGGCCAGTTTTAAAAAGGTAGCGCGGCTGTCTTCGCTCTTAGACTTTGTTGCCAGCGCATTGTAGAAATCGCGGCCGTTCTTTTCAATCTCAATGCCAAGCTCTATAACCTCGCTGCCGGAAAATATATTGCCCATATCTCATTCCCCTCCTCTTAGGTGCCGCGGGGTAAGGTCGACTATTTCTTCGACCGTGATTGCAATCATATAAGCCGGTTTTGGCAAGGAAACCTCCGGGTGCCTGGGCTGGATTTTCTCTTCTTTGATATCACGGACTACCCGCTGCGTAATCCTGGATGCAATCCTATTCTCCCATGCCCTGAGGATACTTCCTTCTATCTTCCCTGCTGCCACGGCCTTTGCCTTTCCCTTAAGGCAATACCCTTTAAAGGCATGCTCATTGAAAGCGGTAATGCTGACCTTGGCGTCCTTGTTGATATTGCTATAGGTTGCGGCGCGGTAGAGGTCCAGAAGATAAAACATCCCTGCCGGGTCTATCTTGACTATCCCTTTACAGGAGCTATGCGGCCTGCCTTTTTCGTCAATAGAAGTAAGGATAACGCACCCCTGCTCTCCGAAAAAATGCACGACCTCGCGCGGAATCGTTATCATATTTTCTCGAACATATCCTTGCCTACGCCGCATTCCGGGCAAACCCAGGTATCAGGCAGGTCCTCGAATGCAGTGCCTGGTTTTATGTCATGCTCGGGATCTCCTGTCTGCGGGTCATAGATATAACCACAGACTGTGCAACGGTATTTTGTCATCTTAAACCCCCTTCCTATAAATAGCGCGGCGCGGCAAAATCACCTGCCGCGCCGTATTCAAAACTACTTTTTCTTCTTGGTCTTCTTCTTCGCTTTCTTCGCCTTACGGCATCCGCATCCACAAGCCATCCCCCACCTCCTTCTCTAGAAAGAGAACACCAATCCATCCTTTAGGATTGGGTGTAATAATGTTAACTGCACACCAACGCAATACCACTTAGCGCCGGGTGTTAATCATTAAACAGGACACCAACGCAATTCCGCTTAGCGCCAGGTGTTAATTACCAGGCGGATACCGACCTATCCGCTTAGGTCGGGTATATCGTTTAGCGTTGGGTACTGCTTAGCGCCAGGTGCCTTTTGGCACCGGGCGCCTTAGGATGTTTTAAGGCTACGGGCGAACTCCTTGCCGAAATCGTAACACTTCTTTAATTCCGGGGTATCCGGCACGTATTTGACACCCAGCCCCTCCTGTTTTACCTCTACCCCCGCCTGTCTTAACTCTTCTTCAATCTCTTTTAAGGCACCCCCGGCCCAACCAAAGGATCCGAATGCCGCTGCAATCCTTCCCCGGGGCTTCAGGCCTTTAAAAAACTGCAGGAATCCGGCAATCGCCGGCAGCATGCCGTTATCGTGGGTAGAAGAGCCGACCAGATACCCCCCGGCATCAAGCATCTCCTTGATTACCTCAGTGCGGTCGGATGCCGTGACGTCGAATAATTTAACCTCTATCCCCGAGGCAATAATCCCCTCGGCAATGTTCCTCGCCATCCTATCCGTCGCTCCCCACATCGTCTCATAGACTATTACTACCTTGGGGCGCAACTCGCTCTTCGCCCAAGACATATAAGCGTTGATAATCCTTGCGGGATCGCGGCGCCAGATAACCCCGTGGCTGGGCGCAATTGTCTTTATGGAGATTCCTGTTTTCTGCACCTCTTCTATTTTCCTGAGGATCACGCTTCCCAGCGGCCAGAGTATATTAGCGTAATATTTGGCAGCCTCATCCATAAGCTCCGCCTGGTTTACCTCGTCGTCAAACCTCTTGGAAGTAGCGTAATGCTGCCCGAAGGCGTCATTAGGCATAAGTAATTCTTCCTCAGGGCAATAGGTAAACATGCTGTCCGGCCAATGTATCATCGGGGCCTCGATAAAAGAAAGCGCTCTTCTGCCGAGATTAATCTTATCCCCGGTCTTTAAGGTCTGGAAGTCCCAGCTGCCGTAATAATGCTTCCATAACCCCTCCCTGCATTTGGCTGTTCCCAGAACCTTTGCCTTAGGGCACAGGCGCATAATATCAGGGAGCGCCCCGGAGTGGTCGGTTTCCACGTGATTGGCGATGATATAATCTATTTCTCGCGGCTCAACAATCTCCTTGACCCTGGCAATCATCTCGCAAGCGAAGGGGTCGTAAACGGTATCCACCAGCGCGACCTTCTCGTCTTTTATAAGGTAAGAATTATAGGTAGTCCCCCTGGAGGTATTATAGGTATGGCCATGGAAGCTCCTGGCATTATAGTCCACCGCTCCTACCCAGTAGATATCCTTCTTTATCTCAACAGCCATAATAAACTCCTTTTATAATCTTATTCAAGTTCATCAATGATACCGGCCATGATAAAATCATTATCAGTCAAGCCTCCGGCAGCATGGGTAGTAAGGGCTATCTTTAACTTATTATAACTGATGGTAAGAATAGGGTGATGCCCCTGCTCCTCGGCAATGGCGCTGACAATATCCAGGAAATACTTGGCTTCTATAAAATCCCCGAATTTTAATTCCTTGACTAATTTTTTGTCTTCAACCAATATCCACCCCCGGCGCTCGGCCAGGAGTCTCTCAACCTTTCCTTTGGACAATGCCGCAACCCCGCCTTCGCATGGCCTGCAGCGCAAAAGAGGCTCTCTGTTGCCGGCTGCGTCGGCCTGCGCTGAATCTTCCAGGGCTTTCAACGCTGCCTCATAGTCCGGGGGGATAGTCAGCTCCTCTACTATCTGGATATATCTTATCAGGTCGCTTTTGTCAACAATGATTACGGCGCGCGCCAGGAGATTAAGCTCTTTAATCAAAAGGCCGTAATTGATGCCAAAGGAGGAATACCTGTAATCCGAAACAATTACGGCATTCTTGACCCCGTGGTCCTGACAGAACCTCTTCTGGGCAAAGGGGAGATCCTTGCTTATGCCTATGACTGCCACGTCAGAAGAAAACCCGACCGCCCTTTTATTGAATTCCCTCACCTGCAGGTCGCAGACCGGCGTATCCAGGGAAGGAAAGGTGGTAATTACTTTAGTCTTACCGCGAAAGTCTCCGAGGCCAAGCTCTTTTAATTCCTGCGAGACTACCCTGAAATCTGCCGCTGACCTGCCGACTCCAATGGCCCTGCCTACCAGGGTCAGGGGATTGCCTTGAAATTTTATATTCCTTTTCATGAACGCTCTCCTTAAAGATTAATGAAAGTAGCTGCTTACGATGCGCCCCAAGAAAAATCCCAACGAGCATGAAACCAGGCCTATAAGAAGGGTCTCTACCCCGCTGGCCAGCCAGTGCATCCTGGTAATCTTGGTCTTGGCAACTCCCACCGCAAAAAGAAAAACCAGCACTGTCAGCGCCGATACTGCCAGGGCCCGGGGTACGCCTTTAAAGATGAAAAACGGCAGCACTGCCGGCAGGGCCCCGATAAAAAAGGAGAATGCCGAGATAAGGCCGATCTCCAGGGGCTTATCTATAAAACCCGGCGTAATGCCGATTTCTTCCTGAATCATAAATTTAAGCCAGGTATCCTTATCGGCGGTAATGCGGCGCACCGCCACCTCCTGTTCCTCGGGAGTAAAATTCATCTGGGCGAAGATAGCGCGTATTTCTCCGGTTTCCTTCTCGGGGTCATCTTCAATCTCTTTCCTTTCGCGTTCAATCTGACTCTCAAAAAAATGCTTCTGCGCCTTGGTAGAAATGTAGGAGCCGAAGAATATCGCGGTAACCCCGGAGATAATCTGGATTACCCCTGCCAGGACTACCTTGTTACGCGTAACAAGCGATACCGACACGCCGGCTAAGAAAGAAACTGTAGTTACCAGCCCGGTATCAATGGCATACACCACATCCCGGATAACCCTGCCTTTGGAGGTATGCCACTCCTCCCCGTGCCAGGCCTTAAGCCTCTCTCCGACTGGATTCCATGACAAAAACGACATATAGAAATCCCCCTAATACCCTATAAAACTCTCGGTCTTGATATTCTCCTTAGGACAGCCGAGATTAAGGCAGAGCCCCTGCATTGCCTCGACCATCTTCGGAGGTCCGAAGATAAAAACGACCCTCTCAAAGATATCCCCCAGCTTCTCTGATAGCAGCTTTTCATCAATGCGTCCGTAGATGCAGCGCTTCTGGCGCGGCGGGCAATCCGTAACCGTGTAGATTACCCTGATATTGCTGTTGGCCTCTGCCCATGAATCTAGTTCCTGTTTGAAGGCGATCTCTTCTTCGCTGCGATTAGAATAAAAAAGAACCGTATCTGTGGGTATCCCGGCAGTTGCGATCTGCTCGATGATAGAGATTACCGGGGTGATCCCGATACCTCCGATAAGAAAGGCAATCTTGCGATAATCGCTGCGAAAAACACAGCTGCCAAACGGCCCCTTAATAAATACCTCCTCACCGGGCTTAAGGGCCTTTAAGCGCTTGGAAAAAGCGCTCTCGCTCAAGCGCTTGGTAGCCTCGATATAGTCCTTTCCCGGGGCGCAGGAAAAAGAAAGATACTTGTTCAGGATCTTATCAGAGGGGTCAGCTTCATTAAAGATCAGCTGCATGAACTGCCCGGCCTCAAAATCAATGCCTCCGGCTGCCGCAAACCTGAAGCTCTCGATTGTCGCAGTCCTCTTTATGCCTTCAATAAATTTTACCCTTATGCCTTGCATAATCTATCCTCATTATACAATATTAAAATCCTCTTCCAAGCAGTTATTGCGTTTATTTCGAAAGGGCCTCTGCCAGGTCCTCTCTAGGAGTAGTAATTAAACCGAGGTTAAACCTCTTTTTTAATACCTCAAATACTGCCGGGGTCACAAAAGCAGGAGGGGTTGGGCCGATACGGATATCTTTAACCCCCAGATAAAGAAGGGTCAAGAGTATCGCTACCGCCTTCTGCTCAAACCAAGACAATACAATCGACAACGGCAGCTCATTAACGCTAGACTTAAAAGCACCGGCCAAAGCCAGGGCTACCTGGATGGCGGAATATGAATTATTGCATTGGCCGATATCCAAGAGCCTGGGAACCCCTTCTATCTCTCCAAAATCCAGCTTGTTAAAACGATATTTCCCGCAGGCCAGTGTCAGTATTATGCAATCCTGCGGAATGAGCTCTGCAAGTTCGGTGTAATAATTCCTGCCGGGTTTGGCTCCGTCGCACCCTCCGATTAGGAAAAAACGACGGATCTTTCCTGCCTTAACCAGAGCGATAACCTTGTCCGCGATAGCAAGAATCGCGCCATGATGGAAACCGGTGGTGATTTTTTTACCTGGATTTTCAGGCAGTTCCGCAAGGGCCCTGGCCTTCTCTATAACCTTCGAAAAATCCCTGCTATTGATATGGGTTGCACCGGGCACGCCGGTGATGCCTCTGGTAAACAAGCGGTCCAGATAAGTATTATCCGGGGGGATAAGCACGCAATTAGTAGTAGCCACAATCGGCCCGGGGAAGGCATTGAATTCCTTCTTCTGCTCTTGCCAGGCGCCCCCGTAATTTCCCGCCAGATGCTTGAATCTTTTGAGTTCCGGATAACCGTGCGCAGGAAGCATCTCGGAATGGGTGTAGATATTGATGCCGCTGCCTTCGGTCTGCTTCAAAAGCTCGTAGAGGTCTAAGAGGTCGTGGCCGGTAATCAGTATCCCCGGCCCCTTTCTTGTGCCGGCATCAACCTCGGTAGGCAGGGGATTTCCAAAACGCTCCGTATGCGCCCTATCTAGCATCTCCATTGTACGCAGGTTAATGTATCCGCATCTTAAAACCAAATCCAGGTACTGCTGGAGGTCAAAACTTACGTTTGTAACCGTCTTAAAAAGGGCCTCGTGCATAAAGGCATCTACTTCCTCGTCTCGCTTGCCAAGCTCGCGGGCGTGATAGGCATAGGCTGCCACCCCCTTAAGGCCAAAAAGCAAAATATCCTGCAGACTTTGAATATCCTCGCTCTTGCCGCAGACCCCCAGCTTGGTGCACCCCTTGCCGCTAAGGGTCTGTTCGCATTGATAGCAAAACATACCAACCTCCCATTTTTTAAGAATCCGACTCTCTCTTAAAGATAAACCTGTTTGGCAGGACAGCTAGCCCTCCCCTGCCGTGATCAATGCCGTTATCTTAAAAGACAACCCATATCAATGGCTTTCAGCTCCCTTATAAGAAATTTCTCAATACGCTCAATGCGGCTCCTGAGCCTGCATCTTTTGGCTTCAGGGCAGGGCTTTTTTTTGAAAAAACACTCATTAAGCCTAAACGGCCCCTGAAAGACGTTTATAAGGCGCATCAGCGATATGCGCTGCGGGGAAACCTCCAAGGAAAATCCTCCTCCCTGGCCTTTGTAAGATTTCAATAGCCCTGCCTGGTTTAGGCGCTGAAGGATCTTTCTAAGAAACGGCCTGGGTATCTCCAGGGCCTCTACCAGTTCTCTTGCCGAGACCATCCTGTCTTTTATAGAGGCGATATAAGAAATAGCCCTGATGGCGTAGTCCGTATCGCGGGTGATGAGTTTCATTCTTTTCTCCTTAAGAAATGCGCGGCATTATCGCCGCATTAGGACGGATGGGCAGTTTAACGTCTTGCCCGGGACAAGATACTACAGCCCTCCTTACAATGTGCGACGGGGCGCAGCATATACCTGAGAGTAATGTCCATTTTGCCTCCTTTCAACTGTAAATGATACCATAACTGTATCATTTGTCAAGAAAAATTTTTTCTATTTGAATAGTTCCTGGAATCTCCGGATCTGACTCCTTACATTACTGCTGGCAACCACCGCGGATACCGCGCACAACCCATCTGCCCCTGCGGCGACAACCTCTTTGGCGTTAGAAAGGTTTATCCCGCCAACGGCAACCAAAGGTATGCAAAGATGCCTTTTGAGCTCTCCTATCAAACCTACCCCCACGGGCCTGGCAGCGTCCTTCTTGGTAGTAGTGAAAAAAATCGGCGAGGCAGCAACGTAGTCTGCGCCTTCAGTCTCTGCTTTCTTGGCCTCCTTCAGATTATGCACCGTCACTCCTATGATTGCCTTCCTGCCGAGCACGCGGCGCGCCAGGACGCAGGGGAAATCATCCTGCCCCAGATGCACGCCGTCAGCCCCTGATGCCAAGGCAACATCAACGCGGTCATTGACCAAAAAGGTAGCGTTGCGGCAGAGCCGCCGAAGCTTAACTGCCTCTGCGCACATCCGGCGGGCGCAAGAACCTTTACTGCGGTACTGGATAAACCTTACGCCGGCCAGAACCGCGTTTTTCACGTCGCTTAGGTTCCCTCTCCTGCTGAATTCCGCATCGGTAATAAAATAGTAGCCTATCAGCGCCTTCTCTTGTTTGCGTTTCATCTCTTTAACTCTTTAAATTTTGTCTTTCTAGCCCCTGCCTCGACTACGGCAGCCAGCGCTTTTTCGGAATCCCCGGGCCTTAAATCCACCCCCTTGGTGGCATCGGCAAGCACCTTAACCCTAATGCCTTTTTTCAGGGCATCCAGAGAAGAGTACTTAACGCAGTAATCGGTAGCCAGGCCCGCGATGTAAAGTTCCTGGGTGCCTAATACGTTCAATATCTTGGACAGGCTCCTGCCGCTGGCATCCTCGGCGTGGAACGCGGAATAACTGTCCTGGCCGGGGTCCATGCCTTTATACAAGAGGATCGCTTCCTTCGGAACCTTTAACATCTGGTGGAATGCTGCCCCCCGCGTCCCCTGGATGCAATGAGCCGGCCAGAGCCCACCGAAATCCTTAAAATGCATCGTCCTTACCGGGTGCCAATCGCGGGTAAATAAAACGGGGTGCTTCTTCTGGAGGAAAAACCTAACGTATTTATTTACGACCGGCACAATCCTGTTCCCTCCGGGCACCCCTAAGGCGCCGCCTGGCAAAAAATCATTCTGCACATCCACCACTAAGAGGGCTTTTTTGATTTTCATTCCTTGCCTTCGAATACCCCGGGGACATTCCCCCCGCAAAAAACACACTTGCCTTCCTTAATATTATACTGCAAGATGCTAAAACCCTGCCTTTTAACCAAGGTCCTGCCGCAATGGATACAGACCGTATCGTTACCCCACCCATAGACATTACCGGCATAGACGAAACGTAAACCTGCCAGCATTCCGATCTCCCGGGCCTGCCGAAGAGTCTTCTCGGGGGTAGGGGCAAGGTCGTTAAATTTGTAATCCGGATGGAAACGCGAGATGTGCCACGGAATGTCGCGATCGAGAGAAAAGATAAAATCCGCAATATCTTTCAGCTCTTCGGCAGAATCGTTTTCCCCCGGAACCACCAGGGTAGTTACCTCTACCCAAATCCCCATCTTCTTCATTAAACGTATGGACTCCAGCACCGGCTTAAGGCTCGCCCCGCATATGCGGCGGTAAGATTCATCGCGGAAAAACTTGAGGTCTACGTTGGCAGCATCAAGATAAGGATTAATCTCCTCCAATGCTTCCGCGCTCATATAGCCGTTAGTAACGAAGATGTTGGAGAGGCCTTTAGCGCGCGCTAACTTCGCGGTATCAAGCGCATATTCGAAAAATACGGTCGGCTCGGTATAGGTATAGGCAATACTGCGGCAATCAGATTTTAGCGCTTCGCCCACAACATCCTGCGGGTTTACTTCTTCAGAGTCCAGTCCAGGCCTGCCGCTGGCCGGGCCTTGCGATATCTCCCAGTTCTGGCAAAATCCGCAGCGGAAATTGCACCCTACCGCAGCAATAGAAAAACTCAACGAGCCCGGGAGAAAATGATACAAGGGTTTCTTCTCCACAGGGTCCACGTGTACGGCGATCAGGTCCCCCCAGACGCGGGTATAGAGCGTACCGCCTATATTCTCCCTTACGCCGCAAAGACCGGATTTATGCTCCGGGATCCGGCAACGGTGGCTGCAAAGATAACAGCGCACATTCCTATCTTCTAATTTTTCATAAAGCAGGGCTTCTTTCTCCATATCATATCCTTAAGGCGGCCAGGTGCTTATCGTCCAGGGGGCGCGTTGGAAACGAAACCCTCTTTTCCTGCGGGAGCCTCCGGTAAAATATCTCGGCACCCCCCTCGCCCTGCAAATCACAGTAACGGCACGTAACGGCGCAGGAGAGCTCAACCAACCCCGAGTCAAATTCTCCCAGCCCGATAGAGCTAGGCCCTGCCATATCATCTGCAGGCATAAATAAGTAATCCCCTTCCGCTGCCATGGCAACAAGCGCATTGTTCTCTTCTTCGTTTCTTCCCACAATAAGTTTAGCCCGCGGCGAAAGACGAAAATGCCTCCCCAGCTTTAACAACTCTGCAGTGCGCGCATTCAATTCGCGGTGGATAACAAGCTCTTTTAAGCGCCCGGAAAATCCGGCATCTGTCAAAAGGCACCCTCCGGCAGCGTTAGGATAGTCTTTTATGCCGAGGCCTCTGGCCAGCTCCATCTGCGGCCGGCGCCCCCTGCCGCTTATCCCTAATAATTTATCCCGTCTTACCCAGCCTTCTCTCTCAGGGATGGTCTCTTCAAGCAGTCTGGCAGATAAAGGCCTAAGCAAAAAGCCCTTTAACCCGCAAGATTCCTCGATCAGCTCCATCGTCCTCCTGTTCTGGGACATCGGCCTCTGCCCCAGCACCTCCCCGGTAAACACAAAGCTTGCCCCTATCTTGGGCATGAGCTCCCTGGCCATGGAAAGCATCGTTATCTTACAATCAATGCAGGGGTTCATATTTGAGCCGAAACCGTGAGGAGGCTCCAGGAGCATCTTCAGGAAAGCACCCGAGATATCTATGGTTTCAAGTTTAAGGCCGAGAGCTGCCAGGCGCTTACGCAGGGATTCCTCGGAATTCAGTTTAGGATTTTTATCGCGTTTAGAGAAAGGGGTTTTAAAATAAAGCGGCGTAACTGCTACTCCCTGCTTCTTGACCAAAGAAACAGCCACCAGGCTATCCAGGCCTCCGGAAATCAAGGCTATGGCTTTCATCCCGGAATCAGAATATTAAGCAACGTCCCTGCTATCGTGCCTACTGCCAACATCACAAACACGGATTTCAGGAAATCCTTAAGCCCCAGTTCCTTTAGAAGCACGGCAAAGGTCGCCACGCATGGAAATGACATCGCCAGAAGCGCGGTAGCAATAAAAAGTTGCTTGACGGAAAGCCCCAGGGGCATAAGCATGCCTACTGCCACGTCTTTACGCAGGAATCCTATTGCCAATCCCACCACTGCTTCTTTAGGTAAACCGAATAACCCTTTTATAAGAGGCTCGAATGCCATGGTAAACAAATCAAAGAGCTTCAGAAATAAAAGGATATTTATCACCAGGACCCCCAGCAGCACCACCGGCATCGCATCGATTAAAAAACCCTTGATGCGAAAATACAGCTTCTTAAAGAGTATCGACAGCGGCGGCAATCTGTAAGGCGGGATCTCCAGCAGGAACTCCGGGCTATATCCTTTCAAGAAGCGGTTCAGGATCATTCCTAATAATATTATAACCAACAGCAGCGTCAGATAAACGCTGGCTACGTATAATCCCCCGAACTTTCCTAAGAATCCGAAAATCATCGCCTGCAGAGGCACGCAAGGCACTCCGATAGCGATAATAGTGGCTGCTATAAAACGCTCCCTGCGTGATTCCAAGACGCGCGTGGCGATTATGCCCGGGACATTGCAGCCAAAACCAAGGAGAATCGGTATAATCGTGAAGCCGTGCAGCCCGAGCCGGTGCAGGATATTATCCAGGAGCATCGCAAGGCGCGGCAGAAAACCCACGTCTTCAAGGATCCCCAGAACCAGATAGAAAGAAATAATGTACGGCAGGACCATTGCAATCTCGATGTAAGGGGCGGTGGTGAGTAACCCCAGGGACTGTTTAAAATCAATCCTGCCGTCTATTAATTCCCCGATAAGAAGATGGTGCAGAAAACCTCCCGAGCCCAGGGCCGAGCTGATTTTGATAAGCAACGGCTGGTAGATATCGTAGAAGGCCGGGTCAAAAACATTTGCAATAAGCCACTCGGCAAGAAAACGCACAAACCTAAATGAGGCGTAAATAACCAGCGACGCAATCAGCATACCGCTGAACGGCCTAAGCGAGGCGTCCTCCAGGATTTCCCTCAGGTTATGGTGGCGGTGGCTAAGGTGTTGCGTCTCTTCCACTATCCTGCCGATCTCCTGCCAACGCTCCAGGTGCGTGCGTTCCTTGCCTCCAGAGGTCCTGGCGTTTCTAATAGCCTCTATCAGGGGTTTGACCCCTGAACCGGTAAGCCCGCAGGTCGGTATAACCGCTACCCCGAGCATCTCGGACAATCTTGCCGCATCGATGTTAATGCCGCGGTGCGCGGTATCATCGCACATATTTAAACACACCACCACCGGATACCCCTCCTCGATCAACTGCAGGGTAAGAAACAGGTTCCTCTCAAGGTTAGTGGCATCGACAACATTGACTACCGCCATCTCATGGCGCTGGTTATCCTTTAATAAAGATACGGCGACCTCTTCGGCCCTGGAGCTCGGCTGGAGGGAGTATGTCCCCGGAAGGTCAATTACCTCAAGCCTGTCATTTGCTATTTTGAGGTAACCGCGCGATATTTCTACGGTTGTGCCGGGATAATTAGAGGAGACTACGTGGACCCCGGTGAGGCGGGAGAATACTACGCTCTTTCCGACATTGGGATTGCCTATCAGGAAAACCCTTTTTATCATTCCAGCGAAACGATGACCTTAGAGGCCATGCCGTGCCCCAGCGCCAACACTGCGCGGCCGACCTTTACGGCAACCGGCCCCCGCAGGGCGAAATGGCTGAGTTTGGTGATATTGCTCCCCGGATAAACGCCGAGGCTCATCATACGGTGCTGCAGGGAGCTGCCCCCGAGCACCTCGGCAACCTTGCCTTTTTGATTCTCTTTCATCTGGACTAAAGAAATCTTTTTCATGGCTCTTCCTATTGCCCCGGCATGCCTAATGGCCGCGCATAAGCCCGGTAAGCAGGATGAATAATATCCCGCAGCAAAACGCCGCTACCGAAATGGTGGCGCGTTTTAATTCCGGTTCTTTATGCAGCTCCGGTATCAGGTCGCAGGCAGCGATATAAATAAACCCCCCGGCGGTGATAGGGAGAAGTAAAGACGAAAAGTTCCCGATTGCAGAACTAAGATAATAACCCGCTATCGTACCCAAGACACAGGTAAGCGCAGATATAAAATTGTAAGTAAGGGCCTTGGACTTGCTGAATCCGCCGTACACCAAAATCCCGAAATCCCCGATCTCCTGCGGTATCTCGTGGAATACAAGCACCAGCGTAGTAATTATCCCAAAGTTGATGCTGACGATGAAGCTGGCCCCGATAACCAAGCCGTCGGTAAAATTATGTATGCCGTCCCCGATAAGATTAAGGTAGGTAAAGGCGTGGATGGTGCAGTGCTCCTTATGGCAGTGACGCCAATGCAGGTAGCGTTCCAGTATGAAAAAAAACAGAAAACCCAAAATGGTATACAGGAAGACGCTTCCGGGGTTACTCTGTTCCAGGGCCTCGGGCAGAAGATGCAGGAATGCCCCTCCGATAAGTCCGCCGGCAGAAAAACCCACCAAGAGCAGAAGAATCCGCTCCAGCAATTTTTCCTTAAGGAGAATACTAAAGATGCCTATCAGGGAAATCAAGCTCAATAACACGCTCGCGGTTACTGCCCAGACAAAGTTCATAGCTTGCCTCCGTATTTTGAGGTTGTCTTAAGAATAAAGCCCTATTATCTTAACATAGGCACATGGGCGGGACAATAGATTTTCTTTAAAATAGCGGGGACGGTTCTTAAGTCGTTCTTAACCTGTCCCCTATTAGGGGACAGGTTAGCTTCACCTTGAGAACCGTCCCTATCTATCAGTGTTGATGCGTATGCACGTGGGTCTTGTCCCCGTGCCGGTGGGCGTGGATATGCGCAAGATTATTGCTCTCCAGGAGCATAGAATCCTTCAGGATTTCATCCGGGCTGCCGGAACGCACTATCTTCCTGTCCTGGCTAACCACGTGGACTATGTCCGATATCTCCTCTACGATATGCAGGTCATGGGTAGCGGTAACGACCGTCTTGCCAGAGGCATTCGCCTGAATAAGAAAATCCAAGATGTGCCTGGTGGTAAGCGGATCAAGCCCCGCGGTCGGCTCGTCAAGTATCAGGACGTCCGGATCAATTAAAAGCACCGCGGCAATCGCAACCTTGCGTTTCTCGCCGATGCTAAGCTGATAAGGCGACCTTTGCAATAAATCGCCGATCCTCAAGGCGTCGACTATCTCCGCGAGATTCTCCTCAATATCTTGCCTATCCATTTCCAGCTGCAGAGGTCCGAATAGGATATCCTCTCTGACGGTAGGGCAGAATAACTGGATATCGGGATTCTGAAAAACCAAGCCCACCCTTTTCCTGAAGCTTCTCGAGAATTTTTCATCGCCAAACGCACTTTCCTTTAAGGATTCCCCAAAGGCCCTGATTACCCCTCTCTCGGGGAAGATGAGGCCGTCGAGCATGTGCAGAAGGGTAGACTTGCCTGAGCCGTTGGCCCCGATAAACGCAACCTTCTCCCCCCTCTTGATTTCAACATTCACGCCCGAGAGGGCAGGAAACCTCCCGAGATAAGAAAAATAAACGTCCTTTAGCTCGAATATTATATCTGCCATGGAGTTTTTATTTTCTGCCTATTAGTAGCAGCAAAACAGAAATTACCACTATACCAAAAAACCACACCCAATCCCTGGGCCGGGCCCTGAACTCCTCCAGGATAACCGGCTCGCCGCTATAGCCCCTGGAAAGCATCGCCTTATATACGTCATCGTTTAGCTTATAAGAACGCTGCCAAAGGGCGCCTATATTCCAGGCCACGATACGCTGCCCTTTCGCGTAATGGATCCTTGTCCCGACTCGGCTCCTGATGGCCAGGTACGTATTCTCGATTATGCCGATAAAAAGATAGATGTAACGGTAACAGATGCCAAGCGTCATCACGAAGACCTGCGGTATCTTAAAGGTGCGCAGGACCTTTAAGAGCTCAAAATGCCTGGTAGTGATACTAAGAAGGACGACGTACGAAACGCAGGTGGCAACGCGCGTTACAAACAAGGCCGCCGTCAAGGCGCCCTGACGGGTAACGGTCAGTTTAAAAGCGGCTATGCCGAACGTGAATAGCGGTTCGCCGGGCGTAAAGAAACTAAACAAAGCCGGCAGCGCAATAAAAAGCGAAAACAGAGGTATGAATATCCAGGTTCTTTTTATAAAAAACCCCAGGCGTATGTCGGAGATAACCGATAACAGCAAGGAAAACGCGTAAAGCCATAATAAAATAGCTATCTTGCTGGCAAGGATTGCCTGGATAATAATAAATATAAACGTTGCCGCCTTAATCCTGGCATCGAGTGACTGCAGGAAGCCATTTTTCATGGCGTATTCATCCGCAAAAAGCGAATCCTTCATAAAAGACAGGGCGTCCATGACCGAATGTTCAATGAAGCCCTTATTCCTGCTCATCCTGGACATCCTTGAGATACTCGCCGGCCAGATAAGAGCTGCGTACATAAGGGCCGCTTTCAACGTGTAAAAATCCTGCCTCTAACGCCATATCCTTGTACTGCGCAAACATCTCCGGAGAAACGTATTCCTTAACAGGATAATGACTCCTGCTGGGGGCAAGATACTGGCCGATGCTTAAAAAATCGCACCCTGCCAGGCGCAGGTCATGCACCGCGGAAACAACCTCCTGCCGGTTCTCTCCTAACCCAAGCATTAAGCCGGACTTGGTCTTTAGATGAGGCGATATCTTTTTTATTTCCTCCAGCACTTTCAGCGAACGTGAATAATCAGAACCCTGACGCACGAGCCGGTAAAGCGCCGGGACGGTCTCAATGTTATGCGCGACGATGTCGGCCGGGGAGCCGGCTACGGCCTTAATCGCATCCTGGTTAAGATTAAAATCCGGGATTAAAATCTCGATACTTACGCCTCCGCAGCGCCTGCGGATAGACAAAACCGTCTCAACGAACATCCCTGCCCCTCCATCCGGCAGGTCATCGCGGGTAACGCTGGTAATGACCGCGTGGATAAGCGAAAGGCGCGCCACCGCCTCCGCAACCCTGGCAGGCTCATCGGGTTCAGGCGCAGAAGGCAGCCCCTTGGCAATATTGCAGAAGCTGCACCCGCGCGTGCAATACCTGCCGAGTATCAGGAATGTTGCCTGGCGGCGCGAAAAACACTCTCCGATATTCGGGCACATCGCCTGTTCGCATACCGTCTCAATGCGCGCGTTGCGCAGAAAGCCCTTCATCTCTAAGCAGGACTTAAGGCTGACTTTTTTATTAAGCCACGCTGGCTTCAAGGAGAGGTTCATCTTCAAATATAAATTTTACGCCAAAGGTCTCTGAGAATGCGCTGATAAGCATCCCCTCCAGGACATCTTCTTGCGGCACGGAGGCTAATTCCGCAGAGAGCGCCGTCACGGCCGATTCCGCGCCTTCGGGAACGCTCCTTAAACAACGGCGCATAAGAGCCCAGTCAATGCTGCGCGGAATGGAACCGTGCTGAAATATAACCTGCCTTTTCCTTTTCTGGGCGTTTCCCCCGATTTTTTTCCCGTTAATAACAATATCGTATTTCTCATGCGATACGCTGCAAAGCGCATGCGGGGCGCACCGGTCTTTAAAACCGCGGGATTCCAGCGCAAAACCCGCCTCCAGTCCAAGGGACCTGTAAAACCTAATGAGAAAGGCACAAATCTCGCGGTAAGACACAAAAACACCCTCTGGCTCTCCGACATCCTCTTTATTGCAAACGAAGCTGTAGGTTATCTCATCGTGATGCATAAGGACGCCCCCTCCCGTCATTCTTTTTACGGCTTCAACGCCGCAAGAAGCGCAACTCCTAAGGTCTAATTCGCCATCCAGAGACTGGGAAAATCCGCAGGTAAAAGAGGGGGACTGCCAACGGTAAATTCTAAGTACCGGTACGCCGTCTTTGAGGTAACGGTTAAAAATAGCCTCATCCATCGACATGTTGTAAGAGGCAGATGCCGCGGGGGAACGGATAAGCCTGAAGTTTTTCATATATTATCTTGGCGCTAAGGCTGCCAGCGGAGGTTTGGCTCGCGCGCGGCTTTAGTCTCGTCAAGGCGTTTGACCGGCATCCGAAGAGGAGCTTCTTTGAGGCGAGCAGGGTCATTCTCCGCTAAACGGGCGATCTCAACCATGGTATCAATGAAGGCGTCGAGCGTCTCCTTGGATTCCGTCTCCGTCGGCTCAATCATCAACGCCTCTTTGACAATAAGGGGAAAGTAAACAGTGGGAGGATGATATCCGCGGTCAATGAGATATTTTGCTATGTCTATGGCGTGAACCCCGTTCTTAACCTGGCGGGAGGCGGAAAAAACGCATTCATGCATACAGGTCTTATCAAAAGCAAGGTCGTAGTAATCTTTAAGCTTGACCAGGCAATAATTGGCGTTCAAGACGGCTGCCTCGGCAGCCTCAATCAACCCCTCTTTGCCCAATCGCAGCATATAGGCATATGCCTTCAGGATTACCCCAAAGTTTCCGTAAAACGGAGCGATATAACCGATTGTCTTATGGCGGTGATAATCCAGGGCGTATGTGCCGTCGCTTCTCTTGACGACGCGGGGAATCGGCAGGAAACCAACCACCCTCTCGCTTACCCCGACAGGTCCGGAACCCGGGCCGCCTCCGCCGTGCGGGGTAGAGAATGTCTTATGCAGATTGATGTGCACGACATCAAAACCCATATCTCCCGGCCGGGCCTTGCCGAGAAGGGCATTCAGGTTTGCCCCGTCGTAATACATCAATGCCCCCACCTCATGCGCCATATCGGCGATCTCTTTTATGCGGGGGTTAAAAATCCCCAACGTATCCGGGCAGGTCAACATCACTGCCGCAGTATCCTTATCCAGGGATTTTTTATATTCCTGCATATCCATATAACCTTCGGGAGAGGTCTTAATTACCTTTACCTCATAACCTGCGATAGCGGCGCTGGCAGGGTTAGTGCCGTGGGAGGAATCCGGTACGATAACATACCTGCGGCGTGCGCCCTTATCCTTATGGTATGCGGCGATGAGCATTGCGCCTGTGAGTTCGCCGTGGGCGCCTGCCAAAGGCTGCATCGTGAAAGCGCACATCCCGGTGATCTCAGCCAGGAGCCGCTCAGTTGCATGAAGCACCTCAAGCGAACCCTGTGCCAGCATCCCGCCCCCCGAAAGCTGCGGCAGCAGGGGATGAACCCCCGAGAAACCTTCCAGGCCTGCGATACGCTCGGTAAACTTGGGGTTATATTTCATAGTGCAGGAGCCGAGGGGATAAAAATTAGTATCTACCGAAAAATTTAACCTTGAGAGGTTTGTGTAATGACGCACCACGTCCAGTTCGCTCAATGAGGCCAGGTGCAGGTTATCTTTACGCCGGTATTTTGCTTCGAGCGGCCTGGCTGCGGGGATGCCGGACTTGGCATAAGAAAAACCCCGCCTCCCCTCTTTATGTTTCTCAAAGATAAGCCTCATAATACCGCCTCCAGGCTGTCGGCCAGTTTGCGGATCTCCTCTACCGTCCTTTTTTCGGTAACGGCCACCAGGAGGTAATTCTCCATGCCTTTATAGAATCTACCCAGCGGGAAACCGCAGGCAAACCCCTTATCTACCATACGATATACCACCTCATCAGCCGGCCGCGGCAGGAAAACCGTAAATTCGTTAAAGGTCGGAGAGCTGCGTTTTACTTCCACCCCTCTAACGCCAGATAGGGCATCTTTGGCAAACTCCGATTTTTGATAATTAAGTTCCGCCAGTTCGCGCAAGCCCTCCTTGCCTAAAAGCGCAACAAACACTGCCGCGCGAAGCGCGCAGAGCGCCTCATTGGAACAGATATTGGAGGTGGCTTTTTCGCGGCGGATATGCTGTTCGCGCGTCTGGAGAGTCAGGACAAAGCCTCTCTTGCCGTCGCTGTCAACGGTAGCGCCTACTATCCTGCCGGGCATCTGCCGGACGAGTTTCTTTCTGGCAGACATAAACCCCAGGTAAGGGCCTCCGAAAGAAAGGGGGATCCCCAGGCTCTGTCCTTCTCCGGTGGCAATATCGAATCCTGCCTCTCCGGGGGATTTGAGCACCCCCAGCGAAACAGGATAGACCGAGGCAATGGCAAGCGCCCCGAACCTATGGACCTCTTCTACGATATCGCTGTGGTCGTCAACCGCGCCGAAGAAATTCGGGTTCTGCAGGATTACCGCCGCCGTCTTATCGTCAAGGTGTTTAAGAAATTCCTGGCGCGAACTCTGGCCGTGCGCTACGGGGACCTCCACGAACTCAACGGAAAGGTTGGAGGTATAAGTATAAAGCATGGTGCGGTAAATCAGGTTAACGCCGCTGTCCATGATGACCTTATTCCTGCCGGTAAGCCGTACCGCCATCATTGCTGCTTCATAAAGAGCCGTCCCGCCGTCATAGAGGGAGGCATTTGCCACCTCAAGCCCCGTCAATTCCGAGATGATGGTCTGGTACTCATAGATCGCCTGCAGCCACCCCTGGGAGCATTCCGGCTGATATGGCGTATAGGCAGTGTAAAATTCCGGGCGGGAAACTATGGCATCGACTGCTGCCGGGATAAAATGGTCGTAAAATCCGGCTCCGACAAAATTCGTCAAATGCGTAGCGTTCTTGGCGGCAAGGTTCTTTAAGGACTGCGTGACTTCAAACTCCGACTTTCCTGGCGGTATATCGAAAGACTTCGGCCTAAGCGCCGCCGGGATATCCTTGAATAAATCCCCGACGCTCGCTACCCCGATCGCCGCCAGCATCTCCTTTATATCAGTGTCTGTATGGGGGACGTAATTCACTTAAGAAAGGCCTTCCAGGTATTTTCTGTAAGCTGCCGCGTCCATCAATGCCGCCTTTTCGGCCTCATCGGAAATCTCGATCGCAAAAAAATACCCCTTCTCGTAAGGGGACTGGTTTACAAGTTCGGGGTGGCTGGAAAGTTCCTGGTTGACCTGCGTAACCTTGCCTGAGAAAGGCGCGTATACGTCAGAGGCGGCCTTGACCGACTCTACGGTGGCAGAAAACCCGGATTGCTTAAGGGCCTCGCCGATCTTGGGCAACTCCACAAAAGTAATATCTCCCAGTGATGTCTTGGCGTAATCTGTTATGCCGACATAAGCGGTCTTGCCTTCTAAACGCGCCCACTCGTGGTCCTTGGTATAAAAAAGTCCTTCCGGTATCTCCATCTTTTTTCCTTTGGTTATAACGCTGTTTTGCTGTAAAAAGGCTTCTTCGTAACTCTTACGGGGATCTCGACTGCCGCATCCCTGATAAAGAGCCTGTTGCCGGCCTGGTAATTGCCAGCCACATACCCCATGGCAATCCCCGCTGACAGGCTCGGGGAAAAAGAACCGCTGGTTACCGTACCGACACGCCTGTCCCCGTCAAAAATACCGAAACCGTGGCGCGGCGCACGCCTGGAATCCGATACCAGATACACCAGGCGCTCTTTAGGGCCTGCCTCGCGCTCCTTAATCAGGGCACCTTTCCCGATAAAATCCTTTGAGAAATCAACGAACCTTTCCAGCCCGGCAGCAAGGGGCGTATGTTGCGCATCGATATCCTGTCCGTAAAGAGGATATCCCATTTCAAGACGCAAGGTATCGCGGCTGCCTAAGCCTGCGGGCTTGACGCGGCGGTCTTTAAGGAGCGTATCCCATAACCGCTGCGTCTTCTCAAGCGGAATATAGACTTCGTATCCGAGCTCTCCGGTATAACCGGTGCGGCTTACGATACAGCGCTCTCCCCATAAGAAAAACTCGCCGCAATTATAATAACCCAATCGCGCGATGCTGTCACCAAAAATTTTTACCATCACATCCCTTGAACGCGGCCCCTGCACATCAAGTTTGCCTAAGGCGGAGGAGGCATTCTTAAGCCGGCAGCCTCCTGAAAGATGCCTGTAAAGCTGCCCCTCATCGCTGGCAATGGTTGCGGCGTTAACCACCAGCATCCAGTTTTTATCATAGAGGCGGTACACAATGAGGTCATCAATTATCCCGCCCTGCTCATTAAGCATGAAACCGTAACGGCATAACCCCACCGGCATGGAAACAACATCCTGGGTGATGATACGGTCGAAACTGCTTGTGGCCGGGTCCGCCTCAAGAATAAGCTCTCCCATATGGCAGATATCGAATACGGAAACCTCCTGGCGGGTATGTGCGTGTTCAGCCAAGATCCCCTCATACTGGATCGGCATCAACCACCCCCCGAAAGGAGCCATCTTGGCCTGAAGCGAAAGGTGGGATTCGTAAAGCGGAGTTTTCTTTAACCCGCTGGCTGTCTGCATTTTTATTAAACCTATTTTATCTCCAGAGACTCAATAACAAATTCCTCAACGTTACCGATCTCTAGATCGGCCGAACCGCATTTAGGGCATGCGCTAACCGGCCTGGTAACCTCTGAGGCGACGCCGCATTTACCGCATTTAATGGAAACGCCTGAAGTAGCTATGCTCAACTCGACGTTCCCGAAATTTTCTCTTGAACTCAACATCTTAAAGGCCCCGGTCAGGCTTTCTCTGGTAACATGGGTAAAAGGGCTTAATACTACATTAACGGTAACCTTCTTGGCCCGGGACACTTCAGAGATTTTATCTCTCAATAAAAGAATTATCTTACTGGCGAACCATATATCGTGCATCTTATCCTGCAGTCAGATTTTATAGATACCCGTTATTCTCCAAGTACGAACTGTAGTCCTTAACCGCCTCTTCCAACGACATGAATTTATGCTGACAACCGCTCTCCCTTAACTTTTCTATCCTGGCCTCCGTAAAATACTGGTAATTGCGGCGAATGCCATCTGGCATCTCGACATACTCTATATCGGCTCTCCTGCCTAAAGCCGAGAACATCGCTTGCGCTACCTCATTCCAGGAATGCGCCTTGCCGGTTCCGATATTGAATATGCCGGTATTACCGGGATTCGTAAAAAAATAATACAACAACTCTACTGCATCCTTGACGTAGATAAAATCCCTCCTCGGTTCTCCGTTGCGGTAGTCGGGGTGATAAGACTTAAAAAGAGCGATGGGCCTTGCGGACCTTACGTCTTCAAAACGCCTGCAGACGATACTCGCCATCTCGCCTTTATGGTACTCGTTGGGCCCGAAGACGTTAAAAAACTTCAAGGCTGTCGTCTTTCTAAGAAACCCCTTCCTAAGCATCCAAAGGTCAAAGAGGTGCTTGGAATAACCGTAGATATTAAGCGGCCGCAGGTTCCACAGGCCCTCTTCGGAATCGTCATATCCGTTGCTGCCGTTACCATAGGTAGCTGCGGAGGAAGCGTAGATGAAGCCCGCGCCATGGGCATCCGCCCAGAGCGCCAGACGCTTGGAGTATTCGTAATTGTTTTTAAGGAAATATGCGGCGTCGCTTAGAATAGTGGAACTGCAAGCTCCAAGGTGGACTATGGTTTTAACGCCGCGGATCTTACCGCTTTCTAGTATATCAAGAAAATCGTCTTTTTGGAAGTAATTAATGAAGCGCTTGCCTAGAAGGTTTTTCCATTTCAGGTCCTCCCGGAGATCATCAACAACAATTATATCATCAAACCCCTCTTGATTGAGCTTCCACAAGAAGCAGCTTCCGATAAAACCGGCGCCTCCGGTTACAATAACGGTTCGTTTTGCCAATTACCGCGTTCCTCCGCATCAAGGGTTACTCTTTACTGCTCAATAGCCTGCCGATTAACAATACCGCACCAACAGTAATACAGATCCCGATAAATGCGGAAAGGATATAGGCAAGGCTTAGCTGCGCCAACCCCTTATCCTGCCATCCCGTAAAGGCATAGTCAGGTACCAGGGCACGCCAGACATTCGAGAGCCTCTCTAATCCCAGCGGCACGTATCCTACCAGTTCCATTATTGAATCTGTTCCCCATTCCCCCCAGGCATCCCCGGCTTGAAAACGTTCGGGCAGAAAAAGCCCTAAAGGAGAAAGAAGTATTAAAATCCCCAGGCCAATCCATAGCTTTGTAATAGTCTTCATGCTCTCACCCCCTCTGCGGTCTTCAAAAGAGACGGGTCCTGTTTTTGCAGGTATTTTACTACTAATGCCGTCACAATCGCCTCAACCCATCCGAATACCAGCAGGTGTTCGCCTAACATAGCGGGTATGGCGACGTTTAAACCATAGGGACAATACAACGACTGGCCGCTTGCGCCCCTATACAGTAGAGGCTGGATACCAAACATAACCGCCGTGGATAGCGCGGCGATGTTCAAGGCTGCGTAGCCGGCAACCCCTGCCGCAATCACCCGCCTGCCTGATGTTATGGCCGATGAGCCGCTTAAGAATCTATAGAGGTAATATCCGACAAATACCTCAATGAACGCCATGTTAAAACAATTAGCGCCTATTGCGGTGACTCCTCCGTCCCCGAATAGCAGGGCCTGCACAACCAGGGCGACCGTAACCGCAATACAGGCTGCCCAAGGTCCCACTAAAATCGCTACCAATACCGCTCCTACCGCATGCCCTGTCGTGCCTGCCGGGATAGGAACATTAAACATCATAATCACGAAACTAAAAGCTGCGCCTATGGCCAAGAGGGGAACCTGCCTGGCCTTAAGCGTCTTCTTGACAATCCGCGAAGCGACTGTCCATACCGGCAGCATCACAGCGTAAAAAATTCCGCATGTAGCCGGACCCAAATAACCGTCGGGTATATGCATTCTTCCTCCCTTCTTATCCCCTCTTCTTTCGCAAACCAGAGGAGATTAATCCGCGTTTATAACTCGCCTGCGCTTAACGCTGCTCTAAATTATGCGCTCATTAGAAATCCACCTGCGCCCTCATCCCGCCCACGAAGATGCCGCTGGTGTCATCCGCAACATCCTTGCCAAAGGGATTCCAGATATACTGGAAGTCCGGGCTGATGGAAAGGTGGTCGTTGATATGTATCCTGTAATAAGCCTCCAGGTGGCCCTCGGTCTTAGCGAGGCGCTCGGTTGCTTTCTTATAGTCATCGGAAGGTATGACCTGCCCTACCGCAAAGGCAAAGACATCCTGCTGTCTCCCCCAGGGCTTGCCTTCAAACTGCATGCCTGCGCTCCAGGACTGCTCCAGAGAATAATAGAGGCCGCCTGTGGCTGTAATCTCGGGATTGTATACCTTAGGGTTCTGCCAACCGTAACGCAGGAAGGCAGTCGTAATATCGTTTAACTTCTGGTCAAAACTTAAACCAAAACCGTAAGAGGCCTCTTTGGTCTTGGAGGCATCCGCCCACTTGGTGTGGTAGGCATTATTGCTCCAGCCGTAAAACCGATAGTTGCCGGCAAGGTTAAAAAAATTGGTCTTAAAGGTAACCTGGGCGATATTAAAGAGATTATCTCCGATCTTTTCCCAATCGCTATCGGCGTCAAATACGCCGTAGCCCAATTCAATCCAATCTAACGGGATATAAGCCAGACGGATACCGGCGGTATTATCCGGGAATTCCAGGGTAGGAGAGTTACGGAATATCCTGCCCAGGAACTGGGTAGTTTCGTCATTGGCAACCTCGTTATTGTCAAAATATGCGCTGGGGTCAAGCTTTCCGAAAGTGACGACCGCCCGCTCCCTGAATAACCCCTGCTCATACCAAAGCTCGGTGAGGTGCACGTTCTCATCGTCATCGGCGTCGCGGTTGACGTTGGAATAAAGGGTGAGGTCATCCTCCAGGCCGTTGCCTTTGCCTGCCTCAAGGTGCAGGAAGGCCTTGCCGCCTACCTCCTTGAATTCCTTACCGATGGTAATATCAGCGGAATATGAGGCATCGCTGCGGGAGACCTTTTTCTCTACGTCGGAGGAGGCGTTATTGACGTTGCCTGCGCCCTGAATGATCATGGTTCCTCCGGCTCCGATCTCCAACCCCTCGGCAATGGCGATCGGTACGCCTGTCTGCCGATGCAGGTCCACGTCAAATTGAGAAAGTTTTTCCTCGTAGTCTGCGATCTTTTTATTCTGGTCCAGGATGCACCGCTTCTGATCCTTGATACAATCGTCCTGCGCGCTCAATCTCTGCTCCAGCGCCGTGATGCGCGATTTTAAAAGTTCGATCTCCTCCTTGATGGACGGCTCTGCCGAAAAACAGGCGCTGCATCCCAAGAATAAAAACGCTGCTGCCAACAATATGCCCTTCCTCAACATCTCATACCCCTCCTTCTGCTCTTTATTATTACGAATATTATAATCGTGTTACGAATGGGCAAAAAAATAATAAGCGCTCCCTATGCCAGACCCCTGCCCGTCGTTGCCATGCTAAGGGTGCCGTGCTTGACGCCTTTTACAGACCTCAGGGTATCGGCCAGCCTCTCGGCCTCTTTTGCCGCCCCTTTCACCGCAATAATCTCCAGGCAATTGCGGTGGTCAAGGTGGATGTGCTGGCTGGATATGATGATCTTGCCAAAATCATGCTGGATTTCCAGCAATTTATCCACCAGTTCCCTCCTATGGTGCTCGTATATCAGCGTTATTGCGCCCGCGATCTCCCCGCCCTCCTGCCATTGGGCCCTTACCAGGTCCTGGCGAATAAGGTCCCTGATAGCCTCCGAGCGGTTAGTATAATTTTTGCTCCTGATGCCCCTGTCAAACCTCAGGAGAAGATCCTTGTCTAAAGAAACGCCGAACCGCACCAATGACGCCATAACGCTCCTAGTGTTACTATTTTAGTTAGTGTAACACAATAAATAACCCTGTCAAGGCATATCCGGCTCCGGTATCAAGCCTGGTCCTCTTCGATGGACATGAAAGAAAGGTTTCTTTCCACAAATTCGAAGATGCGCTCCTGGTTATCCTTGGAGATATTAGAAAATTCAATTCCCATCCCGGGGTGGATGCGCGACTGCACCTGTTTATCGGAGAGCCAGACAACCTTGCCTTCCAGCTCCAGCTCCTCGGGCTTAGGCGGCAGCTTGAATTTAAGAGTTACGGCGTCCCCCAGCCTGAAATTAGAGCAGCCGTAGATATAGGCCCCGAGGGCGCTTAAATCCAGGATATCAAGATTCAGGCACCTGGCGCTCTTGTCGTATCTATCCTTAAGCTCTACCTTGATATCGATGGGGAGCCTTTTGAAACGGCGGCGCAGTTTTAATTTTTTGATGTTCTCGATGACCTTGTCTTCCTTGAAACTGGAAGCGGCGAGTTCTTCGGTAGGATAAATCTCTATCACGCGGTCAAGCCCGGAGATAGCGAACATATTCCTCAGGTGCGCCGGCACGCAGGCAAACCTCATCCTCCCCTGATGATTGACTACCTCCTTATACGCTATCACTATTACCGAAACCCCCATATAATCAATGGATTCGGTCTCTTCAAAATTACATAGGATATCGCAATAGCCGTCGCGCAGGCACTGGCCTACTACCTCAATCAAAGTGGCAGCATTGACGTCGATTGCCCCGGAAATATCCAGGATAATCACGCCATGCTGCTGCCTTACCCTTATCTCCATATCTGCTTGCCTCGGACCGAGAAAGAAACGGCTCCTACCCCAGACAGGGCTTTCTCCCTTTATTGGCTCTCTTGGAGCGCCAGTTAAGCTTTCCCCTGCGTTTACGTTTTCCCATTTTTATCCCCTCTCTGCTTTAATATTTATAATAATTAGCCGGTATCGCTCCGGCAATATAACGGACAGTCTCGATAATGCATATCCGTATCGCCTTCTCCATGGGGGTATTGGCATAAGCTGACAATCCCTTGCCCAAGCTCCAATTCCCGAAAAATCCCGATGCTAAATTGCCGGAAATGTTTGAGGCCTCTCCCTGCAGGCGGGCAGTGCCTAATACCTTAGAGGCAGAGGCATCACTGACGCGTATCTCAAGCGCCATATGCGCCTTATTAAAGGAAGAGCTCAATAGACCCCCCATTGCGCCGCTGGCCACTCCTCCTCCGCCTCCTAAGCCGGTCCTCCCTCCGGAAGCCTCGGGCTCAAACTCTGTTATTGCTGCAGTAAGCACCAGGTCCGCGGACTTGGCCTTAATCCGCTGGTTGGCCGCAGCCTGTTGGGCCGCCGCAGGAGAATTCGCTTCCTGTCCCGGCGTAACTATCGCCAGCGGCTGGTATTCTACCACCGAAAAACGGTTACTGTCGGTTAAGCCGGCTATTAACATCTCACGCAGCCCGGAACTGATTTCGCTGGTAACCTTAGCAGCCTTAATCTCGAAATCCCCTACCGCGATGCGGGCCTTTGGACCGGAATAAGCCGGCAGCGGCGTTATGCCGGCGCCGCCATTCTGCGTGGCACCGCGGTGGATTACGCCCTGCCAGACAGCGCAACCGCTCAACAAAAAAACCGAAAAAACGGCTAAAATTATTTTCCTCATGCCACTGCTCTCAATTTGTAACTCATTCTACATTATAAAGATTTGAGGGTCAAGGGAAAACTGCTTCGGGAAGGGTTAAAGCATCGCCGAGAGCTGCCTGATATTCCTTATCACGGCTGAAGGCATTTCTCTTAGGATATCCTTTTTGCTGCTGGAGCCGGTAGTGACTATGACGGTGCTGACCCCTGCACGCCTGCCGGCCTGGGCATCGATTACCATATCTCCGACATAAAGCGTCTGGCGCGCGTAAAACCCGAACCTGCGCATAATACGCCGCAGTATCTGGGGGGAAGGCTTGCCGCGCTTGAGCTTATCTGCGCAAAGCATGTAATCAAAATAAGCATCCAGCCCGAGGTGACGCATCAAGATAAGAGAAAAACGGCTCGGCCGGTTACTCGCCACTGCCAACTTATATCCTCTCCTCTTAAGATAAGAAAGGAGTTTAAGCGCCCCCTTGAATAAACTGGAATTCTCCAGTAGCGCCTTGCGGTGGTGACGACGGTAAAGAGAAAGCGCCTTTCGTAAATCCTTTTTAGCCAGAAAAGGCCTTAGCAGGTTCTCGTCACCCCATCCTACTGCGCGGCGTATCACGGCAGGCGCCTTTGCCCCAAGGCCCAAAGACCGCATCGCGTGGTTGAAGCTTCGCGTTATAGCCGGATAGGCATCTACCAGCGTACCGTCAAGGTCAAAGATGACAAGCCTGATTCCCCGGTATCTCTTCATAAAGATAAAGATTATCTATTCCTGGGGAGGAGCTGTTTCCGAATTTTCCGTCCCGATATTCTTGGCGACATACCTGCCGCTGTTATCAATGGTATAATCTATGCTCACCATATCGTGGGGATTGATTTCAGCAAGCCCCTTGCCGCCGTCAAAAACGGTGCTGTCGGTAATTACGACCGTGGCATCTTTTTCCATATCGGTATCGTAGTCCGTGTATTTTACGACCAACTCCTGTTTTGAAGGATCCACCGAAACAGTCTCTCCCCAAAGCCACTGCACATCGGAAGCTGCGGAAGACGGCTCGGAAGTTTGCGCCGCCGGAGCTTGCTCTACAATCTGGGTATCGGTATTGTTGGCCGCCTCGGACTGGTTATCCGCTGCCTCTTCCCCGTCCTGGCTAAATCCTGCTGCAACGCCTAGAAACAACAATGAAACCACGCCCAATAATACAAAAGCTATTTTTAAACGCATCGTTGCCCCCCTGTTATGAATGTTATTCTTATCTCCACACTATCCAAACGAACAACGCGCCGACAGTAACGGCAATAAATGTAAACGGTAAGCCCAATTTTACGAACTCGCTGAATTTTACTTTATACCCCTCCTTTCGCAATATGCCAACCGTAACCACATTGCAGGATGCGCCCACCGGGGTGATATTGCCTCCCAGGCAGGTTCCGATTAAAAGTCCGAAGAGAAAAGGATATATTGACATTCCGAAACCGGCGGCTACCATCTTAGCCACGGGAATCATCGCAATGGTATACGGTATATTATCCACAAATGCCGAAAGTAATACCGAGAGCAATACGATAAAAACATAGGCAAAAACTGCGTTCCCGCGGGAAAGCAATGATATCCATCCTGCGATATCGTTGATTACGCCGTTAGAGGTAAGGCTGCTGACTAAAATAAATATCGCGATCAGGAAAAAGAATGTCTGCCAGTCCAGATTTTTCAAAAGCGAGATTGCCTCGCGGTGCCTTAATTCATGCCAGATAATCCCGACCGTTGCCCATGATAAACATATAAACGCCACCGAGTAAACCGGTTTGGCCTGAAGAAAAGAAGAGGAAATCAGCGTCAAGACCATCAGCGACATCAAAACGGCGGGGACCCAACTCCTGGGCCTGACTAGTTCCAGCCCCTGCGGCCTGCTACGGTAACGGCGAAAAACTGACCAGAGGAATAAAAATGCTCCGGTCGCTCCCAATTCCACGGCAAAGAATATCCCCGGCCTTGCCTTCATCCAGAAAAAGTCGTTGAAATTCATCCCGGACTGCATTGCCAGGATAATACTCGGGGAGTCGCCGATCATGGTAGCCGTCCCCTGCAGGTTCGCGGACAATGCTACCCCAATCAAAAGCGGCACCGGATTGGTATTGATGCGCCTGGCAATCTCTAAGGCAATGGGCGCCACGATAAATACGGTAGCGACGTTCTCGGTGAAACTGGAGATAAAACCCGAAAGCCCGCACACCAGCAACAGGGCCATGGCTACGCTTTTAGACTTGTTTACCATCAGGCATGCCAGGTAGGCAGGCACCCCGGAATAAATAAAAAGGCTTGAGAGTATCATCGTGCCCAGGAATACGCCCAAAACGTTAATGTTAATGGAGGCGGCGGCCTCTAGAGGGCTGACGGCGCCGGACAAGAACAATGCCGCCACCCCGGCATAGACCGAAATCAGCACCATCCTGTTCTTCTGGCGGTTCATGAAATAGGCGATTGCCAGGTATGTCAGTAAAAATATAGTTACGGATATCTGTTTCATCGGTAAAAAGGCAATAATAAAAGCGCTACCCATACCAGCGAGGCAGTCGCTACCCCCACCGCCAGCCCGACCCAGAACCAGCGGAAGAACGTTACGTGGATATTCCTCTCCTTTTCTAATATTCCTAAAGCCACGATATTGGCGGTAGAGCCTACCAGGGTAATGTTGCCTCCGAAGCACCCTCCGAAAAGCAGCGCCCACCATAAAGGCTGGAGGCTTGAGCTTAACCCGTGGAGGCTCTGGATAACAGGTATAAATGCCGCTACCAGCACCACGTTATCAAGCATGCTGGAGCCTATGGTGGAAACCCACAATACGATGCCGGTAAGAAGCGGGACGCTGTTGCCGGAGAGCATGGCGAGCTTCTTAGCCAGGACGTCCGTGGCCCCGGTGTATTTAAGCGCCCCCGCCTGCACAAAAAGCAGCATAAAGAACAGGAGCGTCCACCACTCTACGTCTTTCTCGATGTATTTACGGGCCTTCCTCCATTTCCATATCATCACGCAGCCGCTGGAAAATAGCGGCATGGTCAGAAGAATGGTATTAGACTCCAGGCCCCATAACAGTTCCAGCCTGTGGTGCAGGGCAATAAAAACCAGGGTCATCCCGAACACCCATAGGCTGACCTTGAGCTCCTTCTCCGGAGGCACCGAGATAAGCCTTATCAAAAAGTCATTGGCACCGAACTCCTTCATCTTGCGGTCCAGCTCAGCTACCTCCCGGCGATACCAAAACCTCAAGACCGCAACGGCCATAAAAAGACAGACCAGCATGACCGGAAATGCCTTCAGCATGAAATCCTCAAAGGTGAAGCCGGACTTTGACGCAATGAGTATGCCGATGGGGTTACCCAGCGCCGTACCGCTGGAGCCGGTATTGGTAGCCAGTACTGCCGATATAAGAAACGGCATGGGGTTGACCTCAAAGTAATCGCATATCTCAAAGATCGCCGCTACGATAAAAATAATGGCCGTAACCTCATCAACGGCACAGGCCAATAAGGCGGAGATGACACAGATAAGTATGAAAAACTTATTAGCGGTGAGGTTCTTGATGCGCAGAATAAGACTGACAATCCAGGCAAAAAAACCGGCGTCCTTCAGGAGCCCCACCAGGATCATCATCCCGACCAGAAACATGATAACCTCCAGCGACGCAAAGGTTATGACGCTCTTAAGGTCAATGGTCCTGGTCATTAAAAGGAGTGAGGTACCGAGGAATACGAAGGCAAGCCGGAAATTCCAGAAAAAAAGCGTGCCCATTATCGATGCGGAGAATATCGAAATAGCGGTAGCCTGATGTGTGGTAAGCCCCGCCCATCTTGCAAGAAACCCCAACCCCAGGGAGATAGAAATGAGGATGAAGAATTTCCTGATCATGCTAAACCTTACGCTCCTCCTCGATAAGGCCCCTGAGGATATCGGAACGCGCTATAATACCGACTACCCTGGAATCCTTATCCACTACCGGGATACGCCTTATCTTTTGCGTAAGCATTACCCTGGCAACCTCAGAGAGGGTAACGTTCTCGTTAACAGTCACTACTTCGCGGCGCATCAGTTTAGACACCGTCATCTCTGCGAGCTGCCCGAATTTTCTCTTGGTGGCCTTTGGGTTCTCTTCATAGACGAAACTTCCGACCTTCTCGATGTAACTGGGCAGGATATGGGAAAGGATGTCCTTTTCGGTAAACATCCCTACCAGCCTGCCGTTGGCGTCCATTACCGGTAGGCCGCTTATCTGCTTCTTCTGCAGTAATTCCGCTGCCTCCTTCACGGTAGTATCGGCGGCCAGATGCGTGACATTGCGGCTCATAACATCCTGCACCTTCATGGACCCTCCTTGTTATGATGTCTGTTTTAGAATAGTATCTGTTTGAGGCGGGACTTAAACCTTAGATAAACTGCGGCAGCCAAGATTGCCTTGACTATGTCGCCGGGTAAAAACGGAAGGAAACCAAGCAGAAATGCCTTAGCAAGAGAAACGCCGAGAAGCATTTTGAGCCAGAGGGTGCCGCAGCATAAGAGTATTACGTCCCCTGCCATCAATACACACGAGGCGAAGAATATGTTTTCCTTGACCCGGGATATAGCCCTGCCGATAAATAAGCTCGCCAGTATAAAACCGATAAGGTATCCTGCGGTAGGGCCATAGAAAGAAAACATTCCTCCGGCCGCCCCCGAGAATAAGGAAAGGCCCCCTATCCCGAGAAAAAGATAAAGCGCCTGAGAAAGCGGCCCCAAGGCTGCCCCAAGAAAAGCCCCGGAGAGCAAAACAAAAAATGTCTGCAGCGTAAACGGTACGGGGGTAAAAGGCAAGGGGATGCGCACGAATGCACCCAGACTCGTCAATATAACAAATGCCGCCACTGCGCTAATGCGGCAGGCAATTTTGCCCCTGATAACTTCTTTCCTCATTATGGCCGTCAGCATCTCTTCTCCTCTTTATTATTAGCGTATTTTTGATTATTATACCTAAAAAAATGAAAATAGTAAAGCCTCTCCGATAAAGACAAAAAAATGGGGATTGGCAACCCACCGACTCCTGGACTACCAACCCCCTTAAATGCTCCAAAAATTAAGAGTTTATTCCTTGGCGATAGCGAGGGTAATCACGCCTGCTAAAAGCAGAAATAACCCGATGCAACCCCTTACTACCATCAGGAGATACTGCCACCAGGCAACAATCGCCCATACGCCCAAAACCAAAAATACCAGGCCCAGGACTACCTTGAAGACAGTCCAGAATAACTTTTTTGTATCGAGCTTCTTTTCTTCCTGTTTGATTTCTTCTGCCATCTCTTACACCTCCTCCTGTTTTACCTATAAAATGGCGTTTGATGTATTATATCATAAAACGGCCGAGCGCCGATTATTTTTTTTAGGCCGGGCGGCTCTTCCAGCGGCGGTGTATCCATCCCCATTCAGCAGGGTATCTGCGGATGTACGACTCTATGATGTCGGTAAGCCGCTGGATATTGACGGCGACCGTCTCCTGGGCGGTAGCGCCGTGTTGCAATTCCATTTCTGGCTCAAAAATAATCTTATTCCTGTTATCCGGCTGGCGCACTATAAAACAGGGAATCAACGCTGCGCCGGTACGCTGGGCAAAAACTACCGGCCCCGTAGCGGTAGCGGCCTTGACGCCGAAGAAATTCACAAATACTCCCCCGGTGCCGAAATTCTGGTCTATCGGTATAAATATCAACTCGTTGCTGCGCAGCGACCTGATGGTCTCTTCAACGCAGGCCTTGCGCGGCTGGCTGTAAATGGTCTTGACGCCGTAGCGCTGACGGGTCTTCAAAAAATAATCCTCGGTGGTCTTGTCGCGCATAGGCCTCATGATCCCCCCGGCGGCGTAACCTTCAATACTTAACCTGCCCAAGAGAAGAGGAAAATTTCCGAAATGCGCCGAAACCAAAACCACCCCTTTGCCTTTTGCCAGGGCGGCATCAAGATTTTCGCGTCCCTGGAAAAAGGAATACTTACGCAAAAGCCGGGGTTTATTTAATAAAAACATCAGCTCGACTCCGGACTTCGCCATCAGCGCAAAACAATCCCTGGCAATCTGCCTTATCTCCCGGGGGCTCTTATCTTTGCCAAATGCGATGCTGAGACTATTTAAGGCTATCTTCCTCTGTTTTACGGCACAATAATAGGCCAAACCGGACAGCCCGTCGGCAAACCCATAGATGCAGCGTTCAGGCAGCAGCGAGACTATCAAAGAGCTGATATTCAATCCCCACCACGCCGCGAGGCGAGAAAAAGTCTTACGTATTTTTTTACGGTCCATAATCAGTGGAATTATAACAAAACAGGTTTGATTTTCAAGAAAAATCGGTTCTTCCGTCCGTCAACGCAAAAAAGCGGTGTCTGCCGGCCAACCCCTTAACCCCGGCATGGTAAAATTAAAGTTAAGATGTTAAAATTTATAGCCGATCTTACGCAAGAGCCCCCGGCGCCAGGAGATATCTTCGGCGGTCTCGATGCCTTTAGGCGAAGCCCCGTCTATCACCCCGAGTATACCGCACCCGGAATCCCCCTCAATTACGGCGACCTCAAGCGGATTAGCCGAAGCGCAATAAATGGAGCAGACCTCCGGTATGGCCTTAATGGCATTAAGGACATTTATGGGATAACTGTCCTTTATAAAAATGATAAAACTGTGTCCTGCTGCGATTGCCAGGACATTCTCCTCGGCAAGCGCCTTAAGCCCGGGGTCTGTCCCTTCCGACCTTACCTTACAGGCACCGGAAGACTCCGCGAACGCCAAACCAAACTTAATCCCCGGGACGCTGCTTACCAGAACCTCGTAGATATCCTCTACGGTCTTGATAAAATGGCTCTGGCCTAAAATCACATTGACCTCTGCGGGCTTCTTGATCTTTATAAGCTTTAACTCCGCCATCCTACCTCCTCTTGATGATTACCTTACGGAACCCCATGGAATTCAGCCGCGGCCTCGCACCGTATGACTTAAGCGAAGTAAGGATGGCATCGGGATCCTTCAAGACCGCAAGCGGTATCTTTAAGATAAATTCCTGTTCCCCCAGGCTCAATTCTATGCCTTCGGCTTTCAGAACCTTGCGTGAATCGAACACCTTGAATCTCCTGCCCTTAGTCACGATGCGTAATTTTGGCATCTTGGCAAATTCAACCTTGCGGCTATATCCAAACAGGTAAATCAAGGTGCCAAACTTCCTGCTCAAGGCATCGCTGTTGGTAACCTTTATATAAAAATTAGCGCCGTCGCACTCATACCTGACCCGGGTTTTGTTATCCTGCTCTGCCACCGTATCATAGGGGCTATCAAGCCCAGGATCCCCGGAAGGATGTTTCCAGAAAGGCAGCACCGGCATCACCCATTCCTTGCTGGCCGGAAAGACGTCTTTTTTTAAATCCAGGACCACTGTCGGGTAATTGCCGAAAAGTTCATTCCGGCGCGCAAATGACAAAAGGTAGAAAGCGCTGCTCTGGGTCTGGCTCCTATAACACAGGATTGCCTTATGCTTATCATCTATCTCCTGGGAGGACATATCCGACCTGAGCCATTTAATCCCTGCGCCTACCGGATACTGTCTGGGAGGCCCGAGCTGAAGCTTAGGGTGGTAATGCCGCGGAAGCGGCCAGCCAGGGCAATGGACAAGATAGGGATAAACCTTGGGAGGGATATCGTCTCCTTCAAGGTCCCAGAGGGCAACCTGTAAAAAAAGATAGAATGCCCGGTGGTCGGGATTGGTATCCGAGGGGTGTGAAACGAATATCTTATCCGGGCGATACTCCCGAAGAACCTTCTTGATATCACCCAGGATGCTTTCCCCGGTATAGGGAGCGCCGTAGGAAAGATTACTCCGGTAAGGCACATGCGAGATACGCGTAAGCATGCTCCTGTACGGACTCTTGGCATCCCAGTAGTCACGAAAGATTGTAAATGTCCCGAAGTCCGGATACCCCAGGAAAATCAAGCGTGACTCATCCAGGCCGAAAAACTCCATTGCCTTGACTGCCTCGCTGTGACGCACCTGCCCCATATGGATAAATTCGCCCTTCCTGAAAGTCAACCTCTTCTCGTAAACAATAAAAGCGACCTGGTTGTGGTCGCCGTTAGTAAGGTAAAGCACCTTGACCTCTGCGCCGGCGTCAATGGCCTTCTGGATAATCCCGGCGCAGGCAATAGCTTCATCATCCGGATGCGGAGCCATTACCAGGATCCGTTCATTTTTGCGGATAGGCTCTAATTCATCTACGCCCTCCAATGGAAATAAATCCTGGATTGGCAGATGCGAGCATCCGCCTGTTAAAATAAGCCCGGCAAGGATAAAAGGTAATAATAGGCGCATAACGGTTAACTATCTTATCATATAAAGGCACCTAAATCAATACGGTCCTTGAGAAAAGTAACAAAGGATTGAAATATTAATAAAAAAAGGTATAATTCAAACTATGGAACAACTCGGCCTCAAACACTACCGCGCCATCAAGCGTATCCTTCTTCTGACCCTGGCATTGAACTGGGCAGTAGCATTCGCCAAGATTATCTACGGGCTCTTCAGCAGGTGCTCCAGCATGGCTGCCGACGGCTTTCATTCCCTTTCAGACGGTGCCTCAAATATCATCGGGATTATCGGCATAACGCTCTCCTCCCAACCCCGGGACAAAGATCATCCTTACGGCCATAAAAAATACGAAACCTTCTTTTCCCTGGGGATAGCGGCGCTACTATTCCTGCTCTCCTTTCAGATAATCGAAGCCGGCATTGAGAGATTCCGGCATCCCGTCCTGCCGCAGGTCAACGCGGGAAATTTTGCGGTAATGCTGATTACCGTCGCGGCGAATATCTGGATTATGAACTACGAGCAAAAGAGAGGCAGGGAACTTAAAAGCGACTTCCTGATTGCCGACGCCATGCATACCAGGGCCGATATCTTTACCTCGTTCTCGGTTATCGTCACCTTGCTTGCCATTAAATCGGGGTTCCCCATTCTTGACCCCATTGCTACAATTATCATCGCCCTCTTCATCGCCTACGCGGGGCTGGAGATTGTCAGGGAAGGCGCGCGCGTCCTCTGCGACACCGCGGCGATAATAGAGGATAAAAAAATTTCCGACATCGTGCTGGGGGTAAAAGGGGTCAAGGCCTGCCACAAGATACGCTCCCGGGGCAGGCCGGATGACATCAATATAGACCTGCATGTGCAGGTAGACCCCGCGATGCACATTGAAGAAGCGCACAAAATCAGCTACCGGATTGAAGAGGCGATTAAAAACGGGATACCCGCGGTCTCGGACGTAGTAGTGCATATGGAGCCGCGCGAAAAGAAAAGAAATAAAAAATAACCGCTTCTACTGCAGGTAGTCCGCCGGATCATGGGCTACCCCCCCCTGCCTTACCTCAAAATGCAGGTGCGGCTGCATGTTTTCATAATTGGCGTTGCCGGTCTTGCCTACCGCGCCGATTACCTGGCCCTGACGCACCAACTCCAACGGACGCACGCATATCTCCGAAAGATGGCCGTAAACGGTAAAGATATCCCCCGGGTGCTTCAGGATAATGAAATTACCCATTCCTCTGGTTCTTCCGGTGCGCGCCACAACCCCGGAACGGCTGGCAAGGATCGGGGTGCCAACCTCAGCGTATAAATCCAGCCCCTGGTGCATCCTGCCGCCGCTGCGGCGGCTGCCAAAAATCCCTTCCCCCATGCCGTCAGAACGAATGACAATATCACTCTGATACTCGATAGGGCAAAGAAAATAATATTTATCGGCAAAATAAAGGCTGAAAAACAGGTAAACCGGAAGAAGTATCAGTATAGACAGTAAAACTTTTTTCATCTCTCGCCCCTTAAAATGCGCACGATGCCGTAAAACGCCAAGATAAGACAAACCAAAATTGCCAGGTCGCCGAAACGCGTATAAAATGCCGGGCCACCCCTCAAGATATTTATTTCGTCGTTAAGATACCCCTCAATAAAAATATTTTTCCCGCGGTTATCCTCCGCCAGCGAAATAATCCTGCCTTCGGCTGAGATGAACCCCGAGACGCCGGTATTGGCAGCGCGCACCAGGGGAACCCTATTTTCTACTGCACGCAGGACAGAAGCAGAAAGATGCTGATAGGGAGCCGAGGATTCGCCGAACCAGGCGTCATTGGTAATATTGACCAGGAAATCCGCGCCTTTTGCGACAAAGCGGCGAGATAACTGAGGAAACAAATCCTCAAAACAGATGAGGACGGAGAACCTCACCGGCCCTTGGCTGCGTGCGCCGGGAAGGGTAAAAACCGCATACTCCCTGCCGGGGCTAAAATCGCCTATGGGCACGATTGTTTCCAAAAAGCTGAAGAAATTCTTAAGCGGGATATATTCACCGAAGGGCACCAGATGCAATTTATCGTAACGGGTAGGCTCCTGCTGGTAGGATGTAATTAAAAAAGCGCTGTTATAATAAATGCCGTCTCGCAGCGTAACCGCCCCCACCAGAAGAGGAATACCCATATCATCGGACAATCTCCTGGCTGCCTCAAAAAAGAACGGCTCTTGCTCAACCACTGCCGGCAGGCTGGCTTCCGGCCAGATCATCACGTCAGGATTACTCCCGCCCGCCTCCAGGGAAAGGTCAAGGTACTTACGGAGGATGTAATTTTTTGCAATCGGCCTCCATTTAAGATGCTGGGCGATATTGCCCTGGATAACCGAGACGCGAAGCGAAGCATAAAGGGCTTTTTGTCTTATAATATTCAGGCGTAAGTAGCCGTAGAAAAATACCCCCCCTATCATCGCCAGGCATAATAATATTGCTGCTGCCGATTTTTTCCTGTCGCCTCCCCGCCTCGCAAATATAACAAGCTCCTTTATCCCCGCATTCGCCATCAGCAATATAAATGAGACGCCGTAAGCTCCGGTGATATCTGCTATCTGAATGGCCGGGAGGTTAAGATACTGGGAATGGGCCAGGAGCGCCCATCCAAAGCCCGTAAAGAGATGACTGCGCAGGTACTCCAGTAAAACCCAGACAGAAGGCAGAAAAAACAGAAGGCAGATAACAGGCAACCTGCGGGATTGCGAGATTATCAGCCCGAAGACGCCAAAATATAAAGCCAGGTAAAGCACAAGCAGCAGCATCCCGGCAAGCGTAACATGCACCAGCCAATATATAGTGCCCAGCCAGAATACTATTCCTGCCAGGTAAGATAATAAAAAAGCCTTCTTTTTAGAGCAGTCCTCAAGCGCAAGAAACAGGGGCACAAAGGCAAACCAAGCAAATATCCAAAGATTAAAACTTGGGAAGGAAAAAATCAGCAGCAGGCCGGATAAAATAGATAAAAAAATGCCCTTTTTCATAAAAAATAAATCTACTCGCACTTACTCCAATTGCCACGCACTGTTTACAAGAAAACACCTTACTTTAAAAACCAGAAATGATATACCTGCGTTAAGAATAAAACTCAGAAAATTACAAAAATCTCCCTATCCATATTTTGGATAACAACATTTTTTATATTTAACCGGCTTGCCAGTTACAGGATCTTTTTTCCCACAAGGGCAGGGATCGTTCCTGCCGACCTTAATATGGGAGGATTGCGAAACAGGGGTAACGGAGGGGGGTGCTGTCACATGTTTATCCTCCGTAGCCGCAGGAGAGGAAAATGCCTCTGCCTCGGGATGAAGCATCTCTTTGGATACCGCACTGAATGCGCCGCGCAGGGGAGCGCTGGGCCTGGCAGGCTGCAACTTAAATATAATATCCAAGGCCTCTTCCTCTATGCCGCTCATCATGTCGCTGAACATCTGAAATGACTCGCGTTTATACTCAATCAAGGGGTCGCGCTGGCCATAGGCGCGCAGGCCGATACCCTCGCGCAGGCTATCCATGGCATAAAGGTGGTCTTTCCATTTGTTGTCGATAATCTGCAGGAAAACCATGCGTTCCAACTGGCGCATAACATCGCTTCCGATATCGCGCTCTTTGGCATCGTAAGCAAGGGAGGCCTTCTGGTAAACATCTTCCTCAATCTGCCTCCCCGCAGAATTATCGATCTGCGCGCTATCAAGCTGCAACCCGAACCTTAATCTTAAGATATTCTCCAGGCCCACCGAGTCTATCTCGCCGGATTCAGGGGCATAGGTTGATACCAGCTCGCCAAGCACCTTCCTTAGAACCTCCAGGATATACTCCTTTAACGAAACACCCTCCAGTATTTCGCGGCGCTGGGCGTAGATTACCTCACGCTGCTTATTCATCACGTTATCATATTCCAGTATCTGCTTGCGTATCTCAAAATTGTGCTGCTCGACCCTGCGCTGCGCAATCTCAATGGACTTAGTGACCCAGGGGTGCTCGATAACCTGCCCTTCCTCCAGGCCGAGGCTGTTCATAATCCCGATCAGGCGGTCAGACCCGAACAGCCGCATGAGGTCGTCTTCCAGGGAAACATAGAATCTCGAAGAGCCGGGGTCCCCCTGCCTGCCGCAGCGCCCGCGCAACTGATTATCAATACGCCTGGCCTCATGGCGCTCCGTGCCTATGACATGGAGCCCGCCTAAAGATACGACCTTATCGTGTTCCTCCTGGGCCTGTTTACGGTAGCGCTCTAAGATCTTAAGGTATTCCTCCTTATAATTCGCCTCATCCGCAGGCAGCTTCTCCCGCGCAAAGCTGCGCGCCATATATTCGGGATTGCCTCCGAGAAGTATGTCTGTGCCGCGCCCCGCCATATTGGTAGCGATAGTCACTGCCCGGTAACGTCCGGCCTGGGCTACAATCTGCGCCTCCTGTTCGTGATATTTGGCATTCAGCACCTGATGGGAGATGCCGCGGCGCTTGAGCATCTCCGATAGCCGCTCGGACTTATCAATCGAAATCGTCCCTACCAAAACCGGCCTGCCGGCCTTGTAAAGCTCGGAGATCTCCTCTACCACCAAACCAAACTTCTCCTTTTCGCTCTTATAAACGCGGTCAGGGTAATTGCTGCGCATCAGCATCCTGTTGGTGGGGATAACCACGACGTCGAGCTTGTAAATGGACTTGAACTCATTGGCCTCGGTAAAGGCGGTACCGGTCATGCCGGCCAACTTCTCGTACATGCGGAAATAATTCTGGAAGGTAATGGTGGCGAGCGTCTGGTTCTCCCGCTCAATCCTCATTCCTTCCTTTGCCTCTACCGCCTGATGCAGGCCGTCGGACCAGCGCCTCCCCGGCATGAGCCTGCCGGTAAACTCATCTACGATAATGACCTGGCCGTCCTTGACGACGTAATGGACGTCGCGCTTGAAGAACTCCTTTGCCCTGAGCGCCTGGATGCTATGGTGGCGGTATTCCGTGGTCTCGATGGTGTGCAGGCTTTCTACGCCCCAGAGCTTGGTGGCCTTGGCCTCGCCCTCCTCGGTTAAAGAAATGGTATTGTTCTTTTCGTCGGCAAGATAGTCATATCCGACGGCGAGGTTTTCACCCCGGTGCTTGGCCTCAATCTCATCGGCCTCGGTTACCCTGCGGCCTTTCAACTGCTGGCTGATGACCTTGGCGGTATAATACTTTTCGGTAGATTCCTCAGCCGGGCCGGATATAATCAGCGGGGTGCGCGCCTCGTCTATCAGGATGGAGTCAACCTCATCTACGATGGCATAATAGAACGGCCGCTGCACCAGGTCACCTACGTTATATTTCATGTTGTCGCGCAGGTAATCAAAACCAAACTCGTTATTTGTGCCGTAAGTAATATCGCAGGCATAGGCGAGTTTTCTCTCTTCGTCCGGCATATCGTGCTGGATGACCCCGACGCTTAAACCCAGGAATTCATAAACCGGCCCCATCCATTCCCGGTCGCGGCGCGCCAGGTAATCGTTAACCGTAATCACGTGCACCCCCCTGCCAAGGAGCGCATTCAGATAAGCCGGCAGCGTTGCTACCAGGGTCTTGCCTTCCCCGGTAGCCATCTCCGAAATCTTGCCTTCATGCAAAACCACCCCTCCCGCGATCTGCACGTCAAAATGCCTAAGGCCTATGGTGCGGCGCGAGGCCTCCCTCACAACTGCAAATGCCTCAGGCAGGATATCGCTGAATATCTTATTCCTGGTATCCCTGAGCTTCTCCTTAAGCCTCTCCTTTTCTTCCGGCATTGCCACCGACAGCATCGCCTCTTCCAGCTCTTTAATAGCCGCGTCATACTCTACGGCCTTGGCATTGATCGCTTCCCTGAAAGAGGCGGTCTTGGCTTTTATCCCGCTGTCTGAAAGGGACTGTATCGCCGGCTCAAGCTTATTAACCTTATCCACAATCCCGGCGAGCTCTACCATCTTGGCGAGGGAAGGGCTGGGCATCTCGGGATGAAGCGCGATACTGACCCCCGGATACTTCCTCTTCAGCGTGCCCTGCTTGTTCTTAAGTAATTGCTTCTTGATAAAAACCAACATATCCAAGCCTTTATTATTTCCTGCGGTTTCCTAATTTCTGCGTCTTTAAATACGCCTCGATGGCGGAATCTATTTCTCCGTCCATGAATGAACCGACGTTGCCGGTTTCGTATCCGCTGCGGTGGTCCTTTACCATATTATAGGGGTGCATCACGTAAGAGCGTATCTGGCTGCCCCATTCAATCTTCTTCTTCTGCCCTCCCAGGCTTGCCAGCTCCTGCTCCTTTTTTTTCTGCTCCAGTTCATAAAGCCTGGCCTTCAGGATCCTGAGGACATTCTGCTTGTTCTGATGCTGCGAGCGCTCGTTCTGCGACTGCACTACGATACCCGTAGGCAGGTGCGTAATCCTCACCGCCGAATCGGTCTTCTGCATGTGCTGGCCGCCCGGTCCGGATGAACGGTAGGTTTCTATAGCAAGGTCCTTTTCGTTGATATCTATCTCTGCCTCATTTTCAAGCTCAGGTATCACGTCTACGGAGGCAAAAGATGTATGGCGGCGCTTATTTGCGTCAAAGGGAGAGATGCGCACCAGCCGGTGCACCCCGCGCTCTGCCTTCAGATACCCGTAAGCGTATTCCCCTTCCACCAGGAGCATGGCGTTCTTGATGCCCGCTTCTTCCCCGAAAAGCACGTCAATAACCTTGACGTTGTAACCCCGCCTCTCTGCCCAGCGGTTATACATGCGAAAAAGCATTCCTACCCAATCGCAGGATTCGGTGCCCCCGGCTCCTGCGTTAATGCTTAAGATTGCGTTATTAGGGTCAAACTCGCCGTCTAAAAGACTGGCGAATTCAAGTTTATCTATCTTCTTAATGAGGCCTTCGCAGCCCCGGGCAAGACCCTCCAGCAAGCCCGCCTCATTGGCTCCGGTAATCTCCGCGAGTTCTTTTAATTCCAGGTGCTCGCGGAAAGCATCCTGCCATGGCTCTACCGCGGATCTTAGGATTTTAAGCTTTCTTACCGTCTGGGAGGATTTCTCGGTGTCGTTCCAGAAACCCGGATCAGACATCCGAGAGGACAACTCATCTATCAGCTTTTTTTTGTTATCGACGTCAAAGATAACCTCTAAGCTGTTCAAGGTGAGCCTGGATATAGGAGAGTTTTTCCGCGATAGCCTCTAACATTGCATACCCCCTGTTACCGATTATTGATGATTACAAACGCTTGATACCTTTCAAGGCCAAGAGAAATTCATCGCTGTTATCCGCCACCCTGCAGGCCTCTTCCTCGCCGATCTTGCCTTCGCGCACCAGCCTGATGAGCGATTGGGTAAAAGACTGCATCCCGAAGATCGAGCCGTCCTCGATAAACTGGGGTATTTCCCAGGTCTTTCCTTCGCGGATAAGGCGGCTGATAGTAGGCGTAAGAAGCATGGTCTCGTAAGCCGGTATACGGCCCGGGCCGTCCTTTAAGGGGACGAGCCTCAACGATATAACGCCTTTTAACAAAGAAGATAACTGCGTACGGGTCTGCTGGTGCTGATGCGGAGGGAAGAAATTCACAATCCTCTCCACTGTCTGGCTGGCATTGATGGTATGCATGGTGCTTAAAACCAAAACCCCCATCTCCGCTGCGGTAAGGGCAGCGGCCATGGTCTCGTAATCACGGATGTTGCCGATGTAGATAACGTCGGGGCTCTGCAGCGTAAAGGAGCGCAGGGCCACCGCATAGGAAGAAACATCCATCCCCAGTTCCCTCTGGTTGACAATGGAATTCTTGTCCTTGAAAGTAAACTCAATCGGCTCCTCCACCGTAAGGACATGCTTGTGGTTCTCCTGGTTAATATACCCTATCATGCTGGCGATGGTAGTGGACTTGCCGCTGCCGGCGCTGCCGGTCAAAAGGATGAGGCCGCGGGCCTCAAGGGATAATTTACGCAGCACCTCTGCGGGAAGGTTCAGCTCCTCAAAGGTCTGCACGTCTGAGCGGATATTCCTGATAACCAGCGCCGGCCAGTTGCGCTGCATAAAGATGCTGATACGGAAACGGTGCCCCAGCTCCGGCAGGTAGATGCCGAAATCCACATCCAGGTGCCTCTGGAAAAAATCCTTCAGCTCGTTGGAGGTCAGGTCCTTGACGGCGTCGTTGACCTCATCGAGGGTAACGATGCGCTCGTCCACGCTTACTACCTTGCCGTCAATGCGCATGCGCACGTTAGAGCCGGTGCGGTAGAACATATCCGAGGCGTTCCTCTCTACCATCATCTTTAGGTAACCCTTGATATTCATTAATACCTCCTGATTGAAATGGTGAATTATTATACCACTTTGCGTTTCTTTTCGGTAGGATAAAATTCCATATACTTAGCCAGCGCAAGCCTGGTCTGCGCATCCAGTGCGGGAGTCGAGCCGAGTATCAAAATAATAAGCGGCACAATAACCCACTCCAGGACCATAACGATGTTTTTCATCCACGGCACGTCCCTCGGCCTCGGTGGCAGCATCGTGCGGCTGAGCAGTATCCAGACAAGGCTCGTTCCGAGAGTAAACCTCAAAAGCAGCCCGGTGATCAAAGGCAGGTTGTAGCCAATGGGCATCTGGTGGAATAAAGCCCCTCCCAGAAGCACCGGAAGCGGCGCCAACAACGTAATAATGACCGCCCAGATCGCCCAGGTAACATGGCTCTCCAGGAGATGGAACGCCCGCCGCGCCTTAAGGAGAAAAGGGATATCGTTATTGTTGAAGAAACGGCTCAGCACAAAAGGAAAATTCTCCACCCCCCAGGCCCATCTGCGCTTCTGCTTATACTGAACCGCAAGCGTCCTCCAGAGATTACTGGAGTATGCCACATCCATGGAAACCGTAATGTAAAGCGGCACTACCCGGTAGTTGCCGTTGTAAAAAATAAATGCCTTCCAGTAGACTACCGAATCATCGGATATCATGTTCACCGGCCAGTAATCGATGTCAACGATGGTCTTAAAACTCATGCTGTGGCTGGAGAAGGTCACGAATTTTTCCAGCCGCATGCTTTCGATCATCTGGCAGTAAGAAGCGCTGATCTCAACCAGCCTGGCCAAAGAAGGGGCATTCCAGATATTGTTGTTATAAACCGGTATGGGCTGGTAACTCGCCTGGTGCGGATTGGGCGTAGTCAGGAAATGATAACTAAGGCAGCCGAAGTATTCCTTTTCCACGCAGGTATCGGCGTCGAAGCAGGAAAGCAGCACCCTTTCGTACGGTATTCCTTTGGCATCCAGGAAATCCCTGGCTTTCTTTGCCGCCCAGGTGGCGTTAGCGCCCTTGGTGCGGGCCTCTCCCGGCAGGCCGTCGGGGTGCATACTGGTAAGATAACCGAAGAAGCAATCCTTGAATTCCCTCTCTAATTCCTCTGATAGCTGTCGTGAGGGCTGGTGGCGTTCCTCAAAAGCCATTACCACGATAATCTTGTCCTTGGGGTAATTGGTATCCCGGATAGCCGCCAGTGACGGCCGCAGGATATCCAACCCTTCCTTGTAAACGGGGAAGATAACCAGGTGATAAAGTCCCTGCCAGTTTTTACATTCCTTCAGGGCCCGGCAATCTGCCAGCCAGTTACGGTTCTTCTGACGGCGCAGCTTCTGATGTGCCAAGACCAAAAGAGTGGTAAGATAAAGGGTGCGCACAATCCAGTAAAAATCAAAGGTAATAACCAGGGCAGCGCAAAACACCGGTTTTATGGCTGCCAGCAGGATCAGGATTAGTATTATCCCCCAGGACATCGCCCCCGGGATGACTTCAAGCGTTCTCTTGAATTTATGGTTTTGCTTCATTGTGCCTGCGCTTAATAAGGTCCTGCCACGGGAAAATCCACGGGCTCAATTCTATCTTGTAAAGGTTATCGTAGGTATTGCCGTCCGCTGCCTCTTCCAGGTCCAGAAAATAGAGGGTATCGTTGCGCACGTCGTAGAACGCCGAGGTATTCTTATTGTTAAGGCGCGTAAGCGCCACTGCCTTTGCCCCGGGCCTGGCCTCAATAACGTCAATGTGGTTTTTTCTTACCGTGATGATATGGTAACCGTCGGAATGCCAGAAGGCATCCAGTATCCAGTCCTCTGAGTCCGGCTCATTGATCACAAAGAAGGCGCCCCGGTGAAACCTGTCGTCGGGATTGATATCCGTTACGGCAAGCTGCCCGTTGTTGCAGTAAAGTATCCTGTTGCGGTCAAACGAAATCTTGTATTTCAGGGCAGGAGTGGAAAATCCAATGAGGTCGGCGAGCTTCTGGTAACGCTCCCCTGCCAGGTCTGATTTATAGAGGGCGTTCTCTTCTTTACTTATGTAATATACGGCCTGGCGCTCCTCGTCAATCCAGAAAGAATTAAACCTGTCCCTGTTGACCTGCTTAACGTTGGGCCTCAGGAGGAAAAGGATAATCTTATCCAGCGGGGTGGCCTTGCCGGCTTCTACCGTCACCTCGTCTGACCAGGGATAATACCTTTCCAGTTCCAGGCGGATGCGGTATCTGCCCGGCAAGAGCTCGTTAATGGTAACCGGGGTCTTATCGTTAAGCAATTTTCCGTTAAGATAAACGCTCGCTCCCGCAGGCTGCGTCTTGATAAAGATTAACCCGCTGCGCGTGAATTTAAAATTGCGGCGGTCAAATCTGTAGCCGAGGGCGGATGAAAGGACAAAAGGCAGAAATACAAAAAATACCGCCACGCTTGCGTAAAACAGGACCCCCCTTATTCTCTGTTCGCTAAGCATCGTCTTATCTGTCTTTCCAGACTAAGTAGCTGCTTCTTGGTCTTTGCGCCAAAGGCATAACCCCCTATCTGGCCGCTACTTTTAATAATGCGGTGACAGGGCAGAAATAACGGAAAAGGGTTGCGTTTAAGAATCTGGCCGATGGCGCGGCTGTGCCGGGGCTTGCCTACCTTGCGCGCAAGCCAGCCGTAACTGCGCACCTCGCCAAGCGGTATGCCCAAAAGCGCAGCATACACCTTCTTTTCTAACGGCGTTAATTTAATCTCCCTGGGACGCATAATATTATACTCTCAGCCGCTTACTTACCCAGCACTTTTTTTCTTCTTAAAATACGGTGGTAGCTTACGGCAAAACGGTGCGCCTCATCCCGGATGCGGCGGATGAGGTTGAGCGCCGGCGTATCGCTATCAAGACGAATCGGGTAATCCTTCTCTCTAGTATAGATATTTTCCTTGTCCTTGGCAATACTTACCAGCGGTATATCCAATCCCAGTTTATCCAGTTCTCTTTTGGCCACCAAAAGGTGCTGCCTGCCTCCGTCAATCAGGACAAGGTCAGGCAGAGAAAGTTTCTCCTCAACCAGGCGCAGGTAACGCCTGCCTACAACTTCCGCTATCATTTTATAATCGTCAATGCCCCCGACATTCCTGATGCGGAAGCGGCGGTAATTATTCTTATCCGGCCTGCCTTTATGAAAGCTTACCATTGAGCCGCAGGCAGACTTGCCCTGGATATTGGAGATATCGAAGGCCTCAATCCTCTCCGGAAGCTCCCCCAGCCCAAGTAGCCCCTTTAAATCCTCAAGCTCGTTATAGGATGCGGCGCTGGATGAAACGTTTCCGATGGCTCCCAGGGCATTAATCTGGTCGCGGATGCGCGCAGCCCCCTCAAAATCCTTGCTATCCGCCGCTTCTTTCATCTTGCCGCTCAGTTTATTGATAAGCTCCTCGTAACGGAAATCCAGGAACATCTCTATCTCCCTGATAATCTCGCGGTATTCTGATGATTTTATCTTAGCGGTGCATGGCGCAGGGCAAAGCTTCAGGCGGTAATAAAGGCACTCATTCTTGGGGAGCTTCCTGCAGGAGCGGAACCCGAATATCCTGCGCATCAGCTTAAATGCCTGGCGCAGCAAATCAACGTTGGTGTATGGCCCGAAATATTCCGCCTCCCCCTTCCGCTCGGACTTTTTCCTCCTGGCAATAGAAACTATCGGAAATTCCTCGTTGGTAATCCGGATCCAGGGGAAGGACTTGTCGTCTTTTAATGTGATGTTGTATTGCGGCTGGCGCTTCTTGATAAGCGCTGCCTCCAATATCTGCGCCTGGCTCTCCGAAGAAGTCAGCCGATACTCCATATCGCAGATTTTAGAAACCATTGCCTGGGTTTTACTATCAAGCAGGCGGCTGAAATACGTCTGCACGCGCTTCTTCAGGCTCTTTGCCTTGCCGATGTAGATAATCTCGCCAGCGGAGTCCTTGAAGACATAGACCCCCGGCGATTCAGGCAAATCTCTGACCTTATCTTTTACCATCCTATCAGTCATTATTTCTCTAACCCGTTACACCTTAGGCAATCCAGGTATATGGCGCGGTTTATCTCAAGCATGGCGGATACACTGCCTTTGCTCTCTGCCGAAACGCGCTTTGCCCTGGCAGCGCACATCTGCCTGATTTTCGCCGGCCGTATCATCATCCAATAGAACGCAAACATCAAAAACAGAATAACCGCCCACATCGCAATAATCATAAACCACTTCTGGACTCTTGTCATCTTGACTCTCCTTTGGCAAAACTACCTTACGCGGGTTGTCTTGGCCTGTTTCTCGCAGCACCGCTCGGTTTTCCCCACCGAGGAAAACCTCACTTGGAGTTTATGCTCGCTCTCCCTGACATTATCTTTAGCCGGGGAACCCTGGCCGTTCGCATAAACTACATGCTGCTCGGAATCAGTCCAATCCTCCCGCTGAAACAAAACTCCTAAATTGCTTCTTGTTTATTCTTTATTAGATTCTCCTGAAGAAACCACCTTAATTTCACAATCAACACAAACACCGTTTTCATTCTCGTTATCAAATTTATGACACTTCGGGCATATTGTCTTTTTAGGATGTGTTTTCTTATACTCATCCGTGTAATATTTTATCCATCCTTTATTGCGATGAAACTCCCAGAAACCCCATTCTTTTTTAAAATCCTCAAAGGTTCTCCCTTCGTTCGCTTCTTCTTGAATATATCTTCTATTTGCTTCATCTCGCTGCCTTTGAGTTCTATTCTCTGTTCTAAGTCCTAATTTTCTTTTAATTTCATTAATATCATCCGATAAGTCATATAGCAATTCTCTTTCTTTTTCAAAGATAGATCTCATCATCAATTCAATAAACCAAAATAAAACTAAACCAAATAACGGTGCTGTAATCCACGCTGGGAGAAAAGCGTCTAAAAAACCCATACCGAAACGAACAATATGATAGAAAATAATAGCAACAAATATACCTAAAACCCAAGCAATAGCCATTATTAACCTCCTTAGTTAAAACCTAATAAGAACACCTCGTTCTACATAAATTACGCTTATTGACTATAAAATGACTGTTAGTTGTTGGCGGGGTGGCGAGGGTTGCTTTGAGCAGCATGTAGTTTATGCGAACGGCCAGGGTGCCCATGAGGGCGAGCGAGCATAAACTCCAAGCGAAGTTTTCCTCGGTGGGGAAAACCGAGCGGTGCTGCGAGAAGCAAGACTCGACACCACGCTAAAGCTTTCGTTTAATGAGCCAGTTCCAGAGCTCGTGCATCTCCTTCACCCGGAAGATAAAACAGAAGATGACGTAAGAGATCACTCCGATTGATAGCTGTATGCTTAGTTCAAATAGCCGATAGATGGTGTTGCCGACAGGCAGAATCTTGTGCTGGCTGACAACGAAACATACCAGCCCCATTGCAATCGTAGCCAGAAGTATGCGCAGGAAAGAGAATCCGAGTTCTTTTGCGTCAAAAGAGCCGATTTTTTTGATGAGAAGGTAGAAAAGAATTAGAGTTGTATTGATTCCTGAAAGAGACGTTGCCAGCGCCAGACCCGCAAGCTTCATTGGAAACATCA
>JBAZNT010000009.1:0-78744 GCA_041649115.1 Candidatus Omnitrophota bacterium | reverse complement strand
GTGTCATAATCGGTGGAGACGGTCTCGGGATTACAATTTACCATAATGCTGTCGATGCCCTCTTCTTTTAAGGCATAGGCGGCGTGGCAACAGCAATAATCGAATTCAATCCCCTGTCCGATGCGATTAGGGCCTCCCCCCAGAATTACCACTTTTTTGTTATTACTGGCGCGCGACTCATCCTTTGTTTCATAGCTTGAGTAAAAATAAGGGCGCTTGGCCTCGAATTCCCCGGCGCATGTATCCACCGGCTTATAGGCCGCCCTGGTGTTGTATTTTTTGCGTAATTGGCGCACGACTTCCTCCTTGCTATTTAACAGGTACGCAACCTGGCGGTCAGAAAACCCGTCTTGCTTAGCCTGTTCCAAAAGCTCCTGCGGCATCTTCGCCAATCCGTCGCTACCATGGTTGCGGTACCTTTTAATTTTCTCCTCCAGCTCCGTCAGCTCTTTGAGATTATCCAGAAACCACGGGTCTATCCCGGAAAGCCCGTAAATCTCGTTTAGCGATATACCGGCCTTAATGGCATACCTTAGATAAAATATGCGTTCGTCGCTGGGCATGCGGACCTTGGCGCGAAGCTCTTCCAGTAAACCTGGCGATGGGCGGGTCAATGCCTCATCGCTAATCCTGTCCTTTCCGTCGCTGCCCAGGCCGAAACGCCCGGTTTCGGTAGAACGAATCCCCTTTTGCAGCGCTTCCTTAAAATTGCGCCCGATAGACATCGCTTCCCCCACCGCTTTCATTGAGGTATTAAGCACGCGTTCTGCGCCGGGGAATTTCTCGAAAGTAAAGCGGCATATCTTGAATACGCAGTAATCCACTGTGGGCTCAAAGAAAGAGGTGGTCTTGCCCGTAATCTGGTTGGTAACTTCCGGGAGGCTAAAGCCCACTGCTAATTTGGTTGCCACGCGGGCAATGGGAAAACCGGTGGCCTTGGAGGCCAGGGCCGAGCTGCGCGAAAGCCTGGGATTAACCTCGATAATGACTATTTGGCCGTTTTTGGGGTTCTGGGCAAACTGGATATTTGCCCCTCCTCCGGTAATCCCGATCTTGCGGATTATCCTGCGGCAGAGGCAAACGAAGTCAGCATACTCTTCGGCAGTCAAGGTCTGGGCAGGGGCGACTACCATGCTGTCTCCGGTATGCACCCCCATCGGATCCACATTCTCCATGGAAGTAATGATAATCACGTTATCTTCCGAGTCGCGCATTACCTCAAACTCAATCTCCTTCCATTTCAACACCGACTGTTCTACCAATACCTGATGCACGGGGCTGGCCTTTAAGCCTTTATCCAGAAACTTCTCCAGTTCCTGCTTATTATAAGCGGTCGAACCCCCTGAACCTCCCAGACAATACGCCGGCCTTAAAATCAGGGGAAAGCCGATCTGCGTGCCTATCTCCATCCCCTGCCCTACGCTTTCAGCAATCCCGCTCTGAGGCACGCCCACGCCTATCTCCTGCATCGCCTTTTTAAATAACTCGCGGTCCTCGGCCCTCGATATGGCATCTACGGGGGCGCCGATTGATTCTACCCCGTATTTTTTCAAGATGCCGTTTTTCATCAGGAAAAATGCCAGGTTTAACCCGGTCTGCCCTCCGAGGGTCGGCAGAATTGCATCCGGCCTCTCTCTCTTGATAATCTTCTCTACCGCCTCAACCGTCAGGGGCTCGATATAGGTAGCATCTGCCATCCCGGGATCGGTCATAATAGTAGCGGGATTGGAATTAACCAGGACCGTATGATAGCCTTCTTCTTTTAGGGCCTTGCATGCCTGGGAACCGGAATAATCAAACTCGCAGGCCTGGCCGATAACGATGGGCCCGGAGCCAATCATCAGGATTTTCTTGATATCTCTGCGCCGTGGCATCTTTAGTGCTCCTTTATCATTTTAAGGAATCTTTTAAATACCGGATTTATTTCACCGCAACCCGGACTCAAAGGATAATACTGTGCGCCGATAATCCTCAATTTTTTATCCTCCATCTCTTCTACGGTGCGGTCATTCAAATTATAAGCGGTAATCCTGACCCCTTTAACCTTGGCCAGGGAATTGGCATCCACCACCCAGCCGTGATTCTGCGCCGTAATCTCGGATTTATAAGAACCCGGGCGGGAAACAGGGTAATTCAAGCCGCGGTGGCCAAGCTTCATTTTAATAATCTTGGCCCCCAGCGCCGCTGCCAACACCTGGTGCCCACAACAAACCCCCAAGATGGGTAGGCGTCCAAGCAAGGTCTTGGCGTTAGATACTACCCCCTGTAATTCCGGGTCATCCTCCGGCCCGCCGGATATAACTAAAGCGCTCGGCCTGTTGCGCAGGATATCCTCTGCGTTGGTATTGTAAGGAAAAACCTGCAACGAGAACCCCAGCCCCTGCAATTGACCCAGGAGACTGCTGGTTGCTCCGAGATCCAATACTGCCAGCCGTCTCTTTCCGCTGCCCTTAGCAATCAAGGTGGGACGGCTGACCGAGACCTTCTTCAATAAGCCGCAGTGCCTGGGGCTATGCAAAGACTCAAGCTTCGCCAGAAGCTCTTTTGGGGTAGAGTTCTCAGCGGAAATAACCCCCCGCATCGCTCCTTTGCTGCGCAGATGCACGGCGAGAGCCCTGGTATCCACGCCCTGCATTATAGGGAGGTCGAGCTCCTTACAAAAATCCCGGAGGCTCTTTCTCGCCTGCCAGTTAGAATAAATGCGCGAAATCTCTTTGACTACTACGGCGCTTACCCGAGATCTGGCAGACTCGTTAAATTTACGGGCAACCCCGTAATTTCCTATCAGGGGATAAGTCAAAACCAGGATGTTGCCGGCATTAGCCGGGTCAGTAATTAACTCCTGGTAGCCAACCACCGCGGTGTTAAAAACCACCTCGCCGGCTGCCTCGTCTTTTCCTCCCGTAAGCTCTCCGCAGAAACTACGGCCATCCTCCAACATCAGGGTTGCTTTCATGTATTTGACCTCTGTCTGGATTTTAAGATACGTTGAATCTTGTTGAGCGCTTCTTCGACCGTCCTCACTTTTATCACCCCACCGATATCCCAGGAGCCAAGGCTTATTACGGGTATCCCGAACTGAAGGCAATAGGCAATTTCAGATAGCGTACCGGCACTACCCGCAAACGCAACTACTACGTCAGAACTTTTTACAACTAAAACATTACGAGCCAATCCTAATCCGGTTGGGATAACTATATCTACATAAGGATTGGCGTCTTCTTTATTATAACCTGGTGTAATACCTATAGTTAGGCCTCCCGCCTCTTTAAATCCGCGACAAACAGACTTCATTACTCCACTTAATCCTCCGCAAACTATAATATCAACCACTTTAATGAGTTTTTTGCCAAAATTTTGGGATAATTGCTCCACTTTTTTGGAGCAATTTCTACCGCCAATAATGCCTACAATCGACCCTCTAGCCACACTCTTCTCCCTTTGCCACAATCACTAGGTATTGATTTCTCCCCGCAGCTTCGTAAAACCCAAGTTTTGGAAACCCTCCATATTCAACTCTGTAAATTTACCGACAATAAAACAGCGGGTAAATTTATGCCCCTGACAGGAGTTGAACCTGTACGCCTGGCTCCGGAGGCCAGTGCCCTATCCATTGGGCGACAGGGGCGCTAAAATCAGTATCCCCCCTCAAATAATACTTCATAACGTGCAATGGAAGGAATCAGCTTAGAATCCAAATCATCTATTAAAACCTCAAACTCCCTTACTGCCCTGGGCGGAAAATTATGCACCTTTATGATGCCGCTGCCGAGCAAGTGATACCTATCGAAAAGCAGGATCTTGAACATCGCCACGTCATATTTTTTAGAGGTTTCGTTTGCCACTTCTCCGTCAACAAGGACATTGCCCATATGCGTTTTCCTAAAATTCACATTATATATAGGGAAGGCCATGTTGACCTGTCCTTAAAAAAGCCGCAACTGCTCTTCTTCTTTATCTTTGGTCTCGACCCCGCTAAAAACCGAAATCCTGCCGTATTCTCCGTCAAAGCCGGGCTGCACCTGAACCTTGCCCTGGCGCATTCTTAGAATCCCGCCAACTAAATTCCGCGGCAGCCCTTCTAAAAGTTCGTCCCCAGAGGCGCGAAGTAAGATGTTGAATTCATTGCCGAATCTGGATATTGCGGCGCGGTAATCCCTCTCTACTGCCACCGACCCTTTATTAACGCCTCTGGCTTCAGCCATAATCTCGTCCAAGGGGATAAGATTTTTATAGGGGATGGCCTGGGCAGGCACAAATCCTTCTGGCCGGTCTGCCAGATACTCCACCCTGCTCATTACCCCTACCGTAACAGGCTTGCCGCATTTAGGGCAAACCCCTTTGCGCTCTTTGGTCTCGGAAGGAGAGAGCCTGACGTCGCAGAGACGGTGGCCGTCAAAATGGTATTTGCCTTCTTCCGGGAAGAACTCAACGGTATAAAGAAACTTTTTCTTATCCTTGGTTCTTAAAACCTCTCTTATTCCGGCATAGCTCAATTCGCAGTCAAAGACATTCGCCTCCCTGCCGATCTTGGCAGGGCTGTGGCTGTCGGAATTACTCACCAGGGCGAAGCGGTCTAAATTGGAGAGTCTCCAGTTCATCGCCGGGTCGCTGGAAAGGCCCGTCTCTAGCGCGAATATCCTGGGGGTCTGTTTTTCAAAGCAATCCTCGATACGGTCAAAGCCGGACATTGAGCCAAAAAGGGAAAACCACGGGGTCCAGATATGGCCGGGAATAACCATGCAATTCTCGTCAACATCAAAGATGATGCGCGCCAATTCCGCAGCATCCAACCCCAGGATGGGCCTGCCGTCGGAAGCGAGGTTGCCGTAACGCGCCAGGGTGGCATTAATTTTATCGGTGGTCTTAAAAGATGGGGATAAGACCATGTTGTGGATGCGGTAGGTCCTGCCTTTCTTAGAATAGATGCTGCTTATTTCTGAGGATAGGATGAAATAGACATCCTGGTGCTTGAAAAGTCCGTTGCCTAAATCTTCAAAGTTTGCCTTTAGTTCTTCCAGCCAGAGGTGATGCGTAAAATCTCCGGTGCCCATCAGGGTAATGCCTTTTAACTTTGCCCACTCCGCAATATGCTTCACGTCCATATCCCTGGAGGTGGCACGGCTGTATCTGGAGTGGATGTGGAAGTCAGCGATAAATTTCATATTGCAACTGGGTTTTGGGGTGTCAGAAGAAATGTTTTCACAGGCCCTCTTCGTTAAAATACTCATTAACTATTGTCCTGGCGACATTACCCGCCAATAATTTATTCCCCTCGATAGTGCAATGGCCGAAGTCTCCAGCAAAATTATCTTCAAAATAATACTCGTATCTGTCTCTTTTTAAGGCCTCTTTAAAGAGTCTTTCGTTATCAACAAATATTATGCCATCGCTGTAACCTAAAAGTTTTTTTAACGGCCCTACGCTACGTGTGGCATGCTGCACGCATACCAGCTTGATGCCCCTTTCTAATACTATCTCCTTAAGCTTATTATAATTGTAACGGGTTACCTCATTATAATACCGTTCTCTCAATTCGTCTGCCTTTCTATAATAACGCCCTGCTCCGGCATAATCACCCATCTCAAGACTAATGGTGGCCTCCATGCCGTAAAGGGCGTCGCTTTTATTGCTTGTACCCTCAAGCCTGCTTAAGATCTTTTTGAATTTATGTTGTTCTCCTTGAAGCCGATAACAGGTCATCAGTTCGCTGTAAGACACTCTATAAAAGGGATCTGCCTCAATAGCTTTATTCAATACCGCCTCTGCCTCATTATACCTGCCCTGGCGGGAATAGCACCGCCCTAAAGTGGTAAGGACAAAGGCGTCTTGCGGGCTAGAGACAACCACCTCATTTAATAACTCCTCCGCATCTTTAAACCTAAGCATCAAGGTATAGAAATCCGCCAATTGGGCCTTGGCCTCATTGGTATTTTCTATTTCTACGATTTTCTTTATAAGAGGTTCGGCCTCCTGCCACTGCTCCTCCCTGTAAACTAGAAACTGGTCGAACAAATCCTGCAGAGATACGGTCTCTGTATCGTCTATGCCTGCTCGCTTAGAGATAACGCGATTGTTCGTATCGGTTGCAAGTGCTACGCCGTGGCCCGGCGTGCCTTCTTTTAATTCCTGCATTTTATTCATAACATGCAGCTTGAGCAATTTGATTAACTTATGCACTCTTATATTTTTAACAAACTGCTTGAGCTTAAAAGACAGAGAATCATCGTAAGGAACAATGTCTCCTCTATTATCGTTCTCCCCCATCATAACGACTACCATGTGCGGCTGATAACGGTCTAGGTTTTCTTTTAAATGCGCGACGATAAAAGAGGAGTCGGCATTACAAATGCCATTATTTATCACTGCGAATCTCTTCCCTGTCTCCTTACGATTAAGGACCTCCTCTAACTGAGAAGGGAAAGAGTTGGAACCTCCACTGGCAACTATTGAACCTCCTAGACAGAGGATGCGAAACTCTCCACTCTCCCCCAGGATGCGTTTCTTGTTCTGGTGTTCCTGCCAGGATATGATTATGCCGCCAGCCAGCCTGCATCCTGCCTCGAGGATTACTGCGCACAAGAATAACCCCAACCCAATAAGACCTACCTTCTGAAGGATAGTCGTATTGTTCGTATTCTGCAAACGCATAATTAGTATCGATCCGCAAATTCATTACGGATCCAGGGCTGAATTGCAAGAAGCAATGATACGAGTGCAGCAAAATTCCTTGATAACCAAAGAACTACTATCGTCTTATTGGAGATCCGCCATCGCCATCCTGATAAACTACCCTGCCTGCCAGGACGGTATAGTCCACCGCTCCTTTTAGGACCCTTCCCAGGAATGGCGAATTCTTAGATTTGGAAACCAGGGATTTTTTTTCGACCAGCCATTCCCTTTGAGGATCAACTACAATAATGTCCGCGTCCGCGCCCATGCCAAGCGTGCCCTTTGTTATCCCCAGTATCCTGGAGGGCGCCAAGGAGAGGATACGCACCAATCCGGGCCAATCCAATACCTTGCCGTGGATCAGTTCAGTTATGGCGACTGCCAGCTCGGTCTCCAATCCTATTGCGCCAAACTCAGCGCGCTCAAATTCTATTTCCTTCTCGTTATCGGTGTGCGGTGCATGATCCGAAGAAATAATATCGATGGCGCCGCTCCTGAGGCCCTCCCTGAGCGCCCGGCGGTCTGTATCTGCGCAGAGCGGCGGCTTCATCTTCATGTTGGCATCGTAGCCCAAAACCGCCTCTTCTGTCAAGGACAGGTGATGGGGGGTGACCTCGCAGGTAACCTTCGCGCCTTTTTTTTTGGCGGTTGCGATAATATCAACCGACTCCTTGGTGCTTAGATGTGCGATGTGCAAAGACGCCCCGCATTCCCCGGCCAGCCTAACATTCCTTTCCACTCGGCTATACTCTGCTTCTTTGGGTATGCCCCTTAATCCCAGCTTGGTAGATATAATGCCCAGGCTAACTACGCCATCATTGCTTAGGCTGCGGTCTTCGCAGTGCTCGATAAGCAAGGCATCGTTATCCCTGGCAAGTTCAAGGGCCTTTAAAAATAACCCCGCATTTTCTACGCTTGAGCCGTCATCGCTAAAGGCTATCGCGCCCGCCCTCTTTAGCCCCTTGATATCAACTAACTCCTCTCCCAAGCGGCCCCTGGTAATGGCCGCAGAGATAAAAACATTGACAGAGGCCTTTTTTTCAAGGATGCCCTTCAGTAAAGCTGCCCGCTCCGGGGAATCAATGGGAGGCTCGGTATTAGGCATGGCCAGCAAAGAAGTAACCCCTCCTTTTAAAGCGGCGCGGGTACCGCTGGAGACGGTTTCCTTATCTTCTCTGCCGGGCTCTCTCAAGTGCACATGCATATCCACAATCCCCGGCATCACTATCCTGCCCCCGGCGTCAATAATCTCGTCTGCCTTCTCTTTAATATCCCTGGCTACCTTGGCGATGCGGGGGCCGTCGGTCAAAACGTCAAGGATGCTATCGACATTATTGGCCGCGTCCACTACGCGGCCGCCTTTAATGAGTAGTTTCATCTTTCTCCTTGGCCCGGGAAACCAGAAATAAAACCGCCATCCTTACCGCGATGCCGTTGGTAACCTGCTCCAATATTACCGAATTTGCTCCGTCGGCTACCTCGGAAGATATCTCGATGCCGCGGTTGAGAGGCCCCGGATGCATTACGAGAAAGTTGTTTTTCAGCCCTTCCAGCCTCTCCTGCGTAATGCCGTATTTTTTAAAATATTCCAGTTGCGACGGGAAGGCCCTGTTTTCATCGCGCTCAAACTGCATCCTCAAGACATTAACGGCATCGGCTCCTTTTAAGGCATCATCGATATCATGGGTAACGCGCACCCCCAATTCTTCTATCGCCGCCGGGATGAGCATCTTGGGAGCGCACACCGTTACCTTGGCGCCCAGCTTGGAAAGCCCCCAGATGTTAGAACGCGCAACGCGTGAATGCGCGATATCTCCTACTATCGCCACGCCAACCCCTTCTATCCTTCCCAGTTTTTCCTTAATGGTAAAAATGTCCAGCAGCGCCTGGGTGGGGTGTTCATGCCAGCCGTCTCCGGCATTAACTACGCTGATGTCCAGGTGGCGGGAGAGAAGCCTGGCTGCCCCGGAACATCCGTGCCTCAGCACGATGATGTCGGCGCGCAGGGCCTGGATGTTCCTGCCCGTATCGATAAGACTCTCCCCCTTCTTAACGCTGGAGGTCTCAACCGCAATATTGATAACGTCTGCGGAGAGCCTCTTTGCCGCAACCTCAAAGGACACCCTCGTGCGAGTAGAGGGTTCGTAGAAAAGATTTACTACGGTCTGGCCGCGCAATGCAGGGACCTTCTTGATGGCCCGCGTAGAAACCTCTTTAAACGAATCTGCCGTAGCCAGGATTAGTTCAACCTCCTGGCGGTCAAGCTCTTCTAATCCCAAAAGGTGTTTTCTTGTCCATTCCATAGGGCTAGTTCGTATCTTTGGCAGCGATGATTACTTCATCCTTACCGTCGCACTCTACCAATTTTACCTCTACGGTCTCGGTGTCTGCCGTCGGGATATTCTTACCTGCGTAATCTGCGCGCAGGGGGAGCTCGCGATGGCCGCGGTCAATCAAAACAGCCAGCTGTATGCTCTTGGGCCTACCGAAATCTATCAAGGCATCCAGGGCTGCGCGCACCGTCCTGCCGGTATAGAGGACATCATCCACCAAAACCAGGTTCTTATCGTTGATGTCAAAATTAATCTCCGTCTTGTGCACCAACGGTTGAGACGCAATCAAGGTAAGGTCATCGCGGTAAAGCGTGATATCCAGGGCGCCTACCGGGACGTCCTCATTTTCTATTCTGCGTATGCAGTCGCCAAGGCGCCGGGCTAAGTATGCCCCCCGGGTGCGGATTCCGACCAGGCATAAATCCCCGGTACCCTTATTCCTTTCCAGTATTTCGTGCGCGATGCGCATCAGCGCGCGGTTTAATGCTGCCTGGTCCAAGATCTTGGCTTTTTCTATCATCGCTTATAAAGGTTTCTGCCACAAAAAAACCCAACCGTTTTCGTAAAAGGTTGGGTTATTTCTGTTATATTTTGCTCCATTGCTAATATCCCCTTGCCAGCTTCTCAAGAGCGGGCTTAAAGGTTAATTTCTAATCATAATACCCTCTGGCGCATATTTTGTCAAGTGAATATTTAAAAAGGCGGTATCGCCATAAAAAGACCCCATAAATAACATTGATTTTTTTATTAAATAAGGTATACTTAAATTGCATCCCTAACCATCTTAAGATATGCTGTTTCTTAAAGTTATGAAAAGGGCCTTGACGCTTATCGAGCTATTGATGGTGATAATAATAATCGGCGTTATAGCGGCAATGGCCGTGCCTAACTACGGAAGGCATATAGAAAAAGGCAAGGGCCGTGAGGCAGAGGCAATCCTCACGTTGATATACAACGCCCAGAAAAGATACCACCTTGACAATAGCGCATATTTTGTCTGCGAACCCAACTGCACTGCGGATAGCATTAACGAAAACCTAGACCTCGATATCCAGGACACCTACTTTAATTACTCTATTGCTCCCTACGGGTCCGAGGGCGCCGGTTATATGGCCATTGCCACAAGAAGAGACGGCGACTGCAGGGGCAAAAACATGAAAATCACTGAGCTCGGCGGCCCGGTAGAAAAGGAGTGCTCGCCATGGTAACCTTAAAAGGCGGCTACCGGCTGGCGGCGCTCTTGGCAATAATCCTCGTGGCGGGCCTCGCTACCGCTTGTCTCTACGGCGAAGACGAATCGGTTGCTTATCTGCCGCGCAACGAAGACATGCAAACAGTCTATAAGGATTACCAGGAAGGCTCAAAAAGACTGCCCGAGATCTCCTGTAGCGCAGCAGCAGATTTATTTAACGAATACCGCACCTGCATAAATTGCGTCACGGAAATAAAATCCAGCTGCCCGGACTGCTGCTTAATCCTGACCCACAGCAAAAGAGCGATCCGCTGCAGCGCCCAGGACAGCTCAGACTATGATTGCTGTGAGGTGCCTTTTGATTCCACTAATTGCTCGGCTATCGCAACCTCCAGCGAAACAGACTGGGATTCGGTCTGCAGGTCCAGCTACTCGATAGCCAACGAAAATCACTATCAGAACCTGGGCTGCCCTGCCATAAAGCCCGACGGCAACTGCAGGGAGTTCGGCTCAGACTGGCTTTGTACAGAAAGCGGGTTACGCCCCGACTTTACGGGGTGTGCCTGCCGGCAAGATGCAAAAGAGGAATGCCCTGCGGGTTCAGGAAGCAAATGCGCTTCTCCATGCGCGCACATCTCATCATACTATACGATAACCCCGGTAATATCCGCTGGCTGCCCATATTCCGGTTTTGGCTGGGGGGGAGGATTACGTGACTGCTATAAGTATACCCCGACCCCTGAATTTGCCTCCTGCGTCAATAAATGTCTTACCTATGCCAACGACTACGACACCTGCAATAACCGGTTGGAATGCTGCAAAAGAGACGTCTGCAGCGAACTCGACGTACCGGGATACCAAAATTGCAATATCGCCTCCTGCCAGGAGAGGATTAACGACCCTACCTGCGACACCTATACCCTGGCGGACTGCTCGCTTATTCAGAAAAACGCCCAGGATTGCCTTACCGGAGGGTTCCTTGCCGGAGGCTGCAGCAAGTGTTTTAGAACAATCGATGACGATTTTTATTACCGCTTTATAGCCAGGAGCCGGGAAAATATAACCGTCATCTGGCAAATATCTACCACTCCTTACGACATAACCAACCCTCTGGAACCGACATATGTAACCAACTCTTCTACCTATTTCTTTTCCAAGATTGCGGTATTTGAGGTGTCTCCGAGCGGCGCAGAAAAACAGGTCTATGAAAGCATGCTGCATCAAAAAAGCCTGGAGGCGGCATTCTCAATATTCTGCGCCACCCACATACCAAATGATGTATTAGAAGCGGGGTATTCTTACGTGATAAAGGTCTATTACTTCCTGCCCGAACTAACCGGCATTGATTTGGAGGTACAGGTAAATAGTCTAAGGTTGATTGTAATTAGAACCCGGCAATAGCCAAACAGGAAGGAGGAGGAATGAAAAGCAGAATAACGATAAGCGCATTGATTATCATCGCGGCATGGACGTGCTGCGCCTTATGCATGGCAGAGACTACCACCCAGATGACGCCTACAGCCGCCCCCACCCTAAAACAGGTGATCGGAACCACCGATGCATCTTTGGGGCCGACCCGCTACCCTTCGTTCTACCATTTTGACAGCGATAACCCCACCTGCGGAAACTATCTGAAAGAGAAGTGCACCGATGCGGAGTGCCTTAATCCGTTGCAATACGGCATAGGCGACGGCAAGGCAGATACCGGGATGTCCCTGGCCCCTCTTTGGCTCAAGAGCACCAATAGTTCGGGAGCCAAGTCTTTCATTGCGCTCAAGGGCTATGAAACTATCCCTGATTTAAAGATAGCCGGCTTTCAGCTGGCCGATAGATATAGAAATTCCTCTAAGATGCTCGTTACCTGGACGGTGCGCATCGAGGGCTACGCCGTGGACGCCTATAACCCCTGGCCTACCCTCTGCCGGCCCTGGCACGGCACTTCCTGGCAGCAGTTTCCCGGAGGACAGGTTCATACCCGACTCTACGTAAACGGGGCCCCCATGGGGACGCCCGCCTCTATGTCTATCCCCGGCTCCTCTGATACAGTGGTCTCCGTCAACCCCCACGACCCTACTTTAAGCGGAAGTTGCCTATTGTCAAAAAACGACTTTGGAACAAGCTTTCCGGAGAAGATGGATATCGAGGTAAAGTGGTATAATGACACCTGTATGAAAATCAAGAGCCCTGCGAAAATGCGCAACCTGACAATTACTACTGTTCCGATTACAACGGATAATTGATAGTTGCGACTCCCCGCGGGCTAAAGGAGAATAAATGAACAGGAAAAGGCTCCTTGCTTTTCTGGTGGGTGCCGCGACAGCTATCTCTGTTTTTACCCACCCCGATTCTTTTGCGGAAACCACCGCCCAAACCGCAACCCCTGCGCCTAAGGTAGCCCGGGTAATAGGCAACACTACCGCCGTATACGGGCCTACCCGCTACCCCCAATTCATCGCGGCTTCCGGAGATAACTCCGGGTGCGAGGCGTATATTAAAACTGTCTGCAGCGACCCTGAATGCAGATATCCTTTCACTGCTGGCAACGGGGACGGGTCTGCAGATACCGGCATAGGCCTTGCTCCGCTCTGGCTCAAAAGCACCCAATCTAGTCAGCCTCCCGCCTCGGTGTTAACGGGCTGGCAATCCATAGCGGATAACAATGGAAGCGGCAAGCTGTTGATATCCGGATTTAAGCTGCCCGTGAACTTCAAAACAACCTCCAAAGTGCTTATCTCCTGGACCGTGCGCGTGGAAGGCTACAAGACCTCCGCCTATAAAGTTTCCCCGCGCCTCTGCAGAAAGTGGCACGGCACTACCTCGCAACAGTTCACCGGAGGACAGGTTTACACGCGCGCATTTATCAACGGCGCGGCCATGGGGCCGGCGGCAATCATGAGCATACCGGACGCCGGGATAAGCCGCAGCAATGAACCGAAACCGCCAAAACCCAAACCGGTAATCAAATGGGACCCCACGGCTACGGGCAGTTGCCTGCTTTCCAAGGAGGATTTCGGAGGGGAATTCCCGGACGCCATGGATATCGAAATTAAATGGTATAACGATACCTGCATGAAGATCGAGAGCCCGGCAAATATGCGTAGTTTAAATATAACGATGTTGCCTCTTGGCTCCAGACAAGAATAATAATGTTGCAGCAAAAAAACCGCGCCTCTCGCTTGCGAGGCTTTACATTTCTGGAGGTACTAATAGCGCTGATCCTGATAGTAATCGGGATCAGCGCTGCCGTAGCAGCCGTTTCAACGGGAAGGTTTTTCCTGAAACAGGCCGAAAACAAATCCCGGGCCATGCGGGCAGCGCTGGTGGGAATGGAAAAATACCTGGCAAAATCCTATTCGGACTTGACCCCCGGAGAAAACCTGGACTCTTCGGGGACCATAAAATTGCAGGTGAATGTAACGCAGCGATATGAAGGAAGTGCCAGGGCTATACCGTATAAACAGATAGAGACCCTTGCGTTTTATAACGAGACTGATAAAACCGGAAATATTTACCAAAAAATCGTCCGGCTGACAAACATCGTTCCTTACCCTTTTATCCACGCAGCCTCCGTATGGATCTCGCGAGACCAGGCAGGAGACAGCGAAGCGCGGTATTCCTCCAACCCCGGGAATTTCGCAGGAGCGCAGGTAATCGGAGACAATGTCAAATTGGCATTGAATCTGAATTACGAAGTCCCCAAAGAGCTTCTCGTAATATACAATGTTGCGACGAACGTGCAGGATGCTACCGGCATCAATTCAACCGATACAATCTATACAGGGTGCTTTGTGGATGACGTCGGGCCAAAGCCCGTCGTTAGCCGTACCCCTATCATTACTCAGCCGTTGATTAATAACGTCGTGGCCCTTACGGAAAACGATGCCCTTTCCCCGGGAAACCATACCATTGCGATAAAATGGTGCAAGGATACCTCCCGGGGCACGATCCTGCTTAGGGAGGCAGATCTAACGGTGGTTGCCATAGAAGAGGCGAATGAATAATAAATCCCGCGCGGCGGTCACTCTGTTGGAGCTTCTCATAGCCATCATCCTGATATCCGTAATCCTGGCTACGGTAGCCGGGGGGTATCTCTTCGTTTACGGCAGGCTCCTTGAAAACATCAGGGTACAGAATGTCCATCTGCAGATGGATTATGCCCTGGAGAACATCCGCCTGCACTGCTTAAGCGCCGTTCGCATTGAAGACGAATCTCTCTTTACTGCGGGCCTAGACGGAGCAAAAGATTCTTTCAGTTTTGAGGGAGAATCCGATATCCACAACATCACCCCTGATAACTCCACCGACAATACGGTATACACCTACTGTCTGGACGAATCAAAGAACCTCGTTCTTAAATACAGCCCCGACCAAAAAGAGATACTGATTGACGCGCAATATTCACCCAACATTACGTTTCAATACTACGAGGGTGCCGAGCCGAATTTTCTTACCGTAACCGTAACCGCCGCTACGCTCGAAGGCAATATCTCTAAAACCGAAGGGCTGCGCTTTTGGTTCACGGACGCGGTCGGGAGCAGTTAGGGATGGTCTATATCATATCCGTCATCTTAATGATCGCTTTCATCCTAAGCGGCATCTTTGCCGGACTGGCCCCCAATGTCTACCGCATCATAGAGCAGGATTTTCTAAAGCGCGCTAGCTACAATGCCAAGGTGGAAGGATTGCAATACGGCAACCTGGGCGTGCGCGCCGGGACATTCAACACCACTTCTTCCAACCCCGCCGACAGAAGCCTGGGGATAACCAATAACCTCACGGAAGAAGACGGCGTAGTATACGAAAAGACCTATACCAATATCAGCATCTCCCAGGCTACCAGCCAAGACCAAAATCTCACCATCAGCGTCAACGTAACTATCGAGTGATTTATTACCCTGATTTTATATTATCACCACGAACTCTCCGCGCGCGGGAGCGGCCTTAAGGCGGGAAATGATATCTTCGGGCCTGGCGCGGATAATCTCTTCAAACTTCTTGGTAAGCTCTCTGCCGACAACAACCTCATGCTCCGGCCAGAGACCCTTGATATCTGCTAGCGTCGCAAGGATGCGGTGGCAGGACTCATAGAATACGACGGTATATTTAAATTGCGCGAGTTCCTTTAGGCGGTTACGCCGCGCCTGCGCCTTTATAGGCAGAAACCCTTCAAATATAAAACGGTGCGCCGGCTTGCCAGATGCCACCAGGGCGACGATAAAAGCTGCGGGCCCCGGTATGACCGTAACCGCGACATTGTTCTTTATCGCCAAATTTATAATGTGGTAGCCGGGGTCAAGTATCCCTGGCGTGCCGGCATCTGAAACCAGAGCAACGGACCTGCCTTCCTTAAGCACTTCCAGGATGCGTTGCCCCTTGGTAATGCGATTGTGTTGAAAATAACTGGTTGTGGGAACGGTTATGCCGTAATGCTGCAATAGGATGCGGGTACGCCGCGTGTCCTCACAGGCTATCAGGTCTACGGACCTCATTACCTCCAGGGCGCGCAGGGTTATGTCTTTTAGATTGCCGATGGGGGTAGCAACGATATAAAGCATTATTCCACGGTTACGGATTTAGCGAGATTGCGCGGCTGGTCCACATCACAACCGCGTTTTACCGCAATATGGTAGGCCAATAACTGCAGGGGCAAAGCCACGAGCAACGGAGAAAAGAATTCCTCCACCCGGGGGATATAGATAACCTCCCCCGCGAGCTCCTTGATCTCTTCATCTCCTTCAGTGGCAATAAGGATAATCCTGCCCCCCCGGCTGCGTATCTCCTGGATGTTTGAAATCATCTTATCGTAAATGGGGGACCGGGGGGCAATGCATACTACTGCCCGGTACTCATCAATAAGGGCGATGGGGCCGTGCTTCATCTCTCCGGCGGCATACCCTTCGGCCGGGATGTAAGAAATCTCTTTAAGCTTGAGCGCCCCCTCTAATGCGGAGGGGAAATTAATGTTGCGGCCCAGGTACAAGAATGAGCCGAAGTGCGAATGCCGACGCGCAAGCCTGGCAATCTCTTCCTGCTTTCTCAAAATGTCTTCCTGCAGCCTCGGAATCCTCCTTAATCCTTGCAGATACCCGCAGACCTCCTTCTGATTCAGGATATTTCTGGTCTCCGCCAGATAAAAGGCCAAAAGATACAAAGCTACCAACTGGGCAGTATAGGCCTTGGTAGAGGCTACCCCGATCTCGGGACCGGCATGGGTATAGATAATTCCGTCGGACTCGCGGGTAAGGGTGGAGCCTACTACATTGCAAATCGACAATACGGAGGCGCCCAGCTTCCTGGCCTCCTTGACGCCTGCCAAGGTATCCGCCGTTTCTCCGGATTGACTTATCGCTACCACCAGGGTATCGGAATCTATAAGCAACTTGCGGTAACGGAACTCGCTTGAGACATCTACCGTAACGGGAATGGAACAAAGGGATTCTAAAATGTATTTGCCGACCAAGCCCGCATGGCAGGCGGTACCACAGGCTACTATCGCTATATTCCTGACGCTCTTGAGCTTATCTTCGGGTATGTCCTGTTCCTGAAAAACGACCTCGGAGCCGCCGTTTTTAATCCTGGCGCTCAAAAATTTATCGATAATCTGGGGCTGCTCATTTATTTCTTTAAGCATAAAGTGCTTATAGCCCTGCTTCTGGGCCTGAGCGATATCCCAGGCGATAAGGCTGGCCTTCTTGCGCAGCTGCTCCCCTTCGATATCGGTTATCCTGACGTTGCCGCGCTCCAGGACCGCTATTTCTTTCTCGCCAAGAAAAACAACCTCTTTGGTGTATTCCATAATCGCCGGCACATCCGAAGCCAAAAAGTTCTCGCTACTCCCCAGCCCGACAATCAGAGGGCTTCCGAAGCGAGCCCCTACCAATTTCTGCGGCTCCCTGCTGCTGATAACCGCAATAGCATAAGAACCCACTACGAGCTTCAGGGCGCGCCGCACCGCGTCTTCCAATAAAACGTTGGTCTTGTAGAATTTCTCAATCAAATGCACGATGACCTCGGTGTCGGTCTGGCTCAAGAAACGATGCCCCTCTTTAATAAGCTGGGCCTTGAGCGATTCATAATTCTCGATGATGCCGTTGTGCGCCAGCGCAATCTCCTTATTGCAGTCACTGTGGGGGTGGGCGTTAATCCGGGTGGGTGCTCCGTGGGTAGCCCAGCGGGTATGGGCAATGCCGAGCGTGCCGCAGAGAGGCTTATTTCCTAGCAGTTTTTCAAGGGCGCTGATTTTGCCTGGGGATTTCCTGATTGAAATAGCGGGCTTCTTGCCAAGCAGTACCGCCATGCCGCTGGAATCGTAACCGCGATACTCCAGGCGCTTAAGCCCGTTAAGAAGAACGGGCTGGACATCTCTATCTCCGATATATCCGATTATCCCGCACATTTAAAATAAGCGTCCCCAACCGGATTTGAACCGGTGTCGAGAGCTTGAAAAGCTCTTGTCCTGGACCAGACTAGACGATGGGGACAAACTAACCCTCTTCTGCAATTACCGGGGCGACACAGGAAACGCGGTCCTTATCCTGGAGCTTGATAAGACGCACCCCCTGGGCAGACCTGCCGGTAGCACGGATATCCTTGACGGCACAACGCAGAAACATGCCGTTTTGGGTAATCACCATTAGTTCATCTTTGTCGGAAACCGTCTTGAGTTTTACTGCCTGCCCGTTTTTGCCGGTGACCTTGATGTTAATGATGCCTTTACCGCCGCGGCTGGTCAGGCGGTATTCCTCTACCGGCGTGCGTTTGGCAAAACCCAATTCGGTAACCGTCAGGATGCTGGAATCCTTTTGGGGCACCACCATATCAATAACGCCGTCTTTCTTGCTTAGGGATATTGCGCGTACGCCGCGCGCCGCCCTCCCCATGTCTCGTACCTTCGACTCCAGAAACCGGATTGCCTTTCCTTGGCGGGTGCCAATCAATAACTCTTGTTTACCGTCGGTAAGCTCCACACCGATAAGCTCGTCATCTTTATCCAGGGTTATTCCAATGATGCCCCCCTTGCGCGGATTACCGTAGGAATCCAGCCTGGTCTTTTTAACCTGCCCGCACCTCGTCACCATTACCAAATATCTATCCTCCGCGAATTCCTTTACCGGTATGGTCGAACTTATCTTGCTGCCGGGGGCCATCTGCAGGAGGTTAACAATGGCCTTGCCCTTGGATGTCCGGCTTGCCTGAGGGATCTCATAAACCTTCAGCCAGTGCACCTGCCCCTTGTCGGTAAAGATAAGCAGGTAATCCCTGGTTGAGGCGACGAAGAGGTGCTCAATAAAATCCTCCTCCTTTAATTCTGCGCCAGTAACCCCCCTGCCCCCGCGTTTTTGCTTACGATAAGCGCTTACCGGCAGGCGCTTGATATAGCCGCTGTGGCTGATGGTGACTACCACGTCCTCTTCCGCAATGAGATCCTCCACCTCCAGCTCCTCTACCTCCGCCGCAACGTCGGTCTTGCGTTCGTCTCCGTATTTCTTCTTGAGCCCCTCCAGCTCTTCCTTGATGATACCCTCTATCTTCTTCTCGGAGGCAAGGATCGCGCGGCAGAGCTCTATCTTTTTAAGGAGCTCGGCGTATTCGGCATCAATCTTCTCGCGCTCCAGGGCAGTCAAGCGCTGCAACTGCATCTCAAGGATCGCCTGGGCTTGAACCTCGGACAAATCAAATTCCTTAACCAGGCGCTCCTTGGCGTTCTCGGTATTCTTGGAGGTCTTGATGGTCTTGATAATCCGGTCGATGAACTTAAGCGCGATCTTGAGGCCTTCCAGGATATGCGCCCTTTTTAGGGCCTTGTCTAATTCAAACTGGGTGCGCCGGCGTATGATGACCTTGCGGTGTTCAATATAGGCGTCGAGTATCTGGCGCAGGTTTAGGACGCGCGGGCGGTTCTCCACCAATGCCAGCATAATGACGCCGAAGGTGGTCTCAAGCTGCGTATGCTTAAAGAGTTGGTTTAGAATAATCTGGGCTTCGGCATCACGTTTAAGCTCCACCACAATGCGCATGCCATCCTTATCGGATTCGTCCCGGATATCCGATACCCCCTCGATCTTCTTGTCTTCCACCAGCCCCGCCATGGCCTCAATCAAAGAAGCCTTCTGCACCTGGTAGGGGATCTCGGTAACTACGATAAGGTCCTTGCCGTTCTTCTGATGCTCTATGGTGGCGCGGGCGCGCACTACAAGCTTGCCCCTGCCGGTAGTATAGGCGTCTTTGATGCCTGCCTTGCCGCAGATGAGCCCGCCGGTTGGGAAATCCGGCCCCTTGACATGCCGCAGGAGATCCTTTGCCTCGACCTCGGGATGGTCAAGAATATAAATAATTGCGTCGGCTATTTCATTAAGGTTATGCGGCGGAATGTTGGTCGCCATGCCTACGGCAATACCGCTTGAGCCGTTGACCAAAAGGTTGGGCAGAGAGGCCGGCAACAAAAGCGGCTCCCGGAGAGAAGAATCAAAGTTCGGCCCGAAATTTACGGTGTCTTTATCAATATCCCCCAGGATATCGTCAGCGACGGAGGCAAGCCTGGCCTCGGTATAACGCATCGCTGCTGCCGTATCTCCGTCAACCGAGCCGAAATTCCCCTGTCCGTCAACCAAGGGGTAGCGCAGCGAAAAATCCTGCGCCATCCTGACAAGGGTATCATACACCGCGGCGTCGCCGTGGGGGTGGTATTTTCCCAGCACCTCTCCGACGATACGGGCACATTTCTTATAAGGCTTGCTGTGCTCAAGGTTGAGCTCTTGCATAGCATAGAGGATGCGGCGGTGCACCGGCTTTAAGCCGTCGCGCACATCCGGCAGGGCCCGGCCCACAATTACGCTCATCGCGTAATTTAAATAGGCGTCCTTTACCTCCTCCTCAATATAAACCGGTACTATCTTTTCGTTACGCGTATACATATTAAATATCCAAGTTCTTAACCTGATGGGCGTAGTCTTCGATAAACTGCCTGCGCGGCTCCACCTGATCCCCCATCAGGACCGTAAACATCTTGTCGGCCTCAACGGCATCCTCCAGGGTCACCTGCAATATAGTGCGCTTATCGGGATCCATGGTAGTCTCCCATAGCTGATGCGGATTCATCTCTCCCAACCCTTTATAGCGCTGGATATGCATGCCTCTGCTGGCGGCCTCCTTGACATACCCCAAGACCTCCTTTAAGGAAAAGAGGTCCTTGGACTCTTTTTCATTGGTGATGCGGTAGGGCGCCTTGGTTTTTTTGCTATCTTTGGAAGTCGTTACGCTAGCGTCAATTTGGACGGCCGGATAAATACTCTCCGTTACCAAACCCAGTTTCTCCAGTTTTGTCAGAATCCCATCAATCTCCGCAGCCTCAAATAATTCCATAATATCGTGCTCTGTCTCCTTGCCTAAAGACTCAGTAAATCTTGCCAATTCTTTATCTGAATATATAAAATGGTCTTTTCCCTCCACTTTTACCCTATAAATAGGCATTTTTTTGGTCTTTTGATTCCTGAAAAGGATGTATTTTGAAAGCTCTACTCCCCTTTTTTCTAAAATTCTGGAAAATCTTTCTAATTCTACCAAGAGGAATAGTATATCCTTGAATTGGTTATCGCTAAATACCTGTTTATCTTTCAGGCGTACAAACCGGTGACCTTCGCGCCCCAGGTCTAACAACAGTTCATTCAGCTGCTGTTCAGTCTGGATATATTCTTCTCTCTGGCCGCGTTTAATTTTGTAAAGCGGAGGTTGGGCAATGTAGACGTGCCCCTCCACCACAAGCCTGGGCATCTGACGGTACAAAAGCGTCAACAAAAGCGTCCTGATATGCGAGCCGTCGATATCGGCATCCGCCATCAGGATCAATTTGCTGTAGCGTAGTTTTGTAATGTCAAACTCTTCGCCTACGCCGGTACCGAGAGCGGTAATGATCGTGCGTATCTCTTCATTGGAAAGAATCTTATCCAGCCGCGCCTTTTCGACATTTAATATCTTGCCTTTAATAGGCAGGATGGCCTGGAACCTGCGGTCGCGCCCCTGCTTGGCAGAGCCTCCGGCAGAATCCCCTTCTACAACGTATAGCTCGCAAAGCTCGGCGTCCCGCTCAGAACAATCCGCCAGCTTGCCCGGCAAGCCTGCGCCCTCCAGCGCCCCCTTGCGTCTCGTAAGCTCTCTGGCTTTACGCGCCGCTTCGCGGGCACGCGAAGCAACGATAACCTTATCTACGATTTTGTTGGCAATTGAAGGGTTTTCTTCAAAATAAGCAGATAGCCCCTCAAAGCTCACAGAGGCCATTAGGCCTTCAACTTCGGAATTACCGAGCTTGGTTTTAGTTTGGCCTTCAAACTGAGGGTTGGGGACTTTTACGCTTACCACGGCAGTCAACCCCTCGCGGACATCGTCTCCGCTAACGCTAATCTCCTCGCTCTTTATGAGGTTCTTGCTTTTGGCATACTGGTTGATGGCGCGGGTAAGCGCGGACTTAAAACCTGAAAGATGCGTGCCGCCTTCAACGGTATTAATGTTATTGGCGAAAGAAAAGATGGTTTCGGCGTAACCGTCGTTATACTGAAGGGCGACCTCCATCGCAACGGCATCCTGGGTTTTCTCAAAATAAATAACCTTGCCGTGCAGCGGTGCCTTGTTTTTATTGAGGTAGTCGACGAACGACACAACCCCGCCCGCAAATTCAAAAACCGCCTCCTTATCATTGCGTTCATCGCTTAACTTGATCCTGAGACCCTTATTTAAAAAGGCGAGCTCTCTGAGCCGCTGCGAGAGGATATCGTAGGAAAACTCCGTCTTGTTAAAGATTGTCTTGTCCGGCTTAAAGGTTACCTTGGTGCCGGTGGAATTACTCTTGCCTATAACCGTGAGTTTGGAAGCGGTTTTGCCGCGTTCGTAGCGCTGGTGATAAATCTTTCCGTCGCGCTTTACCTCCACCTCCAACCAATCCGAAAGCGCATTAACCACGCTGACACCCACCCCGTGCAATCCTCCCGAAACCTTATAGACGCGGTGGTCAAATTTCCCCCCGGCATGCAGGGTAGTCAAGGCAACCTCCACCGCCGGTTTTTTCTGGGTCTTATGCATATCCACCGGGATGCCGCGGCCATTATCCGTAACACTAATACTGTTGTCGGGATGGATATCCACCGCGATGACATTACAGTAACCGGCCAGGGATTCGTCAATGCTATTATCCACCACTTCGTATACGAGATGGTGCAAGCCTCGTATCGAAGTATCCCCGATATACATCGCCGGCCTACGGCGCACCGCCTCAGTGCCCTCTAATACCTGGATGGTGGTGGCATCGTAGGCGCGCTCAGCCTTCTTAACCGCCTGCCCCTCGCCTTTTTCTGGTTTGAGCTCGCCCTTCTTCTTTTTCACCCTAAGCCCCCCAAACGGAAACGCACATCCCGAACCGCGCTTGTTTTTTTCCGCAGTCTCTCCAGGATTATTTCTTTGCGCATCGTCAAAAGGTAAAGCCTGGAGGAAGAATCTACCTCAATCCCCAGGACTCCTTTTTTTAAATAACCAAACCTTGTATGTTTAAGGTCCTCCCCGGATAAAGCAACCCTGAGCAGCCGCTCGGGGCCATCCTTACCCGAATGCCCTCTTTTACTTTTTAATTCCCGCATGAAATCCGCAACCGTTTCCTTGATAACTTGCATATTTTAACCTAAACGCATCGGTAAGACAATATAAATATACCCGCTGCTACGTATTACCCCGGGTTTTTCGCTATCGGTCAACTCCAGATCTATCTCGTCTTCTTCAAGATTTTTAAGGACATCTATTAAATAAAACGGGTTAAAACCAATAATCAGCTCTTTGCCCTGATAACCCACCCCCAATTCTTCCCGGGATTCTCCCACGTCGGGAGTAGACTTAGAGACCACCAATTTATTTTTAAAGATCTCCAGTTTTACCGCTTGATAATCTGGGGTTGATAAAAGAGCCGCCCTTTTTACAGACAACAGAAACTCTTCCCGATTAACCCTCATTTTGTTTTCTGATTGCGGCGGGATAACCTGGCGATAATCGGGGAATTCCCCCTCAATCAAGCGCGAGATTACGGCTGTTTGACCCAAATCAAACATCACCTGATTGTCACCCAACACCATTGAAACATCCCCATCCTCTTGAAGATTGCGGTTTAATTCCTGGATGGTTTTTAAAGGAACGATTATCTGGATATCTTTATCAATATCCTGTTTTGGTTTTTTATTAACCACCGCCAGGCGCTTTCCGTCGGTAGCAACCAGCGTGATGGTGCTTTTTTGAATCTTAAACAATATACCGCTTAAGATATAGCGGCTTTCATCTGAAGATACCGCAAAAGATGTCAACCCCAACATGTGTTTCAGGGTAGCCTGCTCTATTTTAATGGTTTCTTTATCTTTAAAATCTGGGAGTTTAGGAAACTCCTCGGGGGCCAACCCCATAACCTTAAAATGACATTGGCCTGTTTCAATGCTAACCTGATTGTTTTTTTTAGTGGTAATGGATACTTCATCGCCCGGTAATTCGCGTATAATATCATTAAATCTTTTGGCTGGTATGGTTATGGCCCCAACTTCTTGAATATTCACATTAATTACACAGGTTATTCCTATATCTAAATCAGTGGCGGTTAATCTAATAGCGTCCTGTTGAGATTCGATTAAAATATTTGATAATATAGGTAAGGCTATCTTGGGACTTATAACATTCTGTACGCTTTGTATTGCGGTTAATAAGGTCTCTTTCCCTGTTTTAAACTTCATCCCCAACTCCTTTTATTATTAATATATTAAATATTTATAAAGTATTAGTAGTAATACTGTTTGGTTTATGTTAAAAACGACGTAACCATAACAAGATAAACAACCTGGGCTTTATAAAATCTTCTTAAAAACAATTGAATTTATTGTTGAATAACCTGAATAATCCTTTCTATCCTATTTGCCATACCTTGATTGATTTTTAATTCCCCCCTAATTTTATTATAAGAATGTAAAACAGTGGTATGGTCCTTGCCGCCGAAAAAATCGCCTATCTCAGGCAATGAAAGGTCGGTCAACTCCCTGCTTAAGTACATAGCTATCTGTCTCGGCAGGACGATATTTTTATGCCGGCGGTTAGCCTTGAAATCGTGCAGTGATACCCCAAATTCTTCAGCTACGCAACGCTGGATAAAATCCACAGTGATTAATTTTTTAGGTTCTTTCAGGAGGTCTCTTAAAACCTCTTTGGTCAAATCTAGCGTAATGGGCTTTTCTTCCAATAAAGAGTATGCGATTGTCCGTATGAGGGCTCCCTCTAATTCTCTGATGTTGGTCTTGATGAGTTGTGCGATAAAAAAGATGACCTCGTCAGGGATTGCTACCGGCTCGCGTTCAATTTTCTTCTTCAGTATTGCTACCCTTGTCTCAAAATCCGGCGGCTGGATATCGGTAGTTAGCCCCCAGCTAAAACGGGATATCAATCTATCCTGGAGGTTAGAGATTTCTTTCGGTGGCCGGTCGGAGGAGACGATGATCTGTTTGTGGGCGTCGTATAAGGCATTAAAGGTGTGAAAAAATTCTTCCTGGGTAGACTCCTTGCCTGCTATGAAATGAATGTCGTCGATAACCAGGATGTCCACGTTGCGGTATTTTTGTCTGAAGGCGTTAGTAGAGTGGTGCTGGATGGCGTCGATGAGCTCGTTGGTAAAACGCTCAGAGGTAGTATAGAATATTTTTAGTTTTGCAGGGTTTTTGTCTTTTGCGAAATGGCAGATCGCCTGCATAAGGTGGGTTTTCCCTAGGCCCACCCCTCCGTAGATAAAAAGGGGATTATAATTTTTGGCGGGCGACTGCGCTACTGCCAGACAGTATGCGTGGGCATGACGGTTGGAAGGCCCCACCACAAAATTTTCAAACGTGTAACGCGGATTAAGATTCAGGGGGCTGCGGGGGTCTTTTAACACAGAAACGTCGATTTCCTTGAGGTGTCCCTTTTCGCCCGGCACCGCCTCCGGCGTTTTTACTACGACCTCGAGCGAGATCTCGCTCTTTGCGATACTGCTGAGAACGTCGGAGATAACCGTAACGTAATGCTCCTTGAGCCAATCCTTAAAAAACTGGTCCGGCGCCTCCAGGATTACGGAGTGTTTGTCTTTGGCTTTAACCTTTAAGGGGGATATCCAGCTTTCAAAAGAGGCCTTACCTAATCTATCTTTCAGGCGTTCGCAAGCCTTGTCCCAGAGCTCAAGCATTCAGCTTTCCTATTAATTATCGAGGGGTTGTTCGGGATTTACACAATATCCACAGCTTATCCACAAATTGTATAAACCTGTGGAAAGTATTATAACAGGGATTAAAACCATTGCAATAAAAAAAACAAAGCGTTAATTATTATACACTACTCCCGGACGCCGTCAACAAAAATAACAAATATGAGTTTCTGGCGGCCTGCAGAAATTTTTACAAACCGCTTTTGCATCTCTGGGTTTGCTTCTTAGAATTTGCATTGACTTGGCCTTTCTTTATGTTATAATTAAAACCTATTATTAAAAGCAGCCCGGGGAAACCCCGTTGGCATGTAGGCAGAAGGTTTGTTTTAAAGAAAGAAGGAAATGAAAAAACATCTAAAAACCCCTACAAAGCTCGTCGGTAAACGCCGTCACGGCTTCTTGAAAAGAATGGCCACCAGGAGCGGCAGGAAGCTGCTTGCCAGGCGGCGTGGCAAGGGCAGAAAAAAACTGACCATTTAATGCTAAAGAAGATATCCATCGCCCTTATTGGTTTTTATCAGGGGTATGTGAGGATATGGCTGCCGTGCTGTTGTCGTTTTACTCCGAGCTGTTCAGAATATACCTGCCAGGCCATTAGCAAGTATGGCGTCTTGCGCGGTTTATTAAAAGGGATGTTCAGGATATTGCACTGCCACCCCTACTCCGGAAAATCATGGTATGACCCCTTAACATAAGGAAACCTATGGAAAAAAGATTGATTCTGGCTATTGCCTTGTCATTACTGGTTTTATTAACCTGGTCTGCGCTGACTTCAAAATCTTATCATATTGATAATAAAGAAGTTATAAAAAAAGAGGCCGCCTTAGAACAGCCTCTCCCTGAGCCAAAACCGAGAAGGGTTCAACCAGAAACGCCCGCCGTTAATTTTAGTGAAAATGGCAAAACCATTGCTTTTTCCACGGACAAGCTCGCAATTGATTTTGATGAGCCCCGCGCAGCAATTAAGGAAATAATTTTTAAGGACTACCGTTCTCACCGCGTGCCTTTGAAATATGGACTTGCCCTTGCTGATCCCCGGTTTGTCTTTAAAAATCAATCTCTCACGGATAAAGAGGCCACCTTTGTTTATAATGGTAAAGATTTGCAAATTCTCAAACGGTTCATTTTTAATAACTCTAATTATTACATAGAGTTAGAGATAGAAATTATTAATAAAAGTAGCGATGCCCTAAATACCTCCATAGGATTAATCCCCGTAATTTTGGATTTTTCCAAACACGGTAATCTGCCGAATTATCAGGATATTACGGTTGCTTTAAACGGAGACGTTCTCCATCCTAATCCCCGCAAGGACGCCAGCTGGGAAAATATAAAGTTTATTGGTTGGCGCGAGCGTTATTTTTGCGAAATCTTGGAACCAGCCAGCCCCTCTTACAATTTAACCCTGGCAAAACTTAATTCCTCTGAAACCCAGCCTATTCTCTACTCTCCGGAACTTTCTTTGATCTCCGGAGAAAAAATAAAGCAGAAATTTTTTATCTATATGGGGCCGCAAGAGTTACATATGATAAACAGCATCAATCCTCAATGGTCAGGAGTTATTTATTACGGAGTCTTTGATTTTATCGCCCGTATCCTTTTGAAATTACTTGGCATAATTCATATTATTGTGCATAATTGGGGCCTCTCAATTATATTGCTCAGCATTTTAATTTATCTTATTCTTTACCCATTGACTTTAAAGCAGATGCATTCGATGAAAGCAATGCAGGCATTGCAGCCTCGCATTGAGGAATTAAGGGCAAATTATAAAGATAACCCCCAAAGATTAAACAAGGAAATAATGGAGCTTTATCGCAAATATAAAGTTAATCCTTTTGGCGGTTGTTTGCCCATGATATTACAAATACCCATATTTTTCGCCCTGTACCAGGTATTAATGCGTTCGGCAGCCTTAAAAGGTGCAGAATTTCTATGGATTAAAGATTTATCAGAACCAGACAGGCTCATTACATTATCTCATAAGCTTCCTTTTCTGGGAAATGAGATTAATATTTTACCTATTTTAATGGCTGTTGCGATGTTTATGCAGCAGAAGATTTCTTCGAAAAGCATGAGTAGCGCTTCCGCAGAGCAACAGAAGTTAATGCTTATTCTTTTCCCGGTGATGTTTGGTTTCATTTTTTATCGTATGCCATCGGGTCTTGTTCTTTACTGGTTTGTGAATAGCTCTCTAATGATGCTGCAACAATTGTTGATTAATCGCCCAAAATGACCCCTCAAATTACCCGCGAGTTCGAAGGAAAAACAGTAGAAGAAGCGATTGATAAAGCGCTCCAGGAATTAAGGCTGCCGCTGGAGAGACTTAAGATAGAGGTGCTCTCTGAAGAGGAAAAGGGGCTGTTTGGAATGTCAGGAGCTAAATTGGCCAAAGTGCGCATAACAGTAATCAAATCCAGAGAAAAGACTTGACAACCTTAAAACCTATAAGATAATAAAGATAAGCGATAGATCGAGATAAATGTTTCCGCGTGGAACATTTTGTAACTCCATATTTTTCAATGGGTAAGATTATTGCGGTTTGTAACCAAAAAGGTGGTACCGGCAAAACTACAACTGCCATTAGCTTAGCCAGTTACTTGGCTTTAGCTGAAAAAAAAGTATTAGTCATTGACCTTGACCCCCAGGCAAATGCCACCAGCGGATTAGGTATCAATAAGCACGATATCAAGAAAAGTACTTACCACGTCTTATTAGAAGAGCTTGATATCAGAGAAACTCTCCAAAAAACAGCAATTCAAAATTTATATCTTGCGCCTTCCAATCTCGATTTGACAGGAGCTGAAGTAGAGCTAGTAGGGGTAATGGGCAGGGAATACCGTTTAAAACGGGCCCTGACACAAGAAAAGGGAAACCTTGATTTTATAATCATAGATTCTCCCCCTTCGCTAGGGCTTTTGACCATTAATTCATTATGTGCGGCGGATTCCTTGCTTATCCCTGTTCAATGTGAATATTATGCCTTGGAAGGAGTGACGCAACTCATTAATACAGTTAAGCTTGTAAGAGAGAACCTTAACCCCTCCTTAGAAATCGAAGGAGTCTTATTAACTATGGCGGATTTTCGGACTAATTTGACGCGGGAAGTAATCAAGGAAGTAAGAAATTATTTCAATGAAAAGGTTTATGATACGGTTATCCCTCGCAATATCCGTATCACAGAAGCTCCCAGCTTTGGGAAGCCCATTGCTTTATACGATAAAAACTCTCTTGGGGCCCAGAAATACGAGGATTTAAGCAGAGAGATTTTAGGCCTGGCGCCGCTACATAAAGAAAGCATTGAGATTGCTCAGGATGTTCCGGAGGAGAAGGCATGATGGAGAAGAAGGCATTAGGCAAAGGGATAGGGGCGTTAATACCGGAGAGAGGGGCTGAGGATAAAAAAGCCGACGTTCTTTTGGTTGACATCAAAAAAATCAAACCCAATCCCTGGCAGCCCCGCGAAGACTTTGACGCTCAAGGGTTAGAGGAATTGATGCAGTCCATCAAGGAGAAAGGCGTTTTGCAGCCGCTCCTTGTGCGCAGGCAGGGGGAGCAATTCGAACTTATTGCGGGAGAAAGAAGGTTTCGGGCTGCCAGTGCGTTAGATTTGAAAGAGCTCCCCGTTATCGTTAAAGATGTTGCAGACCACGACTCCCTCGAACTATCATTGATTGAAAATATACAGCGCCAGAACCTCAATCCTATTGAAGAGGCTCGCGCATACCAGTACCTCATGGACAAGTTTGATATGACCCAGGAGAAGATAAGCCAAATACTGGGCAGGGCGAGGGCTTCCGTTGCTAACCTATTGAGAATATTAAAGTTACCACAAGAGATTCAGGATAAAATCAAGAAAGGGGAAATTTCTTTTGCACATGGCAGGGCGCTACTTGAATTGGAAGACTCTAACCAGCAGCGCCGCCTGGCGCATGAGATTCTTGCCAAGGGGTTATCAGTAAGAGAGCTGGAGGCGATAATCCGCAGACATCGCCCGAAAGGCTCCAGGATGCGCATGCGGCCGCAGGCTGGCCGCGAAACCTATGTGGTGGTGGCTGAAGAACAGCTGCAGCAACTTTTGGCCACCAAGGTCAGGGTAAGCAAAAGAAAAAAGCGCGGCACTATTTCGATAGAATTCTATTCCCAGCAAGACCTGGAAAGGATTGTCAATTGCATTAGAGGAGGCGGCGCCATATGAGTAATCAGGCAACCTTAATTCTCATCAAGCCAGACGGCCTGAAGAAATCGTTGACGGGCAATATCCTGACACGGCTTTCAGAGACGAAGCTGGAGATCATTGCGGCCAGGATTACCAAGGTTTCTAATAAATTAGCTGAAGAGCATTACCGGCACCTTAAGGATAAGCCGTTTTTCCAAGAGCTGGTCCGTTATTTTTGCGGAGAACTGCATAACCGGCGCAAGATTATGGCGTTGATTTATTGGGGGGATGGCGCTATCACCAAGTGCCGGGAGCTCGCCGGAGCTACCAACCCCGAAGAGGCCGACCCCACTTCTATCCGCGGTTCCTACGGGAGGATTACCACCAAGGGCGTCTATGAAAATGTCATTCATGTGTCTTCTAGCGAATCGGAGGCAGAGCGCGAGATAAAACTCTGGTTTAAGCCGGAGGAGATAATCGTAGATTTGTACCCGACTAAGGAGGCCCTTGAAGAGACAAAAAAAGTTAGGGTCTGGGCATAACAGGGGGCGACGATAATGATAAAAAGCATGACCGGTTTTGGCAGACGCGAGGCGCGGGTAGAGCCTTTTGGCAAGATCCAGGTAGAGTTGCGCAGCATAAATCATAAATTTCTGGATATTGTGCTACACCTGCCGGAGGGGTTTCTTTCCCTGGAGGAGAGGGTCAAGAAAGAGATTGAATCCCGTGTCAAGAGAGGCAGGATTACCTGCGTTGTCAGCATCAGCGGCGCGCGCGCCAACAGCGTGGTTATTAACAAAAAGCTCTTGGGAAATTACCTTCTGGCGCTCGCAGAGATAAAAAAGAAGTTCCGCTTGAAAAACAATATAAGCCTGGAAAGCCTCATTCAGCTGCCGGGTGTCCTGGGGCTGGAAGAGAGTCCGCTTTCCTATGAGAAGATTTGGCCGCACCTGCGCGTCCTTTTGGCTGCCAGTCTAGATAATATGAGCGCAATGCGACGGAGAGAAGGGGCAGCGTTATATCGCCATTTAAAAAATCGCGCCACGACGGTATCGGGTTACCTGGACAGCATAAGGGCGCATTTCAAGAAGGCAGTCAAGAGGAGGCTCGAGCGTTTGCCATCCGACGAGGAACGCAGCAGCTTTTTGAGGGATAGTGATATTGCAGAGGAGATCGAGCGGCTCGCCTTTCACGTCAGCAGCTTTAAATCCAAGATTGCCAAAAACGGCTCGATAGGCAAAGAACTGGATTTTATCTCCCAAGAGATGCAGCGCGAAGCCAACACCATGGGGGCTAAATCCTGCGATAAGATTATTTCACAGAAGGCGGTCCAGATTAAAAGCCAGGTAGAGAAGATACGGGAGCAGCTACAGAACGTAGAATGATGAGGCAAGGGTTTGTCTTTGTGGTTTCCGGACCTTCGGGATCTGGCAAGAGTACCCTTGTAGAGAGGCTAATCAGGGACAGGCGGCTTAGGACCAGACTTACCAGGTCCGTATCATTTACTACCAGGCCCAAGAGGTCCGGGGAGAGACAGGCAAAGGACTATTTTTTTATCAGCGAAAGCAGGTTTCGGCAGCTGCTGCGCGCCAAGAAAATCCTTGAATGGACCAGGTATTTAAGGTATTATTACGGCACGCCCCGCGAGTTTGTCGATGAGCAATTCAAGAGGGGCAAGCATGTTATACTCTGCCTCGATTTTAAAGGGGCATTGCGGCTCAGGCGTATCTTGCCGCGCAATACCGTAACGGTCTTTATCCTGCCTCCTTCTCTGGAGGCGCTGCGTTCACGCATCAGGGAGCGTTGCCGCCACACCAAAGAGAAGGAAATCCGCCAGCGCTTAGGATTAGCCGACAGAGAGATGCGACTGGCGCACAAGTACGATTATCGGGTGGAGAATAAAAACCTAAATCAGGCACTAATGGCGTTAAAGGGGATAATTTTAGAAAAAATCGGCTATAAGGCATAGGGGAGGTAAAGAGATTAATGGCGCAAGGCATCCAGGACATTTTGGATAAGAGTGACAACTCCGTTTACAAATTGGTAATTATGGCTTCTAAGAGGGCGCTTGAGATTGCCGAGGGACAACCGCGTTTAGTTAACCTCGATGCTAACATCAAGCCCTCTACCGTTGCCCTGGCGGAAATTGCCGAAAACAAGGTGCGATACAAGAAGCCCAAGGATTAGCGCATGCCAGAGAATAAAAAAGAAATCGTTCTGGGGGTTACTGCCAGCATCGCGATTTATAAGGCCTGCGACATTACCAGGCGTCTCGGAGAAAACGGGTTTGCGGTTACGGCGGTTCTCACCGAAGAGGCGCGGAAGTTGATGAACCCGTTGATATTTGAGAGCCTCTCGGGCAACAGGGCTTATTACGGTATGTTTGAGCGCCCCGGCCCCTGGCAGGTAGAGCATGTAGCGTTAGCAGAGAAGGCCGCTATGGTGCTGGTAGCTCCGGCGACAGCCAACATCATTGCCAAGATTGCCTGCGGCATAGCTGACGACCTCCTGACCTGCATTATTCTGGCGACACGCGCGCCGGTTTTGATCTGCCCGGCGATGAACGAGGACATGTATGCCAATAAAATTACGCAGGCCAACATCGCCAAATTAAAAAGCCTGGGCTTTAAGGTAGTCGGGCCGCGCCGGGGGAGGTTGGCTTGCGGCAGAGAAGGCAACGGTTGCCTTGCAGAGGTCGAGAAGATTGCCAGCGAAGTAAATAAGGTTCTTTCAAAATCTGCGGCGACGTAGCCAAGAGGCAAGGCAGCTGTCTGCAAAACAGCTATTCAGCGGTTCGATTCCGCTCGTCGCCTTGACTTTGCAGGTGGATTGCCTGCGGCAGAAGGTTGGCTGAAAATCAGTTTGCCAGAGGCAGAGAGCGCTTAAGGGGGCAAGTGGTGGAATGGCATACACGACAGACTTAAAATCTGTTGGCCGCAAGGTCGTGAGGGTCCGACTCCCTCCTTGCCCACCAAAAATCTGGCAGCGGTTCTTTAAATTTTATTAGCGTAAGACAATAGCGGGGAACGGGCGGTTAGCTCAGTTGGTTAGAGTACCACATTGACATTGTGGTGGTCAGAGGTTCGAGCCCTCTACCGCCCACCATTAAAACATGGAGCTGGATACCTTAAGACATTCTTGTTCGCACGTGATGGCCGAGGCCGTAAAGGAACTGTGGCCCGGGGTGAAATTAGCCATAGGCCCTTCTATCGAAGACGGTTTTTATTATGATTTCGACAAGAAGGACCCGTTTACCGAAGAGGATTTACTTAAGATTGAGACAAGGATGCAGGAGATTATCGAGAGAAACGAGCCTTTCATCCGCCAGGAGCTCTCCGGAGATGAGGCCGCCCAATTATTTCAGCGGTTAGGGGAAGACTATAAGTTGGAGCTTATCAGGGGCCTGCCCGGGGAGAAGGTTTCGGTATATAAGACCGGCCCAAGCTTTATAGACCTATGCCTCGGTCCGCATGTCAAATCGACGGGCGAAATCAAGGCCTTTAAGTTGCTTTCTGTAGCAGGCGCCTACTGGCATGGCATTGAAACCAATCCCATGCTGCAGCGGATCTACGGCACCTGCTTTAACAGCAAAAAGGAGTTGGAGGAGTATCTCGGGAACGTTGAGGAAGCCAAAAGGCGCGACCACCGCAGGATAGGCCCCCAACTGGGATATTTTGATATCTACCATGAAGAGGCGGGGGCAGGGCTGGTGTTTTACCATCCCAAGGGTGCTATGCTGCGCAAGCTAATCGAGGACTACGAAAAAGAGGAACACCTCAAGCGCGGTTATCTTATGGCGATTACCCCGCACATTATGCACTCCGGGCTTTGGCAGACATCAGGGCACTACGAATATTACAAAGAGAATATGTATACTTTTGATGTGGACGGAAAGGAGTTCGTGCTTAAGCCCATGAATTGTCCCGGCCACATCCTGATTTATAAATCTAAACAGCGCAGTTACCGAGACCTGCCTTTTAGGATTTTTGAATTAGGCACGGTCTACCGCCACGAAAAGGCGGGGGTCTTGCACGGCCTGCTTCGGGTGCGCGGTTTTACCCAGGATGACGCGCACATATTCTGTCTTCCCGGGCAACTGAAGGGAGAAATACAGGGGATTATTGATTTCGTTTTTGATGTCATGAAGGTCTTCGGGTTTAAGGAGTGGGGTATAGAATTGAGCACGAGGCCCAAAAAATCCATCGGCAGCGATGAGGATTGGCAGAAGGCGACCCAGGCCCTGGAGGATTCTTTGAAAGAGAAGGGGCTTAGTTACGAGGTTAACGTCGGCGACGGAGCTTTCTACGGTCCCAAGATCGATATTAAGTTAAAGGATGCCTTAAAGCGCCAGTGGCAATGCGCTACCGTTCAATGCGACTTTGCGCTTCCCCAGAGGTTTGCGCTGACCTACGCGGATAGTGACGGAAAGGAAAAACAACCCGTAATGTTGCACCGCGTGCTCCTGGGCAGCCTGGAGAGGTTTATGGGTGCGCTACTGGAACATTATGCCGGCGCCCTCCCTTTATGGTTGGCTCCGACGCAAGCAGCGATTATGCCGATAAAAGATGACTTTGCAGGATATGCCAGCGGCCTTGCCGTAGAATTAAGCGATAGCGGAATACGCGTTGAGCTCGACAGCCGCAATGAGACCCTTGATAAAAGGGTCCGCGAGGCAGAGATGGCAAAGGTGCCCTATATCCTGGTGGTGGGGGCCCGCGAGATGCAGGAGGACGCCGTGGCGGTGCGCAAGCGGGGGAAGAAAGGCATAATTACCGTCGGGAAGAAGGAATTTATCCAGGGCATTAAGAAGGAGATTCACGAGAAAGTTATCTTTTAGCTAAAGCGCTAAGGATATACAGAAAAGGAGGTGGTTGCGATAAAAAAGTTCATCCGCATCAATGAGAGGATACGCGTGCCCGAGGTACGCCTGATAGGTGATGATGGTTCGCAGTTGGGGGTGGTATCGATTCAGAAAGCCCTGGAGCTTGCGGAACAGAAGGAACTGGACCTGATTGAGGTAGCTCCGACAGCCAATCCTCCAGTTTGCCGCGTTGGGGACTTCAGTAAATTTAAATATGATCAGGAAAAGAAGGAACGCGAGGCCAAAAAACACCAGGCCCACGGCAAGCTCAAGGAAGTGCGCATCAAGCCCAATATCACCGAGCACGATTATCAGGTAAAATTGAAGCAGACCATCGGGTTCCTGAAGAAAAAAGACAGGGTTAAGGTTACGTTGGTTTTCCGCGGCAGGCAGATGGAGCATATGGATTTAGGCCGCAGGATTTTAGATAAATTTATCAGCGATACCCAGAATGACGGGCAGATAGAGAAGGAGCCGATTGTAGAAGGTAGAAGCATTTATATGATGATCGGACCATAAAAGAGGACAAAAGACATGCCAAAGTTAAAGACGAAAAAAGGTGTCAGCAAGAGATTCAAGATGACCAAGAAGCGCAAGGTTAAGTATGTTGCCGGGGGGAAAAGCCATCTTCTTTCAAGCAAGAAGAAAGCCAGGCTCAGGAGGTTGCGCCGGGGGAAGGTCCTCTCCGACAAGAAGAAGGCAGGGTATTTAAAAAGGCTCCTGCCGTACGGATAAATCAGGAGGATGTATTAGATGGCAAAGATTAAACACAGTGTTGCTACCCGCAGGAGAAAAAAGAGGGTTTTAAAGAAGGCCAAGGGGTTTTGGGGGGACCGCAGCAAGCAGTTCCAGCAGGCCCGCCGGGCGCTGATGCACGCATTGGTATATGCCTACCGCGACAGGCGCCTCAAAAAAAGGGATTTCCGCAAGCTTTGGATTGCGCGTATCAACGCTGCCTGCCGCCAGAACGGCATTACCTACAGCCGCTTTATGAAAGGACTCAAGGATTCTAAGGTTGCCTTGGACCGTAAGGTTCTGGCAGAGCTGGCGGTTAGAGACGGCAAGGCCTTTGAAAAATTAGTCAAGATCGCGCGCGGGTAAGAGTTTTATCCGCAAGGCTAAAGAGGGCTAAAACATGTATGTTATAATCGTGGGTTGCGGCAGGGTGGGTTCGGAATTAGCGAAGCTCCTCTCCAGCGAAGGTCACGACGTAGTAATCATAGACAAGAATCAGAATTCTTTCGAGCGCTTGGGAGAGACCTTCAACGGCCTGACATTGACCGGCAGCGGTTTTGACCTTAAATTGCTGAAGCAGGCAGGCATTGAGAAGGCGGATGCCTTCTGCTCCGTGACCAACGGCGATAATACCAACCTTATCGCCGCCCAGGTCGCCAGGCAGATATTTAAGGTATCCAAGGTAATCGCGCGTGTTTACGACCCGCAGCGGGCCCGTATCTATAGCGCCCTGGGGCTGGACGTTATCAGCGGAACAATTCTTTTTGCCGCCATGATACGCGATAAGATTATTGAGAGCCGGTTTTCGAGCTATCTTATTGAAGCCAAGGATCTCGGGGTTATTGAAATCGAGATTAAGGGCGAGTTTATCGGTAAGACCATCGCGGATATCAATATACCGGGGGAATTCCTGGTGGTAGCGTTGCGGCGGCTGGAGGGCGTAACTATCCCGGAGCCCAGCAATGTCTTAAGGGCCAAGGATATTTTAACCGCGGTCGTGAAGGTAGCCAGTCTTCGTAAAATCAAGGAGAAGTTCGGGCTATAACAGGGGGCGATATGTACATTGTTATTGTCGGTGCAGGCAAGGTAGGTTATTTTTTGGCCAAGAGGCTCCACCAGAGCAGGCACACCGTCAGTATCGTAGATAAGGATAAGGCCGTCTGCGAAGAGATCGCCAAGCAGCTGGAGATATTGGTCATTAACGGTGACGGCTGCGACCCGCGGATACTGGAGGAGGCCGGCATACAAAAGGCCAATGTCCTGGCTGCGGTTACCGGAGAAGATGAGGATAATCTTATTATATGCCAGCTCGCTAAAGAGAGGTTTAAGTTGCAGCGCACCGTAGGACGCGTCAACAACCCCGATAACGAGCATACCTTTTCAGAGCTGGGGGTGGACGTCCCCATCGATTCCACCAAGATTATCGCCAAGATTATCGAAGAGGAAGCCTCTTTTTCGGATTTTGTCAACCTCATGAGTTTTAAGCGCGGCAAGCTTGCTATCGTGCGGGTGGACCTGCCGTCAGACTCCCCGGTAATCAACAAACAGGTTAAAGATGTTGAGTTGCCTCCGGATTCGGTGCTGGTATCTATAGTGCGGGGGGAAGAGGTTATCGTGCCAAAAGGCGACACCCTGCTTAAGGCCGGGGACGACATTATCGCCATCGCCAGCGTGGGCAACGAGCCTCAATTGCTGAATACCCTGGTGGGGACTCTTTGATGAATATCAGGTATTTTTTTGATTCGTTTTCCGGCATCGCGGTAGAGATCCTTTATACCATCGCAGTCATAGCGATGGGGCTGTTAATCTCAGCCGCTGTTATTTACTTTTGACAATGATCCTTCGCCCTAGCTTAGAAGATATCAGGAGTATCGGCTATTATCTGGGCAAGGTCGTTATAGGCCTGGGGCTTACGATGCTTGTCCCCATTGCCCTCGGATTAGTTTTTAAGGAATTCAATCCGGTCCTGGATTTTATTATTGCGATTGAAATCGCCCTGCTTTTCGGCACCCTCCTGGTTAAGCTTTGCGCCACCGAAAAGGACCTCAACTGGATGCAGGGGATGATTGTGGTGTCCCTTTCCTGGCTGGCAGCCATGCTTCTGGGAGCCATCCCGTTTTATCTAAGCGGCCATTGGAAGTCTTTTTTGGATGCCTGCTTTGATGCCATATCTGGTTTTGCCACTACCGGTCTAACCCTGGCGCAGGATATCGACCACTTCTCCTATACCCACAATTTCTGGCGCCATCTTACCATGTTTATCGGAGGCCAGGGGATCGTTATTATTGCCCTGTCTTTTTTTGTCAAAGGTCTTTCCGGGGCTTTTAAGATGTACGTGGGGGAGGCGCGCGACGAGAAGGTCCTTCCGAACGTCATCCATACCGCGCGCTTCATTTGGACGGTGGGCATCGTCTATCTAAGCCTGGGGACGCTTTCCCTGGGGGCGGTGGGGATTCTGGGCGGCATGCGGCCCGTGGAGGCCTTTTTTCACGGCGCCTGTATTTTTATGACTGCCTTTGACACCGGCGGCTTTGCCCCGCAGTCGCAGAGCATCCTTTATTACCACAGCCTGGCATTTGAGGTTGTGACTATTTCAATAATGCTCTTGGGCGCGATTAACTTTAAGCTTCATTATCATCTTTGGACCGGAAACCGCAAGGAGATTTTTAAAAACCTGGAAACCGTAGCGCTCTTTATCAGCATCGCCGCGATATTTTTTATCGTCGCAGTCGGACTGGACCGCAGCGGGGCATATCCGAGGGTCGTGATGCTGTTCCGTAAAGGGTTTTACCAGCTTGTCTCGGGCCACAGCGGCACCGGTTTTATGACCATTTATGCCAGGCAATTTATCAATGAATGGGGCAATCTGGCGTTGGTAGGTATGATTTCGGCTATGGCGCTGGGAGGCGCAACCTGCTCAACTACCGGAGGCATCAAGATGCTCAGGCTTGGCCTGATAATTAAGGCGCTGAAGCAGGATTTAAAGAGGATTATCCTGCCGGAGAAGGCGGTGGTGGTTGAGAGGTATCACCATATCAAGGAGGCGTTTCTTGAGGATAAGCAGGTGCGCTCCGCGTTTTTGATTACCCTGGCGTACCTGGTGCTTTATTTTGCCGGGGCGCTGATCGGGATGTTTTTCGGCTATCCCTTTCTGGATTCGCTCTTTGAATCCACCTCCGCGGCGGCTAATGTCGGACTCTCATGCGGCATTACCAGCGTCAACATGCCGGCGGCGTTGAAGGTTACCTATATGATGCAGATGTGGGCTGGGAGGCTGGAGTTTATGTCGGTCTTTACCCTTTTCGGATTTCTTATTGCGGCGGTAAAAGGAAAATGAGAGCGTTTCTGCAGATTACATTGTTAATCCTGGCTTTTCTGGTAATGCCGTCCCCTGCCCCGGCAGCTAATACTGCGGCTGTCTCCAGCGCAGAGCTGATTAACAACGCCCGCCAGTACGACGGCAAGACCATAACCTATGAAGGGGAGGTTATAGGGGAGATAATGCCGCGCGGGGACCATGTCTGGGTCAATGTCAATGACGGGTTAGGCGCCATAGGCGTTTGGATGGAGCGCGATATGGCAGGGGATATCGTGTATACCGGAAACTACCGTAGCAAGGGGGATTGGGTGGCGGTAACGGGAGTATTTAACCGTGCCTGCCCGGAACACGGAGGAGATCTTGATATCCACGCTTCTGGATTACGCCGCATAGGGGCAGGCAGGGCTATCAAGCAGCGTTTAAATATCACCAAGAGGAATTTAGCGCTAGTACTGTTGGGGTTATTATGTCTGGTATTGATATTGCGTCCATCAAGGCGAAGCTGAACGACGAAATTCTGGCGGTAGCTTCCCCGGAGGAGCTGGAGTCCCTGCGCCTGAAATATCTGGGCAGGAAAGGGGTATTGGCTGAATTAACAGGCATTATCCCTACCCTTGCGCAGGAAGAGCGCGTTTGCTTCGGGCGGGAAGTCAATGCCTTCAAGGCCCACGTCTCTTCTCTTATTTCAGAAAAGCGGCATTCCTTGGGTGCGGCAGCCGAGGAAGATGCCGGCGTTGATATTAGTTTGCCCGGGATTGCGCATGAGCTTGGACATCTGCATCCGCTCACGCAGGTTACGCAGGAGATCTGCGCGATTTTTAGCAGGATGGGATTTGCGGTAATAGACGGCCCGGAGATAGAGACGGAATTCAATAATTTTACCGGCTTGAACATACCTTTAGAACATCCCTCGCGCGAGGCCTTTGATACCTTTTATCTGGATGCCGCGGCAGGCAAGGAAGGGCGTTATCTTTTGCGCAGCCAGACATCTACCATGCAGATACGGGCGATGAAGGCGCAAAGGCCCCCCTTAGCTATCGTCGCGCCAGGGAGGGTCTATCGGCCGGACGCAGTGGATGCCTCGCACTCCTTTATGTTTAACCAGATTGAAGGGTTTGTGGTAGATGAGAACATCACTTTCGGTGACCTGAAGGGGGTTTTGGAATTTTTCGCCAAGAGCGTCTTCGGCAAGGAGACCAAGATGCGCTTCCGTCCGCACTTCTTTCCTTACACCGAGCCTTCGGCTGAAGTAGATATCTCCTGTATTATCTGCGGCGGCAAAGGTTGTTCCGTCTGCGGTAGAAAGGGATGGCTGGAAATACTAGGCGCGGGGATGATCCACCCCCACGTTTTTAAGAACGTAGGCTACCCTTGTGGGAAATATGCCGGTTTTGCCTTCGGCATGGGGGCAGACCGGATTGCGATGTTAAAGTACGGCATTGACGATATCAGGATGTTTTTTACAAATGACGCGAGGTTCTTGAAGCAGTTCTAAGATGAGATTTACCTATAGTTGGCTCAGGGAATTTGTGGATATCAGGGTCGACCCGGGGGATTTGGCCGAGAAGTTGACGATGGTCGGTCTTGAGGTAAAATCCGTCCAGCCGCGGGAGGGGGATTTTATATTTGAGGCTGAGGTAACCCCTAATCGTCCGGATTGGCTTAGTATCCTGGGTATTGCCCGTGAGGTAGCGGCCGTAACCGGATTAAGGCTTAAGGTAAAAACGGACAGGCCCGGGTTAAGGCCGGGATTAAAAAGGTGTGATTTTAGCTTGAGCGTCGAAAATAGCAAGGACTGCCCGCTCTATTCTCTTAAGATTATCAGAGGCCTCAAAGTTGCCTCTTCCCCGCTTTGGTTGCGCCGGAGATTGGAAGGCTTAGGGTGCCGCAGCGTCAATAACATCGTAGACCTTACCAATTATATACTTTTTAAATACGGCCAACCCTTACACGCCTTTGATCTCGATAAGCTGCAGGGGGAGGCGATTGCGGTGCGCCGCGGCAGGCAGGGGGAAAGCATTATTACTATCGACGGGGAAACTAAGGAGCTTACCCCCGAGATACTGGTTATCGCGGATGCGAAGCGCCCCGTAGCAGTGGCAGGGGTGATGGGGGGCAAGGATACCGAGGTCAGCGATCGCACCTCCGGCGTTCTTTTAGAGGCCGCGGTTTTTAATCCCGTGCTCGTGCGCCGCGGAAAAAGAGCATTGGGTATCACCAGCGAATCCGCCTATCGTTTTGAGCGGGGGGTTGACCATGGCAATCTGGAGAAGGCCTCTCTGGAGGCGGCAGAGCTGATGCTTAAATTGGCGGGCGGAAATTATCGGGCTGCACGGGCCCTGGGGGCCAGAAAGCGCTTTGATAGAAAAATCAGTCTTGATTCTTCGAGGGTTGCCAGGACGCTGGGCGTTAAGATCCCGGATGCTAAAATTAAAAAAATCCTCTCCGGATTAGGGCTTAAGGTAAACCCTGGGGGGAAAGGGCGTTTTACGGTAAAAGCCCCTTCCTTTCGCGTTGACCTTGCCTCCGAGATTGACCTGGTCGAAGAGGTAGTGCGTATTTTCGGCTATGACCGTATTCCATCCAGCATCCCCAGCATTTTTGGCAACGTAACCCGCGGCAACGCCATGGATTTAGTCGCTTTTATAAAGAGCATTCTGGTTGGCCTGGGGCTCAACGAGGTTTTTACTTATAGCCTGATTGATAAAAAATCATTGCAGGATTCCCGGGTTGAAGCTCCGGCAGCAATCGGGATTTGCAATCCCTTAAGCCGCGAACAGGAGGTTTTGAGGCCGAGCCTGGTCCCCAGCCTGTTAAAATGCGTCTCTTATAACTTGAACCAGAAACAGGCCAGCGTGGGCATATTTGAGATTGCCAGGGTATTCTCTTTAGGCGGCGGTGGACCTCGGGAGGATTTGACTTTGGGCATAGCTTTGAGCGGAGAGAGGGCGGAGTTCCTGGAGCAGGGGCAGGTTAAAGACCGTTTCGGCATGTTACACCTGAAAGGGGCAGCCGAAGTTTTATTCCAGCGCCTCGGCATCAAGGACTTTCAATTTTCCGCTCGTGGCAAATACGCGGCCGATATTTTCTGCGGCGGGGAGAAGATAGGCGTATTCCTAAATATTAAGAGAAGCGCCTTGGATAGTTTTGATATCAAAAATAAGCAGGTGGTGGCAGCCGAACTATCTTTAGGCGGCGTTTTTAAGCAGGCGGGCCTGGAGAAAAGGATTATTCCCCTTCCTCTTTATCCCGGCATATCAAGGGACATCAGCCTGATATTGAAAGAAGATACCCAGGCAGCGGACATCTTGGCGGTTGTCAGAGAGGAAGCCGGCAGTCTCCTGGAAGAAGTCAGGATAACGGATTACTACTACGGGCAACAGATTCCCGCCGGCTATAAAGGGATCACCGTCTCGTGTTTTTACCGCAGCGGTGAACGCACCCTTACCGAGGATGAGATTAGTCCTCTGCATCAACGCGTCTGCCGGGCCCTGGAGGCAAAGCTGTCAGCGCGGTTTAGATAATTTGACTAGGGTTTTAAAATGTGTTATACTTACAGTGACAATAGACGCTCTTTTAGATATCCCTGCCGTGCACGTTGGAATACTGATAATTGTTGAACCAACACCAACATAAGGGGGCTCTATGCTTCTTTGGGCGCGAGCGTCCAAGGAGAGGGCACCCACCTGAAACCAAAACGGTTCAGACTATCGCCTTCCAACGGCACAGCGCGGGGATTTTTTATTTATATTCTTTTATGGAACTTTTTGAAGAACAGACCAAAGAAACACCGAAAGGGCTTCCTCTGGCAGCGCGCATGCGCCCAGGCACCTTAGATGAATTTGTAGGACAGAAACACATCCTAGGCAAAGGTAAGCTGCTGCGCCGTACTATTGAGGCGGATCGCCTGAGTTCCATCATCCTCTACGGGCCTCCCGGAAGCGGCAAGACATCTCTTGCCCGCTGCATTGCCAATGCCACCAGCTCTTATTATGTTTCTATCAATGCCACCACCTCCAATGTAGAAGAATTAAGGAAACTCATTGCCCAGGCCAAGCACAAGAGGATCTCCGGCGGTCGCAAGACCACCCTTTTTATCGACGAGATACATCGTTTCAACAAGGCCCAGCAGGATGTCCTGATGCCGGACGTTGAGAACGGCAACCCCGTTTTGATAGGCGCAACCGTGCATAATCCATTCTTCTACCTTGTCTCTCCGCTTCTTTCGCGTTCCGTGGTTTTTGAACTTCAGCCTCTCAATGATGCCGACATAATCCTTATACTAAGCCGGGCCTTAAAGGACAAAGAGCGGGGCCTGGGAGAATTAAAGGTTAAGGCCGATAAAAAGGCATTGACCTTTCTGGCTAAGGCTTCGGGCGGGGACGCCAGGAGGGTGCTGAATTCCCTTGAACTGGGGGTTCTGACTACCCCCAAATCCAAGGATGGCACGGTTCATTTTACGCTTGAGGCAGCCGCGGAGTCCATCCAGAAAAAAGCAGTGCTCTATGACCGCGATGAGGACGAACATTACGATACCGCCTCCGCCTTTATAAAATCTATGCGCGGCTCTGACCCCGATGCCGCGATATACTGGATGGCAAAGATGCTTTATGCCGGAGAGGACCCCCGTTTTATCGCCCGGCGTATCTGTATCTGTGCTGCTGAAGATGTTGGTAATGCCGATCCCCTTGCCTTGGTCTTAGCCAATGCCGCATTGCAGGTTGCGGAATTTGTGGGGATGCCGGAGGCGCGTATTCCGCTGGCCCAAAGCGCTATCTATGTTGCCTGTGCCCCGAAATCAAATGCCTCCTACTTGGCAATTGATAAGGCCTACTCTGATATTGAGAAACAGAAAGTTCAGGAAGTCCCGCTGCACCTTAAGGATAGCTCCTATCGCGGCGCAGAGAAGCTGGGGCGCGGCAAAGGCTATAAATACGCCCACGATTACAAGGACCACTATGTAAAACAAAAATATACTCCTGGAGACGCCGACTATTATCGCCCCGGCGATATCGGTTTTGAAGCCAAGATTAAAAAACGGCTGGAAGAGTTAAGGAGGCAGGGATAATGATTGTCAGCAGGCAGAAGCCCCAAGAAGAGATATTAGAACTTCTTAGAGATTACCATAAGATATTCCTAGTGGGTTGCGGGGAGTGCGCGACTACCTGTAAGAGCGGCGGCAAGGATGAGGTTATTGCCATGCAGAAGGTCCTTGAGAAGAGCGGCAAGTTTATAACCGGGACCTGCGTGCCGGAGGCACCCTGTATTGCCGCTCAGGCCAAGACGGAACTGGCTAAAAACAGCAAGGCCATGCGTGAGGCCGAAGCAGTGTTGGTTTTAAGCTGTGGTTTAGGGGTGCAGTCAATAAAGGATAATGAAAGGATTGGTTTGTCCGTCCTGCCCGGCTGTGATACCCTATTTGGCGCGGTTACGGATGGTCGCGGAGATTTCTATGAGAAATGCTCCATGTGCGGGGAGTGCGTATTGGGGTTTACCATGGGTATTTGTCCAATCACGCTCTGCCCCAAGGGTCTCTTGAATGGGCCGTGCGGAGGAATGAACAAGGGGAAATGCGAGGTGGATAAAGATACGGACTGCGCCTGGGTTTTAATCTACCGGGAGCTGGAAAAAAAGAAGGCCCTCGCTAAGATGCGTAAGATACGAGAGCCCAAGGATTATAAAAGAAGCGCCCGGCCCCGCCGGATGGCTGTCCCCGGCAAGGCAGGGGCCTAGAGTTATCAGGCAAAGATGTTGACAAAAGCCGAACTTCGCAATAGAATTTTATTAAGGTTAAAAACACAAAAGGAGGAACAGCGCAAGCGCAAAAGCAGCATTATTACGCGTAAGCTTTTAAGGACCGGAGTGTTTCAGAAAGCCAAAACGGTGATGTTCTATATGGCATTTGACGGCGAGGTTAATACTGACGGGATGATCCGTCAGGCACAAAAAGAAGGCAAACGGGTGGCAGTCCCGGCATGTAAGAAGAATAGGCAGATCAGTCCTTGCGAGCTGAAAACCAACGCAAGGTTGATTAAAGGGGCTTACGGTATCAAAGAGCCCTGGCCCCAGAAACCTATAAAGTTGAAAGATCTAGAACTCGTGGTTGTTCCAGGCGTAGCATTCGACAAAAAGGGAAATCGTCTAGGACGCGGCAGAGGCTATTATGACCGTTTCCTGAGGCGCCTCCCGCGCAATACTGCCACCATCGGCCTAGCCTATGGTTTCCAACTTTTGCCTTCCGTATCCACTACCCGCCAAGATGTTAAGGTAAAGCGCGTCATCTTTGCCTGATCAACGCACTGCCAACAACACCGCTTTAGGATAGCTGTAGCTGCCGGAGTCCGCTTGTATAAGCAAAGGAGGTTTCCAAGATACCATGCTTAATACCATTCTGTTTATTATAATTGCCATTGTCGCAAGCTACGGCGGTTATCTTTTCAGAAGATACGTTGCCGAGAGGAAAATCAAAGATGCCGAGGCGCATGCCAAGCAGATCCTGGATGAGGCCAATAAGGAAGCCCAGGAGCGCCGCCGCGAGGTAGAGTTAGAAGCGAAAGACCAGCTCTATAAGATGCGCCAGGAGTTTGAGCGTTCGACCCAGGAGCGCCGCCAGGAGTTGGCCAATATGGAGAAGAGGCTGGCGCAGAAAGAGGAGAATATTGAGCGACGCCTGGACCTCTTAGAGAAGAAAGAGAAAGAGCTGGAGTCCAGGAGCGAAAACCTTAAGAAGCAGGAAGAGGCGTTAAAATCCAAGGAAGGACAGCTCCACCAGCTTATTATCGAGGAGAAAGAGAGGTTGCAGAAGATTTCTTCGCTTTCCGCGGAAGAGGCTAAACAGATACTCCTTGCCCGTTTAAGCGAGGAGCTTAACAACGAGAGGGCCGTGTTAATAAAGCGGCAGGAAGAGGAGCTTAAGGCTGCGGCGGAGAAGAAGTCGCGCGAGGTCATCAGTCTCGCCATCCAGCGTTGCGCTGCCGACCATGTAGTAGAGTCCACGGTGAGCGTGGTCAACCTCCCCAGCGACGAAATGAAAGGCCGCGTTATCGGAAGAGAGGGACGTAACATCCGCGCCTTTGAAATGGCCACCGGGGTAGACGTTATTATCGACGATACGCCGGAGGCAGTTACCCTTTCCTGTTTTGATACCGTTCGCCGTGAGGTGGCGCGCGCCGCCCTTACCAAGCTTATCTCCGACGGCCGTATCCACCCGGGGAGGATTGAGGAGGTAGTGGAGAAAACCAAGAAGGATATCGACGAGAAGATCCGCGAGGAAGGTGAACATACTGTATTTGAAGCAGGCATCACCGGCCTGCATCCGGAGCTGGTAAAACTCCTGGGCCGCCTTAAATACCGTACCAGTTTCGGCCAGAATGCCCTGCAGCATTCCAAGGAGGTTTCTTTTTTGCTGGGTGCAATGGCCTCGGAAATAGGCCTGGATTTTAAGTTGGCACGGCGTATCGGCCTGTTGCATGATATCGGGAAAGCGGTTGACCATCAGATAGAGGGCACCCACGCCAAGATCGGGGCGGACCTGGCAAGGAAATACAATGAGGCGGAAGAGGTGACTTCTTCCATAGAGGCGCACCACGAAGAAACCGAACCAAAAAGTCTCTATGCTGTCCTGGCAGTAGCAGCGGACGCCATCAGCGCTGCGCGTCCGGGTGCCAGGCGCGAGACCTTGGAGACTTATATCAAGAGGCTGGAGAAGCTGGAATCCATCGCCAATCTTATCAAGGGCGTTGAGAAGTCTTACGCTATCCAGGCGGGCCGGGAAATCCGCGTTATTGTGCAGCCCGAGAAGATCTCTGACAGCGAGGCTATCAATCTGGCGCGGGAAATCCGCAAGAAAATCGAGGAAGGCATGGAATATCCGGGGCAGATTAAGGTAACGGTTATCCGTGAAACGCGCGCCATAGAATACGCTAAGTAGTTGGCATAAAAAGAGATATCAGATGAGAATATTATTTATCGGCGACATCGTAGGCAGCCCGGGCAGGAATGCGGTGGTCAAGATGGTGCCCGATCTTAAAAAACAGGAGCGTCTGGATTTCGTGATTGCCAATGCCGAAAACGCTGCCGGCGGCTCCGGGATTACCCCGCAGGTAGCCGGAGAGCTTTTTTCATGCGGCGTTGACGTGCTTACCTCCGGAGACCATATCTGGAAGAAACGCGACATCTTTGAATTAATAAAGGAGGAAAAACGTATCCTGCGGCCCCTGAATTTTCCGCCAGGCGCGCCGGGTAGCGGTAAAGAGGTTTTTAATAGCCCTTCCGGAGCCAAGGTCGGGGTTATTAATGTACAGGGAAGGGTTTTTATGGAGGCCCTGGAATGTCCTTTTCGCACTGTTGCCGAGGCAGTAAATGAGCTACAGGGAGAAACCAAGGTCATCATCGTAGATATCCATGCTGAAGCCACGTCGGAAAAGATAGCCTTGGGCTGGTATCTTGACGGGAAGGTTTCGGCGGTCCTGGGCACCCATACCCATGTGCAGACCGCGGACGAGAAAATCCTTCCGCATGGCACGGCATACATTACCGATGCGGGGATGACCGGTCCATTTGATTCTGTAATCGGCAGGCGGGTCGAGGATGTATTGGAAAGGTTTACGAGTTGCGTACCGGTGAGGTTCGAGGTGGCCAGTGACAACATCCAGTTGCACGGGGCGATAGTGGAAATCAACGAAGATAGCGGCAGGGCGGTATCAATCACCCGCCTGCAAAGAAAACTTTAAAGACATGCGCGTCTTGGAAATCAAAAGGGCATTCTTTGCGAGCTTCTTACTTTTGTGGCTATCATATTTTTGGCGGGCGCCTTTTGTGCTGGCCGAGGATCTGGAGTTTAGCCTGGATATAAATTCGGCTACCGTGGCCATGCCTAGGGTGTTGCGCCCGAACATCGACTTAAGCGGCCGGGGTTATAACCGTAAGAACGGCTGGCCAATGAACCTGGCGAGCGAGAAGGTTCTGGAGGCGTGGGGTAATGATATAGGTTTTAAGGGTTTCTACCGCATACAGTACAATCTTTGGGAGATTAACCAGTTTAACAACGATAAAGAGCTGCATCAGAAACTCCTTAATAACTACGAGGCGGTTATTAAAAAGATAAGCGATGCCGGAGGAACGGTAATCCTGAATATATTCAGCACCCCTCCCGGCCTGGGCCGGGTGCTGGATAAAAGAAGCGCCCCGCGCGACCTGCGTTCTTTCAAGGCCTCGATAAAAGGTTACATGCGCACCTTAAGCTGCGACAAAAAGTATAACATCTGGTATGAGGTCTGGAGCGCCCCGGACTTAGACGATTTCTTTCTGGGCAGGAGGCAGGATTACCTCAACATGTACCGCGCCGTTTCCGAGAGCGCCAAGGAGCTGGAGGCCGAGACCAAGATTCATATCCCCGTAGGAGGCCCGGGCGCAAGCTGGTGGTTCCAGGATGCAGACGGCAATACCATACTTACCCCGGAGAGGAGCCTGGTGTACGACCTTATCCGTTATTGTTCCAGATACCGTCTTCCTTTGGATTTTGTCAGTTGGCACAGCTACACCAGCGACCCCAAGGCCGCCTGGGAAGCCACTACATATAATAAAAATAGCGTTGAGCTTGTGCGTGACTGGCTGACCTACTTTCATTTCAAGCGCAACCTCCCTCTCTTGGTAAGTGAATGGAATTACGACAGCAGCGCAAACATCCTCCCGGAGCGCGGCCAGGCTGCCCACATCTCGGCAAGCTATATACCCAGCCGCCTCAAGAATATGTACGAAGCGGGCGTAGATTATCAAACCTACTTCTGCCTGGAGGATTTTGACGGCAATAAAGAAAAGGTGATTCGAAATGTCGGCGTCTTCTGGTTTGACCCCGAGTCTTCGGACTACAAGGGCGGCCCTAAGTCGAGTTACCTGGTTTTCCGCATGCTTGCCGGTCTTGGCAGCGAACTTTTTACTGCAGGCTCCAAGGTGAGCGATGATTACGTTAATGTCATCGCGGGCAAATCCAAGGACCAGGTCACCATTATTGTCTATAACTATATTGACCCTTACGCTGTTAGCAGCTTTATCTCTCGCAACATCGCCATTTTTAATGACGGAGAGCGCAACTTTATCATCGAACTGGTCAGGTCCGGGCGCCTTAGCAAGGTCCTGCGTAAAGAACTGGATGTCAATAGCCTGCGCACTACCGCCAAGGTCAAGGGATTTCTGGCTCAACTCCAGGAGCTTGGCGAGCGCGTTGAGAAGTTAAAATCCGTCAACCGTACTATTAAATTAAATCTCAAGGGCATAAAGGACAACTATTCTTATCAGAAATATGTTGTAGATGCCTCTGTTGCCCGGACGGTCCGCTTCGGCCCGACCGAAGAGAAGGATATCCTCAACCAGGAAACCTACCAGGAATCCCTTGCGCTCTCCCCTTACTCGGTGACGGAGATCATATTGAAGAAAAAGCCTAAGGAGGTGCAGGCAGAACAGGCGCAGCCCGCGGCAGCACCTTCTCAGCCTCTCCAGGCGAATATTACCGCTCCGGCGAAAAAGGATATTAACGGCACAACGGGTAACGTCACATCTGTCTTAAGCCCTGTAACGGAAACAAAGAGCAGCGCGCCCCAAGGTTAAGCGATGCCTAATAATGCCAAATACAACCCGTCTCCTCTTGCTGCCACCTCATCCGCTTTGGGAAACGACAGGCATATCTATACGGTTTCCGAGCTCACCCGCGGCATCAAGCTTATTTTGGAAACGAGCTTTCCAGCAGTGTGGGTTGAAGGGGAGGTCTCAAATTTCAAGGCCCACACCTCTGGGCATCTGTATTTTTCCTTAAAAGACTCCGATGCTACCTTGGCGGCGGCGATGTTTATGCCCGGCAGCCGCCAGGTTAAGTTTAAAATCGAAGACGGCCTGAAGGTTGTATGTTGCGGGAGAGTAAACGCCTACCTGCCGCGCAGCCAGTACCAGATTATCGTAGAGCGTATTGAGCCGAAAGGTATAGGCAGCCTCCAGTTGGCGCTGGAGCAGCTGAAAGAGAAACTTGCCAAGGAAGGTCTCTTTGCCAGCGAACACAAGAAGCCCATTCCCTATCTTCCCAGGCGGGTGGGGGTTGTTACTTCTTTATCCGGAGCTGCCATACGCGATATCCTGAAGGTCTTAGACCGCAGGTTCGGAGAATTAAACATCGTTATTAACCCCGTGCAGGTGCAGGGGGATAGCGCTAAGGACGAAATCGCCCGGGCAATCTCCGATTTTAATATATTTAACGAAACCCTCCCTGCCAGCGAGCGCATTGAGGTAATGGTTGTCGGCCGCGGCGGAGGCAGCATGGAAGATCTCTGGGCCTTTAACGAGGAGATTGTTGCGCGGGCAATCTACAACTCTAAGATTCCCGTGATTTCAGCGGTGGGGCACGAAAAAGACTGGACCATTGCCGATATGGTGGCGGATGTACGCGCTGCCACCCCCTCGGTAGCCGCGGAATTAATAACCCCCAAGAGAGAGGATTTAAAGGAAAGGGTCAAGGAGTTGACGGCGGACCTGGAAAGGTCATTTCTTAATACGCTGGCGCTTTGCCGGGATGCGATAGGGGATATTCTGCGTCGGATGCGACTAGGCATGGATAATACCTTAAGGCTTAACGCCAACACCTATTTAGCGGCGCAGAAAAAACTACTGCTTTTGAACCCCGCCGTTACCGTCGGGCAGTATCAAAGGCGGATTTCGGATTTTGCAAGGCAGATTCTAGTAGGCATGGAACACATCCTTAAAATGCGGCAGGCAAATTTTTCTGCCGCCGCCGATAAATTGAGGAGCTTGAGCCCCCTAAGCATCCTGGGGCGCGGTTACAGCATTACTTTCAGCATGCCTGAGGCCAGGGTTGTTAAGAACAGCTCGGATTTAAAAATAGGGGATACCATCAAAACCCGTCTGCACGAAGGAGAGGTTTTAAGCCAGGTGACAGACCTTCGGGGAAGCGGCTCCTGATGCGGGATGATCCGGATGGTAAGAATCTTGCACCCGGCGTCAAGCAGTACCCAGCGCTAAGCGGAATGGCGTTGGTGTTGTGTCTCTACATTTAACACCCAACGCTAAGTGGATTTGCGTTGGTGTTCTGTCTCTATATGTTTTACACCTGGCGCTAAGTGATATGCCCGGCCTAAAAGGAAAGGCCGGTATCCGCCCTCTGGCGGAATTTGCGCCGGTAGCGTAGAAGACGCACACTTGCCTATCCGATAAGGCAAGGTGTGTTCTGTCTCTGCAGAAGGGGAGCAAGATGAGTGAGATAAAATTCGAAGAGTCTCTTAAAAAACTCGAAAAGATAGTCGAGGATTTAGAAAAAGGGGATTTGTCGCTGGATGAGGCGCTTAAGAAATACCAGGATGGTATCGGGCTGGCGCGGATGTGCGCCGAGCGGCTGGAGAATGCCAAGAAGAAAGTGGAGCTCCTTACTAAGAACAAAAAAGGGGGATTTGACTTAAAGGCCCCCGAGGAAGATGGCCTTAAGGAGTAATGATGTTGCTGGAAAGCATTAATTCCCCTCAGGATTTAAAAAAGCTTAACCACGAGCAGCTTAATATCCTGGCAGCAGAACTCAGAAAGACGATAATAGAGGTAGTCAGCCAAAGCGGCGGGCATCTGGCCTCGAGCCTGGGGGCGGTAGAGCTTACTGTCGCCCTGCATTATTGCCTGGATGCCCCTCGGGATAAGATTATCTGGGATGTCGGCCACCAGTCCTATGCCCATAAACTTCTCACCGGAAGAAATAAAGACTTTACTTCCCTGCGTCAGTACGGAGGGATAAGCGGATTCCCCTGCAGGGAGGAATCCGAATACGACACCTTTACTACCGGCCACAGCTCTACTGCGGTTTCCCTTGCCTTAGGCCTGGCCTGCGCCAGGGAACACCTGCCGGCCAGCGAATATTTCAGAGTAGCGGCAGTCATCGGAGACGGTTCTTTAAGCGGCGGGCTATGTTTTGAGGGCCTTAATAACGCCGGCCACATCAAGAAGGATATGCTGGTGGTTTTAAATACCAATGAATTAAGTATCGCCCCTAATGTGGGGGCTATCAGTACTTACCTTAACCGCCTGATATCCATGCCGATATATAATCGTTTCCGGAGTTCGCTGGAAAATTTTATCAAGACCCGTATGCCCAGAAGAGGGGGCCGCATCTTAAAATTAGCCAATAAATTTGAAGAAGGCCTTAAGGGGTTATTTATTCCGGGGATGCTTTTTGAGGAATTGGGTTTCAGGTATTTCGGGCCGCTTGATGGGCACAATATCCCCCTTCTCATTTCTACCTTGAAGAACATCCTGACTATCAAAGGGCCTATCCTGCTGCATGTGGTGACAAAGAAGGGCAAGGGTTATCCTCCGGCGGAAAATGACCCGGTGGGTTTTCATGGGGTCGGAGCTTTCGATATCTCCAGCGGTATCCCGAAGGCGAAAGAAAAACCCGGGGTTACTTACACCGAAGCGGCCAGCAATAAACTCTTGGAGCTTGCCGGACGCTATAAAGATATTATCGCCGTTACTGCCGCCATGCCAGAAGGCACGGGTTTGTCTAAATTTCGCGACCGTTATCCTGAAAGATTCTTTGATGTGGGGATTGCCGAGGCCCATGCCGTTTGTTTTGCCGCTGGTTTAAGCAGGCAGGGCCTTAAGCCGGTAGTGGCCATATACTCTACCTTTTTACAGCGCGCCTATGACCAGCTTCTTGAGGAGATTGCCTTGCAGAGGCTGGGGGTAGTTTTTATGCTTGACCGCGCAGGGATCGTCGGAGAAGACGGAGTAACACACCAGGGGATCTTTGACATAGCCTACCTTAGGTCCGTCCCGAATTTGGTTATTATGGCCCCGAAGGATGCCGCGGAGTTAGGGGCAATGTTAGAAACCGCCGTTGGCCTGCAACAACCGGTAGCTATCAGGTATCCTAAAGGGAGCGCCCCTGCCATAAACATGCCGGCTTCTTCCATAGGGATAGGCAAGGCCGAGGTCTTAAGGGAAGGAAGCGACTTCCTGATTATTGCCCTGGGCAGCACGGTGGTTACCGCGCTGGGGGCAGCGGAGCTCTTGGCAAGAAGAGGATTAAGTGGTACATTGATTAATAGCCGTTTTGTCAAGCCCCTGGACGCCGTTTTACTTAAGGAAGCCAGCGCCAGGATAAGGTTTATCTTTACGCTTGAAGAGGGGGTTTTAAGCGGGGGTTTCGGAAGCGCCGTCCAGGAGCTTATTAACAAACCGCTGGTTAGACTGGGCCTGCCGGATGAGTTTATCTGTCACGGCAGCCGGGAATTTTTATTGGCCCGCTACAACCTTGACCCGGAAGCGATTGCCAGGCGTATCGAAGAAACAATAAGAAATGGCTAAGATTGTCATCAACAGCGAGAAATGTAAAGGGTGTCTTTTGTGCGTCGGGGTATGCCCCAAGGGCTTGATCCACCCCGACAATAAACTTAACTGCCGCGGGATTAAGCCCGTTAGGTTTCATGATAGAGGGGAGTGTATCGGTTGCGCGATGTGCGCCGTGATCTGCCCGGACTGCTGTATTGAGGTGGAGCAATAAATGTCGCAGGATAAGATATTGATTAGCGGCAATGAGGCTATTGGGGAAGGGGCAATTCAGGCAGGATGCCTTTTTTACGCGGGCTACCCCATTACCCCCCAGAACGAACTCACCGCCTACATGGCAGAAAAGATGCCCAGGGCAGGGAGGTATTTTGTCCAGGCAGAGTCGGAATTGGCGGCGATAAACATGGTTTTCGGGGCTGCGGCCTGCGGCGTAAGGGCGATGACCTCTTCTTCCAGCCCCGGCGTCAGTCTGAAGCAGGAAGGCATTTCTTATCTTGCGGGGGCAGAGCTGCCGGCAGTAATCGTAAACGTGATGCGCGGCGGGCCGGGTTTGGGCAATATCGCGCCGGCGCAATCGGATTATTTTCAGGCTACCCGCGGCGGAGGCCACGGAGATTATCATTGCATTGTGCTGGCGCCTGCCAGCGTGCAGGAGGCTTACGAATTGATGTTTGAGGCGTTTGAGCTGTCGGATAAATACCGCACTCCCGCTATAATCCTGGGTGACGGGATGCTGGGGCAGATGATGGAGCCCGTGCGTATTAATCCGGAACTCAAAAAAAAGATTAAGGCTTATCCTAAGCCCTGGGCCCTTACCGGCTGCAAGGGGCGCTCCCCCAATGTAGTTAAGTCTTTTTACCTGAGGGAGGGAGACCTTGAAAAATTCAACATTGCCCTACAGCAGAAGTACAGCAGGATATATCAAGAAGAACAGCGTTACGAGGCATGCGGCCTTAAGGACGCCAGGGTTATTCTGGTTGCCTACGGCACCATGGCCAGAATTGCCAGGGCAGCGTTAAATGACCCGCGCCTGAAGGATAAAAAGCTCGGGCTGATCCGCCCCATTAGTCTCTGGCCTTTTCCGGTTAAGATTTTTGAGCGCCTTAAGAAGGCAAAGAAAAAAGCCAGGATACTGGTTATTGAGATGTCATATGGCCAGATGCTGGAAGACGTAAGACTGGCCACCGGGGAGAGGTTGCGGGTAGACTTTCTGGGGCGCTCCGGAGGAGGCATACCCAGCGCGGAAGAGATTATCCTTAAAATAAATAGTATGTTGAAAAGCCATGACTAAGCCCTATCGTCACCCCTTGTCTTTACGCAAGACGCACACGCATTATTGCCCTGGTTGCGGTCATGGGATTGCTCATCGTTTGGTGGCCGAGGTGGTGGATGAGTTGGGGGTCAGGGAGAGCGTTATTGCGGTCGCTCCGGTGGGATGCGCGGTGGTGGCTTACGATTATTGGGATTTTGACTGTTCGGAAGCGGCACACGGCCGGGCCCTTGCGGTAGCTACCGCTATTAAGCGCCTGAGGCCCCAAAACGTCGTTTTTACCTATCAAGGAGACGGTGACCTGGCAGCTATCGGGACTGCCGAGACCATCCATGCCGCAAACCGCGGAGAAAATCTCACCGTGATATTCATCAACAATGCTATTTACGGGATGACCGGCGGACAGATGGCGCCCACCACCCTCTTGGCGCAAAAGACCGCGACTACCCCTTTGGGGCGCGATGTGGCACTGCAGGGGTATCCCCTGAAGATTTCGGAATTGCTTGCCGGGCTTCCGGCAGTGAAGTATATCGAGCGCGTGGCTTTGTATTCTCCGCAGGAAGTGAATAAGGCCAGGCGTGCAGTAAAGCAGGCATTCCAGAATCAGATTGAAGGGGCGGGTTTTTCGCTGGTTGAGATGCTTTCCCCCTGCCCGACCTACTGGGGGATGTCCCCTCAGAAGGCTATGGACTGGATCAGGGACGTTATGGTTAAGACTTTCCCTCCGGGGAGGATTAAATAATGCAAGAGAAGGTTATTATCTCCGGAGCAGGCGGACAGGGTATAATGCTACTCGGTAAGATTCTGGTTGAGGCTGCCATGGACGCCGGCATGGAAGTTACCTGGCTGCCTTCCTATGGCGCTGAGGTGCGCGGAGGAACTGCCTATTGCATGGCGGTTATCTCCGATAGAGAAATCGGCTCTCCCTTCATAGATAAGGCCGACACCGGGATTATTATGAACGGGCCTTCGCTGGGAAGGTTTAAGAACCGCATTAAAAATAAAGGCATATTGTTTATCAACAGTTCGTTGGCAGAAGGAATTGTTGATAATAAGGGCGTGCGTGTTTTTAGGCTGCCCTTTACCGATGCAGCCTTGAAGCTGGGGAACTTAAAAGTCGCCAATATGATAGCATTGGGCTCTTATATAGCAGAGACCAAACTCATTGATATAAATAAGGTTACCGCAGTAGTTGAGCGCATCGCGCCAAAGGAAAAACGAGGATTAATTGAAGTTAATAAAGAAGCTTTATATCAAGGCATGGAGTTGGTGAAAAATGCTAAAGGTTAGATTTGCTCCCAGTCCTACCGGTTATCTGCACATCGGCGGCGCGCGGACGGCGTTATTTAACTGGCTTTACGCTAAGGCCAAGGGCGGAAGGTTTGTCCTGCGCGTTGAGGATACCGATAGGATGCGCTCAAAACAGGAATACGTAGACGAGATCTTTGATAGCCTTAAATGGTTAGGCTTTGAATGGGACGAGGTCTATTATCAAAGTCAGCGCTTTGATATTTACCGCCAAGAGGCAGAGAGGCTCTTAAAGGAAGGCAAGGCTTATCTTGAAAATACCCCCGGCAAGGGAGAGGCGGTTATTTTTAAGGTCCCCGCTAAGGATATAAAAATAGATGATCTTATCCGCGGCCAGATTCATTTTGACGCCTCCACCATTAAAGACCAGGTACTTATAAAATCCGACGCTACCCCGACCTATAATTTTGCATGCGTGGTTGACGACGCTATGACCGAGATCACCCATGTTATCAGGGGAGACGACCATATCTCCAACACCCCCAAGCAGATACTTATGTATGAGGCGCTGGGATTTAAGGCGCCACATTTTGCGCACCTGCCTTTGATTATGGGCATGACCGGAGGCAGGCTCTCCAAAAGGACAGGGGCCACTGCTATCAGCGATTACCGCCGCATGGGGTACCTCCCCGAGGCCTTGGTGAACTATCTTTTGCTTCTAAGTTGGGCCCCTGGAGACAATCGGGAACTGATAGATATTAAGGAAGCGATCAGCATGTTTGACGTTACGGATGTAAATAAAACAGCGGCTACCTTTGACCTGCAGAAGCTTAACTGGATTAACAGCCAGTATATTAAAAAACAGGGCGCAGAGTCCCTGGCCGATGCCGTCATCCCGCTTTTGGTTGAGAAGGGCTATATCGATAGGGATAATTTTGATAGAAGATATCTCGTTTCTTTGGTAGAATTATTCAGGGAGAGGCTTTCCACCGTTAATGACTTTGCGGACTGGGCAGACTTTTTCTTTCTCAGAGACATTAAGATTTCGGCGGAGCTCAGGGAGAAATTTTTTAAAAAAGACCTTTCCCGGGAATTCCGGATTTTTGCCGAGAGGCTCGATCAACTCGAGGCATTCGATGCCGCCGGTATTGAAAGCGTCTTTCGCAACCTCGTGGAAGAGCTTGGCATTAAATCTAAGGAATTGATACATCCTGTCCGGGTCGCGCTTACCGGTAAAACCATCGGCCCGGGCCTATTTGAGGTTATTTATTATTTAGGCCGCGAGCGCTCAAGAGAACGGCTGTTAAAATCATTTGCGCAATAAAAATAGGAGGGTTTATGTTAAGAAGAGCGTTTTTATTAACGATGTTGGCCTGTGTTTTGTTTCTGGCAGGTTGCGAAACGGTCAAAGGTGCAGGCGAGGGCGCAAAACAGGATTTTAAAAATGCCCAGAAGGTAGACGGTTGGCTGCAAGACAACCTTTGGTAAAATCCATAACTTCATTGGCTCCAATATGTTAAAAGCTAGGTGAAATAAACAATAAAATTTGCTTGACTTTTTAAGCAAGGAAGATATAATTTTCTTACCAGCCACGAAAAGAAGGAAACAAGAACAGGAGCGGCTGGTGTTTTTTTATCTTCTTAAACATTACTGGAAAGCAATTCTTGCCGAAAGCGAGGATTGCTTTTTATTTTTGTTCAGCTAGGATTTTGCTATGGGAAGCCTTGATTTAGCAACGATGACAAGAAGGGTTTGCGAGAGATACCGCTTGGACGGCTCAGCAACGCTGGTCGGAGAAAACGGCATAGAAGAACCGTCTATCTTGAGGGACTTATCCTGCCGCGGTGCAGGCATAGTCACCTCCCAGCCGCTTAGGCCCAACGATAAATTGAACATTGTTATCCATCCCTCCTTTTTATTTGGTCGGCCGGTAGCCAGAGAGGCCCGGGTGGCCTGGTGTAACAGGATTTCATCCGGCCTATGGCAGGGTGGCCTCGATTTCGGGGAACATAAAATTTCTCTCTCCTAGAATAACGTCTTCTGCCCGCAATTCCCTCTTTACAGCCTCAAAAAAGCGTATATAATTGTTTTTGTTCAGATCAAGACCATTATTATGGAGGGGTATTATGAGCAAGACCATTAGGGGCACCAGGACCGAGAAAAATTTGCTCGCCGCCTTTGCCGGCGAGTCACAAGCGAGGAACCGCTATACCTACTTTGCCTCGATAGCCAAAAAAGAAGGCTTCCAGCAGATATCCGACATCTTTATTGAAACCGCTGAAAATGAAAAGGAACACGCCAAGGTATTTTTTAAATTCCTTGAGGGAGGCGACGTTGAGATAACCGCCAGTTATCCTGCCGGGCAGCTCCAGGATACCAAGGCTAACCTGGAGGCAGCGGCTGCAGGAGAGAATCTGGAATGGACTGCTATCTACAGCGATTTTTCCAAGACTGCCAAAGACGAAGGGTTCCCGGAGATTGCGCGGGCGTTTGAGCAGGTCTCCAAGGTCGAGAAGTTCCATGAGGCGCGCTACCGTAAGCTTATCAGCAATATTGCAGCAGGCGAGGTGTTTAAGAAGAAGGCCCCGGTGAAATGGCATTGCATTAATTGCGGCTATGTCATTGAATCGGCTGAGGCGCCGCGGGAATGCCCGGCCTGCAAACATCCTCAGTCTTTCTACGAGGTATTGGCAGAAAACTACTGATAGCCATTGCCCTGTCGTCTAATGGTAGGACGCAAGATTCTGGATCTTGTTATCATGGTTCGAGTCCATGCGGGGCAGTTATTTAGGGAAGTTAAAGAAAGAGGAGGCGCTGATGTTAAGGACAGCAGCATTAGTGATGTTGGCGGTATTCTCATTAACTGGGTTTTGTTTATACGGGTGCCAAACCGTAAAAGATACAGAGCAACAGGCAGGGCGTAGATTTACGCTGGATTCCGATGCTACCTATCCCCAGGGGGTAGAGGCGCAGGTTGAGGAGTACGGCGAGCCGTAGGGCGGACCGGCTGCATTCGGCTTTCAGAAAAAATCTGTAAAATAGCCCCGGATACTATATAATATAGAGATTAGCATACGCGCGGGTGGTGGAATGGCAGACACGTAAGCATGAGGGGCTTATGCCGTAAGGTGTGGGGGTTCAACTCCCCCCCCGCGCACTAATCTGAACGGTTGACCCCAAAGGTCTCTTTCCCGGGACAGAGCGCCAAAATTTGCGTTTTCGGCGGAAATTCGGCGGGGCAAATTCAAGAATAGGCGAACTTCGTAAGAGGTTCCACTATTTTCTTGTCAGTCGGAATCCGCGAGAAAACCCGGAAGGCGCAAACCTGGAGGCCGCCATGAAATGCGCGGTGTACGTACGGGTCCCCACCGACGAACAAGCCGAGGCAGGAAACTCTCTCGCCGCCCAGACAGATAAGATAATCAGGTTTATACGCAATAAAGGCCGGACGCCTACCGAAATATATTGCGATGACGGCTGCCCTGCCGCGACGAAACGCCGGCCAGCACCACAGCATTTGCTGGCCGATGCCGCGATACGGCAATTTGAAGCCGTCCTATCCTACAGGATCCGCCGCTTCTCCCGTAACCTCAAAGACCTGCTTGATATTGTCGGAGAACTAAGCAAGAACGCCGCCGGCTTCAAGTCGATAACCGAATTGATCGACACCGCCACTCCCGCAGGCCTCCTTATGTCCCGCCAGTTCGGATTATTCGCCAAATACGAACGCGAAATAATCTCCCAACCCGTGAAGCTCGGTTTAAGAAGGCGATTTTCCCCCGGTCGCTGGGCAAGCGGCATTCATCCCTTCGGATACAAACAAAGGAGCGGGAAGCTTGAACTTGTTGATAAAGAGGCGGCCGTTTATTTTAGGAACTACCTTTTAAGACACGGCCTGCAACTTGCCACCGTAAGAGGCACGGCCAGGTGCGGTCAGCTGTCTTTAAGATAAGGCTTAACAGGCGGCTGTTAAGGCGCCTGGCTAATCGGTGTTTTCTTCCCGTGGCGCCGGGGCCGCCCCACATTGTTCTTTGTTTTCTTCCCAAAAACTGATACAATTTATAAATACGGGTTATGAAATATAAGATGAAGGCTGTAAACGCTATCGTAAAAATCGGCGGAAGCGTAATCGCTAACCCAAAGGCACTGAAGACTATCTGCCGTGAGATAGCCGGGCTGGCAAGGAAAGGGCACAAGATAGTTATCCTGCCGGGAGGAGGCGCGTTAGCGGATGCCGTCCGGAGCTTGTCTATGGAGTACCGCACCACGGATAGCCTGGCCCACTGGATGGCTATCGCGGCCATGGATATAAACGGCATGCTTATTGCGGGGTTAAATAAATCTTTTGTTTCCGTGACCGGCGCTAAAGACTGCATGAAAGCTTTAAATGATAAGCGGGTTCCCGTTTTTCTTGCGCACCGTCTTTTAAAGAGGGGTAATCCTCTCCCGCAATCATGGAGCGTTACCTCCGATTCGATTGCTTTGTATCTTTCGCATGCCCTTAAAGCCGAGCATAACATCTTGGTGAAATCCGTCCGTGGAATCTACAGCGGTCCTGGCCGCAAAAAATTCATATCTAAAATACGTGCGCCGGAGCTGATAAAAAAGAAATACGGCGATTGCGTTGACGAATGCCTTCCTGAGTTGTCGGTAAAGTATGGAAGAGACACGCACATCGTTGCCGCTTCTTGCCGCGGGGGGATAGAAGGCATTTTGAGCAAGCGGAAGTCTGCCGGGACGGTTATCGTCCCTTAGGGGGTCGCCAAGACCGGCGGGATCCCGCACAAGGATTATGAAATACCTTGCGAGATTACTTAAATTTTACAGGATGGATTTTTGTATAAGAAATCTGGGGTTGGGGGTAATCGCTCTGTTAAGTTTGGATTCGCTGCCGAAGCCGGCAACGGCAGTCGTAGTATTACTGCAACTGTTGTTAATCCAGATGCATTCTTTTTCCATGAATGACTATTTTGATTTCAAGGTTTGGGGCGAAGAGAACTATATCGGCGTTTTACTGCGTGATGGCATGAACGAGAAAACGGCGGTCATTTTGACAATACTCCCGCTTTTGATAATAGGCCTGACGGCCTTTTTTAACTCCGGTTATTTATGGTTGCTGGCAGTTTATGCCGTTTTGTTTTTTTTCTATCAGGCTCCATTCGCAAGGCTTAAAGATAATTACCTGTTATCTATACTTGTAAATTCTTTATGCCTGGGGTTTATCCTTTACGTCTTTCCCTTCCTGTCCTTGGCGAAGAGGTTCACTTTAACGGCAGGCGTTTTTTCGGTGATATTTTTCTTCTACCTGGCGTTTCACGAAGTCATCCACCAAATCGCGCATTTTGGAAGGGATAAGATATATTCTTTGCCCCGGGCTATCGGTATAGAAAAATCGGTCAGAGTCGCAGAGGCATTTTTGATAATCCCTCTTTTTGCGGCACTCATTGCGGTAGCGATAAACCCGCTCAGGTATTTCTTTTTTACGGGGACGATTATATTCTCGTCCTTGAGGGCATATGTGCTGCAAAAAACGGAGCCGATACAGGAAAATTTCATAAAACTGCGGGAGCGGAATGATAAGTTTTACAGTTTCCAGGAGGGGTTTTATTATTTGTTTTTTTTAAGTTTAGGCCATATCGCCCGGGGATAGCCTATGAAGATACTGATTACTGTTATCAATAAACAAGAGGCAGCAACGCTCATAAAATACGGATTTGACATTTTAGATGTAAAAAATCCCGCAGAGGGATCTCTCGGAGCGCCGGCCCCCCGGGTTTTAAAAGAAATATGGGATATAGTTCCTGACGGTAGGCAGCGGAGCATTGCCGTAGGCGACGTCCCGAATTTACCGGGAACAGTGGCTTTGGCGGCCTTAGGAGCGCTGCAATTCAAGCCGGATTATATCAAATTAGGCTTAAGGGGGGCGAGAAACAGGCAGGAGGCAGCGGTGTTAGTGAAAGAGGCGGTTGGGGCGGTTGACCTTGCAGGCGGCGGGGCCATGGTGGTCGCGGCCGGGTTTGCCGATTACTGCCGGGTTGGAAGCGTAGCCCCGCTGGATATCCCCGCGATAGCGCATGAATCCGGCGCATCCGTAGGGATGATCGATACGGCGATAAAAGACGGGAAGGGCCTGCTGGATTTGATGCCGTTAAAAGAGATAGAAGAATTTGTGCGGGGGTGTCATGCAAAAAATATAAAAGCTGCCGTTGCCGGTTCGTTAGATGAGACCCATATCGAAAAAATGGCCGGCATCGGAGTGGATATTTTTGGAGTGAGAGGCGCGGTTTGTTTGAATAATGACAGGAACGCGGATCTGGACCGCTCCCGGATAGAGAGGATTGTCTCAAAGATAAAAGGCAGCGCTTGATCCCGGGCGGCTATCCGGACGTATTTTAAAATACTTGGGTAAGGTTTTTATGTTGCAGCGGGTCAAAAAGTTTTTATGTGATCTCTATTTAAGCATGAAAGAACCGCGCTGGCGCAAGAGGCAGGCAGCGCGCGTGATAGATAATAAAATAAGGTTATCGCGCGGCATAAAGATGGTGGTTTTCGACCTGGACGGGACGCTGACCCGCTGCCCTAACAGCTGGAGGTTAGTGACGGAAAAATACGCCGGCATGCAGCGGGTGTCGGAAAAAATTTTCAGGGATTATGCCGACGGCAGGATGGACGCGCGTCAGCTTTACGAAAATACCATAAATTTGTGGTCGCCCAGGCCGCATAGGGATTTTTTTACCGGGATATGCAAGAATCTGGAATTTAACCGGGGGGCCGCGGATCTGGTCGGGTATTTAAAAAAAACCGGTATCGAAACAGCAGTTATCTCTACCGGCATCGGCGTCTTCGCCGAATACGCCAGTAGCCGCTTGGGAATAAGGCATTTTTTTGCGAATACCCTGGTTTTTGATGCCGACGGCATTCTTAGCGGCGTCCAGGTTAATGTAACCCTCGATACCAAGAAGTCCATACTGGAAGACTTGAGTAAAAAAATTGGCATTGCCCAAAATGAAGTCATGTTTGTCGGGGATAACGCGTATGACCTTGAGCCTGTCCGCTGGGCAGGCGCGGGGGTTTTTTTTGATAACGCGAATTTACATAAGACAAAGGCGGATATAATAATATCTTCGCTGGAGGACCTCCTTGGTATTTTCAAGAAATCGCATCCCCCGACATGCAACGGCGCAGAGCCGGAGCTGTTTAGCCTGACGCAAAACAAATGAATTAACGGAAATCGATGGAGTGCAATACTGCGGTTACGGATAGACGGCCTTTCAGCACAGATCATCCTTCGCGTTTTCGCTTCGAAATTACTTCTTCCTGCAGTTTCGGGTGTCCGCATTGTTATATCAGCGATCAGACACGGCGGTTAATGGATATGTCCCTGGATGAGTCAAAACGGGTGATTGATAAGATAACGGGGCCGCCCTGCGTTAAGATCCTTTTTCAGGGCGGCGAGCCTTTTGAGAGGCCCGATTTTTTTGAAATAATGGAATATGCGCGGAAAAAAGGGGCTGCTGTAAGCGTGGATACGAACTCCTGGTTTTTAAACGCGGACAAGATTAAAAAGCTCCGGGGATTAGATGTGGAATCTATCAATATAACGATTTACGGCACTACTGCAAAGGTCAATGATAGCTTCACGCGGGAGGGGCATTTTGACCATATCCTGGAAGTCTTGAACAGCGCCAGAAATGATGGGCTCGAGATCCACCTGGCCCTGCTTGTTACCCGAATGAACTTCGGCCAGATTTTTAAGATTGACGGGTTTGCGAAAAAATTCGGCGTGAAAAAAGTGCATGTCGACGTTTTTTTATGCGATAAAAATTTTAAGCACAGGAGGAAATACCAGCTGGGTCTTTTTCAGTTCCTTTTTTTCTGGTTGATTATCAGGGTTTTCCTGAAACTGTTTTCTTCAAGGATTCACGCCAAGCCGGAATTCAAGAATAACCCGCTTATCAACGTATCCATCTGCGATCGCAATAAATTCCCGCTTATTAAATCCAACGGGGATTTTTGGCCCTGTCTTTTTTACGAGAAATCGATCGGCAACATATTATACGAAACTCCCGGCGTTCTATGGGAGAGGCTCTCCGGTTTTAATTTCGGCCGGGGCCTTTGTTCTTCATGCCTTGAAAAGAAACTGGACGGCCTGGGGCAGAAAATCATGTCCTCCAATAAGTGCGCCTTGAAGGTCTTTACGGGCGCTTACCGGCTATATTTAAAAATTATCCGGCGTATTTAAGAGTTGCCCCGGCGGGGCATCACGCGCCCGCCATAAGGCGATGGATGCCGGCTCCGGTTTTATTCCGGGGAATTCCATAATTTATGAAGGTGATACCGGTAGCTGATATTCTGGACGGGAAAATAGTCCACGGCGTCCGTGGCGAGAGGGAATTCTACAAGCCGGTTGAGTCGGTATTAACCGTTTCCTGCCATCCGTTAGACATTGCCGGGGTTTTTAAAAATCAATTGATGCTGGACGATCTATACATTGCCGACCTTGATTCGATCAAAGGCACCGGAGACAACTTCGGCATCGTGCGGGATATTAAGAATAAACTCGGGGTAAAGATTTTTTTGGACCCCGGCATCAAAGACCCGCAGGACCTGCGCAAAGATGCCGCAAGGGTTGCCGATTGCATTATATTGGGCACCGAAACGCTGAATTCGTTGCGCGCTGTTTACGATGCGGTATCCCTAAAAGGGAGCGATAACGTCGCGGTGAGCGTCGATATAAAAGGCGGCGGCGCGATGTGCAGCATCGGAGGTTTCAGCTCCATTAAAACCCTTATAAGAGAGATGCGCGGGCTGGGCGTAGGCAGTTTTATCGTTTTAGACCTTGACCGGGTAGGCACCATGGAAGGGCCTTCAGAGTGCGCGCGGGAATTGATTGCGGCCGCCGGTGACCTCAATGCATACGTGATAACCGGAGGGGGCGTGAGGTCGGTAGAAGATGCGGCTTGCCTGCAGGCGGCCGGGGCGGATGCCGTGTTGATCGCGACGGCATTACATACCGGAAAGATTTCGGAGAAAGACCTGAATTTTATTTCTCGGTTGTAATCATCAGTCAGGGGCGGCATCAGGGGGATATTCGTGCAGAATGGGAATTTCTTGAGCATCGCCAGGGTAATATTTGTGTCGGCACTTCTGTCTTTCCTCTTGATCCAGGAGGGGATAGGTGGAACCCAGAATAAAGAGGTCCTACCGGTAAACATCCGCGACATCCCGAAAGTAGAATTGCATGCCCACCTTGACGGTTCCGTGCGGATAAAGACCATAATGGAGCTATCCGCCGCTTCGGGCAGGAAACGGGGAGGCGGGGCCATGGATCTTAAAGAATGGCTGCAGGAGATTCCGGAGAAGAACAGGTACCCCGCCTTGATAGAAAAGCTGAATTATATCATTGATTTGTTAAAGACCGAGGACGCCCTGGAGCGAGTTACTTATGAATTCCTGGAGGATTCGTGGAAAGAGAACATCGTATATATTGAATTCCGTTTTGCCCCCGCTTATCATGTTTCCGGGGATTTGAGCCTGGAACGGGTCGTTCAGGCGGTTATCAGTGGAAAAAACAGGGCGGAAAAAAAATTCCCGGTAAAAAGCGGACTCATTCTTTGTTTTAACGGAAAGGATACCAGGGAGCAGCAGTTGCGCATCCTGCAGCTTGCCAGGGAATACAAGGATAAGGGGGTAGTGGGGGTCGATTTTATCGGCGATATCGTGGAGGATTACCCGAAAGAAAATTTCAGGGAGATCCGCGAATTTATAAAGAGGCATGGACTTAATCTGACCGCGCATGCCGGAGAGGTATCCGGTCCGGAGGGAATTTTAAAAGCCGTCCGGGATCTGGGGGCTTCGCGAATCGGACATGGAGTACGGCTTTGCGAAGACAAAAGGACTTATAATCTGGTCAGAAACAGAGGGATAGTGCTGGAACTTTGCCCCACGTCCAACGTTAAGATGGGAATCGTCGAAAATTACAGGAATCACCCCCTGCCAGCTTATTTCAGGGGCGGGATTAAGGCCACGCTGAATACAGATGACCGCACGATATTTGATACAAGTTTAAACAGGGAATGGGCTATTGGCATGGAAGAGATGGGATTGCGCCCGCAGGAGCTGGTTCAGCTTAATTACAACGCGCTTGAGGGGGCCTTTATCGATAATAAACTCAAGGAGGAACTCAAAAAGCAGATTCAGGCGGGGGTTGAGCGCGCGTTTCATTAGGTACGTCGCTATTTTGAAAAATGCTTAGCAGGGCAGTCGTAAGCCTCAGCCGAGCCGAACCCGGATTGCATTAGCTCCAGGACGTTGACCTAAGCGGCAACACGCTGCAGGCGGGAGCGGACGACCAAGCCCGCGGGGCCTATTCTCTTCGCTGATCTTTATTGTTCTGGCAGGATTGAATCGAGCAGGTTAATTGACACGGCTGCCTTTGGGCATTCTGAGGAAAGGCGCCAAAAATTTAGGGGCTGCAGAGCCGCCCCCGTTATTCTTTGCGTTTATCCTTGATGCAATTGCTCTTGCCGACCTTTTTGGCGTAACTCTTTAGTTCTGCGCCTATCTCGCCTATCTCAGCCACATGTTCAATCTTGCGGCTTTCGTTGGTAACGACGCCTATGGATATCGACATCAGCGGTATCTTGCGGCTTTTGCCTTGCCTGTCATGGGCTAGAATATAGCCGTTCTTACGGTCTGTTTCGTTGTAGAAAGACGGTATGGTAGCGTCGAAATCCGCGATAACCTTTTCGCATAATTTATCCGCCGTTACAGGCCTGGTGACAATCACGAAATCGTCTCCGCCGATATGTCCGATAAAGTCGTCTTTGTCTCCAAGCTCCTTGACGGTGCGGATAAGGATGCGTGCGGTCTCGCGTATTACCTCATCCCCGTGCTCAAAGCCGTATTTATCGTTGAAGGACTTGAATTTATCAAGGTCAAGGTAGCAGACTGCAAAAGGGCTTTTATCTTCGATTCGGCGCCCGAGCTCGTTTAAGATAGAGATATTCCCCGGTAACCTGGTTAGGGGATTGGCTTCAAGATTCTTTTCGGTGCGCCGCAGAATCATGCGTATGCGTGCCAGGAGCTCCTTTGGTTCAAAGGGTTTTACGATATAGTCGTCAGCTCCCGCTTCTATGCCGCCGACCTTGTCTTCGATGTCCCCTTTGCCCGTAACCATAATGATAGGCAACAGCCCCAGCAGGACGTCCTTTTTAACCTCCGTACACACCTGTCTTCCGTTCATCCTAGGCATGTTATAATCCACCAACACCAGATCCAGCGGTTTGGACCTGATGATTTTCAGCGCTTCTTCTCCGTCCCGCGCCTTTAAAATCTCGTAGTTCTCTTCGGATAGGGTTATCTCGAGGACGTCCAGAATATCGGGATCGTCATCAACAATCAATATGCGCGGTTTATTCATTTTTATTATTGTTTAAGGGGTAACGTGAAATAAAAAGTACTTCCTCGCCCAACCGTACTCTCCACCCAGATTTTTCCTTTATGTGCCTCCACGATGTGTTTTACCAAGGACAAGCCAAGTCCCGTGCCTTTTACCTGTTGATTCACGGCGTTATCTACGCGGTAGAATTCTTCGAATAAGTGGGTTAAGGCCTCAGGCGGCATTCCGATCCCGCTATCCGCGATAGCCACCTCCACTGCGCCGTCGCTCCTTTTGGCCTTTACGGATATCTTCCCTTTTTCCGGGGTAAACTTTACCGCATTGCCCAGAAGGTTAATGAATACCCGTTCCAGTTGATTGCGGTCGGCCATGACCGGCGGCAGGCTTTTCTGGACGTCGGTCTCCAACTTAATATTTTTATTTTTACATTGTATCATAATGAGGTCGGAAACAGTAGCAATAATCCCGTTGAGGTCTTGTTCCTCTATCTTCATTACCGTCTTGCCGGATTCAATGCGGACGATATCCAGCAGGTCGTTTACCATGTGGACCAATTCGTCGCTGTGGTGATTGATTTTTTCCAGCCTTTCTTTCGCCGCATCCGGCAGTTTGCCGAGTTTTTCCTCCAGGAGTATGGAGGCATATCCTTTTACGGATGTCAGGGGCGTCCTTAGCTCGTGGGAGACGCTGGAGATAAAGTCGGTTTTACGCTTGCTAATCTTGCGCACTTCATCCAGTGCAACGGTCAACTCATGGGTTCTCTCCTCGACGTTCTTCTCCAGGCTCTGCTGGGTAGTCCAGGCCCTTTCAAACAAACGGGCATTTTCCAGGGACTGGCTGATTTGATTGGCGAGGACCGTAATAAGCTCTTCGTCCCCTTCGGTAATGGCGACCTCCGGGTTGGCGGTCCCCGCGAAGAATATTCCCTTGCTTCCTTCCGCAGGCAGGATGGGAGAGAGAATAAAGGAAGTGGTCTTAAATACGGATTCAATCTCTTCGGCCTTCAGGAATTTGTTTTCCTGTTTCGATATGGAGGAAAATGGCTTTTCGCGCAATACCCATTCCCAATAACCGTGCCTTTTGCTATTTATATATTGAGTTATAGCGGCTGTTTCCTCTTCGGTATATCCGATGCTCAGGACTTCCAAAAAGACGCCCTCCCGTTCGTTCCAGAGGTAAGCGCAGGATTTATCAAATCCCAGCTCTTGCAGATAAGATGCCTTGATGCCCTTGAAGATAGCTCTTACCTCCAGTACCCCGCTTATAGAGCGGGACAGTTTCTGCAGGGTAGCCAGGCTTGCCGTCCTCTTATCGAGTTCCTGCTGGACCTTATTCAGCTCCATGTCGGTGCGTACGATAAGTTTTGCCTGTTCATCCATCTCGTCCAGCGAGCGCTTCAGCCGGTTCACGTTTATCTGCAGGCGCTTGACGGTTTCCATCTTAATACTGAGCATCGCTGCCATGGCGGCTGCGGCGGTCACTGCGATAATAACCAGTAAAAACGACATCCCTGTTATCCTCCGATAGCTAAGACGCTAATCGCCTGGTTATGAAAATGGACTGTGTCACGGTAGTAGCTGCCGAGATTAAGAGGGGCCTGTTCCCCGTAGGTATATGCCCCTACCAAAGGGACATCTGGCCCAAAAACGTCTTTTATAATCTTTATCTCTTGCGCGGCATCCTTGTTTAAAAGCATCTGGCGCGAGAGAGATTCAAATACGAAAACAACCCGTTTATTTAGCGTCTTGGAGGATTCATTAGCCAATCCCATTAACAGGTTTCTTTTGGCTTCCTCGGCCGCGCGTCGCGCGGCATCGAAACAGGATTCTTTGGTGGCAAGCATTAATTTCACGATGCTGCCTTGTTTGATGTCTGCCTGGAAGCGCAGGCTGCCGTTTTCTTCTATCGCTACGGCGTTGCGTAGAAGGTATTCCCCTTCGTTATCGATACTGATGCCTAACGGGTAGAGCATTGAGATGATGCGGAAATTCTTCCTGAGTTCGGCGGCACTGGTTCCGAAGTACTCTTCGTATGTTTTAAGGGCGTATTCCCCGTCTATTTCCTCGACAGTATTGTCGTGCGACCTGGTTACCGTACGCGGCTTACCCAGGGGTTTCCAGCCGTGGTAGCTGCCGAGCCCGAAACCCAATTTTCCTCCCCAGAGCACTCCCAGGGCACTGTCCATAAGTACGCTGTGATTGAAGTAAAGATAGGTGCGGTGCGGCTGTCGGTTACCCGAAAGAGAACCTACCAGGATCGGGAATATCTTGCCCAGCCTTTCCCGCATTCCAGCGACTAAATTAGCGGCGTCTTCAGTGGAGCTGTCCGCAAAGACAAGGCTCATTACCCTGCGCGTTTCTTTAAAATCCGCCAGCAGCCTATCCGCCAATTCCCTGCCGCCTTCGGTCCCTTTTTTGTTTTTTAATTCCTGTATATAAGCGGTAGTTGTCTGTATGGTTGCCGGGATGCTTAAAAGCACTACCAGTACGCCGTGTTTAATTATGCCATGAGGGGTCAAGAGTGCCGTTGCGCTACATCCTATCAGCGGGACCTCGCCGCCGATTGATAGCGCGATGTTCTTTAAAAGCCCGATAGAGGACAGGTCGCGCGAACTGAAGACAATCGCCATATCGACCTTTTCACTGACCATATCCATGCCCGCCATTCTCACCGCTTCTTTGGCGGCAAGGCTGTAGTCTTTTTCGGTGCTTAGGCCTATGCCGATATCCAGGGACACGCTTCAGGTCCTCCTTCAGATTTTAAGCTATAATGATCAAGCTCTCCAATAAAATGTATTGACTTGGAGAGATTATTAAATTAGAATAAAAAACGCCTTTTTAGGTTCATAGCGGCCCCATCGTCTAGCCTGGTCTAGGACGAATGGTTCTCAGCCATTAAACACCGGTTCAAATCCGGTTGGGGCTATTAATTGATACCACCGGCCGCCCCTACCACCCGATTTCATTATTAAAAAGTCATCTCCTCGGTGCTTATAATCTTTACTTTTTCCCTGTCTTTTATGTCTCCGCCCTGAACCTCGATAATTACCAGATCGCCGGCATTAGCGCCGCTTTTAATCTGGGCGTAGTCGCTGGTGCGGTAACCGAGGGTTACCTTGCGCATCTGGACCATTCCTGTCTGCGATTCATCCTCGGATTTAATCAATGATTGTTCCGGAACAACAGGGATCAGGATTATGCCGCCCTTAGCAGGGACAAGGGAGGTTGACGGGACCATCAGGGCGTCTTTCAGGTCCACGATTAGAATCTCCGCCCGGCTGAACATCCCCGGCAGAAGCAGGCCGTCAGGATTTGCAATTTTGATTTTTGCGGTAAGGGTGCGGCTTTTGCCTTCTATTACCGGGAAGATATAATCCACGGTTCCTTCGAAGGTAATCGTAGGGTAGGCATCCACAAAAACCTTGGCCTTCTGCCCTATCTTTATCTTCTCGATATCTCTTTCTACCACCCCTACCTCGACATAGACTTCATTTATCTCCAGAAGATACCCCACCTTATCCTGGGGGGTTACGAATTCCCCCTCCTCGCCTTCGCGCGGCCCCATCACCCCGTCCTTGGTAGCATATATCTTGGTTTTTTTGAGTTCATTTTCAGCAAGGTTCATTTCGTTTCTGGCGGTCTCCAGCTGAAATTTTGCGCTTTGGGACTCAAGCTCTACTTCCTCAAACTTCGCTTTGATTATGGCGCCTGCGCCGTAGAGTTGCTTATGTATCTCCAGCTTCTTGAGGATTGACTTATAGGCCGCTTCTGCGGAATTGAATTTGGCAGTAGCATAAGCAAGCCTTAGTTCCGCGTCTTTGGGGTCCAAGGATGCGATGACGTCTCCTTTTTTGACGTTTTCCCCCTCCCGGAAATATATGCGCTCTATAGTCCCGTTGATTTCAAACCTCAGTTCAATCTCAGTCTTGCCTTTTACCGAACCCATTACCGGCAATACATCCTGGAAATTCACCGGTTTTATCTTAAATGCCCTTACGAGAACGGTACGGCTTTCCGGTTCGGCAATAACGTTAAGGCCGTCCTTGAGCGGGGAGGGCGTTTGGGTTTCGATATCTGTCATCTCTACTGTTTTTTTCATCTCCCCGGTTTCCGATGGCGCACTCGGCATGAGTATGGGGGGTTTCTTGGCCTTGAATAGCTTGGTGCCGGTTTTAAGCATGCCCCATCCGATAAAGATTATCCAGAATGCCAGAAATGCCCCGATGATTATCTGCGTTTTAGATAATTTCATGTCTACCCCCTATTTCCTGATTAACCTTAAATCTCTGAATATCATATAAACACACGGAGTAACGAATAGCGTTAAGAACGTGGCCAACGACATGCCTCCGATAACCGTGACCGCCAAGGGAGACCAGAGGCTGGAGGATTCTCCTTTATCCATTGCCATAGGCAATAACCCGAGTATCGTAGTCAGCGATGTCATCATGATGGGCCTTAATCTGTCATAGGAGGCGGCGATAACCGCAGCGCGTCCGCTCTCCGAGCTGAATTTATGCCTCAGGTAATTAAGCCTGTCTATTAATACTATGGCGTTGTTTACCACAATACCGCCTAGCATAATAGCCCCGATTAAAACCCCTATCCCGACCGCCTTATCCGTAAACCTCAGCGCCACGATGGCCCCTATGGCCCCGAAGGGAACGGTAACGAGTATGATAAAAGGTTCGGTAAGGGACTCAAATAGCCCCGCCAGGATCATATATACCAAAACCAGGCTTAAGATGAGCGCAAAGCTCAACTCCTTCTGATTACGAATCATTTTATCATAATTGCCGCCGATTTCCCAAAAATAATCCTTGGGCATCTTAAATCCGGCCATCGCCTGTTTCACCCTTTCCGCAGCAGTCCCTAATGCAATACCCCCGGTGTTTGCGCTCACCTGGACCATGCGCGATTTATTCTTGCGCCAGATTTCACTCGGCCCGTATTCAAATTTAAATGTAGCTACCTGGGACAGGTATATGTGCCTGCCGTCCGGCGCTATAAGGCTCAGGCGGCGCAGGTCGTCGAAGGTGCGGCGGAATCTTTCTTCCAGCCGCACGATAGTCTCGGTTTGCTTGGTCTCCTTAGCCGGTAATCCGGGGAGCATTTTATCTATGCGCAGCAGGCTTTCCTTGAGCTGTTGCTCTTCAGGGGTGTAGGAGAAGCTCGGCGGCCTTACGGTGGGCGCAGGGGCCTCCTTCAGGCGCAGCATCGGCTCGTCGCCGCTTGAGCCGCGGAAATGCGTAGCTACCAGGCCCCGCATATGGGTATGGATTGCCAGGGCAATATCCTCGGTAGTAAGGCCGAACATCGCCGCATCCTTTTTATTAATGACCATGTGCATCTCGGGGCGGCCTTCGCGCATCCTGATTTTGGTGTCGGTAAATTTAGGTATGGACTGTATCCTCTGGGCAATCTGCATTGCCAGCTTTTTTAATACGTCGTAATCGTAGCCGTAGATTTCTATCAGTATCTCTTTGGTTCCGATTTCCTCGGGCTCTTCGTAGTATACGAATGCCGGCTCCATCTTATCGGTAAAGGGGCGCAGTTCATCCATCACCTCGGCAGTGCTTTTTTTGCGCTTGCTTAAAGGAAGGAGCTCCACGTAGATTTTGCTGGACCAGGGCTCTACCTTGGAGGTGGCGGTTTTGACCTCAGGCAGGCGCGAGACAATCTGCTCTATCTTTGCCACTACCTTATCCGACACCTCAAGTCTTGTGCCGGTAGGCATTTCGATATGGACGGTGAATTTATTCTGTTCCGCAATCCCGATAAACTCCGTCTCTAATTTCCTGGATTCTCTTAATGCCAGGATGAAACACATGAGCACAAGTATTACAATCAGATAGCGCAGCGATAGGCAAAGTGATATCAGCCCTTTATAAAACGAGCGGAATCTCTCGGATAGCGGTATTGTCTTGGGCGGGGGCGTCGTGCCTGCGGCGTCTTTTTCTGTGGCGGGGTTTTCATCCCCTGTCGCATCCTGGGGTTTGCTATTTGTTCCTTCGGACTTCGCAGGCTCCCTGAATCTCAATCTGCCCAGGAGCATCGGCACCAGGGTGATGGATGCCAACAGCGATGCCAACAGCGAATAGGTGATAGTCAGGGCGATGCCGCTATAGAGCATCTTGATTTCCTGATTAATGAATACGAGCGGCACGAATACTATAATGGTAGTAAGGGTAGAGGCGCTGATTGCCATGAATATTTCGTCTGCCCCTGTGATGGCTAATTCTTTGGCAAGCTCGCCTTTTTGGAATAGGCTTAGGTTTTCCAGCCGGCCGCCTAAAACCGCCTCCTCCCTTTTTTTAAAGGTATTGTCAAGCACCACGATGGCATTATCCACGAGCATCCCTACGCCGAGCGCCAGGCCGCTTAGCGTCATGACGTTAATCGTAAGCTTGGAAAAGAACATCAGGCAGAATGCGAATAACACCGCCAGTGGTATGCTGGATGCGATTACAAAGATCGAATAGGGGCTGTGCATAAAAAGGAGGAGGGTTAAGCTTGCCAGGATGGCCCCGTAGAGCAGCGATTTCTGCACCTGTGCTATCGCCTGTTTTATGGCCTCTGCCTGGTTAAAGGTAGCGGTAAGGCTGATATCCTTTTCCAGAGTTCCTCTTAAAAGTTTGAGTTCTTTTTCTATTGCCTCGGAGATTTTGACGGTGTTGGCATTGGATTCTTTTTGGATGTAGATAGAGACTACTGGTTGGGCGTTCATCCTGGCAAAGGCCACCGGATCCAGGTATGAATTTTTGACCTCAGCCACATCCTTGAGCCTGATAACCGACCCCTCCTTGGTGGTGGCGATGGCGAGGTCTTGCATGTCCTTCAGGTTCCGGAACTCTCCGATTGTCCTGATGAGGTATTTGTCTTTGGCTCTCTTGATTTCACCTGCCAGCAGGTTGGCGTTATTGGCGTTGATGATATCTACCACGCGGTTGATGGGTATGGAGTAGGCCTGCAGCCGCCGTTCGTCGACCTCGATAATAACCTTGCCTTCCCTGCCTCCGGCTACTTCGGCGCGCGCCACTCCCTCAATCCTCTGGATGCGGTCTTTAATCCTGTCATCCACAATCTTGCGCAGGTCTTCGGGGGTGCGTTTCTCGCTGGTCACCGCCAGGATCATTACCGGCACGTCCATATATTCGTATTTGGCGATTACCGGCTTTTCTATTTCGGGCGGGAGTTTGTTGCGTATGCGGTTGAATTTTTCCCGCACCTCCAGGGCCGCGAAGTCCATATTGGTCCCCGGTTCAAACTCAAGGATTATAGTAGCGTTGCCTTCTTTGGAGATGGCGAGGATGTTTTTGAGGTGGGTAACGGAGCCTACGGCTTCCTCTACCGGTATGGCGATACGCTTCTCCACCTCCGAAGCGGGGATGCCGCCGCGCACGTCTATATTTATGGTGATGTCCCCGAAGCTGATATTAGGCATCATTTCTACCGGCAGGAGCCGGAAGGTTATAATGCCGATTAAGACTATGCCGACAAAAAACATTGAGACCGCGGTCGGCCTTCTGACTGATATGCTGGGCAGGCTCATTTTCGGTTTAGTTCATACCATCTTCCCGGACCCAGGGGGCCCTGGGGCTTCAGCAGTTTCTTATTTACTAATTCCTTAAGGTCCCTGGCAGCGGTGGGGATGGAGATTTTGAACATCTGGGCGTATTCCTTGCGGGTAATCTTGCCCAATGTTTTTAGTTTTTCCAAGAGCTCTTTCTGGCGCTGGTTGAGTTCGGCAAGAGAAGGTTCTTTGGGCGTCTGCGGTTCTTGCGTCTTAGGAGGCCTTATGGGTTCTTCGGGAGGGGTTTCTTCCTCCGGGAGATTAATTTCTTCTGTTTTAGGTAATGGGACTTCAAGGGGTTCTGCCGGAGGGGCAGCCGGTTCGGCAGTTGTCGTGCCTGCAACCTCAAATGCGGGCGCTGTGGTCTTTTCGAACCGCTCAGTTATTACCAGATATATGGCAGGTATAAAGACTAGTGTTAGGAAGGTAGCTGAAGTCAGCCCGCCCATAACGGTTAATGCCAGAGGGGCCTCTAATTCTGCGCCCTGGCCTATCCCAAGCGCCAACGGCAGGAGGCCGAGGATAGTGGTAAGAGAAGTCATAAGAATCGGCCTAAGCCGGGTTTTGCTGGCTTCCAGGACCGCCTCGCGGGGCGGGTAACCCTGCTTTCTCAGAGAATTTACAAGCTCTATCAGGACAATGCCGTTATTTACCGCAATGCCTCCCAGCATAATGATGCCCAGGTATGCTACGACGCTTAACGGGGTGCGCGTGATAAAAAGCACTATTGCTACTCCGATCAGTGACAGCGGTACGGTAAACATGATAAGAAAAGGCTGCCAGAGGGATTCGAATTCACCGGCCATAATCATATAGACCAGGGTAAAAGCCAGGATAAGGGCAAAGGCAAGGCTCTTGAACGATTCCTGCATCTTCTTTTGTTCCCCCGAGATATCAATCGAGTAGTCCTTTGGCATCCGGGAACTCAGGGAGTTAACGGTGCGGCCAAGTTCCCGGATTACGCTGCCGACCTTGCGGTTATAAACGTTTGCCGTTATTACGATGCTTCTCTGCTGGTCTATGCGTTTGATTTCGGTAGGGCCTACGCCTTTGGTCAGATAGGCCACATCCGAAAGAGAGATGTCCATGCCTAACGGGGAGTGTATCAGCAGCCTCCTGAGGTTATTAAGGTCGTTTCTGTCTTGCGGTCTCAGGCGCACCCGGATGTCGACGTCTTCCTGGGACTGTTTTTCTTTGAACTTGGTTGCGACATAGCCCTTGAGAGCTACCTGCGTGGTAACGGCGATATCGCGCACTGAAAGACCGTAGAGAGAGGCCTTATCTTTTAGGATATTAAGCTTGGTCTCCGGGCTCGGGGCGGACATGCTGCTTTTTACGCCGTAGACGCCACGCATATTCTTTAGTTTCTGCTGGAGCACGGAGGAGATGTCAGTCAGCATATTAAGGTCCGAGCCTTTGATTTCTACGGCAATCGGCGCGCCCTGTTCTATGGCAGAGCCAAAGGAGGTTTCTTGGGCGATATATTCTATTTCGGCGTTCTCCAGGTTTTCTTTCTCCAGCTTATCCTTGAGGTATTGGATAACTTCATCGGTAGAGCGCCTGAAGCGGAACGATTTCTTTTTAAGGTTGACCATGATCTGGGCCTGGTGGCTTCCCATAGATTGTATATTAGTCTCGTCAGCCGAGAATCTCTGCTCCCCCGATCCGATATTGATTGTCACATCCTTGATTTCAGGCAGGCCAAGCAGCAGGTATTCAAATTTTTTCGTTACGCTATCGGTTACTTCCAGGCGCATTCCAGGTGCCAGGTCTAGCTTAATGATAAATTGGCGCTGGTCGACCCTGGGCAGGAACTGCCGTTCGGTAGTCATGAGGATAAGCAGGCTTAAAAGGAAGAGCCCGAGCACTATCAGGATGACCTTTTTCCTGTTAGCCAGCATCTTTTGCGCGAACCTCCCGAAGGAAGGCTGGTCAGGGTGGCTTTTTTCGTCGCGCGTAATCAATTCGTTGATCTTGTCTGAAATAAAATACCCCGGCAGGCGCCGTTTATGTTCGCGCACAAAAGAGATTAATACCGGCACCAGCGATATCGCCACGATGATGGAGGCGATAAGGGAGAAGGTGATGGTAAACGAAAGCTGCTTAAATATCTGCCCGGCTATGCCGACTACGAAAGCAAAGGGCAGAAATACCGCAATGTTTGTGAGGGTAGAGCCGATGATGGGCGGCACCATTTCTTCGGTGCCGGTAGTAATCGCATCCTTTAGGCGCTTGCCGCTTTTACGGTAACGGAATATATTTTCAATAACAATGTTGGCGTTATCCACCACCATGCCGACCCCCATTGCCAGGCCGCCCAGAGACATCATATTGAGGCTGATGTTGGTGAAATACATTAATATTACGGTTGCGGTAATACAGATGGGTATGGCGGAGGTGATAATCAGCGACGATTCTATTTCCCAAAGGAATATAAAGAGCACGAGAAACGAGAGGATTGCGCCTTGCATGCCGGCGCTACCGACGTTGCCCAGCGCCTCCCGGATAAACTGCGACTGGTCGTATGTCACCTGGATGCGTATGCCGCGGGGGAGCTTTTCGGCAAGCAGCCTTTTAATCTCGCGGCGCACCCCTTTGACTACCTGGAGGGTGTTGGTGTCGGATTGCTTGCGGATTACTATAGAGACGCTGTCCTTGCCGTTGTAGCGCGAAATGCTGGTTTTTTCTTTTACGCTGTCCTTAATGGTAGCGATATCCCTCAGATAAACAAGCCTGCGGGGTTTCTGTTCTTTTTCCTCCTTTTCCTTTTGGGTCTTGGCAGTTTCTTCGGGGAGTTCCAGGGCGGTGGGGGTGTCCTTGATCTCTTCGATTTTCTGGAATTCGCCCATAGTGCGGATGAGATATTCCAGGAATGTCTGCTTGATTGTCCCGGCAGGGTAATTTATATTGGTAGCTTTTAAGGTGTCTACCACCGCCACGATAGATACCTGTGAGGCGCGCAGTCTCGCCTGGTCTATCTCTACTACAATCTCGCGTTCTTCCCCGCCGCTGATACTGGCAGAAGCCACGCCTTCCACCTTCTCGATAGCGTCTTTAATGTATTTGCGGCACAGCTCTCTTAATTCCAGGCTGGAAACCGGCCCCGTTACCGCCAGGTTCATTATCGGCAGGTCAAAGGGGTTGTATTTCATGACGATCGGTTCCTGCGATTCGCGCGGCAGCTTCTCTTTTGTGAGGTCTATTTTCTCGCGGACGTTCAAGGCGGCAAAATCCATATTGGTGCCCCAGCTGAACTCTACCATTACCAGGGACAGCCCCTCTTTGGATATGGAGCTTATCCTTTTGACGTTGTTGACGGTGCCGACCGCCTCTTCGATTACCTTGGTAATAAGGCTTTCGATTTCTTCCGGCGCGGCATTTTCGTAGACGGTTAAGACCGTGATTTGAGGGTAGGTGATGGGAGGGAACAATTCCTGCGGCAGCTTAACCCAGGATATAACGCCCAGGAGGATTATGGCTATAAAGACCATAATCGTTGTTACCGGGCGGTTTACCGATAGCCTCGCGATGCTCATAATTTTAAAGTAATTTTCCCATGCAAAGAAGAAACGCTTTCAGCCTGAAACTGGAAGTGTTTCCGGTTATCGGGCGATTCAGCAGCCCGTTCATCACGGGCTTAACTGAATTTTTAAAAAAAAAGGGTCCGCCCTTCTTCAGTAAAAAGCGGGCTTACCCTCCTCTATTTGCCGATCTTTTAGTTTGTGATAACTTATTGTATTCTATATAATTAAAATATATCAGTTATGCCTAAAAAGTCAAGGCAAAAATAAAAACAAATTTTTATTAAGGCGCGTTAATAAAGGAGGTTATTATTGAAGGCATCAATTTACGGGGGTTGCGATGCTGCCTTTTCTGCAAAAAGTATGTCGTGGGTAGTTTCCGTATATTACTGAGTTAAATCTAATATTTTCCAGCCGTTTATAGTATTATATTTTTCGCTTCCCTCTATAGGAATTGAGAAGGTGCCCCAGCAAAGTTGGATATTTATAGCGGGTTCATTTATGTCCCCTCCGCTAATCGCAGTTATATTCAGTGATTTTGGTATTGTTAAAGTTTGCGCTTCAGAGCCCGAACCTATAGTTATGTTTTCATACTCTAGGTTTAGGGTTTGGTTGAAAATCTCGGCATTGCCGGAATTTAATATAGAGATAGTTACCGTGCTTCCAGCAAAATCGGTATTAATATGGATAACTGCCCCATCCGGCAAGCCCGTTACATTGCTAATCGACTGGGACATGCTTACCATGGTCCCGCCCTGCCCGGGCACGCCTGAGTATACAACATTGATGGTATGTACTGCGCCGACGCTGTCAGTAACCGTGAAATGCCCGTAGCTTACGACGTTGTGGGTTTCGTTGCTGATGTTGAAGTCGGAATTAATGTCAT
>JBAZNT010000008.1:0-82582 GCA_041649115.1 Candidatus Omnitrophota bacterium | reverse complement strand
TGTTCTGCCCGCGGCGTTCATCCGGATATTTATACGTCCCTGGCTGAATCAAGATATCGTTTTGCTGGGCAGTTGGAACAGCGTCCTGGCTTTTCTGCTTCTCTTGACGGGGGTGATACTTGGTTTTATCTTCTGGCAGGCAGACCGCGGCAGAAAAACGCGTGCCGACGGCTTCTTTATCGGAGGGGAAGAGCCGGTTTTTGGACCGAGCTTTCCCGCAACACAGTTCTACCGCTCTCTTGAAGAGCTCCCGTTGCTTAAGCGCATCTTTGTTATTATCAAGCTTGAAGGCCTTGATGTTTATAATATCCTGCTTGGCTTAAGCAGGATATTATCTTACATCTTATTTATTTTTGTAGACCGCGTCATTGATGCCCTGACCATGCTGGCCGGCCGCAGCGTATTCGCAGCCAACCGTTTATTGCGCAGGCTCCATACCGGAAACCTGGATTTCTATCTGGCCTGGAGCCTGTTGGGCCTGGCAGCGATATTCATAATCCTGGCGGTGTTTAAATGTTAGAACTCGAGGTCATCCTGGTTTTTATGATTGTAGCGGCGGTGATGGCGATGGAGATCGAGGATCTCCTCTCCAGCGTCATTGCGCTGGGTGCGGTAGGCATCGGATTAACGCTGGAATTTCTTATCCTGCGCGCGCCGGACCTCGCCATTACCCAGTTGGTAGTGGAGATACTCTCTCTTATTATTCTGATCAGGGCTACGGTGGGCCGCGACGTCTCGCCGGTAACGTCAGGGGTAAAGTGGGGGTACCTGGTATTTGCGCTTTTGTTTGTTTCGGCATTCCTTTGGTTTAGCCGCGAGGCTATCATGGGGCTGCCTTCTTTTGGTAATCCAATGATGAAAATCGGTTCAGAGTATATTTCAGAAGGGGTCCGCTGGACCCACGCCACCAACATCGTAAGCGCAATCATCCTGGATTTTAGAGGTTATGATACCCTGGGAGAAGCGACGGTGCTGTTTACCTCGGTGGTGGGAGTGGTGGCGGTATTAAGGACGCTAGGCAGAAAGAAATGAAAGAGCAGGGGATGTCACTGATTGTCAAACGTATCACCAAGATTACCGTCAGCCTCATTTTCCTTTTCGGAGTCTATATAGTGTTGCACGGTCATATCAGCCCGGGAGGGGGCTTTGCCGGGGGAGTCATTATTGCATTGTCGTTTGTCCATCTGGTGCTGGCTTTCGGGAAGGAAACGGCCTTAAAGAGGCTAAGCGAAACCGCCGCATCCGCCGTAGAATCACTCGGAGGCTTATTTTTCTGGGGCATCGGGCTTCTGGGCTTATTCGCCGGGGGCGCTTTCTTTATGAATGTCCTGCCCAAAGGGAGGCCTTTTGATTTATTCAGCTCCGGTTCGATAATCTTATCCAACATCGCCATTGCCATGAAGGTCGGCGCCGGACTCTTTGCCATCTTTATCGCCATGGCTATACTGCGCATCCCGGTAGACGAAGGAGATAAACAGAAGAGATGATCCTTTATATCCTTTGCCTTATACTCTTTAGCATCGGCGTCTATTGCCTCCTGGTCAAAAAAAACCTGGTTAAGAAAATAGTAGGCCTCGGGATTATGGAGTACGCGCTGAATTTATTTTTTATCCTCTTGGGTTACCGCTGGGATTCCGATGCGCCCATCATGGATAAGAACATCGTCATCACCAGTTTTGTTGACCCCCTCCCGCAGGCCCTTATCCTGACATCCATCGTTATAGGGTTGGGGGTTACGGCTTTGATGGTAGCAATCGCCGTGCGGGTATACGGAAAATACAAGACCTTTAATATCGATGAGATCCGCCGTTTAAGAGAATAAGATGCTTCCGATATTCGTAATCATACCTTTGGGTTCTGCCTTTCTGGTTCCGCTGGTCTCTCGCATGCGGATTTCCCTTGCGAGGGTTTTGTCGCTCTGCTCTGGCGCAGCGCTTTTGTTTTTCTCGGTTAAGAGCATATGGTGGCTCGAGGCAGGCGTGAGGGTCTATGCGGTAGGAGGGTGGAGGCCCCCGTTCGGTATATGCATGGCGCTGGACGGATTTACGGTGTTGATGCTGGTGGTAGTAAACATCATCGGATTTGCCAGCCTCCTTTATTCCATGGATTACGCCAGAAGATATACCTCTGAGGGCCTTTATTACACCCTATTCTGCCTACTGTTGGCGGGTTTAAACGGGGTAGTTATAAGCGGAGACCTTTTTAATCTCTTTGTGTTCCTTGAGATTACCTCTATTGCCAGTTATGCGCTGGTAGCTTTTGGGGTTGAAGCAGAAGAACTGGAAGCCGCTTTTAAATACCTGGTCCTCGGGGCAGTGGCCTCGGCCTTGATACTGCTGGGCATCGGTATGTTCCTGGGGGCGGTATCTACCCTTAACATGGCGGATATCAGCCGTTCCCTGCCTGTTGTTTCCCCCAAACTTGTCCTTTACGGCGCAGCGCTTTTCATCGCAGGCTTCAGCATCAAGGCGGGTTTTGTCCCGTTCCATGCCTGGCTTCCGGATGCCCACCCGAGCGCTCCGGCCCCGATGTCGGCGATGCTATCAGGCGTGGTCATCAAGACCATCGGTATCTACGCGTTGTTGAGGGTTATATTCAGTATTATCGGATTTAATGCGGTGTTCTCGGAGATTTTTATCTGGATGGGTATCCTCTCCATGGTGATAGGGGTCATCCTGGCTATCGGGCAGTGGGATTTTAAGAGGCTCCTGGCATATCATTCGGTCAGCCAGGTGGGGTATGTGATTTTTGGCATCGGCCTGGGTACCCCCCTCGGTATTATCGGAGGGCTCTTTCATCTTTTTAATCATTCCTTGTTTAAATCCCTTTTGTTTTTGAATGCCGGCAGCGTAGAGTATGCTACCGAATGCAGGCAGCTCGATAAGCTTGACGGGTTAGCAGAGGCGATGCCGGTTACCTCCAGGACCTCGCTGGTGGCGTCCCTGTCTATCGCAGGGATTCCTCCTTTCTGCGGATTCTGGAGCAAACTCATCATTATCATAGCGGCCTTCCAGGCGCACCGTTATGCAGGTGCCGTTACCTGTATCCTGGTAAGCATCGTTACCTTGGCTTCATTCCTGAAGGTCCAGAAATATGCGTTTATCCGCAAGTTAAAAGATGCGGCCTCAGGGGTAAAAGAGGTTCCTTTGTTCATGAAGATAGCGATGTTGCTGTTAGCTCTCCTGTGTATCCTGGTTGGCCTGTTTTTTATCCCTGTGCTTAATACATTGATTAAACCTGCAGCAGAAGCGCTGCTGGCAGGTAAGGATTACGCGAATTTGATTCTGGGGGTCCCCCGATGAAGATACATTCCAGGATAGTAACCTTTGTGGTATGTTTGGTTATCTGGTGCCTGCTTTCTTTCAGCCTTGACTGGCAGCATCTTTTAGTGGGGGTATTCTTGTCATTGTTTATTGCCGTGATGACCGGAGACCTCTTTACGGAGTATGCCGGTAAGTGGCTGGATATAAGGCGTTACGGGTGGTTTTTGGTTTTTCTGTTTCTTTTTGCCTGGGAATGCCTCAAGGCCAACGTGGACGTGGCGATGCGCGTGATAAACCCGCGCCTGCCCATCAACCCCGGCATCGTTAAGGTCAAGACCGGCCTTAAAACCGAGACCGCCCTGACGTTACTGGCGAATTTTATTACCCTTACTCCGGGCACGCTTTCCGTGGATATTGACGGAGAAAGCGGGTATCTTTACATCCACTGGATTGACGTCAGGAGCCAGGATATTGAAGAGGCCTCGCGCAGGATTGCCTTGAAATTTGAACGCATCCTGGGGAAGGTGCTGGAATGAGATTCATCCGTTGGTTATCAGGGGTATTGTTTATTGCGGGGGCGGTAGTATTGATTTTTGCTTTTCTGGATGTCCCGTTTGCAGAGAAGCTCGGATTATATCTTTTGATGTGCTTTTTGTTTTCTCTCATCCGGATGTTCAAGGGGCCGACCCCTGCCGACCGCGCGGTCGCTACGGACATCTTCGGGATACTGGTAATCGGTTTCTGCGGCATACTTGCCGTCTATAGCGGTAAGTCCTGGTATATCGATATCGCAATCGCCTGGGCGCTGCAGAGCTTCATCGGGGTGCTGGCGCTGGCAAAATTTCTGGAAGGGAAGAACTTTGATGATTGATATTATTGCCAACACTATTATTATCATAGGCATCAGTTTCGACCTCTTCGGCTGCATCGGTCTGGTGCGGATGCCGGATATTTACAACCGCCTGCAGGCTTCCGCTAAGTGCGTTACCCTGGGGACCTGCGGTATACTGCTTGGGGTTTTTGTGAAATTCGGCTTTAGCGCCGCGGGGGTCAAGGCGCTGCTCTGTATCATTTTTATTATTCTGACGGCGCCGGTTTCCGCGCATGCCCTGGCCCGCGGTGCGCACAGATCAGGCGTTAAGCTCTGGGAAAAATCAGTCTGTGATAAATATAAAGACGCTAAATAGCCTAACAGGAAGCAAGAGATGAGATACCCGAAGCTTAGGGAATTAAGGGAAGCGTTACGGTCGTTTTTCAGCAGGCCTTATACCACGAGGTTCCCGCGTTGTCAGCACCGGCCATTTGAGAAATTCAGGGGCAAGCCCGAGTTCCATCAGGAGGATTGCGTGGGCTGCGGCGCCTGCGCCCAGGTGTGTCCTGCCGGGGCGATTACCTTTCGCGATGAGGTAAAAAACGGACGCGCCAGGAGGGTGCTTACCCTGCGCTGGGATACCTGTATTGCCTGCGGTCAATGCGAAGCCAACTGCATCACCGCTAAAGGCATAATCCTCTCGCGGGAATTTGACCTCGCCACCACCGCTAAGAGAGAAGACCTCGTCCAGGAGATTGAGAAGGATATTGTCCTTTGCGAAGGCTGCGGCGCAATGATCGTGCCGCAGGAGCAGATGCAGTGGGTGGCCCGGAGGCTGGGGCCGCTGTGTTTCTCAAACGCATCGCTCGTGCTTTTTTATCTGGCGGACCAGGATACGGATCCCAGGCCCATGGTTAAACAGGAGCGCGAGTTCCTGCGCGCTGACCGTATAAAAATACTCTGCCCCCGTTGTCGCCGCAAGGCAGTCCTCAAATCCTAATATGCTGTCCTCATTAAAAGTCAGAGATTTCCGTATTTATTGGATAGGGATGTTTGTTTCTCTGATCGGGACCTGGCTGCAGATACTGGCGCAGAGCTGGTTGGTTTTTGAACTGACCAATTCAGCGTTTCTTCTGGGTATGGTGAGTTTTTTGAGCTCTTTGCCGGTATTCATGCTTTCGCTCTTGGGAGGAGTTGCGGCTGACAGGATTAACAAGAAAAAGATACTTGTATTTACGCAGATAAGCTTTATGGTCCTGGCGTTTATTCTGGCAACCCTGACCCACCTGCGTTTTATTACTCCTACCCAGGTTATGATGATTGCGGTATTAAACGGCGTAGTAATGGCATTTGATGCCCCTACCCGCCATGCCATTGTCGCGGAGCTTGTCGGAAAGGAGAGGCTCCTAAACGCCATTGCCCTGAATTCCGTGGCCTTTAACTCCAGCCGTATCATCGGTCCGGCGATTGCCGGCATACTGATTTCCGCCATCGGCATGAGCGGGTGCTTTTTTCTAAACGGCATAAGCTTCCTGGCGGTAATCCTGGCGCTCTTAATGATCAAGTTCCGCCCCGCGCACAGAATCCAGAAACGCGCCCTTTTTATTAACGATATCCTAGACGGCATGAACTATATCAGAAGCAATAGGACTATCGTAGTGTTGATTTTGATGGTTGCGGTGACGACCAGCCTTTTCGGGATATCCTACGTAATCTTTCCGGTTTTTGCCAGGGATATCCTGCATGTAGGAGTAAAAGGGTTAGGGATGCTGATGTCCGCTGCGGGATGCGGCGCGCTGGCAGGGGCATTATCGTTGGCAGCGCTCGGCGACTTCAGGCACAAGGGCAGACTTTTGGTTTGTGCGCTTACCGTTTTTCCCATTGCCGTGATGCTATTTTCGTTATCCAGGGTCTATATCTTATCGCTGCTGATGCTGGCGGTAGTAGGATGGGGCTCGGTCTTGTCGCTTAGCCTTATTAATACCATCCTGCAGCAGATCGTGCCGGACCATTTCCGGGGAAGGCTGATGAGCGTATACATGGTTACCTTTACCGGCGTTATGCCTTTCGGTAATCTCATCGCAGGAAGCCTGATACAGGTCTGGGGTGCTTCCCGGACAGTTTTTGCAGGCGCCTTTCTCTGCGCTGTCTTTTTTGTCTCGATGAATCTCATTTGTCCCCAGATAAGAAAGTTATAGAAAAAATAAAAAATAGTATTATAATAATCTTTCTAGTGGAGTCATAAGATGCCTAAGGAGATAAACCTGCCCAGTCTGCTTCAGGAGAAACTCATCAACCTGGAGTTTAAGGGCAAAGATAAAAAAGAGATTATCGAAGAGTTGGTGGAACTGATCGCCAAGTCCGGCAAGCTAAAAAACAAAAAAGCTTTTCTGAAAGCCATACTGGAACGCGAAAAGCTCGGCTCGACCGGACTCGGTAACGGCGTAGCCATACCGCATGCAAAATCAAAGGTGGTAAAAGGCTTTGTTTTGGTGTTTGGCCGCATGGATAACGGAATTGACTTCGGAGCGCTCGATGGAGAAAGGACATACCTGTTTTTTTCGCTGGCTTCCCCTGAAGAGGAGGTCGGCGGACACCTCAAGGTCCTTTCGGAGATAGCGCGGCTGATAAAAGATAAATTCATCGTCGAGAGGCTTAAGAAGGCCCAGACCAAAAAAGACATCATCAGAATCATATCTCTTCACACTAACGGTAAATAGTCTTGCTCGATTTTGCGACAGGCCTGAGGAGGTGAGCGAGGGCCCGTTTATAAGATAAATTAAATTTTTTGTTACCATAAGGAGGAAAAAGTGAGGATTTTTCTGGCAGTAGTTGTCGCGTTGTTTGTAGGTATTTATATGTTTGGTTGCGGTAAAAAAGAAGAACCCCAGATGGGCGAACAGATGAACATGGAGGCCCTTGTCAGCATTCCCGCCACTGAAGTGACGCCTTCCCCGGAAGCAAAGATGCCTAAGCCGCCTGCTGCCGCAGTGGCAGTAGACGAATCGGCAAGCCTGAGCAGATTGGAGCCCCTTCCTCCGGCCGGCCCTTTTAAGCCCAGCGCCATCGAGATACAGACTGCCCTTAAGAATGCGGGGTATTACGCCGGGGCCTTAGACGGCAAGATCGGACCGATGAGCAAGAGGGCGGTTGAGGAATTCCAAAAGGCCCATAATCTTAAAATGGATGGCAAGGTCGGTCCTAAAACCTGGGAGGTACTTAGGCCCTATCTTAATTCCCAGCCGGTTGCGGCCGAGAGCAAAAAAATATAGAACTCTCCTTGAAAAAAGGCACGGTCTGTTTTATACTTTAGGTAGAGCCGATAAAGGTAAACCTCTGCCGGCAGCTTAGGTAGACGCGCAGGAAAAAGATTCAGGCTGCGTGCATCGAAAGATGGGGGCGCAAAGCCACAGACCTAACTTACCGATTTTGCGCTGGGAGTTCTCCTGTAAAAGTGAGAAACCAGTAACAACAAAGGTAATAAGGTAGCTGGGTTGCCGAAGTGGCGAAGTCAACCGCCATATCTTTATCGGCTGCTTTAGGTTATAAAAAATCCCGACATTTTTTGTTGGGATTTTTTATTTGGAGGTGCTATAATAAGGCAATATAAAAAAGAGCCATTAGCTTATAGTCAGAGATGATGGAATTCCCGAAAGGTTTCTTATGGGGGGCGGCTACGGCCGCGCATCAGGTTGAAGGTAATAATTCTAACAGCGACTGGTGGGAGTGGGAGAGGACATCAGGCCTTAAGGAGCCTTCTCTAGAGGCATGCCGGCAGTATAATTTATACCGCCAGGATTTTGACCTCGCGCGTTCCCTCCATCATAATGCCCATCGCCTTTCGGTAGAATGGGCCCGCATTGAGCCCCGTCAGGGTGAGTTTGACGAGGCCGAGATTGCGCATTATCTCGATGTGATTGCGGCGTTAAAAGAGCGCGGCATCACCCCTTTGGTTACCTTGCACCATTTTACCAATCCCATTTGGTTTTCGCGTTTGGGAGGATGGTATCACAAAAAATCCCCGCTTTATTTCTCCAGATACGTAGAGAAGATAACAACCATATTGGCAGAGAAGGTGGATTATTGGATTACCATCAACGAGCCGCTGGTCTATACATACCATTCCTACATTTTGGGTGTTTGGCCTCCGCAGCAAAAATCCCTTCCTGCAGCTATGCGTGTTACGGGAAATTTAGCCCGGGCGCACATCAAGGCCTACCGCCTCATACATTCAATCTACCGTAAAAGGAACCTGCCGTCCCCGAAAATCGGCATTGCCAAGAATACCCAGGCATTTATCCCCTGCAGGCCTACCTTAAAAAACATGGTGGCGGTCCCCTTGAGGGACTGGTGGTATAATTTCAGGCTTATCGATAAGCTCCATGGTGAGCATTCGCTGGATTTTATCGGTATTAATTATTATAGTCCCAGCGTCGTAAATGCCAGGAGCTGGTGGCCTGCCAGCATTGCCCTCCAGACCTGCGATATCGAACATCACGGGATGGAAAAGAATTCCCTGGGGTGGTATATTTACCCGGAGGGGTTCTACGACTTGCTGGTACGCTTTAAGAAATACCGCCTTCCGATTATCGTTACTGAAAACGGCATCTGCACCGGCGATGACGCCAAGAGATGGGATTATATACGCGGGCATCTTGATGCGCTCAACCGCGCTATCAGGGCAGGTGCAGACGTGAGGGGGTATCTTTACTGGTCGCTGCTGGATAATTTTGAATGGGATAAAGGATTTACTCCGCGCTTTGGCTTGATCGAGGTAGACTACCGCACCTTCAGGCGCACGGTAAGAGACAGCGCCGTCAAATACGGCGATGTATGCCTGAACAACCGGCTCTGATATGAGCGATATCGTAAACAAAAATTCAATACTCTCCGGCATCGGTTTATTCGCGGGACTATCGCGTGCAGAGCGCCGCCTACTCAAGAATAAGGCGGTAATCCGGGAGTGCCGTAAGGGGGAGATTATTTACGGGGAAGGCGAGCCGGCAGACGCCCTCTATTGCGTAGTGCTGGGGAGGGTGGTGGTTTATACCCGGGATGCCAGCGGCAACGAGGTTATCCTGGAATACCTCCATCGCGGAAAATATTTCGGGATAATCTCCCTATTGACTAACGAGCCGCATTCGGTAACCGCCCGCGCCGTTAACGACTGCGTGCTTCTGACCGTCTCCAAGGAAGATTTTGATTATCTCTTGAATAAAATTCCCCGGTTGGCGATTGACCTCAGCCAGACCCTCTCGCGGCGCCTTAAGAATAAGGACATGCACCAGAAGACGATCTTTGAGAGCACAGTAGTGGCGGTTTATAGTTCTTACTCGCGGGCCGGCAAGACCGTCTACGCCATGAACCTGGCTCTAAGCCTTAAGAAAGAGACGCGCAAATCCGTGATTATTCTGGATATCTGCCCGGCCGAGAAGACTCCTACCTTGCCGCGGCGGCTTGATATCCGCAGTGGTTTTCGCATCTTTGATCTATGCCGTTACAAGGGCTATGATGCCTCGGTCTTAAGCGACTTCCTCCTCAAGGATAATTTTGGGGTGGACGTTGTCTGCTTCAGTTACCATTCCAAGGACGATTCCTGCGTAAAGAGCCTGTTGAGCATCTTAAGCGCCCTGGTCAACGATTACCACTATATAATATTGGACCTCCCTGCGGTAACGGACGAGTTCGTAATTAAGGTCCTAAACCAGTCCGACCTTGTACATCTGGTCAGCAGCCCGGAAAGCAGCGATTTAAGCCGCACCTCGCGGCTGATTGAGCGTCTCTGTTCGGAGTTTCGTTTCCATAAGGACAAAATCAAGGTGATTATCAATGAATATAAGAAGGCGAAACTTGGCCATGAAGAGCAGACGGTGCTTTTGGGCCAGGGTATCTTTGCCACTCTCCCTATGATAGAAGAGGGGGTTTCGGAGAGGATGATACTGGACGCTGCGGATTCAGAATACGCCAGGGCAGTGCGCAGGATTTCCCGTCAGCTCGGGGGATGCCTGGTGGGATTGGCCCTCGGCGTGGGCATGGCCTACGGCTTCTGCCATGTGGGGGTGCTCAAGGTAATAGAAGAAGAGAAGATCCCCATCGATGTCCTCTCCGGCGCAAGTTTCGGAGCGCTCATCGCCAGCCTCTGGGCTATCGGCAGGTCCAGCAGCGAAATCATGGAGATCGCCGGAGAGTTTAAGGACCCTAAAAATATCTGGGGTGTTATCGACGTGACCTTTCCGGCTCTCGGTTTTATCAAGGGAAACAAGCTTTATAATTTCCTGAAGCGTCATCTCGGCAATAAGACCTTCTGCGACGTGCGGATGCCGCTTAAGATCGTCGCCAGCGATATCAGGAAAAAGGAATCCAAGGTTTTCCAGAAGGGGCCGTTGGTAGACGCGATTATGGCAAGCTGTTCCATGCCAGGGGTATTCAGGCCTTTTACCTATAAGGAGGGGATGTTTTTAGACGGCGGCGTAATAAACCCCTTGCCTACCGAGCCGCTTTTTGAGATGGGGGTCAAGAAGATTATCGCGGTCAACGTTACCCCTTCGCGGGAAGACATCATGCAGGAATACGCCAAGATGAAAGAGGAGGCGGTAGCCATCAAAGAGAAGCGCTGCAGGGGGCTCTTGGGGTTCCTGCGCCGTAAATTACAGACCAATATACTCGATATTATTTTTAGCAGTATTGAGATTATGCAGTCGGAGATCATCGAGGGAGAATCGCAGCTGGCGGATATAGTTTTACATCCCAGGGTGCAGGGGCTGCATTGGCTGGAGCTTAGCCGTGCCCAGGAATTTGCCAGGATAGGAGAGCAGGAGGCGCGCAGGAATCTGGATGCCATCTGGAAGGTGATTAATGATTAAGGAGGTAGCGATGAAACTGGAGGTGCTGGCGGTTTGCGTTTTCGTTATTTTTAGTTCGCTGGGGTGCGCGGCAATAAAAGAGGGGTGCCGGGGTTTTCTGGGAGTCTCTACCGATATACTCCAGAAGAGCCGTAAGTCCTCGATTGCCCGCTCGTTTAATTACGATTACTTTACTTGCTATACAAAGTCCCTGGATATCCTGAAGAAGGCCGGTTCCTATGTTTATGCCCAGGATGTCAAAAAACACATGATAGCCGTTTACGTCTCAGAGACTGATACTACGCCTGTCGGATTATTCTTTACGGAGATGGATAAAGGCAATACCATGGTTGAGATTTCCTCTCCCAGCACCTACGGTAAAGAGGTAGTCGCCGAGAAGGTATTCAGCGGCCTGGAGGCGGATTCAGGCGGCGGGAGAAAAGCGGCTCCCGGAGGCCAAGAGTCTACGATAGACAATCCTGCCCCGCAGGCCCCCTGATTTGAATGAGCGATTCTTGGACCCTAAGAGGATCTGTTGCATCCCGGACAAAATCCTTGGAACGCCTAAGGGCTCATCTTAAGGGTAAGGCGGTAATATTGGGGATAGGCAGCTTGATGCGCCGTGACGATGCCGCAGGCTCAATACTGGCTGCCCGCCTGTGCGGGAAGATCGATTTCAAGGTCTTTGACGCAGGCACTACACCCGAGAATTACCTCGGCAAGATTATCCGCGAGAACCCCGATAATGTTATCGTCATTGACGCGGTGGATTTCGGAGGCAGCGCCGGTGAGTACCGGGTGCTGGAGGGCACGGATGCCAAAACCGCAAACCTATTCTCTACGCACAATACCTCAATTTCCATGGTAATCGGATACTTACAAGAGAATTTAAGAGCAGATATAATAATTTTGGCAATCCAGCCCCAGAGCGTTGCGTTCGGGGAGGCCTTGAGCCCTGAGGTATCAGGTGCCCTATCCGAATTAGAGGAATGGTTTTATGGCGCGGTTAAAAAAGAGGGATAGCTGGGGTTCGCGCCTCGGCATCATTATGGCGGTGGCGGGTTCGGCCATCGGCCTGGGGAATTTCCTGCGTTTCCCAGCCAAGGTTGCCTCCAACGGCGGAGGGGCCTTCATGATACCGTATTTCATTTCCTTATTTTTGCTGGGTATCCCCTTGATGTGGATTGAGTGGACCCTCGGCCGTTACGGGGGAGGGTTTGAGCACGGGACTGCGCCGGGGATCTTTCACAGCGTTTGGCGCAAGAACCGGTTCATCAAATATTTCGGTATCATCGGAATCTTCGGCCCGCTCGTAATATTCATATACTATACCTATATTGAATCCTGGACGCTGGCCTACAGCATCTTCGCTCTTTCCGGAAAATACGCCGGGGCAACGGACCAGGCGCAGATGCAGGCTTTCCTGCGCGGCTTTCAGGGGCTTGAGCAAAACGTTTATTTTAGCGGGTTCGCATGGGCGTATTTGTTTTTTCTCATTACCTTCATTGTCAACTTAAGCGTTATCTATCACGGCATCAAGGGGGGGATAGAGAGGTTTTGCAAATTCGCAATGCCGCTTTTATTTATCTTTGCCGTAATCCTGATGCTGCGGGTTATTTCCCTGGGTACCCCGGATCCTTCCAGGCCATCCTGGAACATTGCCGCCGGTTTCGGTTTCTTATGGAACCCGGACCTCTCTGCCCTTAAATCCGCCAAGGTGTGGCTTGAGGCAGCAGGGCAGATATTCTTTACGCTGAGCGTCGGTATCGGGGTAATCCTGACTTACGCCAGCTATCTCTCCAAGGGTGACGACGTGGTTCTTTCCGGATTAACCGCTGCCAGCACCAACGAGATTGCCGAGGTAATCCTGGGCGCCAGCATCATCATACCTGCGGCATTCGTATTCTTCGGCCCCTTTGATATCAGGTCTATCGCCAATTCCGGGGTTTTTAATCTGGGTTTCGTGACTATGCCCTTGGTATTGGATAGACTTCCTCTCTCGCAGATATTGGGTTTTTTCTGGTTTTTCCTGCTGTTTCTGGCAGGGGTGACTTCCTCTGTTTCACTGGCGCAGCCGGCAGTGGCATTCCTGGAAGACGAATTCAACATCAACAGGAAAAAGGCCGCCTGGATTTTCGGGATTACCGCTTTTATACTCTGCCAGCCGGTAATATTCTTTTTAGGCAGGGGGGTCCTTGACGAGCTGGATTTTTGGGGCGGGACGTTTTTCCTGGTAGTCTTTGCCACGATTGAAACTATACTTTTCGGCTGGGTTTTCGGGATGGAGAATGCCTGGGACGAGATCCATAAGGGAGCGGATATGCGGGTTCCCCGGGCCTACAAATTCATCATAAAATACGTCACGCCCCTGTTTTTATTTTTTATCCTCGGGATGTGGCTATGGCAGGAGTGGCTCCCCATCATCTTTATGAAGGGAGTTTCTCCTGCCGCGCGCCCATACATCCTGGCTACCCGCCTCGGGCTGGTGCTGATATTCGCGGTATTGGCGATTCTCGTCAAGGTTGCCTGGAGGCGTAAACGCATAAGGGGAGCTGCAAAAGGATGAATGCAGGCGGAGTGATGTTATTGACATTTTCCTGGTGCGTGATACTATTGCTTGCGGCATTGTGTTTTTTGAAGGTTTTTTTAAGGAAGGAGATAAAATGAAAAAACTCGCGGCTTATTTGCTTATGATAGGGTTTTTAGGTGTTTTTATCAGCGGCTGCGCTGCCCTGGTAGTGGGAGGGGCGGTAGGCGCGCTCGGCGGATACGCTATCAGCAAGGATACCATTCAGTCGGATACGGATACGCCTTACGAGAGAATCTGGGATTCTGCGCTTGAGGTTGCCAGGATGCGCGGGGTTATTGAGGAGGAGGATGCGCCGAGGGGATACCTGAAGGCGAAGATTGACAACAGCGAGGTCTGGATCCGGCTGGCGCGTTTGACCCGCGCCACTACCAGGATAAGGGTTTCAGCGCGGCGCTATCATTTGCCTAACCTTGGCCTGGCAGAGGACCTTTTTGTCAGGATTATGGAGGGCGCCAAGTAGCAGTTTTAATCGGTTGCTATTTTTTCCATTTGTGGTAGAATTGTGTCGTTCTTTTGACTGGTTGGAAGTAGCTAATAAGAGCGAGCTTCCGCCTAACCCATATGTAGGAAGTAACAAAGCCGAGGTAGCTCAGTGGTAGAGCGCGGCCCTGAAAAGGCCGGCGTGGGGGGTCCGATTCCCTCCCTCGGCATTTAATAAAAAGGCGCATTCCTTTGTGAGAACAAGGGGGTGCGCTTTTTTGTTTTTAGACCCTCCCCTAAAAACTACTTGACAAATTGAGCGCTATAGTTTATACTCTACTAATATAATAGAGATAATAGACAAAGGAGATATTTATGCGTATTACTTATAGAGGGGATTATGCTTTAAAGGCAGTTTTAGACCTGGCGCTGCATTATGACGAGAGCGTAGTGACTATAAATGATTTGGCCAAGCGAACTGACGCGCCTACAAAATTCCTGGAACAGGTCCTTCTTGGATTAAAAAGAGGAGGGTTTGTAGAGAGCAGGCGCGGAAAAGTGGGAGGGTACCGTTTAGCCAAATCCCCATCCGAGATAAAGTTAGGGGATGTAGTGCGTTTTGTTGACGGCCCGGTTGAGCCGATAAGTTGCCTTGAGGGCGGCTATTCCGGATGCCGCGATGTTTACCGCTGCATCTTAAAGAGTATCTGGGGCAGGGTCGCCAAGGCCACCTCCGATATCATTGATAGTATTACTTTCGAGGATTTAGTAAATCAACTTAAGAAGAAACAGTCCGCACTAACCTACGCCATATAGGAGAGCATAGCAATGAGCAAGATTGATTCGAAACTGAAGACAGAAAGCATACTCTTGCACGGCGGCCAGGAACCCGACCTTGCCACAGGCGCAAGGGCAGTGCCGATTTACCAGACTGCCTCCTATCAGTTCAAGAGCGCGCAGCATGCGGCAGACCTCTTTGGCCTGAAGGAGCCCGGGAACATCTATACCAGGCTGATGAATCCGACTACCGACGTATTTGAGAAGAGGATGAGCTTATTGGACGGAGGCATCGGGGCATTGGCAGTAGCCAGCGGCCAATCCGCGATAAGCCTGGCGCTTTTAAATATCGCGCAGGCAGGGGATGAGATTGTTTCTGCGGATAACCTTTATGGCGGCACTTACACCCTTTTTCATTATACCTTTGCGCGCCTGGGCGTGAAGGTGAGGTTTGTCAAATCTAATGATCTAGGGGCTCTTGCCAGGGCTATCACGCCCGGGACAAAGGCGGTGTATGCCGAATCCATAGGAAATCCCAAACTGGATGTAGCGGATCTTGAGGGCATATCGGAGGTGGCGCATAAAAACGGCATACCCTTTATCCTTGACAATACGGTTTCGCCTTACCTCTTAAGGCCGATTGATTTCGGGGTTGATGTAGCGGTTTATTCGGCGACAAAATTTATCGGCGGGCACGGCACCTCTCTCGGAGGAGTAATAGTAGATTCCGGCAGGTTTGACTGGACCGGCGGGAAGTTCCCCCGCATTGCCGGTCCTGAACCGAGTTACCACGGGATAAATTTTGCGCAGGATTTCCGGCACCTCGGAAACGTCGCCTACATTCTCAAGGCGAGGCTTACCTTGTTAAGGGACATCGGCCCGGCGCTTTCTCCTTTTAACGCCTTTTTATTCCTTCAGGGGCTGGAGACCTTGCACCTTAGGATGATAAGGCATTCCGAGAATGCGCTGGCAGTAGCGGAATTTTTAGAGAATCACCCCGGGGTTTCCTGGGTAAATTACCCCGGTTTGGATTCAAGCCCCCAGAAGGAGCGGGCTAAGAAATATCTTGCGAAAGGAGCAGGGGCAATCGTGGGTTTTGGCATCAAGGGAGGGCTGGAAGCCGGAAGAAGGTTTATTGATTCCCTTGAGCTTGTTTCGCACCTCGCCAATATCGGGGATGCCAGGAGCCTGGCTATCCATCCGGCAACTACCACCCATCAGCAGTTATCAGGCGAGGAACAGCTTGCAACAGGCGTAACGCCGGATTTTGTGCGTTTATCCGTAGGTATCGAGAACGTAGATGATATTATCCGGGATATAGGGCAGGCCCTTAAGAAATCCAGCGCTTAAAAATCAGGAGGCAAGATGCCAGGAATATTTAGCGATATTACCAAGACCGTCGGAGGAACCCCGTTGGTAAAGATAAATAAATTATCGGAGGGGCTGGATGCTACGATACTTGCAAAACTGGAATTCTTTAATCCCGCCTCCAGTATAAAGGACAGGATAGGCGTGGCGATGATAGAGGCAGCGGAGAAGAAGGGGCTATTAAAGAAGGGTGCGGTTATCATTGAGCCGACCAGCGGCAACACCGGCATTGCGCTGGCATTTGCTGCTGCTGCCAAGGGATACCGTATTATCCTGACCATGCCGGATACCATGAGCGTGGAACGCAGGCAATTGTTGAAGATTTTCGGGGCAGAGGTGGTTTTGACCGAAGGGGCCAAGGGGATGCGCGGTGCAGTTGAGAAAGCCGAGGAACTACTGAAGAAGAACCCGGGTAGTTTTATGCCTCAGCAATTTAATAATCCTGTTAATCCCGAGGCCCACCGCCGTACAACCGCTGAGGAGATCTGGAATGATACTGCGGGAAAGGTTGATATTTTTATTGCCGGTATCGGCACCGGCGGCACCATTACCGGCGTAGGAGAAGTTCTCAAAGATAGAAACCCGGCAGTCAGGATTATCGGCCTGGAGCCCAGGGATTCGGCAGTGCTTTCCGGAGGCAGGCCCGGTTCGCACATGATACAGGGTATTGGCGCAGGTTTTATACCGCAGGTTCTAAATACCGGGATAATCGACGAGATTATTGCGGTTGCCAACGATGATGCGGGTAATATTGCCAGGAGGCTTGCCAGGGAAGAAGGCATATTCGCGGGGATTTCCAGCGGAGCTGCGATGTGGGCTGCCCTGGAGGTTGCCAGGCGCAGGGATTCGGCAGGAAAGAACATCGTGGTAATTCTGCCCGATACCGGAGAGCGGTATCTTTCAACATGGTTATTCCAGGAGTATCTTTAAGCGATGCAAGAGAAGACATTAGGTTTAGTCAAGGCGCAGGAATTCACTTTTGCCGGCTCCGGCCAGGGGTTTAAGCTTGAGTGCGGGGAGGGCCTCAGCCCCGTTACGCTCGCCTACGAGACATACGGGTATCTTAACAGCGATAAGACCAACGCTATCCTTATCGCGCATGCCCTTTCCGGAGATGCACACGCCGCAGGTTTATCGGATGGCGGAAGCAGGCTTGGGTGGTGGGATAATATGATCGGGCCGGGCAAGGCATTTGACACCGATAAATATTTTATCATCTGTTCCAACGTCTTGGGAGGATGCCGGGGCTCCAGCGGCCCTTCCAGCGCCAACCCTAAAACCAAAAAGCCCTACGGCCTGTCTTTCCCCTCGGTTACCATACGCGATATGGTCAACGCCCAGAAGGAACTCATTGATTATCTGGGTATCGATAAATTGTTATCTGTTGCCGGAGGTTCGATGGGCGGGATGCAGGTCTTGGCCTGGCTCGTTGCCTACCCCGGAAGGTTGCGTAGCGCCATACCGATCGCCACCTCCCTGAAGCACTCTCCGCAGCAGATCGCATTTAATGAAGTGGGCAGACAGGCGATCATAGCTGACCCCTGCTGGAGGAGTGGCGATTATTACGGCAGCACGCCCCCTGCAAGGGGGTTGTCCCTTGCCAGGATGATCGGGCACATTACTTATATGAGCGACCAGTCGATGGAGAAGAAGTTCGGCAGGCTTAAGAAAAAAGATCCCCGGCCTTTTAAGTTCACGGCTGACTTTGAGGTGGAGGGGTATCTGCATTACCGCGGCGATAATTTCGTAAAGAGGTTTGACGCCAATTCTTACCTTTATATTACCAAGGCCATGGATAACTTCAATCTCCTTGAGGGCGGCACGATCCAGAGCCTCTTTAAGGGGGTTAAGGCGCGGCTTCTGGTAATTGCCTTTAAATCAGACTGGCTATACCCGTCCTATCAGTCCAAGGAGATTGTCAAGGCCGCAAAACTGGCTGGCCTGGAAACGACTTATTGCGAAGTCGATTCCGCTTACGGGCACGATGCTTTTTTGCTTGAGACAAAGGAGGAGACGCACCTCATAAGGCATTTCTTGAAAAAGGCGTTCTACGGTTACGGCGCCAGGGTGCGATAATATATGGACTACAGAGGTATTCCTATTGACCACAGGGCGATATTGGAGCTAATCAGAGGGCAGGCGTCTGTCCTGGACCTTGGTTGCGGCAGAGGAGAGCTGATGGGTATCCTGATTAAAGAAAAGGACTGTCGTTGCCAGGGTATTGAGATAGACGAGAATGCAGTCTATGAGTGCGTTGCCAGGGGCTTAAGCGTTTTACACGGGGACATTGACAGCGGGCTTTCGGAGTATGCCGATAAGTCCTTTGATTACGTGGTCCTCAACCAGAGCCTGCAGCAATTGAGGCACTTTGACAGCGTTTTTAAGGATGCCCTGAGAGTAGGCAGGAGGGTTATAGTAGGGCTGCCGAACTTTGCGCATTACAAGGCGAGGCTGCAGCTTTTCTTCGGAGGTAAGGCGCCGGTTACCCCCTCACTTCCTTATAACTGGTTTGAGAGCCCTAATGTCCATTTCTTGAGTATTTCAGATTTCAGGAATTACTGCAAATCACGGGATGCGCGCATCATCCGCAGTATATGCCTGGGGGAGAGATGGAGGGTATTGCTGCTGCCTAATCTCTTGGCCAACCTCGCCATCTTCCTCCTCTCAAAGTAGGGACGGTTCTGAAGCACGGTTAAAACTGTCCCCCCAGGGGACACTTTTAACCGCAGTTGAGAACCGTCCCTGTAAATAGTTGATATTTGGGGCGCAGCAATTATAATATTACCTGCGGCAGGCGGTTCAACTAAAAGGGTACAGAATGAAGAAGAAGGTTGTAGTTGCGATGAGCGGAGGGGTAGATTCGTCTGTTGCCGCCGCGTTGCTTCTAAAAAAGGGATACGATGTTGTCGGGGTTACGATGTGCTTTAACCTCCCCGACCACCATCGCGGCGAGCCGCGTTGCTGCGGCGCATCTGCCATTACGGATGCCCGCCGCGTAAGCGCCCTGCTGGGCATCAGGCATTACGTCCTTAATTTTAGCAGGGAGATGGAGAATGAGGTTATTGCCGATTTTATACGGGAGTACCGGGGCGGCCGTACTCCTAACCCCTGCGTGCGATGCAACGAGTTTATTAAATTCGGAGCTCTTTTGAAAAAGGCGATGGCGCTGGAAGCCGATTATCTGGCTACCGGTCATTACGCCAGGATAATAAAGAACGGCAGCTACCATCTCCTTAAGGCCAGAGATAAAAAGAAGGATCAGTCTTATTTTCTCTACCGCTTTAATCAGGAGAGATTAAGGCGTATCATATTCCCGCTCGGCGGGTACACCAAGGACGCCGTTAAAAAACTGGCAAAGAGGATGAAGCTCGGGGTGGCCGAAAAAAAAGAGAGCCAGGAGATATGCTTCATACCGCGCAACTACCGTATTTTTCTTAAGGAGCGCATTAGGCCTTCTTTATTTAGGCCCGGCAGGATCCTGGATGATAAAGGCAATGTTATCGGCACCCATCAGGGGATAGCTCTTTACACCATCGGACAGAGGGAAGGCCTGGGGATTTCCTGCGGATGCCCGGTGTATGTCTCAGACATAGATGCCGCCGACAATATAATACGGGTTTCAAATAGGCGGGGGCTTTACCGCAGGAGATTCATTGTAAAGGATTTGGTTTTTCCGTCAGGCGCCCCGAAACACAAGAGGCGCCTTGGGGTGAGGGTGAGATACCTTACGCCTGAGGTATCAGCCGATCTAGAGCCCTTTAAAGATAAGGCGAGAGTTTTACTTGGAGAACCGGTATTTGCCATTACCCCCGGGCAGTCCGCGGTATTCTACGATAAGGAACGCGTAGTAGGAGGGGGGGTTATTGAGGAGGTATTAGATTGAGAAAAAGAACGGTTTATCTTGACCATAATGCTACCACGCCGCTCCATCCGGAGGTAAAGAAAACCCTGATTAAGTCAATGAAGGCCTTTGGCAATCCTTCCAGTCTCCATAAATTCGGCAGAGAGGCGCGGGCGTTGGTGGAAAAGGCGAGGGAAGAGATTGCTTCTTTTATCGGCGCACAGCACGAGGAGATTATTTTTGTAGGTAGCGGCTCGGAAGCCAATAACAGCGTAGTCAATATACTTTACTGCCCGGCATGGAAGGGGTGCGTGGGGCAGGGGGGACTGGCAAAAAAGAGGAGGATTATTACCACCAAGATTGAGCATCCCTGCGTGCTGGAATCCGTGGCATGCGTAGAGGCTGCCGGTATCGGGGTGACCTACCTTGAGGTAGACGGCTACGGGAAAATCAAGTTGGAGCAATTTAAGGAAGAGCTGGGGAAGGGCGATGTGGCTTTGGTGTCGGTGATGATGGCCAATAACGAAATCGGCACCATCCAGGACATCAAGGGCATTTGCGAGATAACCCACCAGCACGGAGCGCTCTTTCATACCGATGCGGTCCAGGCAGTAGGCAAGCTTCCCGTTGATGTGGCGGAACTTGGGGTTGATTACCTGTCTTTTTCCGCCCACAAGATATACGGGCCAAAAGGCATAGGGTGTCTTTACATCAGAAAGGGCGCCCCTTTTTGTCCGTTTATCAGGGGCGGGCATCAGGAGCGCGGCAGAAGGGCCGGAACGGAGAACACCCTCGGTATTATCGGTTTCGCAAAGGCCATCCAGATGCGCAGGCTTGAGATGCAGGCAGAGACAAGGCGCCTGCTCAGTTTAAAGAAGAGATTAAGAGATGGCATTGTGAAGAATATTGCGGATGTTTCTTTTAACGGCCATCCCGAGGATAGCCTTGCCGGGACGCTAAATGTTTCGTTTGCCGCAGCAGAAGGAGAGGCAATCCTTTTGTATCTGGATATGGAGGGGATAGCAGTTTCTACCGGTTCTGCCTGCGCCTCGGGATCCCTGGAGCCGTCGCATGTCTTGCTGGCAGCCGGCACCCCCCAGGAGAAGGCGCACGGCTCCATACGCATAAGTATGGGCAGGGATACCACTAAAGACGATATGGATTACGTCATCGGACGGCTCACCGGGGTTATCAGGAAGGTCCGCGGGATTTCTTCGGTTCAAGGAGATGCCAAATATGAATGAGGATTGGCTGTATTCAGATAAGGTCAAGGACCATTTTATGCATCCGCGCAATGTCCTTTTTAACGAGGAGGGCTTTCGGCCCGACGGCAGGGGTGTTATCGGAAACATAAAATGCGGCGACGAGATGGTGGTGCTGATTAAGGTAGATAAGGTAAAAGGCGTCATTACGGATTGCAAGTGGAAGACCTATGGGTGCGCCAGCGCCATTGCCAGCACCTCCGTGCTCTCGGAGCTCGCGATAGGAAAGACCCTGGATGAGGCATATAAGCTTAGCTCCCGCGATATTGCCGTGGCTTTAGGAGGGCTGCCGGAGCACAAGATCCACTGTTCGGTGCTGGGAGATAAGGCCTTACGCGCGGCAATCGACGATTATTATATCAGCCACGGCATGGGCGATAAGGTGAAAAAAGAAAGGGAGCATATTATCTGTAAGTGCCTGGGGATAACGGATGCGGAGATCGAGAATGCCGTACTTGAAGGCGCCCGTACTTATATCCAGCTGCAGGAGCGCACTAAGATCGGAACGGTCTGCGGAGAATGCAAAGAGAAATCAATAAAACTGATGGAGGAATACAAGGCAAAACACTTCCCGCCCAAATAGAAACGTTTTCCGAGCCAATCGGGAAAGTGTTCGGGGTAGCAAGCACAGACTGCCGCGAGACGAAGCCATCCGCGGCAGATTTATTTTTTGGTGAAGGCAAGGGATTCCAGGGTATTAAGGGTCAAAAGGAGGATAGCCAGTTCCGTAATGATAGTTGAGAAAGCGGCGCCAAGGTAGGAGAAGTAGTAGATTAGTATGAATATCAAAGGCAATCCCACGAGGGCGATGATCACGTGGATCTTGGAATAGAGGTCCATGCGTCCAGACACCAGCAGAAACTGCACCCGGAAGGCATTGGCATTGATGAAGAATACCGCCACCAACAGCAGCCTTAAGGTCAGGGTTGCCTGGGGGTATTTGGCACCGCAGACAATCTTGACTATCCAGGGCGCGACGACAAAGATGACGGGGAGCGCCACCAGCGCAATGTAAATGGTGGAATCCTGGATTTTATGCATCAACTTAAGCGCCCTTCGCTGGTTCTTGTGGAATATATTGCTTAGCCGCGGATAGATGGCCTGAGAGAAAGAAGCCAGGGGGAAGGTCTGGATGACGTTGGCGATTTTCTCGGCGATGGAATAATACCCGGTAAGGACATTATTGGTGAGTAGACCCACTGCAAATATCCTGGTGTTGGTATAGGCGTTAATCGCCAGGATTGAGATAAATATCTGCCAGCCGGCTTTTAATTCTTTGAGTATGTCGCCGTATGTCTGGAAGACGAACCTTATCCTGAATTTTACAAATGCCAGGTATAACCCCGCCAGGCCGATTACCGTAAACACCAGCGATTGAATCAGCGGGACGTAGAGATAGTCTTGCGGCTTTCTTACCATAAGCAGGATCCCCGCAGCGCAGATTACTCCCCCGATAATATTGAGTACCGAGATGTAACGCATCTTTTCTATCCCCTGGTAGAACCATACCGGGAATAGTGTGTTGGCTACCGCTACCCCAAAACTGAACGCAAAGACCTGCCAGTCATTTTCAAAGCGCGGTACGAACCTTAAGATAAGCACCAGAGCGAAAAAACTTACAAGGAGAAGGACGAATTTTACGGCGGTAACCGAGGAGAAAATCAAGGATACCCTTTTATGATTTTCGCGATGCAGGGAGACCTCGCGGGTGGCGGAGTAGCTGAAGCCGTAATCAGTCAGGATCAGAAAATACTGCGCAAAGGCCTGGGCAAAGGCGAGCAGCCCGAATTTTTCCGGGCCGATAACCCTGACGAGATAGGGCATCACTATTAAAGGCAGGATATAATTTATCCCCTGGAGGGTGGAGAGGGAAATAACGTTACCCAGGACTACCTTGCGTTCCGCAGGGGTAGCCAGGAGGTAGGCCTTTTTGATGACGCCAAACATGACAATCCTTCGTTTCTTTGGGGTTTTAGAGAAAACCCCGCACCCAAATGCGGATGCGGGGTTATTTTTCGCAATTAGACTGCAAGTCTTTGAGTTTAGGCCTGGGCCTGAATCAATACGACGTTAGTAGCCTGTTCGCCTTTAGGACCCTGAGTAATCTCAAACTCTACGTCCTGACCTTCCTGAAGGGTTTTGTATCCGTCGCCTTTGACGGCGCTGTAATGGACGAATACGTCCTTACCGCCCTCGGCTGTGATAAAACCATAACCCTTCTGGTTGCTGAACCACTTTACTTTGCCTTTTGCCATTTGTTACTCTTCACCCCTTTCCCACTCTGCTGCTGGTTACAAAAAAAACCGCAGAGCAAAACATTTTACTTTCGCTCTGCGGTTACTTGAACTCTCTGGTAATTATTGCTTTCATTAAATGTCCAAAATCAAAAACATTATAACAAATTTTCTCATTTTGTCAATTTATTTTTTACCTTAATCAGGTACGGTTCTTAAGGTGAAGCTAACCTGTCCCCTAATAGGGGACAGGTTAAGAACGACTCCAGAACCGTCCCTATGTGAATAAAGTTGAAAAAACCCCGGTTAGTGTTAAAATATAACAATATGAAAAACAGGCTTTTGACGGCTACAATCTTTTTTCTTATCCTGGCCTGCGGGTTCCCCGGCCGGGGATATCCTCAGGGGGACGAAACCTCTAAGCGCGCCCTCATCTATTTTTATTCCCCCGCCTGCAAGAAATGCCATGAGCTAAAGAGCCGTCTCCTGCCGCAGATCAGGAAGGATTTTAAGGATAGGCTTGTTATCCAGATGCGCGATATCACGCGCATGGATAATTATGCCTTGCTGCTTAGGCTTGAAGAGAAATACCATCCCAAACTCGACAACAGCGTGCCGCTTTTCTTTTTCGAAGGCCGTTTTCTAACGCCAGATGGCATCCAGCTCAAGCTGGCCAGGTTATTGGCTGCTCCTGCGGCGGCTGCGCCTGAGGAAAAGGCGGGCAGAGAGAGGATATTTTACCGTTTTTTTGCCCTTACCCCTGCGACCGTGGCGGGTGCCGGTTTGATCGACGGGATTAACCCCTGCGCCTTTACGGTAATTATCTTCTTTATGTCCTTTCTTGCGATGCAAGGGTACCGGCGCCGGGAACTTCTGGTAATCGGGCTGGCATTTATCCTGGCGGTGCTGGTAACTTATATCCTTATCGGCATGGGGCTGTTCGGTTTTCTTTACCGCCTAAGCGGCTTTTGGCTTGTTTCAAAAGTTATCAATATTTCTATCGGGGTGTTCAGTATGGTATTAGGTGTTTTGGCTTTATATGATGCCTTCAGGTTTAGGAGGACAGGGGAGACTTCCGGGATGCTGCTGCAATTACCCGCCTATCTTAAGAACCGTATCCATTCCGTCATCGGCAGCCATTATCGCAAGTCTCCCGGCCAAGAGGCGAAGAGGAGCATCTCAGGGTTGGTGATGAGCGCCCTGACCACCGGTTTTATGGTTTCTCTTATCGAGGCAGTCTGCACCGGACAGGTGTATCTGCCTACCGTAGTTTTTGTGCTTAAGACCACCCACCTGAAATTGCAGGCCCTGGGGTACCTTCTTATGTATAACCTGCTTTTTATCCTGCCGCTTGCAGTAATATTTTTCTTCTCCTTAATAGGGGTAACATCGCATGAGTTTTCAGGTTTTATCAGGAGGCGCCTTGCGTTAATTAAGGTATTGATGGCAGTCTTATTCTTTGTCCTGGGCTTTGGACTCATTTACTCTTACATTCCAGCCAGAATAATAAAATTGCCTATCGCAAGAGAAAACCGCAGCGCCCCGGCCGTAACAGCCTGCGCGGAGAAAAACGCTTCCTATATATGGGATTTCGGAAAGGCAAGGGAGGGAAGCGTCCTAAGGCACGCCTTTATATTTAGCAACAAATCCCGCAATGTGCTTAACATAAAAAACGTACGCACCTCCTGCGGTTGTGCAGTCTCCAGGGTAAGGAAGACGCGTTTGGGCCCCGGGGAGGAAACTGCCTTGAAGGTGCAGTTTGACACTAAGGGATACAGAGGGCCTGTGCGGCAATATGTATACGTTAATACCGACAATCCCGATGAACCGGTGGTAAGGTTTGTTATTACGGCCGACGTCGAAGAGCGGTAATGAAAGTAAGGGGGAGGTTTGAATATGTGGGCGTTTAGATTAAGGATGTGGTTATTGGTTGGCCTGCTTTTTGCGTTTATCTACGCTATCCTGGTTGTCATCGGAACGAGGTTTATGCACATCGGCAGCTTTTATTTTTACGCGCTGTTATCGCTGGCGCTGATGTTCATGCAATACATGCTCGGTCCCAAGATAGTAGAGTGGACCATGCGCGTCCGCTACATCAACAGGGGCGAATACCCCGAACTCCAACGCATGGTTGAGGAGTTGGCGGGCCGCGCCAGGATACCCGTGCCCAGGATAGGCATTGCCCGGATTTCCATACCCAATGCCTTTGCATTCGGCAGGAGCCTTCGTGACGGGCGCGTCTGCGTTACCGATGGGATTATGCGGCTTCTGGACAAGGAGGAATTAAAGGCGGTGTTGGGGCACGAGCTGACGCACCTTAAGAACCGCGATGTGCTTACGATTACGCTCCTGTCGGTGATACCGATGATTATGTACCGTATCGCCTGGCAGTTTCTGTTTTTCGGCAGGAGGCGGGATGAAAGGGGAGGCAATACCGTCCTGATAGGCCTGGCGGCATTCCTGTTTTATTTTCTTACCAATCTACTGGTATTGTACGCCTCCCGCATCAGGGAGTATTTTGCCGACCGCGGCTCGGTGCTTCTTGGGAATAATCCTTCAGCCCTTGCCTCCAGTCTTTATAAGCTGGCCTACGGCTCCGCGCGCATGAATAGGGATGAGCTTAAGGAGACGGAAGGACTGAAGGCGTTTTTTGTGAACGACCCTTCGCGCGCCGTAAATGAGATACGCCAGTTGCGCGAGCTCGACCTGGATAAGAGCGGCACCATTGACGCAAAGGAGCTTGAGGTATTGAGCTCAAAAAACGTCCGCCTGGGGTTAGGGGATAAGCTGATGGAGCTCTTAAGCACCCACCCTAATATGCTCAAACGCATCAAACAGCTTTCCAGTTATAAGGCCTGATTTTTAGGCTAGCCCGGAGAACGCTTAATTGTTTCAGGAGCAAGGAGATACAAGAAAGTCCTTGCTCCTTTTTTTATCTTTGCCGGAGAGGTTTTCTTAATTGACAGGACCGGGAATCTACTATATAATCATAAGACTATGGAATTAAATGAACTTATCGCGCAAAGAAAAGCCAAGCGCCGTTCGCTGGAGGATAAGGCGGCAGGCGTAAACAATACCCCTGCGGCCGGGGTTATTGCCATCGGGGAAGCCCTAAATGCTTTCCAGGAAGGACGCAAGATTGAGTTTTGCGGGAGGTTAATGGCAAAGCGTTCTCACGGCAAGGTAGTTTTTGCCGATTTAAAGGATGTTACCGGCAGGATTCAGCTGTATCTGAAATCTGATTTCCTGGGGGAAGAGAAATTTTCCTGGCTCGAAGACATCGACGTGGCAGACATCATATCCGTGCGCGGAGAGCTTTTTAAGACCCACACCGGCGAGCCTACCGTAAAGGTTGAGGATTTTATTGTTCTGGCTAAGGCCCTTCGGCCGCTGCCGGAGAAGTGGCACGGATTAAAAGACGTGGAGGCGCGCTACCGCCAGCGTTATCTTGACCTGATTGCCAACGAGGAAACAAAAACAGTCTTTATGCAGCGCAGCCGCATTATAAGGTTCATCAGGGATTTTCTGGATAAGGCCGGATTCCAGGAAGTAGAAACCCCCATGATGCATTCCGTGCCTGGAGGAGCAGCGGGTCGCCCCTTTAAGTCCCACCATAACGAATACGATATGGATTTATACTTGAGGATTGCCCCGGAGTTGTATCTGAAGCGTCTCTTGGTCGGCGGAATGGAGCGGGTTTATGAGATTAACCGCAGTTTTCGCAATGAGGGGGTTTCGACCAGGCATAATCCGGAATTCACGATGCTTGAGGTCTACCAGGCCTATACGGATTACGAGGGGATGATGCGGTTATGCGAGGAGCTTATCGCGGGGCTCTGCCGCGAGGTACTTGGCAAGACCAGGCTGGTTTACCAAGGCAGGGAGGTTGATTTTACTCCCCCCTGGCAGAGGCGCTCTTTCAGCGAGATGGTCAAGGAGAGATTTGATATTATCCCGGATGACAGCGCCGAGGAGATGCTTAAAAAATTAAAAGGCAAGGGTTTTGCCAAGGATGCGCACCGGCTTAGCCGTTCGCAGGTCGCCAAGATTATCGAGGAGATATTGGAGCTTGACATTAAGTCCAATCCTACGTTTGTCACGGATTATTTTACAAGTCTCTGCCCCCTGGCAAAGACCAAGAAAGACAACCCTTTGATCTCGGAGAGGTTTGAGCTTTACATTGCCGGGATGGAGGTAGGCAATGCCTACTCCGAACTCAATGACCCGCTGGAACAGGAGAGGCGTTTTAAAGAGGAGATAAAAGAGCTTGCCGGCGAAGAAAAGAAGGCGGTAGACGAGGATTATGTCCTGGCCCTTGAGCACGGGATGCCTCCTGCCGGCGGCCTTGGGATAGGCATAGACAGGCTGGTGATGCTGTTAACAGACCAGCCTTCCATAAGGGACGTAATTCTGTTTCCATTGCTGAGGCCGGAGAGACAGTTATGAAGGCAGAGTTGTTGATAGCCTGGCGTTACCTGGCGACAAGAAGAAAAGAAAAATTTATCTCTCTCATCAGCGTTATCTCCATACTGGGGGTTGCCATAGGCGTGGCGGCATTGATTGTAGTATTGGCGGTGATGAGCGGTTTTGACCGCGACCTGCGCGACAAGATCGTCGGTAATTATTCCCATATTACCATTGCCGCTTATCAGGGGATTGACCCTGCCGGCTATAACCGGATAGGGGAGGAATTAAACGCTCAGCCGCACGTCAGGGGGTTTAGCCCCTATGTGCAGGGGCAGATGCTTGTAAGGGAAGGCGAGCGTTTATTCGCGGTGGGCGTCAGGGGGGTTAACCCTGCTACCGAGAAAAACGTTACCCGCCTCAGCCGCTATATGTGGCAGGGCAATATTGAGAATCTTGCGGACGGCACCGTCATTCTCGGCAAGGAGCTGGCTTTATACCTGGGGGTAGGCTTAAATTCAAATCTGAATATTTATTCCCCTCTCGGCAGGCAGTATAACCTTAGAGTAGTCGGAATATTCAATTCCGGGATGTACGATTATGATATGAACCTCAGTTTCGTAAACCTTAAGACCGGCCAGGAGATATTGGGCCTGGGAGACAAGGTCAGCGCAGTAGCGGTCAAGCTCGATAATCTTTATCTGGCCCAGAAGGTAAAACGCCTTCTGGCGGCTTCGCTGGGGAGGGAGTATGCCTTCAGTACCTGGAGCGAGGCGAACCGTAACTTCTTCGCGGCGCTTAAACTTGAGAAGCTAACCATGTTTGTCATCCTGACTTTAATAGTGCTGGTGGCGTCTTTTAATATCATCAGCACCCTGATTGTGATGGTGGTAGAGAAGACCAAGGATATCGGTATCCTCAAGGCCATCGGCATGCCGCAGTCCGGCATCAGGAGGATATTCGTTTACCAGGGGCTGCTAATCGGAACGCTGGGGACCTTATCGGGCGCCTTGATAGGAATAGCGCTGTGCGCGCTGCTTAAGAAATATCAATTCATAAAACTGCCGCAGGACATCTATTATATCGAGAGATTGCCGGTGGCAATACAGGTGTGGCCCGACATCGCCCTGATCGTGATGGCGGCGATTATTATCACTTTGGCCTCTACGGTTTATCCCGCTGTCAAGGCCGCGGGGCTTAGGCCGGTCGAGGCATTAAGGTACGAGTAAGTAATAGGCGTGTTAGAATCCAGAAATCTACATAAGGTTTACAACCACGGCAAGAAGGATATCCGGGTACTCAAAGGCATAGATTTCAAGGTCGCCTCCGGGAGCTTTGTGGTGGTCGCCGGACCTTCGGGAGCGGGAAAATCCACGCTCCTTAATATACTAGGGGGGATAGATAGCCCCAGCGAAGGAAAGGTATTCTTGGAGGGGGAGGATATTTATTCCTTAAGCGATTTTGCGTTATCGCGCATGCGCAACGAAAGGATAGGTTTTGTTTTTCAGTTTTACCATCTCCTGCCGGAATTCACGGTTCTGGAGAATGTCCTTATGCCTGTATGGATTAACCTCGGTTACAAAAAGGCGATGCTTGAGGAGGGGTCCGGCGAGGGCAGCCTAAGGGATAAGGCCGTCGGGCTCTTGGGCATGGCAGGCCTGGAGGCCAGGCTCGGGCATTTTCCTTCGCAATTATCCGGAGGAGAGCAGCAACGGGTGGCAATTGTGCGGGCGCTGATGAACAATCCGCATCTCCTCTTGTGCGATGAGCCTACCGGCAACCTGGATTCCGTAAGCGGAGAGGCCGTTATGTCGCTGATAAAGAATATCAACCGCCAGGAGAAGATGACGGTAGTGATGGTAACGCATAACCTTGAGTTGGCCCGCATCGCAGACACGGTCTATTATTTAAAAGACGGATTATTAAGGAATAATCAGGGAGGGTAATGGCATGAAGGTCTACATCAACGGAAAGTTTTTCGAGAAAAACGACGCCAAGATTTCGGTTTTCGACCACGGATTTTTGTACGGGGACGGCGTCTTTGAGGGCATCCGGGTGTACGAGCGGCTTATCTTCAAGGCCTGGGAGCATATCGAGCGGCTCTATGAGTCGGCGCACAGCATCATGCTTAAGATCCCGATGTCAAAGGACCAGATTGCCCAGGCGATGATCAGGACACTCAAGGAGAACAAGTTAGAGAACGCCTATGTGCGCCTGATTGTCAGCCGCGGCGAGGGAGACCTCGGTCTTGACCCGCGCAAGTGCAAGGGCAAGGAGACCGTGGTTATCATTGCGGATAAGATTACCCTCTATCCCGATAAACTCTACCGCGAAGGGATGGATATCATTACGGTAGCTACTGCCAGGAACGCCCACGAGGCGCTCAACCCCCAGATAAAGTCCCTGAATTATCTTAATAACATTATGGCCAAGATTGAGGCCCACAACTCGGGATATGAAGAGGCGCTGATGCTTAATGACCAGGGGTATGTTGCGGAGTGCACCGGAGATAATATTTTTATTATCAGTAAGGGCGAGCTTTATACCCCGCCGGAATGCATGGGAGCGCTAAGAGGCGTTACGCGCGATACGGTGCTTGAGATCGCCAGGAAACTGGGGATTAAGGTGCACGAGCACGTCTTTACGCGCCACGAGCTTTTTATTTCCGATGAGTGTTTTCTGACCGGTACGGCAGCAGAGATTATCCCGGTGGTCAGGGTGGACGGCCGTCTGATCGGCGAAGGAAAGCCCGGCAGGATTACGCTGGCGCTCATGAAGAAATTCAGGGAGGCGACCCGCAAGGAAGGGTTGAAGTATTAGATGCTTTGCGATATCTGCGGTAAAAACCAGGCCACGGTGCACCTCACCGAGATTATTGACGAGCAGATGACGGAGCTTCATCTCTGCGAGGAATGCGCCCATAAGAAAAGCGCTCAGATGGAGCAGCAGTTCGGGCTGAGCGATCTACTGGCCGGGATGGCGGAGTTTGAGAAACCCGCTCTCCAGAAGGAAGGCCTGGCGCTCAAATGCCCAAATTGCGGACTCACTTATACCGACTTCCGCAAGATCGGCAGGCTCGGCTGCGGAGACTGCTACGGCACTTTCAGCAAATACCTTATACCGCTTTTAAAGAGAATCCACGGCGCAACCCAGCACATCGGAAAGTCGCCGCTTGGTTTTGCTAAGACGCAGAAGAAAAAAGAGAAGATTTCCGAAGTCGCTGCCTTAAAGGAAAAGCTGCAGCGTGCCATTGAAGGCGAGGCCTTTGAAGAGGCAGCCAGGTTGCGCGACCAGATCCGTGAACTGGAAAGGAAGCAGCCGCCGGCTGACAGGGGAGACAACAGTGCAGCTTAATGACCTTTTGAAGAGTACGAGCGAGTGGCTTAAGGGCAGCGGCCCTAATTCGGATATCGTCATCTCCAGCCGAATCCGGCTGGCGCGTAATCTCCAGAAGATGCCTTTCCCGCACTGGGCTAGCAAAAAACAGAGCCAGGAGGTCTTGAAGGTTATTGAAGAGGCCAGGGGCAAGGTCGATTACCTCAAGGGCACCTCGGTATTTGAGTTGATTAACCTCGATGCGCTGGATATCCAGTTCCTCGTAGAGAGGCACCTGATGTCCCACGAACATGCCCAGAAAAAGGAAGGCAAGGCTGTGATTGTTGACAGCAAAGAGATTATCTCCATCATGGTTAACGAAGAGGACCACCTTAGGATCCAGGTGATGCAGTCCGGTTTTAATCTCTTTGAGGCATGGGATATCGTTAATGCTATCGATGACTCCCTCTCCAAGGAGGTGCAGTTTGCGTTTTCTCCGGAGCTGGGGTACCTGACCGCCTGCCCCACCAATACCGGTACCGGCATGCGCGGTTCGGTGATGCTGCACCTGCCGGCCCTGGTGATGTCTAACCAGATCAGCCGGGTATTGGCCGCAATATCAAAGCTGAGTTTTACCAGCCGCGGCTTATACGGCGAAGGCACCCAGGCCAGCGGGAATTTCTTCCAGATCTCCAACCAGGTTTCTTTAGGAATCAGCGAAGGAGATATCCTGGAGAATTTAAACGGCCTCATCCGCCAGATTATCGAGCAGGAGAGCCAGGCGCGGCAGTCCCTGCTTTCGCGCAGCCGCCCGTTCCTGGAGGACCGCATCAGCCGCAGTTTCGGCATACTTAAGAATGCGCGCATAATCTCAAGCCAGGAGACCATAGAGCTGCTTTCGATGGTGAGGCTGGGGCTGGATGTGGGGATGCTCAAGGATATCGACCGCCGCAGCTTAAACGAGCTCTTTATCGTCACGCAGCCGGCGCACCTGCAGAAGATTGAGAACAACAAATTATCCACCCAGGAGCGCGATATCAAGCGGGCGGAGATTATACGGAATAAATTAAAAATATAATATTACGCTGAGGAGGAAAGATGTTTAACAGGTTTACGGAAAGAGCCAGGAAAGTCATTATCTTAGCCAAAGAGGAGGCGCGGCGTTTCAACCACGATTACATCGGCACCGAGCATATCCTTTTGGGGCTAATCCGCGAAGGCGAAGGCGTGGCTGCTACGGTATTGCAGAAGATGGGGGTTTCCTTGGAGAAGATACGGCTGGAGATTGAGAAGCTGGTGCAGCCCGGACCAAGCACCCAGATTATCGGGGATATACCTTTTACCCCCCGCGCCAAGAAGGCCCTGGAATTGGCGGCAGAAGAGGCGCGTTCGCTGGGGCATAATTACATCGGCACCGAGCACCTCCTTTTAGGCCTTATCCGCGAAGGCGAAGGCGTGGCTTCGCAGGTACTTCTTAACCTCGGGATGGATCTGAATTCCGTCAGGAATGAAGTAATGGAATTATTGGGTTCGGCAGTCCCGGAATTCGGCGGGGGAGCTCCTGCCAAGACCAAGACCCCGGCGTTGGACGCTTTCGGAAGAAGCCTGACCTCTCTGGCCAAGGAGAATAAGCTTGATCCCGTGATTGACCGCCTAAATGAAATCGAACGCGTGATACAGATCTTAAGCCGCCGCACAAAAAATAATCCCGTTCTTCTGGGGGAGGCGGGGGTAGGCAAGACCGCAATCGTAGAGGGGCTGGCACAGGCCATCGTCAGCGGTAATGTCCCGGAGATCCTGCGTAACAAGCGGTTGGTGGTACTGGACCTGGCGTTGATGATCGCAGGCACCAAATACCGCGGCCAGTTTGAAGAGCGCATCAAGGCCGTAATGGAGGAGATCAAGCGTTCCCAGGACGTGATTATTTTTATTGATGAGCTGCATACCCTGGTAGGCGCGGGCGCGGCAGAGGGCGCCATCGACGCCTCTAATATCTTAAAGCCCGCGTTATCGCGCGGTGAGATCCAGTGTATCGGCGCCACTACCCTTGACGAATACCGCAAATACATCGAAAAGGATGCTGCGCTGGAGAGGAGGTTCCAGACTATTATGGTGGAGCCGCCTTCGGTTGAGCAGACCATCGATATACTAAAAGGCCTGCGGGATAAGTACGAGGCGCACCACCGGGTTAGTTTTACCGACGGAGCCCTTGAGGCAGCCGCCAAATTATCCGACCGCTACATCTCCGGCAGGTTCCTGCCGGATAAGGCCATCGACCTTATCGACGAAACCGGCTCGCGCGCAAGGCTTAACGTCCTGATCGTGCCTCCGGACATCAAGAAGCTGGAAGAGAAGGTTGAGTCTTTAAGAAAGGAAAAAGAGGCCTACATTAAGTCCCAGGATTTCGAGAAGGCCGCATCGCTGCGCGACCAGGAACGCCAGGCACGCCAGGAACTGGAGCAGCTTAACCGCGAATGGACCCAGGCCAAGGATAAGATGCGTCCTGAGGTGACCGAGGAGGATATCGCCAGGATTGTGGCGCAGTGGACGGGCATACCGATTTTCAGGTTGGAAGAGAAGGAAGGGGAGAAGCTTTTAAAGATCGAAGAGGAACTGCACAAGCGCGTGGTCGGCCAGAACGAGGCGATTGACGCTATTGCCCATGCCGTGCGCAGGTCGCGCGCCGGCATCAAAGACCCCCGCCGCCCGATTGGTTCTTTTATATTCCTGGGCCCCACCGGCGTAGGCAAGACCCTTCTGGCACGCGCCCTGGCGGAGTTTATGTTTGGCGACGAAGACGCCCTTCTGCAATTGGATATGTCCGAATATATGGAAAAGTTCAATGTCTCGCGCCTGGTAGGCGCTCCTCCCGGGTATGTCGGATACGAGGAGGGGGGGCAGCTTACGGAGAAGGTGCGCCGGCGTCCCTATTCGGTAATATTGCTGGATGAGATAGAGAAGGCGCACCCCGACGTCTTTAACCTCTTGCTGCAGGTTTTTGAAGACGGCCGTCTCACGGACAGCTTCGGCAGGAAGGTTGATTTTAGAAACACCATCGTGATTATGACCTCTAACGTCGGAGCCGAGCTCGTGCGCAAGAGCGGCTCGCTCGGTTTTAAGGCGCAGAAAGAAGAAGTTACTTACCAGGACATGAAGGATAAGCTGCTGGAGGAAGTTAAGCGCACCTTTAAGCCTGAATTCTTGAACCGCATAGACGACATCATCGTCTTCAGGCCGCTGGTCAAGGAAGACCTCGAGCGCATTATCGACATTGAAATAGGTTATGTCTCGGAGAGATTAAAAGAGCAGGGCATCAGTCTCCAGGTAAGCAGCGAAGCCAAGGCCCTTTTGATTGAGAAGGGGTTTGACCCCGTATTCGGAGCCCGGCCTTTAAAGAGGATAATCCAGCGTTACCTGGAGGATCCCCTGGCATCGGATATCATCTCCAAGAAGTTCAAGCCTAATGCCGCAGTAAAGGTTATACGTAAGAACGAGGAGCTCGTCTTCGAATGATACTGGAGAGGTTCTTCACGAATTTCGGCAAAAAGATAATCTCCTTTTTCTATTTTTTCGGGGGCTTAAGCAATCTCGCCTGGCAGACCATTTACTGGATATTTGTGCCCCCCTACAAGAAAGAGCGCATAATCGAGCAGGCCAAGAAGACCGGCTACGATAGCCTTCCGATTATCAGCCTGATAGGGCTCTTTATCGGAATGATACTTGCCCTGCAGACCGCGGTGTTGATGCAGCGTTTGGGTTCTGAGATGTATATTGCCAGCATCGTGGCTTTGTCTCTGGTGAGGGAGCTCGGCCCGGTAATTACGTCCCTGGTGGTGGCAGGCAGGGTAGGCGCTTCCATCACTGCCGAGATAGGCTCGATGCAGGTAACCGAGCAAATAGATGCCCTGGAGGCATTTGCTACCAACCCCATCAAGTACCTGGTGGTGCCGCGTTTTCTTGCCCTGACCTTTATGCTGCCGATACTTACCCTTTACGCTAACATCGTGGGGATATTCGGCGGCTACGCCATCTGCGTCTACCGCCTGGGCATATCCTCCAGTATGTACCTTAAGATTACTACCGAGTCGCTATGGTATAAAGACCTCTTTAGCGGCCTTATTAAGACCGTGTTTTTCGGAATGATTATTGCGCTGGTCAGTTGTTACGAGGGATTTAATGTTGAGGGCGGAGCCGAAGGTGTCGGCAAGGCCACCAGGCAGGCGGTAGTGGCTTCCTTTATACTGATTATCGCCGCAGACTGCCTGTTTACCGCCTTTTTCTATTTTATCTTTCCGTAAAGGCAATGATAGAGATAATAGACCTTTGCAAGAGTTTTAACAAGCTCAGGGTTTTGGATAAGGCCAACCTTACCATCCCCGACGGTAAGACCTACGTCATTATCGGCCGCTCCGGATGCGGTAAGAGCGTCTTATTAAAGCACATTGAGGGGATATTGAAGCCGGACAGCGGCAAGGTCATTATCAACGGCCGCGACATCAGCGCTATGAAGGAAGACGAGCTTAATGTCCTGCGTCTTAAGATGGGGATGGTATTTCAGGGGGGCGCGCTTTTTGACTCCCTGACCGTAGGGGAAAACGTAGGGTTTGGTCTTATTGAACATCAGCATCTGGAGGCTTGCGACCTCTGGGAAAGGGTAGAGGAGTCCTTGAGCATGGTGGGGCTTTCCGGGATAGAGAATATCATGCCTTCGGAATTAAGCGGCGGGATGAAGAAGCGCGTATCGCTGGCAAGGGCGCTTTGCATCAAACCGCAGATTATCCTTTATGATGAGCCGACCACCGGGGTTGACCCTATTACCGCAGACAGCATCAACGAGCTTATCAAGGAGCTGCATGATAAATTAAAGGTGATCTCCATCGTGGTGACCCACGACATGAAGAGCGCCTATAAGATTGCCGATAGGGTTGCGATGCTTTATCAGGGTAAGATTATCGCCGAGGGGACCCCTGAGGAGATACAGAATAGCGGCCACCCCGTAGTGCGCCAGTTTGTTAACGGACTTGCCCAGGGGCCGATTACCGAGACCCTGGAGCTGCCTACTGTCAGGGACAAAACCCAGAGACTGGAGTGCCCCAAGATAATACACGCGGAGGGATAAGATGATATTCGGAAGATCTAAGATGGAATTGAAGGTGGGTGTTTTTGTTTTTATCGGAATTGTAATCTTGATGGCGTTTATTCTTTCCATCGGAGGGTTCAAGACCTGGTCTTCGGGGTACAAGGTTAAATTTATCTTTAATTTTATAAACGGCGTCAAGCTCGGAGCGCCCGTAAGGTTCGCCGGAGTGGATGTCGGCCAGGTCAAGTCCATAGGTTTTATCAAGTCCCAGGACGGCCACACCAAGGTAGAGATAGCGGTTTGGGTGAAGGACGAGGTAGGCATCCCGATTGATTCCAGCGTTTGGGTCAATACCCTGGGGTTGTTGGGCGAGAAATACATCGAGATACTTCCGGGCGAAGATACCAAGAGGTTCCTGGAGGCGGGACAGGCAATGTCCGGCAATGACCCCGTTCCGATGCACTACCTGGAGAAGATGACCAAGAGCATCATGGACCAGGTTAACGATGCGCTATCCGCGGTCAAGAACGAGAAGGGCACCGTTGGAAAACTCATTTACGACGATACCATTTACAACAACTTAGAGGCGATGAGCAGCGACCTGCGCAAGCATCCCTGGAAATTATTCTGGAAGACCAGATAGTCCGGCTTAAACATGGGCATTAAGACCAAGACCGTATTTACCTGTCAAAGCTGCGGTTACCAATCCCCGAAATGGCTGGGGAAGTGCCCGGATTGCGACCATTGGAATTCCTTCGTAGAGGAGGATTACTCCGCGCCTTCCGCAAAGGGCAAGGAGCGGAGCGCCATTTACAAGGATGAGCCGGTCCTCCTTAAAGACGTAGAGTTTAAAGAAGAAAATCGCATCAAGACGGGGATCTCGGAGCTTGACCGTGTCTTGGGCGGAGGCATTGTCCCGGGTTCGGTAGTATTAATAGGAGGAGACCCCGGGATAGGCAAATCTACCATTTCGCTGCAGGTTTCCAACCAGCTTACGAAGCAGGGGCTGACCGTTCTTTACGTAAGCGGCGAGGAATCGGTGGCACAGACAAAGCTCCGGGCCAGGCGCCTCGGAGCCGGCAATGACGGCAAGCTTTATATCGTAAATCAAACGGACCTTTCTTTTATCGTCGAATACATAAACAGGATTAAGCCGGCTGCGGTAGTAATAGACTCCATCCAGGTGATTTTTGAGCCGGGCATCAGTTCTTCGCCCGGCAGCGTCAGCCAGGTCAGGGAGTGCGCCGGTATCCTTACCCAGCTGGCTAAGACCACCGCCACCCCGGTCTTCATTATCGGCCACGTTACCAAGGAGGGGACGCTTGCCGGGCCGCGCGTCCTGGAGCACATTGTGGACACCGTGCTTTATTTTGAGGGGGACAGGTTTTCTATCTACCGGATGCTTCGGGCGGTCAAGAATAGGTTCGGCTCGACCAACGAGATAGGAGTTTTTGAGATGGAGGCAAGCGGCCTGAAAGAGGTGGATAATCCCTCGGAGATATTCCTGTCAGAGCGTTCCAGGGACACCTCCGGTTCGGTGGTGGTGCCGATAGTGGAAGGGAGTAGGCCGCTTTTGGTGGAGATACAGGCCCTGGCCAGCAAGACCAATTTCGGCTATGCACGCAGGCGCGCCCAGGGCTTTGATTACAACCGTTTGGCGCTGTTGGTAGCAGTGTTGGAGAAGAGGATGGGGCTGGCGCTTGAGGCGGAGGATATCTTTGTTAATGTGGTAGGGGGCATTGAAGTGGATGATCCTGCCGCGGATCTGGCAGTAGCGGCAGCAGTGGCTTCGGCGTTCCAGGATAAGGCAGTGGCAAGCGATATGATATTATTGGGGGAGGTTGGTCTGGGAGGAGAGATACGCAGCGTCTCGCAGATTAACCTGCGGATAAACGAAGCGGAGAAATTAGGCTTTCGCCACTGCATACTCCCGAAGAATAACTACCGTAATCTAAACAAGAAAAACGCTGCGATAGAGTTAACCCCGGCCTCGCGTCTCTCAGAGGCCCTGGAGTTTGCCTTAAGGAGGTAGGATGAGTCTTATATTATTGCGTTTTCTTTTTCTTATTACCGCTACGATTATAGGTTATAGTATGCTGGAGCCTTACCCGCAGCTGGGTTTGTGGGGGGCGTTGGCAGGACTTATCTGCGGTGTTCTTATTATTATCCTGGAGTTGGGGGCGCATAAGGTTTCCCTGAGGGGGCTCTCCAGCGGCGTATTCGGTCTTATCCTGGGCCTAATTATGTCTAAGCTGGTTGCGGATGCCTTGACGCTCTTCTCCATACCAGTGGACCGGATGAATAATGTCAGGACGATCCTGACATTAGTTTTTTGCTACCTGGGCATGGTGATTGCGCTGCGCGGGAAGGATGAGTTCAATATCATCATCCCTTATATCAGGCTGCGCCGTCAGGATCAGTTGGCCGAGGTCTCCGTACTGGACACCAGCGTCATTATTGACGGGAGGATATTGGATATCTGCAAGACCAAATTCCTGGAAGGCAAGATTGTAATCCCGCGTTTCGTCTTAAAGGAATTACAGCAGATCGCCGATTCCACCGACCCTATCAAGCGGCAGCGCGGGAGAAGGGGGCTTGAGATCCTGCATACCCTGCAGTCCCAGCCCGGCATCGATATTGCCCTTAACGAGGAGGAATTCGCCGATACCCCGGAGGTTGACGCCAAGCTGGTTAAACTCGCAAAGCTTCTGGAATCCAAAATCCTGACCGTGGATTTTAACCTTAACCGGGTGGCGACGCTGCAGGGGGTGAAGGTCTTAAACATCAACGAATTGGCCAATGCCTTAAAGCCCGTGGTTTTTCCGGGAGAGGTGCTGGAGGTTAAGCTCATAAAGGAAGGCAAAGAGCACAACCAGGCAGTGGGCTATCTTGAAGACGGGACCATGATTGTAGTAGAGGAAGCCAGGAGATTTATAAACCACGAAGTAAAAGTGGTAGTGACCTCGGTCCTGCAGACCCCGGCAGGCAGGATGATCTTCACAAAGTTGACAAGGTAATTATGCGCGTTTCAGCCATTGTCCTTGCGGCAGGAAGAGGCCTGAGACTAAAAACAAGGCTGTCTAAACCGCTGGTCAGGATTAAAGATAAGCCCGTAATTATATATTCCCTTGAGGCCTTAATCAGCCATCCGGGGGTAGACGAGATAATCGTTGTTGCCAATAGGGGTAACCTCAGGGCAATAACCGCTCTGATAAAAAAATACCGTCTTGCCAAGATCAGGACAGTAACGTTGGGAGGGGCAAGGAGGCAGGATTCCGTATCAAGCGGGTTAAGGTGTCTTGGCAAAAACACGGACCTGGTTCTTATCCATGATGCTGCCCGTCCTTTTCTGGAGAAATGTTTTATCAGCAGGCTTATCAGGGAGGCCGCAAAATACGGGGCCAGTATTTTAGGGATTCCCGTGAAGTCTACCCTGAAAAAAACCTCGGGGAGTAGCCGCTTAGTAGAAAGGACTGTTTCCCGTCAGGGTCTCTGGGAGATCCAGACGCCTCAGGTTTTCCGTCGGGATTTGCTTTTAGAGTCTTTTAGCAGGTTCGGCAGGGAGGATGTGACTGATGACGCGATGCTGGCAGAGAAGCTCGGCGTAAAGATCAAGATAGTGGAGGGGTCCTCCCGCAATATCAAGATTACCTCTCCGGAGGATATCCGGATTGCCGCTGCCATTGCAGGGGGTTAATTTAGCGATATGGATTACCGCATCGGCCTAGGTTACGATATACACCGTTTAGCCCGCGCGCGCAAACTCTTTCTGGGCGGCGTTGAAATACCGTTTAAGAAGGGCCTTATCGGGCATTCTGATGCCGATGCCTTGCTGCATGCGGTATCTGATGCGCTGCTCGGAGCTGCCGGGGAGGCGGATATCGGAGAGTTATTCCCGGATACCGACCCCCGCTACTCGGGTATCTCCAGCGCCGCGCTTATTAAAGAGGTGTGCGTTTTAGTGAGGGCAAAAGGGTTTACGATTAACAATATCGATACGGTAGTGGTTGCCGAAGAGCCGAAGCTGGCGCCGTTTAAGAAACAGATGCGTCAGTCCATGGCCGAGATATTAAATATACCTGAGGAGCGCGTTAACATCAAATCAAAGACTAATGAGAAAACAGGCGATATCGGCAAGGCAAGGGCGATTGCCGCCTATGCCGTCGCAATGCTCTCAAAGGGGGAATAGATGATGCGGTTATTGCTGGGAGTAATTCTCTTAATCTTGGCGTTTCTGGCGCTGAAGCTGGTCTTTGTGCTTGTTTTTTTCCGTCAGGAGGTCGAATCGGCTCGCAGGAAGGACCCGGCAAGCAAGGGGCTCATCGAGATCATTTTTCTTTACCACGGGCTGGCAGCGATCATCGATTACCGCATTGCGCATTTTTTCTATAATGCGCGCCTCTATTTTATTGCCCGCCTTATCAGCCAGGTCTCGCGCTGGTTGACGGGTATCGAGATCCACCCGGGAGCTAAAATCGGGAGCGGCGTTTTCATTGACCACGGCATGGGCGTTGTGGTGGGAGAGACCGCCGTTATCGGCAATAACGTGCTTTTGTATCAGGGAGTGACTCTCGGCGGTACCGGAATAGAGAAAGGCAAGCGCCATCCGAGCATCGGTGACAACGTCGTTATCGGGGCCGGGGCTAAGGTCCTGGGGAATATCACAATCGGTGAGAACTCGTATATCGGAGCCAATGCCGTGGTGGTCAAGGATGTGCCTGCGAATTCCACGGTAGTGGGAGTACCCGGCAGGATCACCAAGCAGGACGGCAAGAAGATAGATACGAGCCTTGACCACAGCCACGTGCTGGACCCGATTATGGAAACCATCGATGAATTAGAAAAGAGAATCAAGCAGCTGGAGCAGAAATAGCCTTTAATGTCCGTCCATATATATAATTCCCTTACCCGCAAAAAGGAAGAATTTATCCCGCTCGTCCCTCAACAGGCCAATGTCTATACCTGCGGGGTCACGGTCTATGACGACAGCCACATCGGCCATGCCCGCAGCCTTTATGTCTTTGACCTCATGCGGCGTTATTTGAAATACCGCGGATTCAATGTGAAGTTCGTCAGGAACATCACCGACATCGACGATAAAATCATCAACCGTTCCAATGAGCTTAAGATAGATTGGCGCGAGCTCGTCGAAAAATACATTGCCGGCTACCGCCGGGACTTAAGGGACCTCGGTATTGACGAGGCTGATTTTGAACCGCGGGCAACCGAGAATATCCCGGATATGGTCCGCTACATCTCGTCTCTTATTGAGAAAGGTTATGCCTATGAAGCCGGAGGGGACGTATATTTCGATGTGCGCAAATTTCCATCCTACGGTAAATTATCCGGTCAGGGCATTGATGATATGCGCTCCGGCGCCAGGATAGAGCCGAGCGGTTTAAAGAGGGACGTCCTGGATTTTGCGCTCTGGAAGAAATCCAAGGAAGGTGAGCCTTCTTGGGATAGCCCCTGGGGAAGCGGCAGGCCCGGCTGGCATATCGAGTGTTCCGTGATGGCGCAGAAGTTTTTAAAGACCCCGACGCTGGACATCCATGCCGGGGGGAGGGATTTGGTGTTCCCGCATCATGAGAACGAGATCGCCCAGGCTGAGGCAGCAACCGGCGAGCCTTTTGCGAGATATTGGATCCACCACGGCCTCCTTACCATCAACGGCCAGAAGATGTCCAAGTCGCTGGGGAATTTCGTGACGATAAAAGAGGCCTTGAAGAAATATCATCCGGATGCCCTGAAAATCTTTTTTTTGCAAGCTCACTATTCCAGCCCGGTTGATTTTACCGAAACGCGGATGGAAGAGTCCTACAAGGCGTTACAGAGGTTTGAGATATTGTTTCACAGGGCCCAACAGATACAGAAAGCCAACCTTACCGCTATTGGCAAGACCGCAGATTTCATTGAAGAGCATAAAAATAATTTTATCGCAGCAATGGATGATGATTTTAATACACCTGTAGCGGTCGCCAGTTTGTTTGAACTGCTAAATGCTACAAATAAATATATTGATGCAGGCAAAGATGATAATGATTACGCTCAGATTGTGAATTTCGCGATAAACACGATAACGGAATTAGGCAGGAATATTTTTAATCTCAATTTTCAGGTAGCGATTCAATTGACAAAAGAAGAAGAAGAACTCATTGACCGGCGCAGAGATGCACGCGTCCGGAAAGACTTTAATGAATCTGATCTCTTAAGGGAAGAATTAAAAAAAGGTGGGATTATAGTAGAAGATACAAAAGACGGGCAGGTGTGGCGAAGAGTTTAAGATTTGAGTCTTTCTGTTACAAGCCCTAAAACAGTAACACTTTCCGCTTTAGCTCGGAAAGTGTTTCCAGATTAGCTCGGAAAGTGTTTCTTAAGATGAGGGGAAAATTTATTACTTTTGAAGGGTCGGAGGGAAGCGGCAAGAGCACGCAGTCGCGCGCCCTCTACAATTACCTTAAGTCGCTCGGGAAGAAGGTTGTTTACCTGCGCGAGCCGGGCGGCACAAAGGTCAGCGAAAAGATCAGAAAGATACTCCTTGACGGCTCTAATGATAAGATGACCGCAGGATGCGAGATGTTGCTTTATATGGCTAGCCGCGCCCAGGCGGTAGAAGAGGTTATCAAGCCTGCATTGAAGAGCGGTTTCCATGTTATCTGCGACAGGTTTCTGGATTCTACCGTCGCTTACCAGGGGTTTGGTTTGGGGATGGATGTCGCGCTCATCAGGTACCTGGGTGATTTTGTAAGCGCGGGGGTGAGGCCTGAGCTGACGATTTTTCTTGACCTCCCGGTTGAAAAAGGCCTCAGGCACCGCCGCAAAAGCTCTGACCGCATAGAGAGCCGGCCCCTGTCTTACCACAGGCGGGTCAGAAGCGGCTATCTTGCCATGGCGCGCAAGGAACCCCGGCGTTTTAAGGTTGTCAGGGTGGCAGAGCATAAGGACGTAACCCAGGATAGAATCAGGGATCTGGTGATAAGGAATGTCTTTTAAAGATATCAAAGGACAGGATAGCTCCCTGGAATTGTTGCGCAGGGCGATACAGGAAGATAGCGTTGCCAAGGCCTATCTTTTCAGCGGGCCGGAGGGTATCGGTAAGAGGAGGGCAGCGTTGGAATTCGCCAAGGCCGTTAATTGCCGGGATAATGACGCCGATTCCTGCGGAGAGTGCGGTTGCTGCCTCAAGATAGATAATAACAGGCATCCGGACGTGCGTCTTATTGAAGGGGAAAGCGGCACCATCAGAATAGACGATATCCGCCAGATGCAGCGCGAAATTAATCTTAGGCCCTATGATGCGCAGCTTAAGGTTTATATTATCGATAACGCCCATAACCTGAATGCCGAGTCTTCCAATGCATTGTTAAAGACGCTGGAGGAGCCTCCGGCCCACAGCGTGATTGTCCTGGTGAGTTCCAAGCCATCGCTTCTGTTTAAGACCGTTATCTCGCGTTGCCAGATAGTGCGTTTTTATCCTTTAGGGAGGGATAGGCTTGAGGGGATACTTAAGAGCGAGTACGGCCTGGATGTATCGCGGGCGCACTTTTTGAGTTATTTCTGTGAAGGCAGGATTGGGGATGCCCTGCGCTTAAAAGACGCCGGTTTCTATCAGGAGAAAAACAGGGTGATAGACGATTTCCTGACTTCGCGCCATTCAGTTGCGCCGGCCGTTTCCGTCAGCCAGACCCGCGAAGGGCTTCACCGGGATATCAACATCCTGATAGGCTGGTTCAGGGATATCTGTTTTTTAAAGACCGGCATGGCAGGAGAGGAATTGATTAATTTTGACCGCCGCAACGAATTGGCCATGATGGCGCAAGATTATACCCAGGAGCAGCTATCCGGGATATTTGACTTTTTATCGGAGGCGCACCTTCGCATAGACCAGAACGTCAATCTTAAGCTTTTAACCTCGAATCTCAAGGCGGAGTTATGGAAAGGATAGTATCGGTCAGGCTTAGGGAATTAGGGCAGGTTTACTCCTGCAGGGCCCCGGAGGGGTTGGCCTTGCGGGAGGGGGTTTACGTTATCATAGAGCACGACCGCGGCCTGGACTACGGCCAGATAATCTCTTCGGAGGCCCAGCCCCCGGCGCAGGTAAAGGATGCCAAGGAGACCGTTAAGAAAATCGTGCGCCTGGCTAACGAAAAGGACTTAAGGCAGATCGAGGACGACAGGGCCAAGGCCAAGGAGGCATTCAACAGCTGCCTTAAAAAAATAGAAGAACATAAGCTGCAGATGAAGCTGGTGAAGGCAGAGTATTCGTTTGACCGCAGCAAAATCATGTTTTATTTTACCGCCCCCGGGAGGGTGGATTTCCGCAATCTCGTCAAGGACCTCGCCAAGATATTCAAGGCCAGGATAGAATTAAGGCAGATAGGGGTGAGGGATGAGGCCAAACTCCTCGGAGGTTTTGGCTCCTGCGGAAGGGAGCTTTGCTGCGTGCGTTTCTTAAGCGATTTTGAGCCGGTGACCATCAAGATGGCCAAGGAGGAAGGGTTGCCCCTGAATCCCCCCAAGATTTCCGGGCTCTGCGGCAGGCTGATGTGCTGCCTTAATTTCGAATACGAGACTTACAAGATGCTCTCTAAAGGGATGCCGCGCGAAGGGGAACGATTGCATACCCCGCAGGGTAAAGGCAAGGTCACCAGCGTCAACGTCTTCAGGCGCACTGCTACCGTTGAACTGGAGGACGGCACCCAAATAGAGATGACCTATAAGTAAGACGCCATGTCGGGACAAAAAAAGTTTTATATTACGACCCCCATATATTACGTGAATGCCTCTCCTCACATCGGCCATTCATATACCACCATTGCCGCAGATGTGCTGGCCCGTTATATGCGCGTCTCTCTGGGGCGGGAAAACGTCCATTTTCTTACCGGCACCGACGAACACGGCCAGAAAATCCAGCGCGCTGCCGGCGAGAGGAACCTTGCGCCCCAGGAGTTTGTAGACAAGGCCTCCCTTGTCTTCAAGGAACTTTGGAGCGAGCTGGGCGTTTCCTGCGATGATTTTATCCGCACCAGCGAGCCTCGCCATATCAGGACGGTGCAGCGGGTTCTGGAGATACTCCATAAAAGAGGTGATATCTACAGCGCCAAATACGAAGGATGGTATTGCACCCCCTGCGAGACCTTCTGGGCAGAGTCCGAGCTTTCCGAAGGCGCTTGCCCTGACTGTAAGAGAAAAGTTGAGAAGATATCGGAGACCAATTATTTCTTCAGGATGTCAAGGTACCAAGACTGGCTGATGCAGCATCTTAAGGAACGCCCGGATTTTGTACGTCCGGCGGCGCGTTATGAAGAAGTCTACCGCTTCCTGGAGCTCAATAAATTAACCGACCTCTGCATCTCGCGACCGATCGAACGCCTGAGCTGGGGCATACCGCTTACTTTCAGCCCGGGCCACGTTACCTATGTATGGTTCGATGCCCTTATCAATTATATCAGCGCGGTGGGGGAATTTGACTCCGAAGGAAATTACCTTTCGCGCTGGTGGCCGGCAAAGCTGCACCTGATGGCCAAGGATATCATCAGGCAGCACGCGGTATACTGGCCGATTATGCTGCACGCCCTCGGTATCCCATTGCCGGAGAGGATATTTGCCCACGGGTGGTGGATGTTCGCCGAAGAGAAGATGTCCAAGTCGCGCGGCAACGTTGTTTCTCCCGTCGAGATGGCGCGCAGGTTCGGGATCGACGCCTACCGCTATTTCCTTTTGCGCGAGGTCCCTTTCGGCATGGACGGCAATTTCTCCGAAGAGGCGATTATCAAAAGATACAACAGCGACCTTGCCAATGACCTGGGCAACCTGGTCTATCGCACCATCACCATGGTTGAGAAGTATTGCGGCGGGGACATCCCCGGATATAAAGGCTCCAGAGACCCCCGGGCAACACGGATACACGCAAAGATAGAAGGCCTCAGCCAGGAAGTGGAAGCGTATATGAGAGAGCTGAATTTCAGCGCAGCGTTAGAGGAGGTCTGGAAGCTGATTAACATGGCCAATAAATACGTCGAGGATACCAAACCCTGGAACCTCTCCAGGGAGAAGAGGACCGCGGAATTGGAATCATTCCTCGGTTTATTGGTCCTGGTAATCATAAAGGTCAGAGACGAGATAGCCGCCTTTATGCCTGGTACCGCAGAATCCATAAGCGCGCAATTCGGCCAGGCACGCGTCAATAAAGGAAATCCCCTCTTCCCCCGCATAGACAAGTCCGCATAATGTTGATAGATACGCATTGCCATTTGGATTTTCCGGAGTTTGACCAGGACCGGGATGAGGTCGTGCGCCGCGCCTCGCTGGCCGGCGTGGAGCGCATCGTAAATGTCGGCTCCAGCCTTGAAGGTTCGCGCCGCGCAGTGGAACTTGCCAGGACATATAAAGGGGTCTATGCTAGCGTCGGTATCCATCCCCATGAGGCCGATGATTTCCGCCCGGAGCAGGCCCTTGCCTTGCGGGAATTAGCCAAGGAAGACAAGGTAGTCGCAATAGGCGAGATAGGCCTTGATTATTACAGGAATTATTCCCGCCGCGAAAATCAGAAGCCGCTTTTTACCGCTTTGGTGACTCTCGCCAAAGACCTGGACCTGCCGCTGGTTATACACAGCCGCCAGGCGCAGGCCGATACCCTGGGGGTGCTTAAAGAATACCTTCCGATTCGGGCAGTGGTGCATTGTTTTTCAGGAGGTCCGGATTTTTTAAGGGATTGCCTGGGGTTGGGTTTTTTTGTTTCTTTTACCTGTAACGTTACCTATGATAAAGCAGCGGACCTCAGGGAACTGGTGAAGGAAGTTCCTTTAGAGCGGATGTTCCTGGAGACGGATGCGCCGTTTCTCCCGCCGGAGGGAAGGCGCGGGATGCGCAATGAACCCTGCTACGTCAAGGAACTGGCAGTTAAGATTGCCGAGCTAAAACAGATGGGGGTAGAAGAGCTCGCCAGGGTTACTACTTCATCCGCCGCAGCTTTTTTTAACCTGAAATGAACGCCAGCGTTTCCATAACGAGGTGCCCTGATTACGAGCCGCGCTCCGTCTGGCAAGCGGTAAATAGATCGCTTTCTCTTTTGGGGGGCATAGACAGCTACGTTAAGCCCCAGGGCAGGGTTTTGGTAAAACCCAATCTTCTTTTGGCCAAAGATCCCGGATGCGGCGTGACTACTCATCCCGAAGTGGTGCGCGCGGTAATCAGGATTCTAAAAGGGATAGGCTGCAGGGTATTCGTGGGAGACGGCCCGAGCGTCTGGAATAACTGCCCTGAAGAGGTGGAAGAGGTTTATGAGGTTTCAGGAATTAAGAAGGTCTGCGAAGAGGAAGATGTGTCTTTGGTCGAATTTGACCGCCGGCGCTGGCACGGGAGATTTCCGATGGCAGCCTTTCTTGATGAATGCGATTGCCTGGTATCGGTGCCCAAATTCAAGACGCACGGCTTGACGGTCCTGACAGCCGCCATCAAGAACAATTTTGGGCTGGTCAGCGGCAGCTATAAGTTTGAGCTGCACCGCAGGCACATCGACCCCTGGAATTTTTCCGAGATAGTAGTTGAGGTTTACCGCAAGGCCGCCCCCGTGCTTTCTATCGTTGACGGTATAATCGCAATGGAGGGCGACGGCCCGGGGACCAGCGGTCAGCTGCGCCGGCAGGGTTTGATTGTGGCAGGAGCGGACGCCGTGGCAGTAGACAGCGTTTTGACGTCTATCATGGGGCTTAACCCTCTGGATATCCCCACTACCAGGGTAGCGGCAGAGAAGAGGCTCGGCAGCGCAGATTTGAATGCCATCACTATCTTCGGAGAAAAGCTGGCTGACGTAACGGGGGAGCCTTTCAGGCTGCCGAAGAGCTCGCTGCAGAAAAAGATACCCCTTCCTCTTCTGCGGCTGGCAGGGAAGCTGGTGCGTTTTTACCCGGTTATCGAGCAGCAGCGTTGCCTGCGTTGCGGCAGGTGCGTTGACATCTGTCCCCAGAAGGCAATCCGCAGCGATAGCGGGAAGATAACCGTTCGTTACCGGAGATGTATTTCATGTTTTTGCTGCCAGGAGAGCTGTCCGGCAGCAGCTATAAAAACAAAGAAAAGTCTGTTGGCTGCGATGCTGGGTTTATGATAAATGGGCTGCAATAGCGAGTTTTCCTCTTTGCGCTTGAAGCTGGATGAAGCCATCACCTACGGCACGCACGAAGAGGCCCTGCGCCTTGCCCGCCAGGGGCGGGAGGCTGCTTCGGCAAAGGGGTTTCTTGCCGAGGAGGAGTATTTTAAAGGCCAGGAAGAGCTGCTCAACGGTAATTTTGCATCTGCCATCGAACATTTTGATGCGGCTATTAAAATTAACCCGCAGGACGGCGCAGCTTACAATGACCGCGCCCTCTCGATGGTGGAGCTCGGCATCATTGACGAGGCCTTTTACTATTTTGACAAAGGCATTGAGGCGGAGCCGGATTACGCCACTATTTATCACAACAAGGGGTGGCTTTTGAATAATATCGGCAGGCACAGCGAGGCAATCCGTTATTTCAATAAGGCCTTGCAACTGGAGCCGCATCGCGCAGTCACTTACGATAACCTCGCGGATGCGCTTTTAAGCCTCCGGGATTACCGCGGCGCGCTTAGCGCTTACCGCAGGGTGTTGGAGCTTTTGAATCCCGATTCCTGCCAGGAGATACGGCAGGAGATAGGCCGTCAGATTGACCGCCTTGAAAAGATCCTAAAACAAGAGAAGCCATGAAGCTTAAGGGCATCTCCTGGAGCAAAAACAGGATTAGAATTATTGACCAGAGCAGGCTCCCCCTGAACCTGGAATATCTTTATATCGCAGATTTAAAAACGCTCCGGAATGCTATAAGGACCCTTAAGGTGCGCGGCGCTCCTGCCTTGGGGGCAGCTGCGGCACTCGGAGTATATCTTGGCGCGAGGGATTCGCGTTCAAAGAATTCCGTTGATCTGCGCAAGAGCTTGGAGAAGGTAATTTCATACCTTGCCTCTTCGCGTCCTACCGCCAGAAACCTCTTTTACGGCCTGGAGCGCATGCGCAGCGTATTGGAGCGTAATAACGAAAAGCCGCCCCAGGCAGTTAAGAGACTGTTACTTAAGGAAGCGCTCGCCATTATCGAAGAGGACATGGCATCATGCCGCCGGATAGGCGCCTACGGGGCCAAGCTCATCGATGATAATGATGCGGTTTTGACCATCTGTAATGCCGGGATCCTGGCTACCATTGATTACGGCACTGCACTTGGGGTGCTCTACCGCTCTAAAGAAGATGGCAAGGATTTTAAGGTCTTTGCCTCTGAGACGAGGCCCCTGATGCAGGGGAGCCGTTTGACTGCCTGGGAATTGAAGAAAAGTGGCCTTGACGTTACTGTTATCTGCGATAACATGGCAGCCTCCCTGATGAGCCAGGGGAAGATCGCTAAGGTTATCGTCGGCGCAGACAGGATTGCCGCTAACGGAGACGCCGCCAATAAGATCGGTACCTATAACCTGGCGGTTATGGCAGGTTACCATAAAGTGCCTTTTTACGTTGCGGCTCCCGCTTCTACCTTTGACCTTACTATCAGAAGCGGCACGGGCATTGTTATTGAAGAGCGGCCGCAGGATGAAGTTGCGCGGATATTTTCCGCTCAGCGCGTCGCGCCGGCCGGGGTAAAGGTTTTTAATCCCGCTTTTGACGTAACGCCCCACGCACTTATCAGCGCTATCATTACGGATAACGGAATTATCAGGGCGCCTTATGTCCGGAACATAAAAAGATTACTAAAGATATGAGGGTATCAGAATTAGGGGAATTCGGATTGATCAGGAGGCTCAAAGCCGGCATCAACCTTGATTCTTCCGTGGTATGCGGTCCGGGCGATGACTGCGCAGTTGTAAAATTCAACCGCAGCAAGTATCTGCTATTTACCTGCGACATGCTGGTTGAAGGCGTGGATTTTACCGGTAGCGATGACCCGCATCTAATCGGCAGGAAGGCCCTGGCCGTATCCTTAAGCGATATTGCCGCCTGCGCCGGTATCCCGCGTTATGCGCTGGTTTCTTTAGGGCTGCATAAGGATACCCGCCTGGAGTACGTTGATGAACTGCATCGCGGGATGCGTGACCTGGCCAGGCGTTACGGCGTAAATCTGGTAGGAGGGGATTTCAGCCGTTCATCCAGGTTAACCATTGATGTCAGCCTGACAGGAGAGGTAGAGAAGCGTAAACTTGCGTTGCGTAACGGCTCGAAAGCCGGCGATATTATATTTGTAAGCGGCGCATTCGGAGGTTCTATCCGCGGGAAACATCTCAGGTTTACCCCGCGCGTAAAAGAAGCGCGCTGGCTGGCAGCTAATTTTAAGGTCAACGCCATGATTGACGTCTCGGACGGCCTGATGCAGGATTTGGGCCACATATTGGAATCCAGCAGGGTAGGCGCGTTCGTATATGCGGGGGCGATACCCTTAAGCCCCGAGGCGCGTAATTTAAATGATGCCTTATACGGAGGGGAGGATTTTGAGTTACTCTTTACGCTTTCCGTCCCCGAGGCCAGAAGATTAGCGCGCAAGGGCAATAAAACATTCAGGCCTATCGGCAGGATTATGCCTCGCTCGGCGGGGTTTTCCCTAGTAACCGAGAGCGGCTGCGAGAAACCCGCCAGGCCCGGGGGTTTTAGGCATTTTTAAATATGATTGAATCTTGCAGCGTAAAGGATACCGTTAATCTCGGCAGGAGGATCGCCGGGAAATTTCAGCCGGGGGATATCGTCTGCCTTTTCGGCGGGCTCGGCTCAGGCAAGACCGTATTAACACAGGGGATAGCATGGGGCCTTGGGATTAAGAAAGAAGGGGTTATCAGCCCTACCTTTGTGCTGTTGCGTCAGTATCAGCGCGCCAGGATTCCTTTGTATCATTTTGACCTCTATCGCCTTAAGGGAGATAATGATGTTTTGGCGCTGGGCTATGAAGAGTATTTATACGGCAGAGGGGTCTCGGTAATCGAATGGGCCAACCGCCTGAAATACCTCTTGCCCAGGGAGTATCTGGGAGTAGAATTATTAATTAAAGGGCCGAAGCGGCGCGGCATAAAATTGCATGCCCATGGAAGCCGCTACCGCCAGCTGCTTAAGGATTTATATGCGCATATTAGGCATTGATACCTCTACGAGATTTCTCTGTATCGGCATTTACGACAACGGCAAGGTATACGGCTATAACCTGGAGGCCGGCCGCAGGCTATCTTCTTTGATTACCTCTACCCTCAAGGACGTCCTGGATGCCGCCGGGCTCAAGGCAGGAGATATCGATTATTTTGCCTGCGGGGTGGGCCCGGGTTCTTTTACGGGTTTGCGCATCGGGATAGCTACTGTCAAAGGCATGAGCTGGCCTTTGCGTAAGCCTGTGGTGGCAATATCTTCCCTGGATATATTGAGCCGTAACGCCGATACCGCGCGGGGAGAGGTAATACCGATGCTGGACGCCAGGCGCGGCCTGGTCTACTGCGCTATCTACAACAGAAAGAACAATGTTTTCAGGAAGAAAGGTGCCGATATGCTGTTTAGCCCTGCGGAGCTGTTCGCTAAAACGGCAAACGCCGGAATTTTCCTCGGAGACGGCGTCTCATTGCTTGGCAGCCAGATCCTGAGCAAAGTGAAAAACGCGGTTATCCTGGACCGCGACTTCTGGTATCCCAGGCCGCATAATATCGTTAAACTCGCCCTGGAAAAAATAACCCGGGGTAAATCTAATCTGAGCGACGCCTTTGGGGTAAAGCCGCAATACCTCTATCCTAAGGAGTGCCAGATAAGAAAAAAATAGCCCTATGCCTAGACTTAGCCCGGAGGTTATCGGTTACCGCCCTACCTGGGCAGAGATTAACCTGAGGAACCTCGCATACAACTTCAGCCGGGTGAAAACCATGCTTAATCCTGGCACAAAGGTGATGGTTTGCGTTAAGGCCGATGCCTACGGCCACGGCCTGGTGCCGGTTTCAAAAAAACTTTCATCCTGCGGCGTGGATTATTTGAGCGTTGCCTCCATTGACGAGGGGATAGCCTTAAGGCGGGCTGGCATTAAGAAGCCTATCCTGGTCTTGGGAATGATACTTAAAACAGATGCCCGGCCTTTAATCGAATATAATCTCAGCCAGACCGTCTGCACTTTAGAGTTGGCATCCGCCCTCAATTCTATTGCCGCAAGTAAGAACAGGAAAATTAATATCCACGTCAAGGTGGATACCGGTATGGGCAGGCTCGGGATCCTGCCGAAGGACGCCTCGGTCTTTATCAAAAAAGTCAGGCGCATGCGGTCCTTAAACATAGAAGGGCTTTTTACCCATATCTCCTGCGCAGATACCAATCGGGATTTTACATCTTATCAGATTGGCATTTTTGACAGGCTCGCCGATAAATTAGCCAGAGAGGGCCTTGAGGTTCATCTTCTGCACGCGGCAAACAGCCTCGGCGTCATAGATTATCCAAAGAGCCACTTCAATATGGTAAGGCCCGGGCTTGTTATCTACGGCCTTTATCCTAAAGAGAAGCTTTATGTTCGCCTGAAGCCGGTTTTGAGCCTTAAGACCCGCGTAGTATATTCCAAGGATGTCCCGCGGGGATTTGGCATCAGCTACGGCCGCACCTACATTACCAAAAGAAATACCACCGTAGCTACCCTTCCCATCGGCTACGGCGACGGTTATCCGCGTAATCTCTCCAATATCGCACCGGTATTGATTAAGGGGAGGCGTTTTACCTTAAGCGGCAGGGTGTGCATGGATCAGGTGATGGTTGATGTGGGCGGGCTTAAGGTAAGAATAGGAGACGAGGCGGTATTGATAGGCAGTCAGGGAAGCTGCACAGTCAGCGCCGAGGAGCTATCCGCCCTCTCCGGGACTATCCCCTACGAAATCGTCTGCGGCCTGGGCAGCCGCGTCCCCCGCGTGTATCTGGAATAAACCCCGGTTAATTAAGGAAGTTTGGAGATAAGATAGACTGCGAAGCCGAATGCCGCAATGTGGCTGATAGAGACCGCAGCCAGCGGGAAAAGTATGCCTGCCTTGCCCAGCGCAATACCGATGGCATTAAGGACATAGTAGAGGAAGCCTACCATAAGCGACAGGCCTATTGAGGATAAACCGGTAGCGCGTTTTTTCATGCGCAATGAGAAAGGGATGCCCAGGAGTATAATCATAAGGACGGTAAACGGGGTAGTATAGCGCTGATAAAGGTCGACCTTGAGGTTTTTGATAATGCCCGATGCCCCGCTTTTAGAGAGCCTCCAGAGATAGTTCTGCAGCTGTTCGGTGTTCATGTATTCGGGCCTCTGCCTCTGGCTTAAGAAATCGCGCGGGGTCTCGGGTATCGCCATTATCTCTTCCTGCATGTATTGTGGCTCCTGCTTTATCTGGCCGTTTTCGTCAAATTCGTAGCTTACCGTTTGATAAAACCTCCAGAGCCCGTCTTTATACACCGCCTTATTAGCCACGATCTTCTGGGTGAGGTTCTGGCGTTCGTCCTGCTCGAGGATGGTTACCCCCTCCATGGTATTAGTGGCGGGCGAGAACCTGTTTATGAAAAATAGCCGGTTTTTCAGGCCGTACATCGAAAGGTTATTGACGGTCTCCGTAACGGCATTCTTCTTGGAGCCGCTTTCTATTTCATGTTTTAGATTTTCGTTGTAGGAAAGCGCAGACGGCACAAAGCGGTCGTTCGCCAGGAACACCAGCGCCGACAGTATGACCCCGAGGATAATGGCGGTCTTGCTTATCTGGAGTATGCTTAAGCCCGAGGCGCGCATGGCGATGATTTCGTTGTCGCGGTTTAATTTCCCGAAGGTGTAGATTACGGCAAGCAGGCAGGCGATCGGCGTAACCTGCACGAAGATAATCGGCATGTAGGAAAGGTAATACCGCACCAATAGCATTATGCCGACGTGGTTCTTGAGGATGTCTTCGAGGTGGCTGAAGATGTCAATGATGACGTAAAGGAGGAGGAAGGTGAACAGGCAGGTGGTCAGGATCCCCAGGATGGACTTAAGTATATAGCGGTCTAAGATGCGCATAGCCTGTAAGTAAATATGCCTCCTATGGCAGTGAAAATAATATTGGGCAGCCACATCGCAACAACGGGGTTCACGATGCCTCTTAGGCTTAAGGCCTCGGCGCTTATGAAGAGGAGGTAGTAAGAGCCGACCACCAGGAAGGCGATGCCGAAGTTGATGGATTTTTCCCTTCTGCGGGTAATGATTGCCAGGGGCGCTCCGAAGAGAATGAAGACGATGCAGGAAAAGGCGAGCGCCAGTTTTTCGTTTATCTCGGTAACCAGGGGCGTGGGGTCAATGCCGCTTTTTTTGATTTTGCGCACCTCTTTTAGCAATTCCTGGATGGTCATATCCTTGGGTTTCTTCTCGATTTCTCCCTTGCCCTGGCCCTGGTTGAGGTTCAGGCTCATGAAGTAGGTCCTGAAATTCAGCTTGTAGAAATTCTCCGGGTTGTCCGGGTCCGGCTCGTCGGTGCTGCCGTCCATCAGTTTTAGCTTCACCATGTTTTTTTCCGGCAGGGCGATAAATTCCCCGTATTTGGCAACGATGGTGCGGGTAGGTTTGCCTTCACGCGGCTCGTAGATGCGGATATTTATCAGCCTGTTTCCTTCAATGCGGTATACAAAAAGCACGTAATTCTGGAAGGAGTTTATGAAAACCCCCGGCTCCAGGGCTGCGGCGGGGTTTTTCACCCCTACCTCAACCAAGGTCTTGCGCGAGGCAAAATGGGCATAGGGGATTACGCGGTCGTTAAAGATTACTAGGACCAGGCTCAGCATTATCCCTACTATTAATAGCGGCAATATCAGGGTAAATAGATTTATCCCGCTGGCGCGGATAGCGACGATTTCGTTGTCCCCGGAAAGCCTCCCCAGCGCCAGGAGCACCGCTACCAGCGTAGCTATCGGCAGGGTGTAGGTCAGCAGGTACGGTATCATAAAGAGGAAGAGCTTGGAGACGGTAAATATGTCTACCCCCTTGTTGATTACGAGGTCGGCAATCTTGATGAGGTTGCCGAGTATCATCACGAAGGTGAGTACGCCCAGCGCCATGAACATCGGGCTGATAAACTCTTTCAGGAAGTAGTTTCTTAGTATTCGCATAATCAGTTTGCCAGCGTCAGGACAAAGACGACGCCTGCCCCCGAGTCTTTGAGGGCGCGCGCTGCCTCGGATGAGGTCGCGCCGGTGGTGAGGACATCGTCTACCAAAAGGAGGTTCGCATTTTTTACCGCTCCCGCATTCACTACCGCAAAACTGTTTTCTACGTTTCTGAAGCGCTCGATTTCCTCTAATCCGGTCTGGCTGGCAGTGGGCCGCCTGCGGATGAGCGCGCCGTCCAGGAGGGGCTTATGGAATTCCCTGGCAAGCGGTTCGCTCAACTTGCGGGCCTGGTTGAATTCACGCTCCCTAAGCTTGCTTTTGTATAAAGGCACGGGGATGACGTAATCTACGAAATCTACCGGGAGGCTGTATTCGCGGATAAAATCAATCATGAGTTTACTCAAGAGGGGCCCCAGGTATTCCTTGCTGCGGTATTTGAATTCATGGATTAATTCCTTAACCGGCCCTTCATATAGGCATGGGCTGAATGCCCGGTCGAAATGGAGCGGCCTCCTGATGCAGACGGGGCAGATGTTTTTGGTAAGATTTTGGCTCTTCAGGCGCCTGCCGCAGCGATAGCAGAAAGGGGGCGTGTTCATTTTGATTTTATCCCAGCAGTCCGCGCATAGATGCGCTTCTCTGCCGCCCTTGTCCCTGATGCCCTTTTTGCACGCGGGGCATGTCTTTGGAAAGATAATTTCCGCCAGACCCTTTATAAGGCCGCCGAGCATAAAAGATATCATAACAACGAAATACCCTTTTGTCAAATTCTTAGAGACGTTTTCCTCCCCAAAGCCAAGACGCTTTCCTCGTTGTTCGGGACAGTGTCTTGGATATGGAGAGAGAAGCGCTCTTTAAGTGAATCCGGAAATGGTTTTTGGCTACTAATATGATTGACAGGCGCCTGGGCCGATAGTAAAATAAATCCACTATGCAGACCCTGCCTTTAAAAGAGGCTCGAGACAGGCTTAAGGCCCTTCTTAAAAAGGAGGCCTTTAAAAAAGGTGATTTTATCCTATCGTCAGGCAAGCCCAGCGCTTATTACCTCGACGGCAGGATTATTACCCTTACCCCCGAAGGCGCATATCTGGCGGCTGTGATTATCCTGGAGATGATAGCGCAGGATAAGGTTGATGCTGTCGGAGGCCCTACCCTGGGGGCTGACCCTATTTCCGGCGCAGTAGCTGCCCTGAGTTATTTGAAAGGTTCTCCCGTAAAGACCTTTATCGTGAGAAAGAAGGCCAAAAAGCACGGGGCACAAAGGCAGATTGAAGGTCCGGCCCTTGCTCCTGGGAGCAGGGTGGTATTGGTTGACGACGTAGCTACTACCGGAAAGGCGCTTATCGAGGCCAAAGAGGCACTGGAGAAGGCCGGGATTAAAGCTGAGCGTGCTATCGTGATTGTCGATAGGCAAGAGGGCGCTGCAGCCAATCTCTCCGGCACGGGCCTGAAGCTCGAGTCCGTTTTTACCATTAAGGAATTCCTTTAATTTGGTGGACGCTAAAAAAATAGTCGTCGTGGGCGGCGGGCCTGCCGGGATAATGGCGGCAATAAGCGCGTCTTCTCTGCATACCCGCGTCGTACTCCTCGAAAAAAACAGTTCCCCTGCCCGTAAACTCCTTTTAAGCGGCAAAGGCCGCTCTAATATTACCAATGCCTGTGAATTGGATTCTTTTTATCCTCGTTTCTCTAAAAACGGAGAGTTCCTTAGGGATGCCTTTAAAAGATTCTCCAACCGCAACCTGATGGAGTTTTTTCAAAAGAGGGGCCTGCCCTTAAAGGTCGAAAGGCAGCTGCGCGTTTTTCCGGTGACCGACAACTCGGCCAGCGTCCTTGGGGTGCTTAAGAAGGAGCTGGAGAAGAATAATGTCAAGGTAATCTACCGCGCCGAAGCCGGGGATATCGTTATGCGCGAAGGCAGCATCAAAGGGGTTATCTTATCAGACAGGCGCATAATCCCCGCGGATAAAGTGATCCTTGCCACCGGCGGGATATCCTACCGGTTTACCGGCTCTACCGGAGAGGGCATCCGGCTTGCCGAGAGGCTCGGCCACCGTATTGTGCCGCTTCAGCCGGGGTTAGTCCCTTTGGAAGCCATGCAGGATTATCCGGGTGTCTTGGAAGGGCTCACCCTTAAAAACATCCGTCTTAAATTCAAAAGCGGCACGAAGGAAGTCGCATCGGATATTGGGGAGTTGCTCTTTACCAAAACCGGCGTATCAGGCCCTCTGGTTTTGTCTTTGAGCGCAGTGATTGGGGAGTGGCTGCGCAAGCAAAAAAGCGTTCAATTAAATATAGACTTGAAGCCGGCATTGTCGAGGGAGCAGCTCGATGCCAGGTTGCTGCGGGAATTCAAGCTAAACCCCAATAGGAGCATCAGGAACACCCTAAAGGCGCTTGTGCCTTTGCGGATGGTGGGTTTATTTATGAAGATAAGCGCTATATCCGCAGAAAAGAAGGCTAATCAGGTTAATGCCGCAGAGAGGCAGAGGCTGCTTGAGCTTTTAAAAGGCATGCGCCTTGATATTGTCGGGACGCGGCCTATTGATGAGGCAATGGTGACGCGCGGAGGGGTTTCGCTTAAGGATATCAATCCCCGCACCATGGAATCGCGGGTGGTGAAAGGTTTGTATTTTTGCGGAGAGATGATTGACGTGGACGCGGATACCGGGGGATTCAATCTGCAAGCAGCATTCTCTACCGGTTATCTCGCCGGCCGCTCAGCTCAGGGACGGTTCTCGGGGTGAAGCTAACCTGTCCCCTATTAGGGGACAGGTTAAGATTGACTCAAGAACCGTCCCTAAAAAAGATGATATATTTGGCTTCGGGTTCGGCAGCGAGGAAGAAGCTCCTGCGTTTTTTCGGTTTTAAATTTAAGGTTATCCCCAGCAACATCAGGGAGACGGCAAGGGGGCAAAAGTCAAATTATGCCCGCCTGGTCCAGGATAATGCCTTGCGCAAGGCCCGGGAGGTTGCCAGGAAAGTGCGTTCAGGAGTAATCATCGCAGCCGATACGATTTCGGTGCAGGATAACAGGATTTTTGGCAAACCCAAGAGCATTCCAGAGGCGCGCCGCATGCTAAAGAAACTCTCGCGCAGCCCCCAGTGGGTCTACAGCGGGATTGCGGTAATCGACAAGAATAAAAATAAGACCAGGACTGCTTACGAAAAGACGAAGGTCTATATGGATGAGCTGAATGACCGCGACATAGACAGTTATTTTTCGCGCGTCTCGCCCCTGGATAAGGCAGGGGCCTTTGATATCCAGGGGAAGGGCGCATTTTTTATCAGGCGCATCGAGGGGTGTTTCTATAATGTAGTGGGACTGCCGCTGCGCAGCCTCTTTAAGGTACTCAAGGATCTCGGCGTCTTCGCCATTTTGATATGCCTTTTCTTAAGCGGCTGCTCCACCGAATACAACATCGTTACCAAAAAACAGGAGACCTATTTCTACAGCACCGATAAAGAGGTGCGCATGGGTGATTCTATCGCGCGCGAGGTAAACCGTACCTATAAACTGGAGGAAGACCCGCTCGTCCAGAAGCGGGTAGATACTATCGGCAGAAAGATAGCGGCAGTCTGCGACCGTAGGGATATCGATTACCATTTTTACATCCTCCAGGACAAGGAGATTAACGCCGTTTCGCTTCCCGGAGGATATGTCTACATTAACAGCGGCTTGATTGAAAAGGTGGATAACGATGACGAGCTTGCCGGCGTTATCGCTCACGAGGTAGGCCACATCGTCGCCCGCCACAGCATCAAGAAGCTGCAGGCCGTTATGGGATATTCCGTCTTTAGGATACTGGTTGCTGCTGCCTCCCAGAGCGGCGGGGCGGGAAGCGCCGCGGACGCAGCCTTTACCGAGCTTATCCTGGGCTACGGGAGGGAGGACGAGCTTCTGGCAGACCAGTTGGCTGCCCGCTACATGAAACTGGCAGGCTATAGCCCGCACGCCATGGTTACCTTTCTGGAAAAGCTCCAGGAGGATAACCGCCGTAAGCCGCTAAGGCCCAAGTCGTATTTCAAGACCCACCCTTATGTGCCTGACAGGATACGCGTGGTGAAGCAGGAGATGGGGGATAAGATTGATTTCTCGGATTACATTAATATTGAACAGGAGCCGGCTGAATAGGATAATCCTGGCGGTTCTGCTGGCAGGATGCATTTTTTCAGGCAATGCCGACGCAGGAGAAATGAATATGGAAAGCCCCTTTGGGGCATTGGCCTTTTTGCACTGGAACCACCCCTGGAATAACCACAAGTATCCGAACGAGAAATCCCTTAAAAAGGCGGCGGCCTTAATGAAGAAGGCCGGCATATCCTGGGTAAGGATGGATTTTCTCTGGGACGAGATCGAGCCCGAGAAGGGGGAATTCAATTTTTCCAAATATGACCGTATCGTGGGACTGCTTTCCGATTCCGGCATAAACATCCTGGGCCTGTTGGAGTATAACTGCGCCTGGGGCGGTAAATGGAATGACCCGCCGCAGGATAACCGTCTTTTTGTAAATTACGCCGTCAGGGTAATCAGCCGCTATAAGGATAAGATTAAATACTGGGAGGTCTGGAACGAGCCGGACTCTTCCGTTTATTGGAGCAGCCAGGACAGCCTTAAGTCTTATTGCCTGCTATTAAAGGAGGTTTATCTCGCAGCCAAGAAAACCGACCCCCATTGCCGTATCCTTAACGGCGGGATCGCCAGCGGCATCGCGAGCGTCAACCATCTTTATGACAACGGCGGACGGGGTTATTTCGATATCCTTAACATTCATATCTTTGAATCCCCTTTTTGCGAGACCTCTTTATCCAAGGCAAAGTCTTATGTCAGGCTCGTTTCTAATATCATGAAAAGGAACGGGGACGCTGATAAGGAGATCTGGGTCACCGAGACCGGCTGCCCGGGTATCAAGAAAGGCACAGAGACAGCCAACTGGTGGCTGGGGAAGAACCCCAGCGAAGAAGAGCAGGCAGAGTGGCTGAGTAAAATCTACGGGGTATTGCTTAGCGAAAAGCCGGTGACAAAGGTCTTCTGGGCTTTCTTGAGGGATTGCAAGAAGCACTGGGATAACGGCACAGATTATTTCGGGCTGGTGCGTTGGGATTATTCTCTTAAGCCGGCATTCGGGGCATACCGCAAGACAGTTAAGGATTATTTTAAGGTCCGGCAATGATGAAATCTGCCGGATAACCGGAAAGGAGGAAGCATGAAGAAGCTGGCAGTGTTGTTGTTGGCAACCGTTCTTTTGTTGAGCTGTTCGCCGCTTATGGCAGCAGTCCAAAAGCAGAAAGGCTTAAGCAAGGAAGACATCAAAGCCATTGCAATCAGCGCCGTCAAGGCCAAGGGTATCGTGCTCAAGGAGGTAGATATTATCTACGACGAGGGGGGCAGGCTTTGGCTGCAGAGGTCCGGGATTGCGGCGATGAAGGAAAACAATCCTAACCACGGCATCCTGAAGAACGGGTTTCTCTACAACTATCGCATCGTTTACTTCGATTTTAAAGACCCGGTAGCCAAGGATGTCTGGGTTTTTATCGATAAGGATACCGGCGAGGTTCTTACGGTTTACACCGAGCGTTAATCTTAAGGACGGTATCGAATTGCAATTGAGTTGGGGGTTAAGGCATTAAGAATGAGGAAGAAGGCGCTTCTTATTATTTTGGCCGTTGTCCTAATCCTTGCCTTTTTTGACGCCTGCCTTTGCGTCGGGATGAATTATTACGTTATCCCGCGTTTCATTAACCCCCAACTCAAGAGGTTGTTGCAGCCTTCCCCGGGACTTCCGCTTGATATCAGTTTCGCTAAACTCAGCTTTCACCCCCTGCGCGCCTTCGTGTTTGAAGATGTGGCGGTCTCGGAAACATCCGCCCCGCCGGACAGCTACATACTGCGCGCGCCTTTAGTAGATATAAACCTGTCATTGCTTCCCTTATTATTCAAGCAGATAGACATAAAAAGCATTACAGTCTTCAGGCCGCAGCTTTATATCGCAAGAGCGGAGTCCGGCAACTGGAATATCGGGTTCTTATTCGACTTTTCAAAAGCAGGAGAAGAGAATAAAAATAACAGTTTCAGGATAAGGAAGATAAAGGTTGCTGACGCCTCCCTTAATTATGAGGACCGCTTCAGGAAAGGCAATACCATAAGGCGCACCTTCGTAAATCTTGACCTCACCCTTAAGAACCAGAGGGCCGCAGTTTATAAGCTTAACCTCAGCGTTCATTCCCGGGATAGGCGCCGGGAACGCCTGGAACTTAGGCTCGATGGCGATGTCTCCAGGGGGCGCGCCGAAGGCAGGGCGAGTTTTAGCACCGTATATCTCAGCGAATACTGGGATTATTATCTCGATGAGATGCTTAAGCCCTGGGGCCTGAAGGCGGAGAATGTCTCCGGCCGCATGCATTTTGTCTATGCAGGGGGGAATCTCTCATTATCAGGGGAGTATAAAATTTCAGGGGGGGCACTTGCCTACGGGGACTTAAACATCATAGCCGACGCAGATATAAAACAGTCGCTTAGATATATCAAGGGAGACAGCCTGCCAAAGGATTTCCGCAGCGAGATATTTCTGAGAGACGGTTTATTCGGAGGGTCTAGAAACGTCCTGGTAAACGGCCTCAAATGCCGTGTTTTGATTACGCAGGATGAATTCAAGATAACGGACCTCTCGGGGATGGCCAACAAGGTGCCCTTGAGTTTAAGCGGCAGCTTCATCCGTCGGCCGCAGGAAAGGCTGCGTTTAAACGGGAAGTTAGGGGATATCGATACCGAGCTTGAACTTAAACTCTTTGCCGATAACCAGGGTGCCCTGGAGTGGCAGAATAAAAGCGGCAGCTCTTACCTTAAGCTTCATTCGGATATTACGGATGTCAAGGACCTTCTCTTTGATTTAGCCATTGAGGGAAATGTTAAACCGGCAGATTTATTGAAGTCGCAGCAAAACATTCCCTCCGGAGAGATAGTCATTTCCGGCAGCGTCACCGGCGAGCTGGATAAGTCATCTTCATATGAAGGTAATGTCAATATACAGTTTGAAAATTTCAGCTGGGAGGGGTTTGCCCCGCAGTCCTTTATTATCGTTGCCCCCGTCAAGGAAGGGGTTTTAAGAGGCGATATCCCGGAGCTCGATTATTACGGAGGAGTCATATCAGGGGCGATCCAGATGGACCTTAATAGATGCGGGATAGAGCTTCATTTGAAGAAGGCGTACCTGGAGGAACTCCTGAAGTCACTGCCGCAATCCAGAGATGCCAAGGGCGTGCTCTCCGGCAGCCTGGCCTGCGTTGCCGGATGGGGCGCCCTCGATTCATTCAGGGGCGGGGGATATTTTAAGTTGACCTCGGGAGACCTCAGGGGGTTTCCGATTTTTTCTGTTGCAGAAAGCGGCATCAAGAGCATTATCAGGGGTTTCATCATGCCGATGTTTTACAGCGTAGAGGGAAATTTTTCGTTGGACAAAGAAGGCGTCGTAATCGACAATGCCTTGTGCGCCGGGCCCACCGTCGACCTCGTTGTTTCCGGTAAGTATTGTTTTTCGGGGGCAACCGATTTTACGGTAGGGGTAACCCTGGCAGGAGCGGGGATTTTAAAGACCGCCAAGCACGTCATGTTTATCGTGTTGCCTTTTACCATCGGGATAGACTTTGTCACAAATTCCATCCAGGTAAGCATCCAGGGCGACTGGCCGGACCTCAAGCAGAAGACGCGGCTGAGGCCCATGGCGTGGTTCAATAACTTGCTTAGTTTCAGGAACCAATCAGGCCCCTCCAAATACACCCTCGATAAACTCTGGCCCCAGCATTCTAACCAGCCGTAAATCAGCGTATTAATTGCGCTGTAGGGCAGGCGTCTAGCCGTCGCCTCAGCGCCCCGCAGCCCGCCGTTATATCGCAGACATTTAGCTTGACAAGAGGTGCGCGGTATGGTATCCTTTGTATGAAAAGGGATACTTGTAATACTAATCATACCTATAGCGGCAGCGATATCGTAATAAGGAGGAGACAGGGATGAGAGATGTTCCTAAGTTTTTCGGCAAGGTTCCGGTAGGCACGAAGGGGCAGATAGTCATTCCGGCAGAAGCGAGGAAGAAGCTTAAGATTAAGCCGGGGGACAGCCTAATTGTTATCTCCGGCCCGCCTCACCGCCGGACGCTCAGCCTTTTCCCGGAAGAAGAATTCAACAGATTCCTGAATTTTTTTGACCATATGGCCAGCATGAAGGAAGAATTTTCCAAACACAGCAGCAAATGACCGTTTCTAAAATAAAGAATTTTAAGGCGCCCGTCTTATGTTAAGACACCTTAGCGTTTATTTTATAATACCGGTTTTCCTGTTTATTTTATGCAGGCCGGTAGCCGCAGAAGAGATTCTCTCATGGGATGATTGCGTCAGGGAGGCGGCAAAGAACCACCCTGATTTAATCGCAGCCCAGGAAGAGGTGAGGCAGTCCGAGGCTGCCAGGAAAATCACTGCCAGCAGTCTTTATCCTCAGATAGACAGCAGCCTGAGCGCTGCGACTGCAAAGACGGCTTCGGGGGATGGGGATGCCGCTACAACAAAGACAACCGATACCTATTCTTACGGCGTAACGGGCTCACAGCTGATATTTGACGGAACCAAGACCATCCAGGACGTAAAAGCAGCCTCCGAGGATATAAAGGCCTCCAGACAGAATTTCAAATATACCTCGGTTACGGTAAGGTATAGCCTGCGCAGTTCCTATATTGCTTTATTAAAGGCGCAGGAATTGCTGAAAATCACGCAGGAGATTTACGATATCAGGAGGAGTAATTTCGAATTAATCACCCTCCATTACCAGTCCGGCCTGGAGCACCGGGGAGCCTTATTGACTGCGGAGGCGGATCTATCCGATGCAAAATACCAGATCTCACAGGCGCAAAGGGACCTCGAGGTCGCCCAGCGCCAGCTCATAAAAGAGATGGGCCGGACAAAATTCACTCCCGTATCCGTAAAAGGAGATTTTGAGGTAAAAGACAGCGTAAAGGAGAAGCCCGATTTTGAAGGGATAGCCACGAGCAATCCCTATTTACAAAAAGTTATCTCTCAGAAGGCCTCCGCCCAGTTCAGTCTGAAATCCGCGTATGCCAACTTTTCTCCTACCCTTTCAGGAACGGCAGGCGCAAATAAGTCCGGCTCGCACTGGTCCCCGCAGGGTAACCAGTGGAACCTGGGGCTCGCTTTATCAATGCCGATATTCGAAGGCGGATTGAGGATGGCGCAGATTTCACAGGCCGAGGCTTACCTGAATCAGCTCAGGGAGAATGAAAGGAGCACTAGGGATTCTCTTGTAGTGGCGCTGGAAGAGACATGGGCTGCGCTTCAGGACGCCGTTGAGAATGTAGAGGTACAGAAAAAACAGCTCGCCGCCATTGAGGAACGCTCAAATATTGCGCAGGTAGAGTATTCCACAGGCTTTACGACCTTTGATAACTGGATAATTATCGAAGACAACTTAGTCAGCCAGAAGAACGCATATCTAGACGCCCAGGCAAACGCCTTATTAAGCGAAGCGGCGTGGATTCAGGCGAAAGGAGAGACACTGGAATATGAATAAGAATAAAAAGCTTACCTTTGTCGTAATCTTAATTTTGGCGGCGTTTTCTTCGTTGATGATAATAAAAATGCGGAAAGGCCAGGGGCCGGCAGAAACGGTCAGGGAGGTCAGGCCAATGCCTGGCTCCCTCGAGGTGTTTGTCTCGGCTACCGGAACGGTTTATCCGAAAAACCGACTTGAGATAAAACCCCCTGTCAGCGGCCGCATCGAAAGCATCCTCGTGAAAGAGGGCGATGCCGTGAAGATCGGCCAGAACCTCGCCTGGATGAGTTCGACCGAAAGGGCAGCCATCCTTGACGCCGCCCGCGGCCAGGGAGAGGAAAAGTTAAAATACTGGCAGGAGGTTTACAAACCGATAGCGCTATTGGCCCCCATCGACGGCGAGGTTATCGTTGCCACCACACAGCCGGGGCAGACCGTTACTACCTCGGATGCGGTGTTAGTCTTATCGGACCAGCTTATCGTGCGCGCCCAGGTAGACGAGACGGATATAGGAAAGGTCAAGCTGGGGCAGGATGCAAATATCACCCTTGATGCCTATCCCGATACCGTAATAAAGGCGAAGGTAGAGCACATATACTACGAATCGGAAACAGTCAATAACGTAACTATTTACAAGGTTGACCTTCTGCCGGAGAAGGCGCCGGATTTCTTCCGTTCGGGGATGAACGCAAACGTGGATTTTATAGTGGAGAGCAGAGAGAATGCCCTGCTTGTTCCGGTTGAGGCAGTGTATAAGAATGGCAACGAAAATTACGTTATCCTGAAGCAGGAAGCCGGCAAGAATCCGGTTAAGCGTATTGTGAAGTTAGGCATTACCGACGAGACTAACTACGAGATCCTTTCGGGGCTGGCCGCCGCAGATACGGTGATCATTACGACAAAGGAATATGTTTTTCACAACAACGGTAATACAGGCACCAACCCTTTTATGCCCAAGATGCCGGGCAGCAAGAAGAAATAAACCCGCCAGAGAATGCTATGATAGAGATAAGGAATCTGTATAAGACCTACCAGATGGGCTCGGTTAAGGTTGAGGCCCTGCGCGGGGTATCGTTGAATATCTCGCAGGGGGAGCTTATCGCAATTATGGGGCCTTCGGGTTCCGGTAAATCCACCTTGATGCATGTGTTGGGGCTCTTGGATAGGCCCGACAAAGGGGAGTATCGCTTAAACGGGGACGATCTCACCAGTCTTTCCGATAGGGAGCTGGCATTGATCAGGAATCAATTGGTCGGTTTTGTCTTTCAGCAGTTTCATCTGCTTCCGAGGATGAGCGCTTTGGAGAATATAGAGCTGCCGTTGATGTACGCCGGTAAAAGACACCTTAAGCAAAAGGCCCAGGAGGAGATAGAAGAGGTAGGTTTAAAAGAGAGGATGTTCCATAAGCCCAATGAATTATCCGGAGGCCAGCAGCAGCGCGTGGCGATTGCCAGGGCCCTGGTGAATGAACCGCCGATAATCCTGGCTGACGAACCCACAGGCAACCTCGATTCAAAGAGCAAGGAAGAGATAATCTCTATCCTGAAGAAGCTCAACCAAAAAGGCAAAACCGTCATTATCGTTACCCATGAGAACGAGATCGCCGCGCATGCCAGGCGTATCATCCGTATGCGCGACGGCCGGATTGTGTCTGATGAGGTTACCTCAAATGCTGCAACGTCCCCGGAGACCGGGAGTCCCGACAATGTCATAAAAAATATCCTTTCCGGCTCCAAGAGCAGGCTTGGCACCGGGATGGAATTCCTAGATTATCTGCGCCAGGCTGTCTTCGCAATGCTCTCGCATAAGATGCGCGCCATACTTTCGATACTCGGCATACTTATCGGCGTTGCCGCGGTTATCGCCATGCTTGCGGTTGGACAGGGCGCAAAGGAATCTATTGAAAAGCAGCTGTCATCATTGGGCTCAAACCTTCTGATAGTCAGGCCGGGTTCGCGCAGGTCAATGGGGGTAGCACTGGAGGCCGGCACGGTAACGCGTTTTACATTTCAGGATGTCGCTGACATCGCTAAGTTGAGCAATTACGTAGAGAGGGTCAGCCCATCAGTGACAGACAGGGCGCAGGTCGTTTACGGGAACAAAAACTGGAATACCCAGGTGGAGGGGGTAGGGGTAGACTATGCCAAGCTGCGTTCCTCTGAGCCTGCGGTCGGAAGGTTTTTTACCAAAGAAGAGTTAAAGTTAAGAAAGAAGGTTGTCCTCCTCGGCATGACCGTAGTAAAGGAACTTTTCGGCGCCTCCAACCCTATCGGGAGAACCGTAAAGATAAACCTGATTAATTTCAAGGTAATCGGCATCCTGCCTGAGAAGGGCGCAGCCGGCCACCGCGACCAGGACGATACCGTAGTCATCCCCGTAACCACCGCAATGTACCGGGTGCTGGGGAAGCAGTATATAGATTCAATTTATGTGGAGGCAAAAAGCGCCGATTCAATCGATACTGCCGAGGAAGAAATCAGCAGGCTTATCATAAAGCAGCACCGCCTGCTGACAAGCGACCAGAAGGACTCATTCCAGATTCACAATATGGCCGATATCAAGAAAACGCTTACCTCTACCACTCAGACGATGTCCCTGTTGCTGGGTTCCATCGCGGCCATCTCGCTTTTAGTCGGAGGCATAGGCATCATGAATATCATGCTGGTTTCGGTAACCGAGCGCACGCGGGAGATCGGGCTGCGCAAGGCCATCGGAGCGAATAACAAGGATATCATGGTCCAGTTTCTTATCGAGGCAGTGCTGATGTCGTTCATCGGGGGGTTGGCGGGTATCGGGCTTGGCGGCGGGAGCGCCTTGTTAATAAACATCCTGGCAGGATGGTCCGTGAAGATATCGTTGTCTTCAATGGCGCTCGCTACGGTTTTCTCGCTGGCGGTAGGGATAGTATTCGGCCTCTGGCCTGCAAAGCAGGCCGCGCGTCTTAATCCGATCGAGGCATTAAGATATGAATAACCGCGGCGACACAGCCGCAGATAAGGAGGGCAGCGGTGTTTAAGATCAAGCACAAAGTAGCGCTGGTGTTGTTGACGGCAGGGCTGCTTATTGCATCGGGCGTCGTTTTGGCTGAGCCGACGCAAGAACCTCCGGCTCCCGCTTTTGACGACGAGACTGTTTCCGGGATGAAGCAAGAGCCGATACAAGGGCCTCCGGTTTCTGCCTCTGCCGATGGGATCGTCTCCAAGATGAAGGAACAGCTGAGTTTAAGCGAAGAGCAGGTCAGTCAGATTAAGGCGGTTATCGAAGATAATATCGCCAAGATTCAGGCGGCCGCAAAACAGAACCTGGATACAAAGTCGTTCAGAGACAAGATGGTAGAGCTGCAAAAGGATATGGAGTCGAAGATCTCGCAATACCTGACCTCCAACCAATTGATACAGTGGAAGAACAGGAAGCTGGGGCATCCGGAGCGAAGAGCGGGACCTCCTCCTGCCGATAAAGAAAGCTGAGTTTTTTGAGGTATACCTAAATAAAAAAGAGGCGCCGCAGAAGTGCGCCTCTTTTTTATTCTAGCGGAGATGATCTTTCCTCCCGCAAATTTGGTGCGGAGGGAGGGAGTTGAACCCTCAAGGGTTTCCCCATACGCTTCTGAGACGTACGCGTATGCCAATTCCGCCACCCCCGCAAAAAGTATCTCTAAGTATATCCCAGCCCTTGAATTATGTCAAATAAGAATTGCGACGGGCGGGGTTTGTTGCTATAATATATTTTCTATTTCCAGGGAGAGCGAAAATGTTTTTACAGTCTATGCAGGTAACCGGAGTGGCGGTGCTGGAGATATTCCTCCTGGCAGCGGTGGGTTTTTTCCTGGTCAAGAAGGGCGTCTTGAAGGATGAAGGGCTGGATGCCTTGAGTCGCCTGATGGTCAAGGTGACCCTGCCGCTTTTGATATTTTCGCGGCTGGTGCGGGAGTTCGATTTCCATTCCTACCCCAACTGGTGGATCTTCCCCCTGCTTAGCATCGCGATAACCGTCCTGGGCCTGGCGGCGGGCCTGTTGTTTGCGCGGTTTCTAAAGAACGACCGGCAGTACCGCACTCAGTTTTTGAGCCTGACGACATTTCAGAACTCGGGTTATCTTCCGCTGGCACTGGTCGTGACCCTGCTCCCCTCGGCCGAGGCCAACCCGATGCTGATCTACATCTTTTTGTTCCTTTTGGGGTTTGACCTGGTGATGTGGTCGGCCGGGGTTTATATGCTTACCCGCACCTTCGGTAAGAAATTCGAGTTGGCGAGCGTCTTCAGTCCGCCGGTGATCGCCAACCTCACCGGGTTGCTTTGCGTACTCTTAGGGGTCAACCTTCTGTTGCCTGTTTTTATCGTGCATCCTTTAAAGATGATCGGCGATTGCACCGTTCCCTTGGCGATGCTGGTAGTCGGGGGAAATCTCGCCAAGATACACCTGGATAAAATCGACATAAAGGCGGCGGCGCTGTTGATTTTGGTAAAACAACTGCTTTTGCCCGCCTTGGGGCTTTGGGCGGCAGTGAGCTTGAAACTTCCCATGCTTATCGGGCTTTTTGTCGTGATGCAACTGGCGATGCCCCCGGCAACGTCGCTTTCGGTGGTGATCCGGCACTATAAGAAAGATGACCTTTTGATTAGCGAGGGGATATTTGTGGGGCACCTGGCGGCGTTGGTAACCTTGCCTTTATTTTTGAGTTTATATTTTGCGCTGGTCATGATAAAATGAGTAAAATCATCGCTACGAACCGCAAGGCCTTTCGCGATTACGAGATCATCGAGGCGTGGGAGTGCGGGGTAGAATTAAAGGGTAGCGAGGTAAAGTCGATACGGGGCGGCAGGGTAAACCTCGAGGATAGCTTTGCGCGGGTCGAGCCGCAGGGTGTGATGCTTTATCACGTGCGCATCAGCCCTTACGAGCAGGCAAGTTATCTTAACGTAGACCCTACGCGCGCGCGCCGGCTCCTGCTGCATAAGAGGCAGGTCAACAAATTAGAATCCCAGATGGCGCAGCGCGGGTTTGCGCTGGTGCCGCTTAAGATTTATTTCAATGAGCGCGGTTATGCCAAGATAGAGCTGGCGTTGGCCAGAGGCAAGAAGCTTTACGACCGCAGGGAAGATATCAAGAAGCGCGACTCAGACCGTTCCTTCAGGCGGCTGCTGAAGAACCGCCGCATCAGGTAATAAGGAAGAGACGTTTTCCTCCCCAAAGCAGAAGACGTTTTTGCGGTCGTTCGGGACAGTGTCTCCGGGAAGGCAGTAGTTAGCATGCAAGGAAAAGCAGAAACAAAAGCAAATACAGAAATTCCGATATTTTAGATACAGCCAATAGCGTTCTTTTGAAAATCAACCCTTGAATCAGCAACAGCGAGTGACGACGGGGGTGAATGGGCTCGACTTAGGTACGTCGGGTAAAGGTAGCATGCCGCGGACGCAGGGTTGGCCGCGTTAACAATCCTTGCAAAAATAAACGCAAACAGACCACTGTTTGTTGATAGCCCTATGGCAATGTCAATGGCCGCAAGACCAATGACAATGCCGTTGGGGTTGTCCCCAGTCTCCCTTAACTAATATTAAGGGAGCCTCTTTGCGCCGGGTCTACAAGGCGCAGTAGAGCACTATAGTAGACTGGCTCTTTGCCATGCCTTGAGGCAGGGGCGAGAGTTTTTAAAGGCTGCCTGTCGCGAATCCTGTTCCGTAGGAGGCGCGGCAGTAAGATAAATTACGGGACTAAGCATGAAGCGACCTTTATCTGGATGCTTAAGGACGCGGGTTCGATCAAGTAAGGGTCGACTCCCGGAGTAATCCGGGATGATAAACCCGGCTTAATCAGGGAAACCCTAACGTAACTGCTTTTTAAAATGCAGTAGGGCGAGGGCAACCTTGAGGGGTGAAAGCCCTGCAGAGACTTCCTCTCTTTAGGGGAGATAGGAGGTGATACCGTTGGAAGAGGCCGAGAAATCTTACATCGCTGGCATAGTAGATGGCGAAGGGACGGTAACTCTGATGAGGCACCATAATAATGAAACGCCTACTCCGTATGTATCTGTTGCCAACAACAGCCTTGTTCTGCTTAAGTGGCTTAAGGCTAAAGTTGGCGGAGGAGTTATCGTTTCAAAAAAAAGAACAAGCCTCATCACAGCGATTCTTATGCTTGGTATATATGCCAGGATAGGAGCCTTCGCTTTCTCAGCGAAATAAGAAGGTATCTGATCGTAAAGAAGCCGCAGGTAGATTTGTTAGTAGAAAAATACAAATCTGTAACGCATCGCGCTGGTAAATATACGCCGGCGATGTTAAGCAAAAAGATGCGTTTGGTGGCGCAGATCAGGAAACTAAACCAACGGTAAATATATGCCTTCTATAATACGCCGGGCCCTGCCAGAAATTCTGGCGGGTGAAGAGATAGTCCACGCTGGCCGGATAACGGCTAGATAAGTGTCCCGCCACCTCCACCAAATAAAACAGGGCGCTGTTTTTTAGGCAGCGCCCCTTTAAGATATGAAGACATCTAAAATCATAATCCTGGCGTTTATCCTGGCGGTTTTCGCTGCCGGCTGCGCCACTATTCCCGGCCGCGGAGGCCTGCCCAGCTACAGCATAAACGGGGTAGCTTATGTGCCGCTTTCAGCGCTCTGCGACTCGCGCGGGATAAAATGGGAATATGATTCTTACAGCAGGACGATAAGCCTCGCCAAGGATGCGCACCGTCTGAACCTGATGGTGGGGGAGAGGCTTGTCTTGGTTGACGGCGTTGCGCAGCATATGCGCTATCCCGTTGATTTTTACCGGGGCGCGATAGTCGTCCCGTATAAATTCAAGGAACAGATTATAGACGTGCTTTTTAAGGAAGAGAAGCCTTCCCGTCAGGCGAGGGCTGTCCCCCTGACACGGTTTAAGAAAATTGTAATAGACGCCGGCCACGGCGGCACTGACCCCGGCGCAATAGGAAGGACAGGGGTGCGCGAGAAGGTCCTGACCCTTGACATTGCCAAGCGCCTCAGCCGGCTGCTGAAGCAGGACGGCTTTGAGGTCGTTATGACGCGCTCCAACGATACCTTTATCTCCCTTAACAGGCGGGTGGAGATCGCCAATAATTCCAAAGCCGACCTCTTTATCAGCATACACGTCAATGCTAACCGCGTGCGCAGCTTGAGCGGATTTGAGGTATATTACATCACGCCCAAGATTAACGATGCCAAGCGCGCTTTTAGCACTGCGCAGAGCGTAAGCCCGGGATTCACAAGAAGTTGTTTTGCCGGAAATTCCGGCCGCCTTAATGCGATACTCTGGGATATGATTTATACTTATGACCGCGCAGAATCTATTGAACTGGCCGGTTCTCTTTCCCGTTCCATGGAGCGCGAGCTTGACTGCCGCATCCTGGGTGTAAAGAGCGCGAATTTCCACGTCCTGCGCGGTGCGCGCATGCCGGCAGTCTTGGCGGAGGTGGGCTTTCTTTCTAATACCACTGAGGAACGCATGCTTAAGAACAGCTATTACCGCCAGCAGATAGCGGAGGCGATTGAACAGGGGGTGCGTAATTACGTCATTGATTATCCTACAACGGAGGTATCAAGTTGAGTAAAGCAATCGGAGTTTTTGATTCCGGCGTCGGAGGACTGACAGTAGTAAAGGAGCTTATCCGCCAGTTGCCGTCGGAAGATATCGTTTATTTCGGGGATACCGCGCGCGTGCCTTACGGCGTTAAGTCGCGCGAGACGGTCATTCGCTTCTCGATAGAGAACATGCTGTTTCTCCTGAAGCAGGACGTCAAGCTCATCTGCGTTGCCTGTAATACCGTCTCGAGCTTAGCGCTTCCCATCATCAGGAATTATTTTAAGGTTCCCATCGTAGGCGTTATTACCCCCGGAGCGATGAAGGCGGTATACGCCACGCGCAACAAGCGCATCGGCGTAATCGGCACCCGCAGCACCATCAGGAGCCGCGCCTACGAGCAGGAGATTAAGCGCCTTGACCCCGCAATTTCCGTAAAGACTGCTGCCTGCGCCTTGTTCGTGCCTTTTGCCGAGGAGGGGTTTACCTGCGGCAAGGCAGTAAACGAGGTGGCGGCGTATTACTTAAAGCCGCTTAAGGCCGCTCGGGTTGATACCGTTATCCTGGGGTGCACCCATTATCCGCTCCTTAAGCCGGTGATTAAAGAGGCAATGGGAGGCCATGTAACATTGATCGATTCCGCAAAAGAGGTCGCGCTTGAGGTAAAGGAGATTCTCTCGCGCGAAGGCCTGCTTAACAGGATTACCTCCCGCGGCAGGCAGAGATTTTACGTAAGCGACAACCCGGAGTGGTTCTCCAGCCTTGCGCGCCGCTTCCTGGGCCGCGCAATAAGCGACGCCAAAAAGGTAAGCCATGTATAGCGTCAAGGTAGAAGCGAATTTCAGCGCAGCGCACAACCTGCGCAACTATAAAGGCAAATGCGAGGCCCTGCACGGCCACAACTGGAAGGTGGAGGTCGCGCTTACGGGCGATAAGCTCGATAAGGCCGGGATGGTGATGGATTTTAAGAAGCTCAAGGCAGAATTAAAAGCAGTTCTTGATAAGCTTGACCACGGGTATTTAAACAACGGCGCTTATTTCAGGAAGGTCAATCCTACGTCCGAGAACATTGCCCGCTATATCTATGAACGCCTTAAGGCGCGCCTCAAGAAGTTGGCGAGCGTGACAGTCTGGGAGTCGGATAACTGCGCAGCCAGCTATTACGGGGAATGAAGAAGGCGGTCGTTCTTCTCTCCGGCGGCTTGGATTCTGCGGTAACGCTGTATCTGGCAAGGGAAAAGGGGTTTAGCTGCCAGTGCCTTATCTTTGATTACGGCCAGCGCCATCGCCGCGAAACAGAATCAGCCAGGAAGGTCGCCGCATCTTGCGGGTGCCCCTTTAAGGTTGTTAGGATTTCGTTTCCCTGGAAAGGCTCTGCTCTTTTGGATAACAGGAAAAAGCTGCGCTCGAGGATCCCCGTAAAGAGCGGCATACCGTCGAGCTATGTGCCTGCCAGAAACATCGTATTTTTGAGTTTTGCCTTGTCATTTGCCGAGGCCAAAGGAGCGGAGGCAATTTTTATCGGAGCCCATACGCAGGACTACAGCGGTTACCCGGATTGCCGGCCGGGATTCTTCAGCGCCTACAGGAAGGTAATCGCTCTTGGCACAAGGTCCGGGGTCGAGGGCGAGGGCATCAAGATTTTTACCCCCCTTATCAGTAAAGGCAAGGCAGAGATTATCAAGTTAGGCAATAAGCTTAAGGTTCCGTTTAAGCTTACCTGGTCATGTTACCGCGGAAAGGAAAAGCCCTGCGGCAGCTGCGACAGCTGTCATCTGCGGGCGCGGGGATTCCGTCAGGCAGGCTTGAATGACCCGGCTATCGGCTAAGAGGATATGAAAGGCAAAATTAACGAGATTTTTGAAAGCGTCCAGGGAGAGGGGTTGTATTTGGGAGAGAAACAGCTCTTTGTGCGTTTCTCAGGATGCAACCTTAACTGCTGGTTCTGCGATACCAACCACCGCAAGTTCAAGGAATACGAGCCGCAGGAGTTATTCGACATCATAAAGAAGCATAAGAACGGACATCATTCCATCTCTTTTACCGGCGGAGAGCCCCTGCTGCAGAAGGATTTTCTAAAAGAAGTCATGACCTTAAACCGCAAGAACCGTTTCCGTAATTACCTGGAGACCAACGGCACTCTACCGGAGGCCATGGAGGAGCTTATAGATTTAGTGGATATCGTGGCGATGGATATCAAGTTTCCCAGCTCTACAGGCATGGATGGTTATTGGCAGGAGCACCGTCGTTTCCTTGATATCGCTTACAAAAGAGACGTATTTCTAAAGGCAGTGGTGTGCGTCTCAACCACTGAAGAGGATTACCGTAAGGCGCTGGGGCTGATAAAGGAACACAATAAATCCGTTATCTTTGTCCTGCAGCCGAACAGCCGCGAGAACTACAGGGACCTGGAGCAGAAGATCGCAAAATTCAAGGATATCGCCAAGGAAGAAAAAGCAGTGGTCTGCGTTATACCGCAGATGCACAGGATTGCCGGAGTAAAATAAATGAAGAAATCCGCTTATGAAGGCCTGCAGTCCGGGGTGCGCGGGTTAAAGACCCCCGCGATTGAGGTTTGGAAGAACCAGTATCCTGATAAAGATTACATTGTGCGCCTGGATGTCCCGGAATTCACCTGCATCTGTCCCAAGACCGGGCTGCCGGATTTTGCCAATATCCTGATTGAATATTCGCCGGAGAAATACTGCATTGAGTTAAAATCATTCAAGCTCTACACCATCTCTTACCGCAATGTCGGGATCTTCCACGAGCATGTCATAAACAGGATACTCGATGATTTTGTAAGAGCGGCTCGCCCTAAGTGGGCGAAGATTACCGGGGTATTTAATCCCCGCGGTGGCATCACCACCACCGTCACCTCCGAATACCTTAGGGACGGTTCTGAAACACGGTTAAAAGTGTCCCCTAAGAAGGCCAAACATCCGTAATGAGGATTATTAAAGCGCAGAAGATAAAGAATGCTGTCAGCCGCCTTTGCGAGCACGCCAATATAGATTTAAGAAAGGATGTGCTCTCTGCGCTTAAGACAGCCCTGCGTTTTGAGAGAGGAGCTAAATCCAAGGCCGCGCTGCGCGCAATCATCAAGAACGCCGAGGTCGCCAGAAAAGAAAGGCTCGCTATCTGCCAGGATACAGGTTTGCCGTCGGTATTGGTGGAATTGGGCCAGGAGGTAAAGGTTGACGGAAACCTGAAAGCTGCGATCCATAAAGGTATTGAAGAGGGGTATCGCAAGGCGAGCCTGAGGAATTCGATTGTCAGCGACCCTTTAAAAAGGGGAGTTCCTTCGTATGTGCCGGGCTTAATCCACATTGACCTTGTCAAAGGCAGCCGCATAAAGATTACCGTGATGCCAAAAGGTTTTGGCTGCGAGAATAAAACCCAGCTTAAGATGTTCAATCCCACTGACGGAACAGAAGAGGTTAAAAAATTCATCGTTGACGCTGTTAAGGCAGCCGGGCCCGATGCCTGCCCGCCTTACGTGGTAGGCGTTGGCATCGGAGGGAGCGCGGATTATGCCTGTTTTCTGGCGAAAAAGGCCTTGCTTAATCCTCTGCAGAGCGCCAGGGGCGCCTTAAGCCGCGATTTATTGAAAAGGATTAATAATTTAAAAATCGGCCCGATGGGCCTCGGTGGCAGGACTACAGCCCTGGCAGTAAACGTGCTTACATACCCCACGCATATTGCGGGACTCCCGGTGGCAATAAATATAAGCTGTCACGCTACCCGCAGCGCTACTCTAGTCCTCTAGTTCTCGTATGAAAAAGATAGGTTTGCCTTTAGACGCCGGTAATCTAAAAGCCGGGGATGAGGTTTTATTCAGCGGTGTCATCTACACTGCCCGCGACCAGGCGCACATGAAATTGAGCGCCTCGCTTTTATCAGGCAGGAAGCCTCCGTTTGACTTAAAAGGGCAGATCATATATTACTGCGGCCCTAACCCAGCCCCCAAAGGCAAGGTCATCGGCTCATGCGGGCCTACTACCTCAAGGCGTATGGATGGTTTTACTTCGCTTTTGCTTAAGTCAGGGGTAAATGGGATGATCGGAAAAGGCAGCCGCTCCAAAGAAGTGATCAGGGAAATTAAAAAACACAAGGCGGTTTATTTTATCACCCACGCTGGTTGCGGAGCGCTTTTGGCAAAGCAGGTCAGGAGTAAAATGATAGTAGCGTATCCGGAGCTTGGGCCGGAGGCGATCTACCGGCTGCAGGTAAAGGATTTTCCGCTTATCGTGGCAGTGGATAGCAAAGGACGCGACATTTATAGCAGACGGAGGAATGATTAATGGATAGAAGAGACTCAAGAAAGCCAAACCAGCTTAGAAGGGTCACCATCACCCCGGATTTTTTAAAACACGCCGAGGGCTCCTGCTTGATTGAATTAGGGGATACCAAGGTCATCTGCAGCGCTTCGGTAGAAGAGGGCGTGCCGCCTTTTTTAAAAGGCAGCGGCAACGGCTGGGTTACCGCAGAGTACGGCATGCTCCCGCGCTCCTGCCTCACGCGCATCCCGCGCGGAAAGGATTCCGGCCGCACCCACGAGATTCAGAGACTGGTAGGCCGTTCCCTGCGCGCAGTAACATCCCTGAACGAGATGGGAGAGCGCACTATCTGGGTGGATTGCGATGTTATCCAGGGTGACGGCGGCACCCGCACCGCCTCCATTACCGGCAGTTTTATCGCCCTTGTTTATGCCTTGAATAAGCTTAAAAAGAACAGGGCAATCAGCCGCATACCCATAAGGGACTGCGTTGCAGCCACCAGCGTCGGGATATTGCGCGGAGAGCTTATCTTGGACCTGGACTATCAGGAGGATTCCCAGGCAGACGTGGATATGAACATCGTGATGACCGGAAGCGGAGAGTTTATCGAGATACAGGGGACCTCTGAAAGAAAGCCCTTTAGCAAAAAGCAGATGAATGAACTCTTGGCGCTTGCCTCAAGCGGAATCAAGGAATTAGTCAGTATCCAGAAAGGGATGCTTAATAATATTCTGGAGTTATGAAACAGGAACTGGTAGTTGCGACTAAGAATAAAAAGAAACTCAGCGAAATCCGGGATCTTTTAAAGGGCCTGGATTTGAAGATAACCTCGCTTGCGGATTACACTGATTGCCCACGTATTGTTGAAAACGGGAAGACCTTCCGGGAGAACGCTGCCAAGAAAGCTAAAAGGATTGCCCGTTTTAGCGGCAAGCTTACCTTGGGTGAGGATTCCGGGCTTTGTGTTGAGGCATTAGGGGGCAGGCCCGGGATTTACTCTTCGCGTTTTTCAGGCAAAGATAAGAGCGACCTCAAGAATAACCTTAAACTTCTTCGGCTCCTGGGAGACTTGCCGCTTAAGAAAAGAAAGGCCCACTATGTCTGCGCAGTAGCCTTAGCAGATAAGCGCGGCATTATCAAGGTGGTAGAAGGCAGGTGTAACGGCTTGATAGGTCTTGAAATGAGGGGCAAGTCCGGATTTGGCTATGACCCGTTATTTATTATACCTGCATATCAAAAGACCTTTGCAGAGCTTGGGCTTAAGGTCAAGCATGGGATAAGCCACCGTTTCCGCGCCTTAAGGAAATCCCGCGTGGTAATCCAGAAATATATTGAGCAACATCTGCGTAGTTGATATAATTTAAAGTTACGACGGAATCAGGTATTGCGGAGGACTTTCCGTTATCAGGCTTAAGAGACTAAACGGGGCGTGGCTCAGTTTGGCTAGAGCGCTTGCTTTGGGAGCAAGAGGCCGTGCGTTCAAGTCGCACCGCCCCGATAAATGGGGCCATAGCTTAGCGGGTATAAGCGAAGCTAAGTTATGCGGCCGAATTTGATCCTCGCGAGTAAGTGCGAGCAATGATAAACATGCGGTCAAGTTTAGCGCAGGGCGGTAAATAGAAAGCATGCGCCTGTAGCTCAGTTGGATAGAGCATCTGCCTTCTAAGCAGAGGGTCGGCTGTTCGAGTCAGCCCAGGCGCACGTAATAAAACATGGAATCTAAATTACTCCTAAAAATAATTACTATTGTCTTTATTGTGCTGGCGGTTGTCTTTAGCCTTAGCTATGCCTTTCTGGCAATAGGGGGGAGGATTTTTGTCGCCAGGCATCTGGAGAAGGCGTTCCATAAGCCGGTAAGCATCAGCTATATGACATTGACCCCGCCGTTTAATGTAGAAATCCGCGGCCTTAATATCCAGGGTTTAGCCAAAGTAGATTCTATTTATGCATCCCCGAGCATATTCGGATTTTTGAGGGGAAGAATTGCCTTTAATAGAATAATAATCACCAAGCCGCAGATTACTTACGAATACGGGGTTCCCCAGGTGTCAAAGGACGGCCAGGCCCAGGTTTCTTCGGTCAAGCCACAGGAGAATAAGCCTCCGGTTACAGTTGACATTGGTTCTATCCCCACAGTAGTAACAAATACTACTAAGGCCATTGATAGCGTGGTGCAGGCAGTCAGTGTTATAACCACCGGTAACCAGACGACCCCCGCTCCTGTTGAACAGCAGCAGAAACCGGCTGTTACGCCTCCTGCGGCAAATACAACCGCTTCCAGCGTTCAAGCGCAGCCGGCTGTAACGAGCTTGCCTCCTATGATATTCAAGCGTCTGGTAATAAAAGACGGGAGGTTTGATTTTATTGACTATACCGTTGCTAAGGACGGCATCAGGATAACCTTTAAGGATATCCAGTTTAAATTAAGCAATCTTTATCTTTTGCCTGTATCGGCAGTAGCAAATTTCGAATTGCACGCCAGGATGCCCTGGCAGGAGGGCTCGACGGAGGGGAGGCTTGAACTTGCCGGATGGCTCAATTTATACGAAAAGGATATGCGGGCCACCCTTAAAATTTATGATATTGACGGAATCTATCTTTACCCTTATTATTCTACTTGGGTGGACCTGGATAAGGCGCGCATCCAGAAGGCCAAGCTTAATTTTAACAGCGATATCAAAGGCATAGATAATGATATCGTCTCCAATTGCCACCTGGAGTTGACGGATATCGTGCGTACTCCGCGCAGCCCCGATGCTCCTGCTGAGAAGGCAGAGAGGATCACCGATGCTGTACTGGATATTTTCCGGGCGCTGGACCAGGGGAAGATTGTTTTGGATTTTACCATCAAAACCAAGATGGACCGTCCGGAGTTCGGGTTTGCTAATATCAAGATGGCATTTGAGAATAAGCTTGCCCAGAGGCGCAGCAGCGCTATGCGTCCCGAAGACCTCCTGAAGGCACCGGCCAAGGTATTAGAGGGGACTGTCAAAGGCGCCATGGATTTATCCAAGGCCATGATTGACGGGATATTTGCAATAGGCGGCGAGCTTACAAAAGTAACGGGAGAGAAATTCAAGCAGGAGCCGAAAGAGTAAGGCTTTTAGTCAAATAGATTGTGGTGGGTATAGCTCAATTGGTTAGAGCGTCTAACTGTGGTTTAGTTTATTATATTGACGCTTTTTACGTTATTTGATAAAATAGGATTGTGCTGAAAAGAAAATGTAAGGTTTGCGGCAAGGAATTCTACACAAAGCCTTTTCACGCGAAAAAAGGATGGGGCAAATATTGTTCTGTAAAGTGCCGCACAAAGGCTCAATTCAAAGGCAAATGGGTTGAATGCGCATATTGCGGAAAAAAGATTTGGAGGACACCTAAGGATTTCAGGCGATCAAAAAGAAACAGGTTTTTTTGTAGTGTAGCTTGTCATTGTTCCTGGGAAAACAGAAATGTCCGTTATGGAATCAATGCCCCGAACTGGGTTTCCGGAGAAAGCGCCTATCGAGATTTAATGCGCAGATACAATATCCCTTATTCATGCGCCAGGTGCGGGATTTCCGATAAAAGGGTGCTGGTTGTTCATCATAAGGATGGAAACAGACGGAATAATAAGATTGAAAATTTAGAAAGATTATGCTGTAATTGTCATGCAATCCTGCACGCATGACAGAAAATTATGGTGGCTGTAGCTCAATTGGTCAGAGCGCTAGACTGTGGCTCTAGAGGTTTTGCGGGTTCGATCCCCGTCAGCCACCCCATTTTTTATTTCCTCGATTTTCGACGATGGAGCGCCAGGGATAACGGTATGAAATTGCTAAACTTTCGTTATTCAGGGATATGTTCGAGCCGCAGCTGCGCAAGAAATCGCGCTGGGCTTCGAAATTTGCCTCCGCTGCGATGTAACTGGCTTGGTGAGCAAGAGTTAGAAAACTTTTCATCTGTTCGAGCCATTTTCCGTCCTGGGTCGCAGGGTTCCTTTCGAGCTCGACTTTCTGATTAAGAAGTTGGGCTTTTTTCTCCCGATACTCCTCAACCGAAATCGTATTATCCATAAACAGATCAAGCAGAGTTTTTAATTTCTCGTCAATTTCCTTTAGCTTAATTTCCGCATTACGTTTGGCGAAGATTTTGTCCGCCTCAAGCAGTGTCTTTTCGCGCTCAAGCTCTTTCATCATAGGAGAAAAAAGCCCATCGTCCAGCGCAACTTTCTCGATGGCCTCTTTGACCTGTTGGGCGAGATTTTCCTCTCGGATATATTTTGACTGTGCGCAAGGCCCGCGCTTCTTAGTGCAGTGATAATAAGCGTGGCCTCTTTGGACTTCAGCTGTTATCTGGCAGCCACACTCCCCGCACCTTATAAACCCGCGAAATACGAAGTAGTGATTTCTGTTTAGTATCGGCTTACTTCTAAACTTTATTACCTCCTGGACTGTATCAAATAGATTCTTGTCTATAATAGGGGAGTGGGCCCCTTGGAAAATCTCGCCCTTATACACAAAGAGGCCGTAATAGAAGGGATTCGTCAGGATCCGATGGACGTTGCTGAAAGAGAGTGGTTTCTTCTGTCTCTTGCTCACCAAGCCAAAAGCCGTCGCCAATTTTCTCAACTCAAGGAGGGAATACTTACCTTCAGCGCACAAGGCATACAATTTCTTTACTAATGGCGCGGTTGCCTCATCAACGATTATTTTTCCTCTGTCGTTTGTGTAGCCAATTGGCGCAAAGCTTGGGTATTCGCCAAGCCTAACCTTTTCGCGCAAGCCGCGCTTAGTGTTTTCGCTAAGGTTATCAACGTAATATTTACTCTGGCCAAAGATAATGTTCAGCATAAACTTGCCTTGTGCGCTGTTATCGAATCTGTAAGTAGGGAAGGAGAGATTTTCAATTTTACCAGTATCTACCAAGTAGATTATCTTTCCGCCGTCTATCGAGTTGCGCGCAAGTCTATCCGGATGCCAAGTAACAATGCCGGACGCCTCGCCTTTTTCAATTCGTTTTATCATTTCGTCAAATATCGGGCGTCCGGGTGATTTCGCCGTGCGTGCTTCCTGAAATTCTTGCGTTATCTCTAACCCTTGTTGAACCGCGAATTGTCTAACTTCAGTTAGTTGCGACTGAATAGAGAGGACTTGTTTGTCTTCTGTGTCGGTAGACTTGCGCGCATACAGGAAATATTTCATCTCTACACCTCCTTAGAAAATTGGCGACGGCTTACGCTAAGAATTAGCGTTTGTATCGCAGCGGGTCTGCTCGAAGAGCAGACAATAAAACTTTTTGGGATCTATCGAAATCCCAAAAACTTTTATCGGCAAATTTCGAAGCCCAGCGCGATTTCTTGCGCAGCTGCGGCTCGAACATATCCCTGAATAACGAAAGTTTAGCAATTTCATACCGTTATCCCTGGCGCTCCATCGTCGAAAATCGAGGAAATAAAAAATGGGGTCCTTATTATTCTTCAATTCGAAAGAATTTTACGAAATAGCGTTCAATTTTTTTCTCGCCCACCTGAAACCCCCGGGGGCAAAGCTCTGCTGAAACATCTAAAATGCACCGCGCCCTGGCAAACAGAAATTTTTTTAGGAAAGAACAGCTCGGCCGCAGCGCCTTAAGCTACGCTAAAAACTACAGGGACGGCGCTATGCCCCGCCTCTTGTCTTGCTTTTGTCGCGCGATTTTTGCTTTGCGTCCACCTGAAACTCTCGCCACGCTTTTTGTTCTTAATACCGGGGTAAAGCTGGTCTCTAAGGAAACAGCTTAAATGCCCCGCGCCCTGGGGGGCGCTCCCACATTTCCCATTCCACCGCTCGGCTTCTGTAGGCAGAAGCCTCGCTGGGCGGCAGCCTTGGCCGGCTGCCTTCTTGCTAATTTTATAGCGTGTGCGGCGCAGCTG
>JBAZNT010000007.1:0-84580 GCA_041649115.1 Candidatus Omnitrophota bacterium | reverse complement strand
CCGGAAGCTTTGCGCCCCAGCATTACTGCTAGTTTACCTTTATCAGTAGGTATTCCTAATTGTCAAATTAAGTATAACACAAAATTGCAAAAATTTCAAGATGCCAAAATGCAAAATTTATAAATTTATAACCAGTTATAATGCAAGGTGTTACATCCCTGCCTAAACAGAAACACTTTCCGAGCCGTTCGGGAAACGTTTTTCAATCTAATCGGGAAACTGTTTCCGCTTTGGGTTGGAAAACGTTTCTGCTTTGGGTTGGAAAGTGTTTCTGTTAGGAGAGGTGGAGGTCGATGGAGGTAATCTGGCAAGAACGAATTTGTTCAGAGTAAGGGGAGTTAATGGTATCAGAGTCTATCTCTATGCTTTTGCCTGCAGTATCACGGAGCGTGATCTTTTTAACGCTAACTTTGTTGCGGCCGAAGGTGTCCTTGCGCGCCGGATTATGATAGGTTACCGTTATCCTGCCCAGAAACTTGAAACTATAGGTTTTAGTGTTTTTGGTAAAAAGCCATCCTGCCAAAAGCGGCTCAAATTTCAGGGAGAGTTGTCCGCGGTTATCCAGTTTAAAAGGCTCTGTGCCGGCACTCATTACCAGCCAGATTTTCAGGAATTCTGCGGTGGAACCGGAGAGCCTCGCTACAAACCCGTTGCCGTGCAGCCGTTTGTCCATAAAGGCGCTACTGACAAGGAAGGAAGAGTTTTCCAATATGTTCCTGCCGTAACGCCTGGGGTCCTGAAATGGGATAAGGATGTTTTTAAAATCCTTGTAGAATTCCTCGCATAGGCCGCTGGAGAGAATCTCCAGAAGATATTTATATTCCATATGCAGCCAGATGGATTCGTTTTCCAGCCATCCGGGGCTGAATACCCGGCAGCGGCCTATTTCTTCGGGCATATCTTTTAGCGGAGCCGTGACCTTGTACATCTTGAGTTTTTTATCATAGAGCTCGCTGCTTTTTAACGCCAGGTAGAGGCTCCTGGCTTTTTCCGGTCCTTTTGCCAATCGCATCGCGTGCATCTGGGCTTCCAGGAAAAGGGGGAGTTTTCTCTGGATAAAACGTGTAGGCTTTACCGCAGGCGCCTTGAGCGGTTCATATTCGGCGACTTCATGCATAAAGTAGGAATAATATATATCCTTTTTTTCGTCGCGGGCGCGGGCAATGCCGAGATCAAGTTTCTTAATAGCGTTATCCAGCAGCGCCTTGAGATATTCAGCATCAAGCTCTGTCTCGTTTCCGCTGAAACCTAATTTTGTAGCATGGCGGTATTCTTCCTTAAGTGCATAGCTCCTGTCCCAGTATTGATAATCCCTGTTTTTGTCAATGCCGTTAAGATACTCCTGGATTAATTGCCCCAGCGCGGCCAGGAAGTTCGATGTTTCCTCGCTTGCGCGGACCTTAGCGATGCCGGTTTTCTCCAGGGCCGAAGCTATAAACAGAAGCAGCCTTTTTAACTCCAGGGTCTCGCAGAGAGAGGAGCCAAAAAGGGCCGGCAGGCCGTTTAAGGCATCAAACCAGTTGGGCTTGTTTGCTTCCATCTCGATGCCTACGCCGAAGGGGTCAAGAGACGCCAGTTTATTCGCCGCCAGGCAGAGGAGTTTATTGATAAGGGTAGTTTGATATATTTCGCCGGTCCCGTTTTGCGTCCTTACGGTGTTGGGGCTGTGGCTGCGCTTCTTGATGAGATCTTTCTTGGAATTATCCGGCACGATGGAATGCAGCTGCCGCACGAGATTATCCCGGAGGACGTATTTTTCCTCGCGGGGCCTGACAACTTCGGTATTATCAAAAAAGGTAAAGGCGTTCTTTTCAAATACCAGTTCTTTGAGTTTTTCCGGATAGACGCCAAGGTAATTCTCCAGAAGGTCCAGGTTGTATGTCCAGTGGTCGCTCCAGAAGCCCTCCCCGTGTTCTGCCTCTTCTTGTCCGAGCGAGTGCTCCAGGATCCTGTTAAGGAATTGCTCACGGTCAACCCTGAGCCTGATGCCGGCTTCTTCAGTAAATAGAAGGAGGCTGCCGGGAGTAAAAGGCTTGTTTAGAAAAAGGGCCAGTTGAGGCAGCTGTTCTTTTTCGACTAATCCGCCCAGTAAGCCGTAGATGTCCGCGGAGTCTTTAACCTTAAATTGCATCCCCTTTACCACCAGGGGGTTGAATCCATCCGACTGCAGCAGGCTAAAGAAGGTTATGATGTTTTGGTCCTTGATTTCAGGGTTAAACCAGATATCGCAGCGGCGGTTCTGGTTGATATCGCGGTAATTGCCGTTGCCTTGCGAGAAATAGGAAGGCTCAAGATGGAACTTGTTATAATCTCTTTCCGGGTCTCCGTGTTTGCGCGAATAAAGATAAAAGACGGTATTGTGATGGTCGGATTTAAAAAGAACCGGGTATCCTCCGCGCATGATATTGTCAAGATAGGTTTGTTTGGCATAGAGGTCGAATTTCGCGCAGCCGCTCCCGGTCGCAATATCTTTTTGCAGTTCCGTGATAACCTGGCGGTTTTCAATTTCTTTTTTCTTGAGATAGTCAGCCTTGGTGATCCTGCCGATAGTGGCGTTGAGGGCTTCCTGGCTATGCATATATCCGGCAAGCGCATAGAATGTGCGGCTTTCGGATTTTTTTAATTCCGTTTCAAAAAACAGCATCCCGCAGGGCGTTTTATTCTGCGTCATTTCTTCTCTGGGATAGGCGAATTTTCTGGAATGCAGGAAATTATAAGGACAGGAGAGGTCCGTTACCGGGCCGAATATCTTCTGGGGGTCTACGATAACCCTTGCGATACGGGGCTTGCCGTTGTGATGGCAAAAACCAAGGTAGAAATTCCCTTCCTTGATGTGCAACACCTCCGGTCTATCCGCAGGGTCAACATCGAGTTTGTAGAAAGGGACCCCGCGCTGGAGGTTCTTAACCGACATCCAGGCCTCAATGGTGCGGCTTAGTTTTTTCAGAAAGAAGTCGTTGGTGCCGAAAGGTATAATCTGCGGAAGCCCGTCTATCAACTCTATTTTCTTATCCCCTCCGGAGATATTTTTTATTGTCACGATGCGCGCCAGGGCGGCATAGGAATCGTTGGGGATGGTGAAATATTTTACCTCTACCTCCAGGCCCAGCGAGAAATTAGTTTCTTTTATCTTCAGGTCATAGGAGCTGATGTGCATGCTGTTTGAAAGCCTGAACCCGAAGTTAGAAATCCCGTTATGGAATGGCTCGTAGAATACGCTTTTGCCGCCTCTGCTCACCCTGATAAAGGTGCGGAACCCCTGCCAGGAGACCGACTGCCAGGCCTTGTTGACCGGCATGAATTCCAGGATGGCGTGGTCCTTGTCTTTGATGCCGAAACTCGAAATCCCCTGCCCGCGGTTGACGTAAAAGGCCCACATCGGTATGCCGTATCTTCCGGCGATACCGGGGAAAAAATTGGAAAAGGGGCGGGAGAGGTTGTAATTCTTAATGATAAATTCGCCCTCAGGAGTAAGTGAGTATTGCGGTTTTGCGGATGATATTTTCTTCGGCATCTGGGTTTGATTTTGAATTCAGGATTATTTTTTACTTCACTTATTTTACAGTCTTTTAGCATTTTGTCTATATTTTTTTATCCCTAATATTCTTTGACTTTTAGGTTAAAGGATGCTATCATTTAATTCTTAAACTGCACGCATGAGAGAGGAATAAGATGGAATTATCCAAAGAAACGGTTAAGAGCCTGGGGGCACTGGCGCGCATGGAGCTTACTCAGGAGGAGTCAGGGCTCTTGAGCGCCCAATTAGAGGACATCCTAAGGTTTATTGACAAACTTAAGGAATTGGATACTTCCAAGACCGCTCCCACCAGTCACATTTTACCTATAAATAACGTTTTAAGAGAGGATAAGCCCGGCAGGTCCCTGGCTGTCGCCAGGGCCCTGGAGAATTCCCCGCAAAAAGACGGCGATTTATTCGCTGTGCCCAAGGTTATCGAATAAAACTTATCGTTAATATGGAATTGAATACCTTAACTGCGCACGAGCTCTTGGATTTAATAAAAGAGGGAAGCGCAACATCGCAGGCCGTACTCAATTGCCTTTATAACAGGATTACTGACATTGACGCAAAATTGAATGCGTATGTCAGGTTAGGCGCCACGCCCCCTGAGCAGGCAGCAGTGCATTCAGGGCCTCTTTGCGGCATTCCGGTTTCCCTGAAGGACAATATCTGTACCGATGGGTTAGCCACTGAGTGCTGCTCGCGGATCTTAAGCGGTTTTCGCCCTCCTTACGACGCTACGGTAGTAAGTAAGCTTAAAGCAGCCGGAGCATTGATAGTAGGCACTAAAACCAATATGGACGAATTTGCCTTTGGTTCATCTACCGAGAACTCGCTTTTCGGAGCCACCCGTAATCCGTGGGACCTGGAGCGGGTGCCGGGCGGGTCTTCCGGAGGTTCGGCTGCTGCGGTAGCGGCGGACGAGGCTATTATTGCCCTGGGCTCAGATACCGGAGGCTCAATCCGTCAGCCCGCATCTTTTTGCGGAGTAGTAGGGATGAAGCCTACCTACGGGAGGGTTTCCAGGTTTGGCTTGATTGCCTTCGCCTCCAGCCTTGACCAGATAGGGCCCATTGCCAAGGATGTTAAGGATGCGGCGCTGTTGATGGGCGTGATATCCGGTTACGACCCCGGCGATTCAACTTCCGTTGATGTTGCCGTGCCGGATTATGCCCGGGCGCTGGGGGATGATATCAAGGGCATGAAGATCGGCATGCCCAGGGAATACTTTGTCGAAGGCATAGACCCCGAGGTAAAAAAGATCGTAGAAGACTCTATCGCTAAGCTCAGGGAACTTGGCGCGGACTGCCGCGAGGTCTCTCTTCCGCATACCGAGTATGCCGTTCCTGTCTATTACATTATCGCTACTGCCGAGGCGAGCTCCAATCTTGCGCGTTTTGACGGGGTTCAATACGGGTTACGGATTTCCGATAAGGGCGGTTCCGGGGGGCTTCTTGATATGTATTGCCGCACGCGCGGGAATGGCTTTGGGCAGGAGGCTAAAAGAAGGATTATACTGGGGACGTTTGTCCTCTCTCACGGCTACTACGATGCCTACTATCTGCGCGCGCTTAAGGTAAGGACGTTGATCAAACAGGATTTTGACAGGGTGTTTGAGGATTTTGACTGCATCTTGACTCCTACTTCTCCCACCGCGGCTTTTAGTCTCGGGGAAAAAGCGGAGGACCCCCTGAAGATGTACCTTTCCGATATTTATACCATCTCCGCCAACCTGGCAGGGATACCGGCGATCTCGGTCCCCTGCGGTTTTGCCAAGAGCGGGCTGCCGGTAGGATTACAGCTTTTAGCCAGGCCATTTGCGGAGGAGACGCTTTTCAGGGCGGCTTATGCCTACGAGCAGAATACCCCCTGGCATAAGATGAAGCCAAAGATAGGTTCAGGCGCACAGGGATAGTTTATTAAAATGTACGAAGCGGTAATCGGATTAGAAGTGCACCTGCAGCTTGCGACCCGCACCAAGGCGTTTTGCGGGTGTTCTACGGAATTTGGCAAGGCCCCTAATTCACAGGCCTGCCAGGTCTGCCTGGGCTTTCCCGGGACCCTGCCGGTTTTAAACCGCACGGCGCTGGACCTTGCGATTAAGGTCGGACTGGCCTTGAACTGCAACATACAGGAGCAGACTAAATTTGACCGCAAGAATTATTTCTATCCTGACCTGCCCAAGAATTACCAGATATCGCAGTATGACCTTCCTTTAGCCAGGAACGGGTTTCTGGATATCTACCTGGAGGATGGCTCCAGGCGTATCGGCATCAGGAGGGTGCACCTGGAGGAGGACGCCGGCAAGCTGATCCACCGCCAGGATAAAAGCCTGGTGGATTTTAACCGTGCCGGCATACCGCTGCTTGAGATAGTAAGCGAGCCGGATATCAATTCGCCGGAAGAGGCCTACGAGTATTTAGGGGAACTTAAGAAAATCCTGGAATACCTTGAGGTTTCGGACTGCGATATGGAGAAGGGTTCGCTGCGCTGCGATGCGAATATTTCCCTGCGCCAGAAGGGTACGAATGGGCTCGGAGTAAAATCAGAGCTCAAGAATATGAATTCCTTCAAGGCCGTCAAGGATGCCCTGGGTTTTGAGATTACGCGTCAGTCCGGGGCGCTTGCAGCCGGGGAGGCGCTGGTCCAGGAGACCAGACTCTGGGATGAAAAGAAGGGCGAGACTTTTTCCATGCGCACCAAGGAGGAGGCGCAGGACTACCGTTATTTCCCGGAGCCCGACCTGCCACTCTTTGTGATTGACAAAGACAAGATTGCAAGTATTAAAAGTACCATCCCGGCGCTACCGAGAGAAATGATGCAGCGTCTTGAGGAATACGGCCTGTCGCGATACGAATCGGGAGTTCTGGTAAATTTCAAACAAGACGCTGAATTCGCCGGCAGGTGTTTTGATATCTATCCCAGCGAAAATAAAAAAACCCTTATAAATTTTTTAATCGGCCCGCTTCTCTCCGAAGCCAACAGCAGGGGTTGCATGATGTCAGAACTGGGCATTACGCCGGAGGGGCTTATTGAGCTCTTGTCATTGCTGGATGAGGGCAAGATCTCCAACCTCGTTGCCAAGGCAGTATTGAGCGAGATGATAGGGACAAAGAAGCCCGCGGCTGAGATTATCGCTAAGAAAAATTTAACGCAGATTTCCGACGCCGCAGAGCTGGAGGGGATTATTAAGGATGTCATTAAGGAAAATCAGAAATCCGCGGATGATTTTCGCGCTGGCAAGAGTAACGCCCTGATGTTTCTGGTTGGTCAGGTGATGAAGAAGAGCGGCGGCAAGGCCAACCCTAAGGCAGTGCAGGAGATCCTGAGGGAGAAACTGAAAGAATGATCAGGAGATTAGTTGCGATTTCAATCTTATGCCTGATAATCGCGGCAGCGCTATCCGTGGCGATATCGGGGATAGACAAGCGCAACAGGGACGAGCTTTATAAACAGGTTGGTCTGTTTTCCGATGCCCTGGCTATTATCCAGACCGAATATGTTGACGAGACCAGGCCGCGCGAGCTTATTTACGGAGCGCTTAAGGGCATGGCTTCTTCCCTGGATCCGCACAGCCAGTTCCTTGACCCTGACAGCTATAATGAGCTTAAGATTGATACCGAAGGCAGATTTGGCGGGATAGGCATTGAGATTACCACCAAGGACGGCATCCTCACTGTAATAACGCCTATCGAGGACACGCCGGCCTGGAAGGCCGGACTTAAGCCGGGGGACGGCATCGTCAAGATAAACGACGAGCTTACCCGCGATATGCCTCTTACGGAAGCAGTCAAGAGATTGAGGGGCAGGCCCGGCGAAACGGTTGGCATCACGGTATTGCGCGATTCCGAAAAAAAGCTCTTGGAGTTTAAGATCGTGCGCGCCATCATCAGGATTAAAGACATCAAGGAGGCGAGGATCCTGGATGACCGCATCGGATATATCCGCTTGGCGGAATTCAGGGAGACTACCCCTAAGGACTTTGACCTTGCGCTGGAGAGGCTCAAGAAAGAAGGCATGACTGCCCTGATCCTTGACCTGCGCAACAATCCCGGCGGACTCCTGGACGTCGCGGTTAATATTACCGAGAAATTCATAGATGACGGCAAGCTTATCATTTCTACCAGAGGGCGCACCCCTTCTTCTAACGCGGAGTTTTTTTCGCATTCCAAAAAGCCGATCCCGGATTTACCCATGGTGATTTTGATTAATGAAGGTTCGGCTTCCGGAAGCGAGATCGTGGCCGCGGCGCTGAAAGACTATAATCGCGCCATAATTTTAGGCACTAAGTCTTTTGGCAAGGGTTCGGTTCAGACGCTCATACCTCTATCCGGGGGCTCGGCCCTGCGGCTGACCACCGCGCGTTATTTTACCCCTTCCGGCAAGCAGATTAACAACAAGGGCATCGAGCCTGATATCGTAGTTGAGGACGTTTCTGCCCAGGCAGAAGAAAGCGACGGGGGCGCCAAGGAGAAGCCGCCCCGGAAATTTGACTATAAATCCGATACCCAGATTATGCGCGCAATCGATGTTTTAAAGGCCGTGAGGTTATATCAGAAAGATCCCGGCAGGAATAATCCTTCTTAGTTCCACCTTGTCCTCTATGAAAAAGCATAACATTATTATTACAATCCTCTCAGTAATTCTAGCCATTGAAAGCGTCTTCTTGGTTTACCTGTTTATCTCCGGGCCTAAAAAGACGCCTCCTCCTGCGCCCGTTCCCGCCGTTATCGCGGGGAGGATTGCCATTGTCCTTGATGACTGGGGCTACAATACGCATAACCTCGCCATGCTAAGCCAGATCCGCTATCCGCTTACCGTTTCCGTTCTGCCGGGATTGCGTTATTCGGCTTTTCTCTCGCGCGAACTTAACCGCCGCGGTTTTGAGGTAATCCTGCATCTGCCGATGGAGCCGCACGAGGCATACCGCCTTGAAAAAAACACGATCCTTTCCTCTATGGACGATGCCGAGGCGCGCAGGATTCTCGTTATAGACTTAAAAAGCCTCTCTGGGGTAAAGGGGGTGTCCAACCACATGGGTTCGCGCGCTACCGAAGACTACCGCCTTATGACGGAGGTATTCCGGGAATTAAAGAGAAGGCATCTCTATTTTTTGGATAGCCTTGTTTCTTCTGATTCGGTATGCCGCCGGGCCGCTTCCGAGACAGGTATTAGTTTCGCATCGCGGGACATTTTTCTCGATAATGAAGAAGACCCCGGTTACATTGCTGCACAGCTCAGGCAATTAGCGAACCGCGCCAGGCTGCGGGGTTATGCCGTGGGCATCGGACACGACCGCAAAAATACCGTCAAGGTCTTGAGAGAAATGATGCCGCAACTTGCCAAGGAAGGGTTCCGTTTTGTCTTTGTCTCGGAGGTAGTGCGCTGATGCAGCTGTTGGGTATTGAGACCTCTTGCGATGAGACCTCGGCGGCGATAGTCAGGGACGGCAGGGAAATCCTTTCTAACGTCGTTTCCTCTAGCCTGCCGCTGCATAGCCGATACGGAGGCATTATCCCCGAGATTGCTTCCCGGATGCAGCTTGAGACTATTGCTGCGGTCACAGACGCCGCTTTTAAAAAAGCGGCAGTTAAGTTAAATGATATAGATGCCATCAGCGTAACTTCCGGCCCGGGATTATTGGGGTCGCTTTTAGTGGGCGTTTCTTTTGCTAGGGCGTTAAGTCTTAGCGCAGCCATCCCGATTTTGGAGGTTGACCACCTTATTAGCCATATCTGCGCCGTTTTTCTAAATTCCCCAAAGGCGCCGTCATTACCGTTTGTAGCGTTGGTTGTTTCGGGTGGGCATACGAGCCTTTTTTATGTGGCAGGTTTTGACGCCGTCAAGGAGCTCGGACATACCCGGGATGATGCCTGCGGCGAGGCCTTTGATAAAGTAGCCAAGCTCCTGGGATTAGCTTATCCGGGAGGGCCCTGGATTGAGAAGACCGCAGCCGGTGGCGACTGCCGGCGTATAAAATTTAAATGTTCGCATACCCGCCGGCCACTGGATTTTAGTTTCAGCGGCATTAAAACTGCGGTGATGTATATGGTGCGCGGCAGGAGGCTGGGCCTTAGAGAAAAGCAGGATATCGCGGCTTCTTTCCAGGAAGCCGCTTTTGGGGTTTTGGTTGAGAAGGCGATATCCGCCTGCCGTCTCAAAAATGCAAAAAGCCTTGTGGTTGCCGGAGGCGTAGCGGCCAACAGCAGACTCCGCGAAAAATTCCTTTTTGCCTGCCGTCAGGCAGGGGTGGAGTGTTATTTTCCAGCGCCTTGGCTTTGTACCGATAATGCCGCGATGGTAGCTGGTTTGGGTTGCCGGCTTTTTAAGGAAGGCAGGAAAGGAGCGGTGTATGCTTAGCGAGATCCAGATTGTTTTACGATTGGTATTGTCGGCGTTATTGAGCGGCTTTATCGGGTTGGAACGCCAGATGCATCGGCGTACCGCAGAATTACGCACCCATATCCTGGTAAGCCTGGGTTCATGCCTCATTATGTTGACATCGCTGTATATTTTTGATATATATAAAGACAAAGTTCCTCTGGATCCTGCGCGCGTTGCCGCCGGAGTGGTTACGGGAATCGGATTTTTGGGCGCCGGCACGATTATCAGGGAGAGGGAGGGGATAAAAGGCCTGACTACCGCAGCCAGCCTTTGGGTAGTCGCGGGTATCGGCCTGGCAGTGGGATGCGGCTTTTACAGCGCTTCTATTTTTACCAGCGTGATAGTGCTGGCAGTGCTTTTATTTTTGAGAAAACTGGAAAGCGTAGTATTGGGTAAGCGCGAGGCTTCACGCTAAATCCAAGGAGGGGCGAGCGATGGCATTTAAAAACAAGAAGGAAGATAAGATCCTGGATGTAGATGCCTCAATGCAGGGCAACCTTAGTTTTAAAGACCCGGTTAAATTGCGTATCAACGGCAAATTCGAAGGCAACCTTAACACCAAAGGCAGCCTTACCATCGGCTCCACCGCAACTATCTACGGAGATATTACCGGTGACAATATCATTATCGGCGGAAGGGTCAAGGGCAAGGTGATTGCCAGAGAAATGCTGACCCTCCTGCCTACCGCTATCGTGGAAGGGGATGTGTTGCCGGCAAAATTGAATGTCGCGGAAGGTGCGATACTGGAAGGCAGATGTTTGATGCTGCGCGATTTTCTGAATGTGGACGAGCTGGCGCGTTACCTGGAGGTGGATTTGAATGCCGTTATGGATTGGGCCAATAGCGGAAAGGTCCCCGCGTCCAAAGACGGTGATAATTGGAAGTTTGAGCGCAAGGCCATCGATTCATGGATTGCCTCCGGGAAAATAGCTAAATAATATGCCGGAAGAAAAACTCCTTACCGTCAGAGAGGTAGCTCTGTTTTTGGGAATTTCCGAGAAAGAGGTGATTACTCTTTCGGAGAAGGGGGCGCTGCCCACTTACAAAATCGCGGGGATATACCTGAGATTCAAACGCCAGGAAGTGGAGGAATTCAAGAGGGACTCCCGCCAGATTCCGCCTAAATCCGAAAAAGACAGAGGCCTGTCCTTCAGGGAGGCCCTGGCGGATTTTTTCTACTTCAATGATTTTTACATCATCGCCGGTTTGATCATCATCATCCTGTTTTTTATAATACTGCAGAAATACTGATTCGGATGCCTAAGACTAAAGCCGTCTCTTGCCAGTTGGGATTTGCCAACCTTGACCTGGGGCGCCAGGAGCGCAGGGGATTTGCCGAAGCAGTATATTGTCCCGGCAAAGGCAGGGAGGAGATAAAAAAGATTGCGCAGGCGCTGCTTAAGCACGGGCAGGATTTACTCCTTACCAGGCTTGACAGCGACACATACGTTTATCTTAAGAAGTCCCTGCCGGCCTTAAAATATAACCGCCTCGCGCGTCTGGGGTATCTTGTTAGGCGTAGCCGGAAATTTAAAGCCGGCGTAATAGCGGTAGTATCAGCCGGAACCTCCGACCAGCCGGTTGCGGAAGAGGCGGCAGCGACATCGGAGGCAATGGGTAATCCGGTAGAGCGTTTTTACGACGTGGGGGTGGCGGGGGTGCATCGGCTGATGGGCTGCCTGGATAAATTAAGGAAGGCCAGGGTTGTGGTGGTGGTGGCGGGAATGGAAGGGGCGTTGGCAAGCCTCGTCAGCGGCCTGGTAAGCTCTCCCGTAGTTGCCGTGCCTACCAGTTGTGGTTACGGCGCCAACTTTGGCGGCCTATCATCATTGTTAACGATGCTTAATTCCTGCTCTCCCGGCGTTGCAGTAGTAAATATCGATAACGGCTTTGGGGCCGGGTATCTGGCCAGTCTCATCAATCGTTAAGGAAAGGAAGATTCTTCATACTGCCATGGCTCTCTCAGGATTAGATATCTATAAGCTTTTACCGAAAACCAACTGCCGCGAGTGCGGTTTCCCTACCTGTCTGGCTTTTGCAATGCAGTTGGCAAAAAAGGCGGTCAGTATTGCCAAATGCCCGTATTTAAGCCAGGAGGCCAAAGAGATACTGGAGGCCTCTGCCCAGCCCCCGATACGGCTGGTCAGCATCGGAGACGGCGAACGTAAGCTTGAGGTCGGCAATGAGACCGTGCTCTTCAGGCACGAGGAAAAATTTCATCATCCATGCGGACTCGGTTTTATTATCGAAGACAGCCTTCCAGACGCCCAGATAATCCAGAAGTTAGGGCATATCAACGGAATTGAATTTGAAAGGGTCGGCCAGGTTCTCAGGCCCAATCTTATTGCCATAAGGCAGAATGCCGGAGCTGAAAGGTTCATTGAGGCAGTGGATCTGATCTCTGCAAAAACCAAACTTCCCCTCGCCCTGATAAGCGGCGACCTGAAGGCGCTCAGGGGGGCGCTAGGCATTGTCAGGGATAAAAAGCCTTTGATTTGCTGCGCCACCAAAGATAACGTCGCAGAGTTTGCCGCGCTTGCCAGGGATTCCAAGGCAGCACTGGCAGTCTCTGCCCCTGATCTTAATACGCTTTCAGAGCTTACCGCGGAATTAAAGAAGCAGGGGGTAGAGGATTTAGTTCTGAATGTCAATACCGCTGTTTCTCCGGAGAGGCTCTGGGAACTGGTGCAGTTGAGGAGGCAACCCCTTAAGAAAGCCAACCGCAGCCTGGGGTATCCGGCCTTGGTGATTATTGATGAAAAAGACCCTTACGAAGAAATAATAGAAGCAGCCGCCTGTATTGCCAAGTATGCTGGGATAATCCTGGTTAAGGGGACAGAGCCCTGGCAGATTCTTTCGCTTTTGACGCTGCGGCAGAATATCTATACCGACCCCCAGAAGCCATTGCAGATTGAGCCGAGACTTTACAGTGTCGGACAGGCCGATGAGAGATCCCCTCTTTTAGTTACTACCAATTTCTCTTTAAGCTATTATACCGTGTTGGCAGAAGTAGAGGCGAGCAAGATCCCCAGCTATATCCTGAGCGTCGATACCGAAGGCATGTCGGTATTGACCGCCTGGGCAGCGGAGAAGTTCACGCCGGATAGAATAGCCGAGAGCCTTGATAAGTTTGCGGCCAGGGGCAGCGTCAAGCACAATAACATTATAATACCGGGTTACGTTGCGGTAATAAGCGGCGACCTTCAGGAGAAATCGGGTTGGCGGGTTATCGTAGGCCCTAAGGAAGCAGCCGGAATCCCGTCTTTTCTCAAGAACCTGCAGTAATGGATAAATTCAGGGTAACATTCTATCCGGACAACAAGACCGTCGAGGTAAATAAGGATGCCACTATTCTCTCGGCCGCTGTTTCCTCCGGAATTTATGTAAATTCAACCTGCGGAGGTAACGGCGTATGCGGCAGGTGCAAGGTAATCTTAAAAAAGGGCAAGGTCCTTACCCAGCCCACCGGTATTATCAGCTTGGAGGAAAAGAAAAAAAATATTTATTTGGCCTGCCTCAGCGTCGTGCAGAGCGACCTGGAGATTGATATCCCCGCCGAGTCCCGATTGAGCCTGGATGGCCTGACTCCCGAAGAAATACATGCCAGGACAAAAGGCATCTATTCCGAAACCGAAGAGGTGGAGCCGGTTAAGCCTCTTTCCTGCAAAGATGCCTTTGTGCATTTTCCGTTGGCAAGCAAGGTTTACCTGGAGCTGCCGAGGCCTACTCTGGACGATAAGGTCAGCGACTTAGAGAGGATTTACCGTGAGTTAAGGCGCAGGAAACTGTCCGTGGCAGCCGAGACCAGCCTGGCGGACATCCGTCAGCTTAGCGAACTGTTACGTGCCGCAGACTGGAAGGTGACAGTTACTATCGGCAAAAGCGAGGGCGCTAGCGAAATCCTGCTGATAGAGCCCCAGGACACCTCTTCCCGCAATTTTGGATTTTGTTTTGATATCGGCACCACCACGATTACCGGGCAGCTGGTGGACCTCAATGCCAGAAAGGTCATCGGCACCAAGTCTACTTACAACAGGCAGATTAGTTTCGGCAGCGATATCATCACGCGTATAGTATATGCCAAGGATGAGGAAGGGCTGGAAAGGCTGCACCTGGCGGTAGTGGACTGCATTGACCAGATCATCAAGGAGCTGATTGACGAGCACGGCGTGGATTTAAACGACGTGACATCGCTTGTGGCGGCAGGAAATACCACCATGGTTCATCTGCTTTTGTCTATTGACCCGACCCATATCCGCAGGGAGCCGTATGTATCAACCGCGAATTTTACCCCTACTATCAGGGCCTCGGAGATCGGCATACGCATTAATCCCCGCGGCATCCTGTCCTGCCTGCCGGGGGTAGCAAGTTATGTGGGGGGCGACGTTACCTCCGGGGTATTGTCATGCGGCCTGGACCAGGAAGAGGATTTAAGTATCTTGATAGATATCGGCACCAACGGGGAGATTGTGCTTGGTAACCGCGAGTTTCTGATATCTTCCGCTGCCTCTGCCGGGCCGGCATTCGAGGGCTCGGGAGTAAATTCAGGGATGCGCGCAGCAAAAGGCGCCATCCAAAAGGTTAAGATCGGACCGCCTCCGCGCCTGGATGTCTCCTGCGATACTATCGCCGGTGCCGCTGCCCGCGGGATCTGCGGCTCGGGTTACATTGATATCCTCTCAGAGATGCTGGGAACCGGGATACTTGATAAGAACGGAAAGATACGCGATATTAAACATGAGCGCATCCGCGAAGGAGAATACGGCAGGGAGTTCGTGATAGTCTTTAAGAAGGCGGCAGGGTCAGGTTCCGACATCGTTATCAATGAAGCCGATATTGACAACCTTAAACGCGCCAAGGCGGCGATATATTCTGCTACCGCCAGCCTTTTGAAGCACATGGGGTTTAGCTTTAAGGACGTCAAGAAGTTTTTTATTGCCGGAGGATTTGGTACCTGTCTTGACGTAGATAAGGCGGTAGAGATTGGGCTCCTGCCGGATCTAGAGCGCAGGCGTTTTATATTCGTAGGCAATAGCTCGCTCGCCGGGGCGCGCCAGTCGCTCTTATCGTATCAGGCACTGGCAAAGGCAAAAGAGATCGCCGGCAAAATTACGTACTTTGAATTATCGGTAGAGCCGGGTTATATGGAAGAATATATGGCAGCATTGTTTTTTCCGCATACTGACCTGAGGCTTTTCCCTGGCGTAAAATATAAAGGTTAGCGATGGGGCGCGTAATCGCAGTTGCGGGCAAGGGCGGCAGCGGTAAAACCACCGCTTCCGCTTTGTTGGTGAGGCTGATACGCGAGGCTAAAACATCCGCGTCGGTGCTGGCAATAGATGCCGACCCCAATGCCAACCTTGCCGAGGTGCTGGGGGTTAGGCCCGCAAAGTCAATAGGTTCCATTTTAGACGGCATTGCCCAAGACCCCGCCAGCATCCCTTCGGGTATGCCGAAGGAGAGGTATATTGAATACCAGATACAGACGGCGATAGAAGAGGCGGGAAGTTTTGATATCTTAACCATGGGCAGGCCGGAAGGGCCCGGTTGCTACTGTTATGTGAATAATGTGCTGCGCAATATCATGGCCGGCCTCATCCGGGATTACGATTATGTCATTATAGATAACGAAGCCGGGTTGGAGCATCTTTCGCGCCGCACCACCCGCAGCGCTGACGTATTCCTGGTTATTTCTGACCCTACGCCGGTGGGGCTAAGGGCGGCTCAAAGGATTATTGAGCTGGCAAAGGAATTAAAGATAGCTTCCGCAAAGACACTCTTGCTCATCAACCGCGCCTTGCTCAAAGACAGATACCGCGCAGCTGGCAACAGGCAAAAGTTTATGAGAGGCGAAGCGGATTTTTTAGGCTATCTGCCGCAGGATAACCGTCTGGCAGCCTTAAGCTTGAAAGGAACCCCGCTTACTCAACTCGCAGGCAATGCCATTTCAATTTCGGCGATGCGCAGATTTATCGGCAAGATATTATAAACCACTACCCCCGGGTCTGAGGCGGGGTACAAGGTATAATTTATAAACATGAAAAATGAGGCAATTCTAGAGAAGTGGTCAGGTAAGGTCGCTACAGTAACTATCGGGGCTCTTAAGCAGGAAGGGGGCAGCCGCAGGAGCGTAATCAAGGCGGGAGGGGAAGAGGCCTTGCCTTTTTTATTCAGGGAGGGCAGCATTGCGAATAAGCCGGTGATTGCCTTTGAGGTATGGGATATCTATCCATCGGATTGGCCTTCCTGTCTGCTTGGGGCTTACGGCGATGCCCTTAAGGATCCTTTGCGCTGGGCAAAGAAGTGTACGGAGGAATACGGAGCCCAGCTTATCTGCCTTAAGCTGCAAGGGGCGCATCCCGACCTGGGGAATAAAAAACCGGAGGATTCCGCTTCTCTGGTAAAAGAAATGCTTAAGACGGTAGATGTCCCGCTTGTTATTTTAGGTTGCGGCGATGACGCCAAGGATAATGCTTTGCTCCCCGCTTGTTCCGAGGCAGCCAAGGGAGAGCGCTGCCTTATCGGCGATGCCCTGCAGGATAATTATAAGACACTGGCTGCGGCAGTGTTGGCGGATGGCCATAGCATTATTGCGGAGTCTCCCATCGACGTCAATATCGCCAAGCAGCTCAATATCCTCATTTCCGATATGAATCTGCCGCTTGAGCGTATCGTAATCAACCCTACTATCGGCGCCCTCGGATACGGCCTGGAATACGCATATTCTATTATGGAGCGCGCCAGGCTCGCTGCCTTAGCTGGAGATAAGACCCTGGCGATGCCTTTTATATGTTTCGTAGGCCAGGAGTCCTGGAGGGCGAAAGAGGCAAGGGTGAGTATGGCGGAATTCCCGGCCTGGGGCCAAGAGGGGCCGCGCGGGATAGGCTGGGAGGCTGTTACTGCCGCGGCATTATTGCAGGCCGGAGCGGATCTGTTGGTAATGCGCCACCCTGAGGCTATCGGTAAAATCCGCAATTATATAGAACGGTTATTCGGGAGGCAAGGTTGTTTATAATAGGAGAATTGATTAACGGTATGTATGCCAATGTCGCCAGGGCCATTAAGGCGAAGGACAAGTCGCTGGTGCAGGCCTGCGCGTTAGAACAGCTTAAGGCTGGGGCGGATGCCCTGGATGTTAACTGCGGGCCTGCCTCCAGGCAGCCTGCCAGCGATATCCGTTGGCTGGTAGAGACTATCCAGGAAGTGACTGATGCCCCGCTGGCATTGGATTCCAGCAAGCCCGAGGTGATTCTCTCGGGACTGGAGTCCTCCAGAAATAAAGTCATCATTAATTCCACTACTGCCGATAAAGAGAAATTAGATAAACTGGTCCCGCTTGCAAAAAAATACAATGCCAAGCTTATCGGCCTGGCTATCAGTAGCAAGGGGATCCCGCAGAGCAAGGACCAGAGGCTGGAATTGGCAGCGGAGATTGTGGCTTCCTGCGCTGAACAGGGGTTTTCTGCCGAGGATCTTTATCTCGACCCCATTATCATGCCGATTAATGTAGCCCAGTCGCAGCTTAGGCAGATACTGGAGGTTATCCGCGAGTTTAAGATTATATCCGAGCCTTCCCCCAAGACGGTAATCGGCTTAAGCAATGTTTCCCAGGGGGCCTCCCGCCGCGGACTTATCAACCGCACCTTTCTGGTTATGGCAACGGCCTTTGGCTTGGATGCTGCCATACTTGACCCCAAGGATAAAGAGCTTATGGATGCCTTGATTAGCGCGGAGCTCGTTTTAAACAAACAGATATACTGCGATTCTTATTTAGATGCCTACAGAAAAAAATAAAAGGCGCAGGCGCCTGCGCAGGCTAAGGCATATATTCCGTTTCCACGGCCTATATGAAAGCGCCAGGCTTGCCACCAAGGGGATAACATATCTTTTTTTGTGTCACCGCAATATGCGCATCATTTTCATCGGCGGTGCGGCAGCGATGCTCCTGGGGGTGGCATTCAGATTGCAGGGGCTGGAGTTGGCAGCGCTCTGCATCAGTATTACCTTGGTGTTTATGGCCGAGATCTTCAATACCGCCATTGAGTTGATGCTCGATATGTCTACTCGTAAATACCACCCCCTGGTCAAGCTTGTAAAGGACATCGCCGCAGGCGTGGTATTGATTGCTTGTTTTAACGCCTTGGCAGTTGGTTTTATACTTTTTATTCGCCGCATCCTAAGATGACCCCGTTATCCAAAGGCGCGATACTTCAAAGAAAGGACGGAGGAGATGATAAAGAGGATAGTTGTCCTGGCGCTGATTGCGGCAGGGGCATACCTTTTCTATAAATACTTCATGGCTCCGGTGATGGAGCCTTTTTTTAAACAAAAGGTGGAGTTCGGGCTGAAGGTGCCCGAGGCCAAATATTAGGTAAGTTTATTTCTTGACCGCTCAGGTTTTCTGTTGTAATGTATTAATAATTAAAAACAGGCAGTCAGCGTTAAAAAAATAAAATGAGAAAGATTATTACATTTTTGGTCTTGGCGGTGTTCTTGGGAGGTTGCGCAACCTATAAATTCCAGCACGGCGAGAAGCCCTACGATAAGGGGTATGTGGTTTCCCGCGGCGGGCGCACCCTGTTGGAATATACTGCCGGAAACGACAGCAGCGTCCCCGCTGACCTTGAGGTAGCCAGGAGCCGCTTTAAAAGACGCCGCCGCACGGTAGAGCATTATTACAAGAAGATAGGGGAGATCCAGAACCGTTTCAAGGCTACCTTTGTTGACCCTGCGGTGATGGGGCTGAAATTTTTGGGCGGGATGCTAAAACTTCCCTGCGTTGCCGTCTCGGATTACCGTTACGGACATAATCCAAAGTACCGCGAAAAAATAGACAGGATGGAGCGGGAACAGGATGAAAAAGAAGCGATGCGCATTGCTTTGCTCAAAGAGCAACTGGCTGCTTATATCCAGAAGGATTTATCTTGCGAAGTTCCGGTCGGAGAGGATGCCCCGGCAGCGCCGGCTGCCCCTGCCCTGAAAGATAGCGAGGATGTTTCTGCGGCAGAGCCAGGTCTGGAGCTTCCCGTAGCAGAGCCGCCTGCAGAGAGCCAGGCAGCATCTGATTTTGAGACGGCCCCCGTCCAGGATTCCATCCCGGCCGTGGAGCCTGCGCAACCTCCGGACGAGTCCCGGCCAGAGGCAGCAGCCGCTGCCGCACCGGCGAAAGAAAAGGCCAAGGAGCGCCCAAAGGCGGTATCGCAACCTAAAGCGGTTATTATCGCCAAGCCGATGAAGGGTTATTCTCCCTTAAGGGTGCGTTTCTACGGTTCAAAGTCTTACAGCAGGAAGGCAAAGATAGTGTCTTACCGGTGGGATTTTGGTGACGGGGATACCTCTGATAATCCCAATCCCGTTAATACATATTACAGCGGTTCCTATTACCCCAGGCATTTTGCGGTCACCCTGACGGTAACCGACAGCCAGGGGTATAGCGATAGCGCCCACTTGTTAATTGAGGTTCTTAATAAATAGAGGCCGATAAGCGGCAGTAGTTTTCTCGGGCCGCAGAAGCAGGATGCCATTGGCCGGTTCTTTGTTTGGTTATTTTGGGGCAATAACGAGCGACGGCGGAGTAGCTCAGCCTGATAGAGCACGCGGCTCATACCCGCTTGGTCGGAGGTTTAAATCCTCTCTCCGCCACTTTAGGAAGAAATATTTCTCTTACGCCGCCGGTCGCCATTAGCATTAAATATTAAATAGAGAGAAGCTCCGGAAAAAAGGAGGGAAGATATGCAAACCCTCGAACCTATCTTAAAAGGGCATTCGTTTTTTAAGGGCCTGCCTTCCAAGTATCTCGATTTTATAATAGGCTGCACTTCCCACGTTGTCTTTAAGCCAGGAGAGGTTATTTTAAAAGAAGCAGAGGCGGCGGATAAATTCTATCTTATCCGTAGCGGTAACGTCGCTATTTATATCGAGCAGCCGCGCGAAATCACAATCCAGACTATCCACGAAGGCGACATACTGGGGTGGTCCTGGCTTATTCCTCCTCATCGTTACCGCTTCAGCGCCAAGGCAGTAGAGAGCGTGCGGGCCCTTGCCTTAAACGGCAAGTGCCTGAGAGAGAAATGCGAAAAAAACCCCGATTTAGGATATGAGTTTTTAAAAAGGCTGGTTAATGTTTTTGCCCAGCGCCTGGAAGCGACGAGGCTGCAGCTTTTAGATATCTACGGTACGGATAAACAGGCCTGACTTATGCCGCAGGGCGTTTTACTTATAGAATAGGAGGCGGATGGTATGCGGAGGCGCATTAGGCTCCCGGGGGTGGCATGTTTTATCTTCTTTGTCTTTTTGGTATCTGCCAGTTGCTGGGGAGAAGAGGCAAGGCCCTTCAGCCTTGAAGGGGTGGAGTTCCTTTCGGGTTATGGCGCGGGGGACTTAAGGTTGAAAAAAGACTACCGGGTAGTTCCGTTTTTCGCTGATTTTGATTTCAGATTAAAACCCCTGCTTGCCAGGAAGAATATCCATTTCCCCGGCCTGCTGCAATTTATAATAGAGCCGTTTTTCTCCTATGTCACCGGCCCCGATAAAAACGTGGAGGTGGGCAATAACTTTTTGATTAAGATAGGGCTTTTCCCGGAAGGCTGGACCTTGCAGCCTTATATTAAAGGAGGGGCGGGTTTTCTTTATATGAGCCAGCATACCCTGGAAGAGGGGACGCAGTTTAATTTTAACGAGTGCATCGGAGCAGGGATGCATTATTTTTTCAGGAAGAATGCCGCGCTTACCCTGGAATATCGTTACCGCCACCTCTCCAATTGCGATATCAAGCTTCCCAACGGAGGCATAGACAGCGATTTTGTCATAGGCGGGATTTCATTCCTTTTTTAACGGCATAGCCGAATTATAAAAAAGACATGGGAAAGTGCCCCTTTTGCAAAGAGGATATCCAGGACGATGCCGTTAAATGCGGATATTGCGGCGGCATACCTGATAAGAGAAGCGGAGGGAAATGGTATTTTAAGACTTCCGCCTTGTTGCTTGCTTTTGTATGCTTTGGCCCTTTGGCATTGCCGCTGCTTTGGTTTAATCCGCAATTATCATCCAGAAGCAAGATTGTTGTAACCATCGCGGTCCTCATCGCTTCCTATCTGCTGGGAGCGGCACTTTCCGATTCCATTGATTCTGTCTTTAGGTATTATCGCCGGGTATATTATCCCTGATCTCTGGCCGCTTTCTGAGCATGGAGCCCGCCTTAACCTATAGTTTTTAACGCCCCTAAAATGGATATCTTCTACCCCGTCAAAATATTAGCTGATTGGCTGACTTATCGGGTATTTTCTATGCCCCGGCAAACCCTTTTTGCAGAAGCGGTAAATTTTTTCATTTTTGATACCGTAAAAATATTTTTGCTTCTGGCGGTAATAATCTTCGCGGTTTCGTTTTTGCGTTCGTTCATGCCTGCCGAAAAGATAAAAGGCATACTCTCCCATAGAAATAGGTATGGCGGCAATATCCTGGCAGCCATCTTCGGCATTATCACGCCTTTTTGCACCTGTAGCGCTATCCCGCTTTTTTTGGGATTTTTGGAAGCAGGCGTCCCGGCAGGGGTCACCTTTTCTTTCCTGGTTTCTTCGCCTATGGTAAATGAGGTCGCCGTAGTCTTGCTTTTGGGAATGTTCGGGTTAAAGACAGCCTTAATCTATGCCGGGAGCGGGCTCGTGATTGCCGTGTTTTCGGGGATAATCATCGGTCGGCTAAATACAGAGGGTCTTTTGAGCAATAGCGTCTTTAAGGCCCCGGCAAGCGCGGCTATTTCTAATTTCAGGATGACCCGCATGGAGAGGTTCAGGTATGCCAGGGCATACACCGTTTTTGTTATCAGTAAGGTATGGTTGTATGTAATCATCGGCATAGCAGCCGGGGCCTGGATACACGGTTATATCCCTTCCGATTTCCTTCTAAGGTACGCCGGAGGTGACAAATGGTATGCAGTGCCATTGGCTACGCTGGTAGGCATCCCGCTTTATTCCAATGCCGCCGGAGTTATCCCCTTGGTAAGCGCCTTGACTGAAAAAGGCATCAGCATCGGTACGGCCCTCGCATTCATGATGGCGGTAACGGGATTGTCGTTGCCTGAATTTATGATTTTGAAAAAAGTAATGAAGGCTAAACTCCTGCTTATCTTCGCAGGGGTCGTGGGAAGCGGTATTATCTTTACGGGTTATTTATTCAATTTTATTCTTAAATGAGGCGCCCTTTCCGTTTGGGCGCCTCTGCCCGCTATATTATAGTTATATCCTTTTAAGCAGTTCCTCGGCCACTTTTTTGCCCGATAGAAGCATCCCGCCGAATACCGGACCCATCCGGGGCGCCCCGAATACCGCGTTGGCGCACATCCCGCAGACATACAGGCCGGCGCAGGCCTCCCTGGAGTTTTTTACTATAATATCTTCGGCTTCCTGCGCCCACATCGAGCCTTCTCCCAGGATTTTTCCTGAAGGGGTTGCGAGCCTTATGCCGGATTTGCTCTCTACGATACGCACTACCTCCGCGGCATGGCCGGTGGCATCAACCACGTATTTGGACCTCATGGTGATAGGGTCTACGTGGAGGTTGGCGATTTCCACTGCCGACCAGTTGAGAACCAGCCCGCACACCCGTTTATCCCTGACCATTACGTCTTCGGCGCTTATCAAGTTGAATATCCTGGCCCCCGCCTGGACGGTCTTTGAGCATAATGTGGCGACGGACTCTACGGAGTCGGCCAGATAGTAGTTTTTATCGTAGAGTTCGCTTCTGATCCCGAATTCATCCAATATCTTTTTCGCCTCCCGCTGCACTACTATTTCGTTGAACATCATCCCGCCGCCCCACATCCCCCCGCCTACCGACAGCTTCCTTTCGAAGATGGCGACCTTCTTATTCTTTTTGGCTAAATAGTAAGCGCAACACATGCCCGAAGGCCCGGCGCCCACGATTGCCACGTCTGCCTCAAGGTAATCGTTAAGTTTTGCGGAATACCTCTCCAGTATTGCCCGCGATACTTTTATTTCATCCAGAGCCATTTGCCCTCCTTTTAAATAAAAACCCCTGTCTTAGAGCAACAGGGGTATTGTTAATGATGTTTCTCTCCCTACGCTGGCATTATCCAGGTCAGGTTCTGCGGGTCATCTGCTCTTAAAGCAGAACTCTCAGGCCGTATATTGCCTCCCCGTTGCCTGAAGTAATATTAATACACTTATCGGTAATTGTCAAGATATGATGCAAGCGAAAAAAGTTGTGCCGGCAGCGCTATTAATATATAATATCCCAAGACAAGAGACAGGCAAGATAAGCCGGGTTTACCGTGGGCGGCATTATTGTCATGTTTACACACAAATAAAAAGGGGAAGTAAAGCATGGAAGGCAAGAGACCTTTGGGGGTGAGCGTATTGGGGTGGTTCTTTATTGTCGCAGGGGCATTTGGATTCTCCGGCATTCTAGTCAATGCCAAGGATTACCCCCATTTTCTGCGTATGGAATTCCGGGCATCTTTGATGTTTCTCTTGACCGGCATGCTTGCCATTGCCGGCATTGCCTGTGGAGTCTTCCTCCTGAGACTCAGGGCCTGGGCAAGAAAATTGGCGATTATCCTATGCCTGGCGAATATCGCCTTGGCCCTGGCTAATTTTAGATTAGCTCCTCTGAAGGCGAAAAACCAGCAGGCATTTGAAAAGAATGAACAGCTGATACGCGAAAGGTATAAGCCGCAGTATCAGGAGCAGGCCCTGGAGGAATACCGCAAGATAAAGGAGGCCGGCGATAAGGCCCTGCCGGTAGTGCTTGGTTTTATGGTAGCGTTTCAGATTGCGTGGAATTCAGCGATTATTTATTATCTTAGCCGTCCAAGAATCCAGGAGTATTTCGGAGAGAGCGAAGAGGCCGGCGCATCCAATCCTCAGTAACCTTAATTGACATGACGATGCTAGAGAGGGTAAGGGACGCTGTCAGGAGACAACGTCTCCTGAGCAAGGGCGATAAAGTAGTGTTGGGGGTTTCCGGAGGACCGGATTCCGTAGCAATGCTTTATATCTTAAGCCATCTGAGCAAGGAATGGAAGATTGCCATTCACATTGCCCACCTTGACCACATGCTCAGGAAGGATTCCCATGAGGACAGCGCATTTGTAGAGAAACTGGCGCTTAAACTCGGATTGCCGTTTACCTGCGGCCGGATAAACGTAGGCGGACTGGCAAAAAGCGGTTCGGTAGAAGAAATAGGCCGTAAGGCGCGCCTCGGATTTTTATTCGGGGTAGCCAGGGATATCAAGGCCAGAAAAATCGCTCTCGGCCACACCCTCGATGACCAGGCAGAAACGGTCTTGATGCGTATTATAAGGGGCACCGGCTTATACGGGCTTTCGGCGATATTGCCGAAAAGGGAAATCGCGGGATTCACCATTATACGCCCCCTGCTCGGGCTCAGGCGTTTTGAGATTGAGGGATATCTTAAGAAAAAGAAAATCAGGACGCTTACGGACCCTTCTAATTCCGAGGATATCTATTTCCGCAACAGGATACGGGGCAGGCTCATGCCGTTGCTTGAGAAAGGCTATAACCGCAACATCAAGGAGGCATTGGCCAATCTGGCGGCGAGCGCAGCATATGATTATGATTATCTCTGGTCGGCGGCCTGCAAAAAAGCAGGCGCCAATACCAGAAGGATTAATATCAAGAAATTCCTGAGGTTGCCCGTGTCTTTGCAGAGGTTGACTCTGCGTTTATACATTCAGCGTTTAAACGGCGACACCCGCAGGCTCACCTTTAAGCACATCTCGGATATGGAGGACCTCGTTTTTAATCGTCCGGTCAATTCCGTCCTTGACCTGCCAAGGGGCCTATCGTTCGCAAAGCGCCATTCCTGCCTGGTTTTCTATAAAAAATCAATAAACGCTTGATTTTATAGGTAGTTAAATATATAATAAAAAGTCTAAAACTTGAGGTGCGAAGATGACAGATAATAAGCAAACAAGAAAAAAGAAAGGGATTTTTAACCGCTTCCCCTTTGGGTGGATATTCGCTATCCTGATTTTTTATCTTTTGATCAGCTCCCTTAACGTTTCGGTTACAGGGGTGCCGCGCGAAATATCGTATAGCGATTTTTACAGCATCCTGAAGGATAACCCGGAGAAAATAAAATCCGTTACCAAGATTGAAAACGTGCTTCAGGGGGAATACAGCGATAACAGTAAATTTTTTGTGAATATACCGGAGAACGACACCGAACTCCTTAACCTGATACGGCAGAACCTCAAGTCTTTTGAGGTGAAGCCGCCGCGCACTATCTGGGTAAACCTGTTTTATTCGCTGGGACCGGTTCTGCTTTTGATAGGCTTCTGGTGGATCATGGCCAGCCGCGGAGAGCAGCTTGGAAACCGGGTTTTATCTTTCGGGAAAATCCGTCCCAAGATCCATAGCGAAAAGGACGGGGATAAGGTAACCTTCAGTGATGTTGCTGGCGTTGACGAAGCCAAGGATGAATTACAGGAGGTTATCGAGTTCCTGAAAGACCCTAAGAAGTTCCAGAGGTTAGGGGGCAAGATCCCCAAAGGCGTCTTATTAGTCGGCCCTCCCGGCTGCGGCAAGACGCTTATTGCCCGTGCGGTTTCCGGAGAGGCCGGAGTGCCGTTTTTCTCCATCAGCGGTTCGGATTTCGTGGAGATGTTCGTAGGGGTGGGTGCCTCCAGGGTGAGGGACCTTTTTGAGCAGGGCCGCAAGGCGGCAAAGGTTTCCGGAAAGGGCGCCATCATATTTATAGATGAAATAGACGCGGTAGGAAGATTGCGTTTTTCGGGGATCGGAGGTGGCCACGACGAAAGGGAACAGACGCTCAACGCCCTTCTGGTAGAGATGGACGGCTTTGACGCCGGCCAGGGGATTATACTGATTGCCGCTACCAACCGTCCGGATACCCTTGACCCCGCGCTTTTGCGGCCGGGCAGGTTCGACCGGCACATTATCGTCAATCTTCCGGATATCAAAGGCCGCGAGGAAATATTGAAAGTTCATACCCGTAAAATAAAACTCGCCGCCAACGTAGACCTGAAATCAGTAGCCAGCCAGACCCCGGGCTTTTCCGGAGCGGACCTTGCGAACCTCTGCAACGAGGCAGCCCTTATTGCCGCCCGCCATGACAAGGAAGGCGTAGAACAGATAGACTTTGAGAAATCCGTTGAGAGGGTGTTGATGGGGCCGGAGAAGAAGAGCCACATTATGTCCAGGAAGGAAAAGGAAATTACGGCTTTTCACGAGGCCGGCCATGCCCTGGTTACGCTTTTGATACCCGAGAACGACCCTTTAAAGAAAGTCTCCATTATCCCGAGAGGGCTTGCGGGCGGTTATACCTTTGCCGCACCGCTTGAGGATAAGCATTACCTTTCGCGCAAGGAATTATTAGCCAGGATTGCCGTTGCTCTCGGAGGTAGGGCATCGGAGGAAATCAACCTTGAGGATATCACCACCGGCGCCCAGGATGACCTGGAAAAAGCCACTCATATGGCGCGTTTTATGGTTTGCCAGCTGGGGATGTCGGAGAAGCTCGGTAACATCACCTTTGGCAAGAGGAATGGCTTATTGTTTTTGGGGCGCGATATGATGGAAGAGAAGAATTATAGCGATGAGACCGCCAGCCTCATTGATGCGGAGGTAAAGAGGATAGTGGATGAGTCGTATAAGCGCTCCAAGAGTTTATTGCAGGAGAACGCCGATAAGCTGAAGATTCTTTCAAAGGCCCTTCTGGAAAAAGAGGTTCTTGACGGAGAAGAGGTGAGGCGCCTGCTCGGCATGGGCACGCCGCCGGCGTCTGCCTGAGAATTATGCGAGTCTTAGAGATATCCTCTCCGGAGGAATTAAGGCGCCTGATGCGCGAAATCGGGGTTGATCCTTACGGTATCAATATTATGGTGCCGAAAGCGATTACGCACCTGGTGAGGCTCCCCGGATTATCAAATATCGCGGCCAATATACTTAAACAGGAAATGCTTTCCCTTGGCGCCGATGCGGCAGTGGCGAGGGGTTCTTTGACAGGGGGCTCGGCTAAGACGGACTGCCTTTTAATAGGCAATCTCTCTCAGTTCCGGCGGCTAAGCGATAAGCTTCGCTGCCAGCCTTTCGGGCTTAAACAGTTATCGGCAGAGCTAAGCTCCGTTTTAACCGACTATCTGGGGTCTGGATTTAAGCTTCAGGCGGGTAAGTTTAGGCTTAACCTCAGCAGCCGGCCGTACATTATGGGGGTCATAAACATCACCCCGGATTCATTTAGCGGTGACGGGCTTTACCGCTCGGGCTGCGACAGCAGGCAGGTTGTTCTCTCATGTGCCCAGCGGCTTATCCGCGAGGGGGCAGATATCATTGATGTCGGAGGAGAGTCCAGCAGGCCCGGCGCCAGAAAACTGGGGGCAAGAGAGGAAAGATCTCGCGTTGTCCCGGTTATTGAGTTTTTGACTAAAAGAATAAAGGTCCCCATTTCAGTAGATACATACAAGCCCGAAGTAGCCCGTGCTGCCCTGGATTGCGGGGCATCTATCGTCAACGATATAAGCGCGTTTCGTGATAAGCGCATGGCAGGGGTTGTGCGGCGGTATAAGGCCGCGGTAGTTGTTATGCACATGAAAGGCAGGCCTGCCTATATGCAGAAGAACCCGGTTTACAAATCCCTGATGGAGGAAATTTTGGATTACCTCAGGCGCGCCAGGGATAAGGCACTGGCGGCCGGTATCTGCAGGGAGAGTATCGTCATCGATCCCGGCATAGGATTCGGCAAGACCTTGGAGCATAATCTTGAAATCTTAAAGAGGCTTAAGGAATTTAAGGCCTTGGGTCAGCCTATCTTGGCAGGCACTTCCCGCAAGGCCTTTCTCGGCAGCATAATGGGCGCCCCGCCGCAAGAGAGGCTTTTTGGTAGCATTGCCAGCAGCCTTGCGGCAGTAGTTAACGGCGCTCATATCGTGCGGGTGCACGATGTGGGGGCGATAAAGAAGTCCCTGGAGGTTTTAACCGCCATAATAAAGAGATGAACGTCGCTATTACCTGGAAGACAATTGTAGAAATACTTATCCTGTGGTTTGTGATCTACCACGTTTTACTTTTCTTTGCCAATACGCGCGCCATACAGGTATTGCGCGGGATTATCGTATTATTGGTGGCTTTCTTTCTTTTTCAGAAGCTGCACTTCGAGGTGCTGGATTGGTTGTTTACGAAGATTTTTACTATTTCTATCCTGGCATTTCTGATTATTTTCCATCCCGAGATACGCCAGGGGCTGGCGCGGCTCGGGCAGCGTTATCTTCTTGATGTCAATCTCAAAGAAGAAGAGCTCGATGAACTATTAAAGCAGGTATCGCAGGCTGCCGATAGCCTCTGCCGGAATAAAATCGGAGCCCTGATCGCGATAGATAAGCGCGATTCGCTTACTCCATACATTAAAAGCGGGGTAGCGATTGATGCCGCCGCAAGTTCTGATCTGATCCAGACTATCTTTACCCCCAATAGCCTGCTGCATGACGGCGGATTGATTATCCAGCGCGGCAGGATAACGGCTGCGGGATGCCTTTTCCCTTTGACCCAGAAGCTCGATCTCAGCCGTATCTTCGGGACCCGTCATCGCGCTGCCCTGGGGTTGAGCGAAGAGACCGATGCCGTGATTGTGGTAGTTTCCGAGGAGAGGCAGGATATCTGCCTGGTTTATAAAGAGAGGCTCTACAGGGACATGGGCAAGGAAGAGCTGCTTTACAAAATGAAAGAACTGATTACCATTAAGAATGACTAGGAAGAAAAAAAGGAATCTGCTGCGCAATCTTGTCCGGTGGCCATTCTTCCATCCATGGCTTAAGCTTATTGCTCTTATCCTGGCAATAATCCTTTGGTTTTACGCCAAGGGCGAGATGAGCAGTTTTTAGTCCGCTATGAGGTTAGGCGTTAATATCGACCACATCGCCACTATCCGCGAGATCCGTCACGGCATTGAGCCTGAGCCGGTAGTTGCCGCTTCCCTTGCGGAGGCGGCCGGTGCAGACAGCATCGTAACGCATTTAAGGGAAGACCGCCGGCATATCAGGGAGAGCGACCTCTATCTTTTAAAACAATCTCTTGAGACAAAACTCAATCTCGAGATGTCAGTGGCCCGCGATATCGTAGATATTGCCTGTAAGCTTAGGCCCGAACGGGCCACCCTGGTTCCGGAGAAGAGGCGCGAGTTGACTACCGAAGGCGGGCTGGATGTTGCCGGGAGCCCTTATCGCATAAAAGCGGCAGTATCCAGATTAAAGGAAAATGGCATAGAGGTTAGCTTGTTCATTGACCCGGATAAAAAACAGATTGATGCCTCGCTTGAATGCGGCGTTAAGATGGTAGAATTGCACACCGGACGTTATGCAGATGCGCGTGGGCCAAAAGAAAAAGAAAGGCGCCTTAAAGAAATAAAATCTTCCTGCGCATATGCTAGGAGCAGGGGGTTTGAGGTTTTTGCGGGGCACGGCCTGGATTATCATAACGTTTCCGGCATCGCGGCTATCAGGGGGATTGAGGAATTGAATATCGGCTATTCCCTTGTCTGCCGGGCAGCCTTGGTAGGGCTGAAACAGGCGGTGCGGGAGATGAAGGAGCTGATCGGATAATATGGTCATAGGCACAGGCGTCGATATCACCGAGGTCAAGAGACTTAAATCCGCAGTGGAGAAATGGGGGAGGGGGTTTCTGCGGCGCATCTTTACAAAAGAGGAGCTAGAGAGCTCCAGGGGCCGGATAAGCCTTTATCAGCACCTGGCAGGCAGGTTTGCCGCCAAGGAAGCGATATTCAAGGCCATGGGGGATAAGACGCTTGGCTGGAAAGATGTGCAGGTTTTTAATGACCCTGACGGCAAGCCTTATTGCAGGATTTTGAATAATAAAGGAAGCAATCTTACGGTGCATGTTTCAATATCTCATGTAAAAAATTATGCGGTTGCCAACGCGGTTGTTACGCCGAAGGAGTAATGCCTCCAAAGGCGACTTCGGCCATGTTTTGATAGTGGCTGGTTCTTTGAGATTTTCCGGCGCGGCGCTCTTGTGTTCTGAGGCAGCCATGCGCGCAGGGGCTGGGCTGGTGACGCTGGGCGTGCCGCGGGGCATCGCGGCGCCGCTCATTAGAAAGAAGATCAAGGAGGTAATGCTTCTCGCATTACCAGAGACCCCGGACGGTTCATTATCCCTGCAGGGCCTTAAGGAGATAGAGCGCTTCAGCGAAAAGGCGGATGTTCTCGCAATCGGCCCTGGCCTAGGCAGGAATCTTTCTACTGCAGGGTTGGTGCGCCGGCTGCTAGCGGATATTGCCAAGCCGCTGGTTGTTGATGCCGACGGCCTCAATGTTATTGCCGGCGACCTTTGCCGGTTAAAGTTAGCAAGCAGAAAGATAATCTTTACCCCTCACCCCGGGGAGATGGCAAGGCTTTGCGGGATTAATGTGGAGGCGGTCCAGGCCCGAAGACAGTCCGTTGCCCGAAAGTTCAGCCGGGAGCATAAATTAACCCTGGTGCTTAAGGGCCATCGCACTATAGTCGCTGATTACGAGGGGCGCACATACGTAAATAAAACCGGCAATCCCGGGATGGCTACTGCCGGCAGCGGAGATGTGCTTAGCGGGGTTATCTCTGCATTTTTGGCGCAGGGCCTAAGTTCTTTTGATGCGGCAAGGTGTGCGGTTTATCTGCACGGGCTAGCCGGTGATTTAGCAGCTCGTGAAAAGACAGAAATCTCATTGATTGCAAGCGACATCATTGATAAAATTCCTGTTGCAATCAAGAGGAGCGGCTATCGCTGGCGTAGCTCAGTCGGTAGAGCAGCTGTTTTGTAAACAGCGGGTCGGGGGTTCGATTCCTCTCGCCAGCTTAAATTCCGTAATGTATTACCCGACCCAGGGGTGCGGGGAAAAGTTTCCCCGCGCATTTTGGGGTGACAGGGAGCGCAAGCGACCGCCAGAGGGGGCACGGGCCCCTATAGAGAGCGAGCTTATGCGAGCGATGGGGCGGGGGTTCGATTCCTCTCGCCGGCCTTAAAAAAGATAAATATGACAGCTATACAAATAAAGCCAAAAAAGTTGAATTTTGACAGAATTAACTTTCTCTATAGGGACAAAAGACATACTATAGAAGAAGTTGCCCGTGAAATCGGTATCTCTTTTTGGTCATTATACGATTTTATGAAACAACATGGTATTGACCGTCGCGATCATTCTGAAGCTGGATATTTATCGAATAAATCCAAGCCTCATTTTAATGCAAAGTTGAATTTATCCGTTGCCGAAGAAGAGTTGAAGACCGCCGGCATCATGCTTTATTGGGCGGAAGGAACTCTTAAGGGTAATGCCGTAGATTTTGTTAACAGCAATCCTTGCATGGTAAAATTATTCTTGGAGTTCTTAAGGCGGATCTGCGGCATTAAAGAAGAACGCCTGCGTCTTTATATTTATGCTTACTCGTATAATGATTTAGAGGAGATAAAAAACTATTGGCGTAAGATTACCGGCATTCCTCTTGCTCAATTTACTAAGCCATATATAAGAGAGGGAACTCCGAATAAAAATAATAGAATATTACCGTATGGATTGGTTCACGTCAGGTACAACGATAAGGAATTATTGAAATTAATTAAAAATTGGATTCAGGGTTACGTAACAAAAATCTCAATATGGACAGGTACCCAAGCGGCCAAAGGGGGCAGACTGTTTAAAGCAGCATCCTGTCGAAAGACAGGATGAAAAAGTAGGTGAATTCAGGGAACCCCTTGGCGTAAATGCCCAAGGGCAATCCTGAGCCAAGCCCGCTATATAAACGGGAAGGTGCAGAGACTAAGCGCCTACCACCTAAAGCTAGAAGCCATGGTGATGAGATAGTCCAAGCCTTGAGGTAACTTAAGGGCACTTGAAATCTGCTGCACTTGTGCTTCAGAGGTTCGAATCCTCTCCTGTCCACCAGTTATGCGGCAGGCGGCGCTAATCGAAATTTCGTCGGTACGCGTTAGTCTTGCGGGTGTAGTTCAATGGCAGAACAATAGCCTTCCAAGCTATATATGACGGTTCGATTCCGTTCACCCGCTTATAGTAATCGAACCGAAGGGGGTGCGGGGGAAAAGAGATTTCCCCCGCGTATTAGGGGAGAATATTAAGAGGGGGCTTGCCCCCTCTTAAGGAGTAAAACGACAGGTTCGATTCCGTTCACCCGCTTATAGCAATCGAACCGAAAGGGGAGAAGATAATTTAATGAAGGAAAGGGAATTTTTAGAACCGGTTTTTATTGATGCCTTTGACTTGGATGACGCCTGGTTTCGTTGCCTTTCTGAGATACTCGATAAAGGCCATGTCTATACCATTACCCGCGGCAGTTACGAAGGGCAGAAGCGGCTGGAGTTTGATTTTGCGGTAGTGAGGGTAAAGAAACCGTCCCACCAGATTATTCCGATAATACCGGAAGGGATGAGCATCCCGGCCCCCACGGATATGGATTACATCCAGGGGTATCTTTCTTACCTTATGACCGGTGCCAAGACTGAGACCGAAGATTACACCTACGGAGAGAGACTGGTTGACCCCCGCGTAAGAGTGAAGGAGAAGGTAGGGGGTAAAGAGATGCTTAAAGAGATGCCTCTGGAGGTAAACCAGATTGAAGAGGTGATCCGGATTTATAAAGAGCAGGGTTTTGGCACAAACCAGGCGGTAATGGAAATCGGCATGCCTTCGGACATCAAGCTTGCCGACCCCCCGTGCCTGAGGCTGATCGATACCAGGGTCCGTTATGGAAAATTGCATTTTGTTCTCTATTTCCGTTCCTGGGACCTCTGGGGAGGGTTTCCTTCCAATCTTGGAGGCCTGCAGCTGGTTAAGCAGTATATGGCTGATGAAATCGGGGTGGGGGACGGCGAAATCGTAGCAGTCAGCAAGGGGTTGCATCTTTATGATTACAGCTGGGATTTAGCCAAGCTCCGCACAAATAAAAACAACCTTACTATAGAATAATGGCAGAGGATAATTATCAGGGTCCGGAACGCCGCAATTTCATAAGGCTTGATTTTGTAAAGCCCCTGGCTTACAAAATATGCAAGAAGGAAACCATTGAAAAATTGCTGCAGGGTTATACTGCCAACATCAGCCAGACAGGGTTATTCTGTAATTTAGAAGATAAGATCAAGCTGGATGATATCCTCTGGCTTTCATTCGACCGGGATACCTTAAGTATCTGCCATGACATGGAAAGAAGGAGCGTGATTTATCAGAACGGCATTATCGGAAAGGTAGTCCGCAGCCAAACGCATGATGACGGAAGTTGCGAGGTGGGTGTCCAGTTCATTACCCGCGAGGAGAAAAATAAGCCGGAGACCGCTTCAGCCATAGAATTATTAAAAGAATCAGATGACCAGCAGAATAAAGAGCCTTAAAATCGCAGTTTTAGGGGACGGCGGGTGGGGGACGACCCTGGCCTTGCTTCTTGATAATAAGGGTTTCAGGGTCACGCTTTGGGGGGCCTTTGAGGATTACGTTTCCTATCTAAAGGCAAAAAGGGTAAATACCAGGTTCCTGCCGGGGGTAAGACTCCCGGCCAGTTTAAATATCACCTCCGATTTAAAAGCGGCATTAGAAGGAAAGGACCTTATCGTCCTGGCGGTCCCATCGCAATACATGCGCCGCGTGCTTAAGAAAATAAAAAAGTGCGGTCGCGCCGGTTCTGCGATGTATCTCAGCGTTATCAAAGGGGTAGAGGCGGGTTCTTTAAAAAGGATGTCCGAGGTAATCCGCGAGGAGCTCGGGAGGCTGAGATTGGGGGTGCTTTCCGGGCCTACGATTGCCCATGAGGTCGCAAGAGGCATTCCTACCGCAGCAGTAATAGCCTCGCCCGACAGGAAGCTGCGCCGTAGATTACAGGATATATTTATGACGCCGAGGTTGCGTATCTATACCAACGATGATGTGGCGGGGGTAGAGTTGGGGGGCAGCCTTAAAAACGTAATTGCCATTGCCTGCGGCATTTCCGATGGTTTGGGTTTTGGCACTAATACAAAGGCAGCAATCCTCTCGCGCGGGTTAGCCGAGATTTCAAGGCTTGGAAAGAAAATGGGCGCTAAGGCCGCGACCTTCGGGGGGATTGCCGGCCTGGGAGACCTGGTGACTACCTGTACCAGCCCTTACAGCCGCAACAGATTTGTGGGAGAACGTATCGGTAAAGGAGAACCCTTAAGGAAGATAACCTCAAAGATGCGGATGGTAGCGGAAGGGGTAATTACGGCTAAGTCCGCCTATGCCTTAAGTTTGAGGCATAAAGTAGATACCCCCATAACCAGAGAAGTATACCGGGTTCTTTACAGGAATAAACCTCCTCTTCGCGCAGTCAGGGATTTAATGATGCGCCAAAGAAAAGAAGAATAGGGGGGCAGGGATTAAACGGGGCGTGGCTCAGTTTGGCTAGAGCGCTTGAATGGGGTTCAAGAGGTCGACAGTTCAAGTCTGTCCGCCCCGACTTTTTCATTTGAACTAAAGTTGCGGCAGTGCAACTAAGCAAGGGAGGGTAAAAATGGCGTTTGATGGTGCGGAAAAGCGCAGGTATCCACGCATCAAGGCTAACTTTATCGTCTCTTATCGCGTGCTTGAAGAAAGCGGCGATATTGACAGTTCGCAGACCAAAAATTTCAGCCTGGGAGGAATGCTTTTTACTACTAATAGATTTTTCGAAAAAGGAACCAGCCTTGCCTTAAGGATAAGGCTGCCTTTTGAATCTAATCCTGTCGAGATAGCCGCAAAGGTAGTGGATTCCCGCGAGATAGTCAAGAACCTCATTTACGATACCAGGATCGAATTCTTTCCCGATAAGGAAAAGCAGAACGGGGCAATGAAGCAGACGGTGGATTATTATTTGAAGAAGAAAGGCAAGTTATGAAAAAGATAAATATCGGATTGATAGGATTCGGCAATGTGGGCTCGGGGGTAGTTAGGATTTTACGTGAGAGGAAGGCTTTCCTGAGAGATAAGCTCGGCACCGAAATAAATATCAGCAAGATAGCCGACAAGGATATTTCTTCCAGGAGGAACGTCAGCATTGACAGGAGCCTCCTGACGAAAGACGCCGGCGACGTTATCAAGGATCCCAATATCGATATCGCGGTAGAGCTTATCGGAGGCATCCATCCGGCCAGGGAGTTTATCATTGACGCCTTAAGGAGCGGCAAGAATATCGTTACTGCCAATAAGGCGCTCCTTGCGGAGCGCGGCAGAGAGTTATTCGCCCTTGCGGAAGACCGCGGTAAAAATATTTATTTCGAGGCATCGGTCGGCGCCGGCATCCCGATTATCAAGTCATTGCGCGAAGGCTTGGTGGCGAACAGGTTCGAGAGCATCTTTGGTATCGTAAACGGCACCTCTAACTACATCCTTTCGGAGATGACTCATCATGACCGGAGTTTCAGCGAGGCCTTGCGTCAGGCTCAAGCCAAAGGTTTTGCAGAGAAGGACCCCTCCCTTGATATTGCAGGCATGGATTCTGCGCATAAACTCGTGATCCTTACTTATCTTTGTTTCGGGAGATTGATTAATCTCAGCGATGTCTTTGTAGAGGGGGTATCGCATATATCGCTTTCCGACGTCCATTACGCCAGAGAACTGGGATTCAAGATAAAGCTGCTGGCAATTGCCAAAAAGGAGAACGGCGAATTGGAGGTGCGTGTCCACCCTACCCTTATCCCGGAGAGTCATCTTCTTTCTTCGGTAGAAAGCATGTTCAACGCTCTCTATGTATCGTCCGACCTGGCCGGCGAGTTGCTGTTTTACGGACCGGGCGCAGGGCAGTTATCCGCGGCATCCGCGGTAGTCTCTGACCTGGTGGACCTTGCCCAGGATATACGCGCCGGATTATTCCGCCGCAATCTTAACATTGTTCCCGATTCCTCTATCAAGAAACTGCGCCGCGTTGAGGAGACCTCCGGCCGTTACTACATCCGTTTTATGGTTAATGACCATCCCGGGGTCCTGGCTAAGATTTCCGGGATCCTGGCGAGGTTCGGCATCAGCATCGCTTCGGTAACCCAGAAGGAAAGGAAAAAGGCGGAGATTGTCCCCATCGTAATGATAATACATGATTCCAAGGAGAAGAACCTGCGTTTGGCATTAAGGATGATAGCGCGGTTGGATATTATAGGAGAGAAACCCGTAGCAATACGCATGGAAGAGGTATAATTATGAAGTGGCAGGGGATAATAGCGCAGTATAAAAAATACCTTCCTGTTAGCGCCCGTACTCCCGTTGTCAGCTTAAAAGAAGGTAATACGCCATTGATTTACTCCGGACACCTCAGTAAGCTGGCGGGTCATAAGCTGGAGGTCTATCTTAAATACGAAGGCCTTAATCCTACGGGGTCATTTAAGGACCGCGGAATGACTCTGGCGGTATCCAAGGCTTGCGAGGAAGGGGCCAAGGCGATAATCTGCGCTTCTACCGGGAATACCTCGGCATCGGCTGCTGCCTATGCTGCCCGTGCAGGCCTGAGGTGCATAGTTTTGATACCGAAGGGGGCGATTGCCTTAGGCAAGCTCAGCCAGGCGCTTATCCACGGAGCTACCGTTTTGGCGGTAGACGGTAATTTTGATGTTGCGCTGGAGCTGGTACGCCAGGTATCTGCGGAATACCCGGTCACGCTGGTGAATTCCCTTAATCCGTATCGTATTGAAGGGCAGAAAACCGGAAGTTTTGAAATCTGCGATTTCCTAGGAGATGCGCCGGACTTCCAGGTGATGCCGGTAGGTAATGCCGGCAATATCACTGCCTATTGGAAAGGGTATAAGGAATACCGCAGTAAATCCAAGAGCAGGATACTCCCGCGCATGCTTGGTTTTCAGGCCCAAGGAGCAGCTCCGATAGTCAAGGGGCGCCCTATCAGCAACCCCCATACGATAGCTACTGCCATACGCATCGGAAATCCCGCCAGTTGGAAGCAGGCTGAGCAGGCCCGCGATGAATCCAAAGGGCTTATTGAGATGGTTTCTGACAACGAGATACTCGCAGCTTATAAGATGTTGTCTTTTAAGGAAGGGGTTTTTGTCGAGCCGGCATCAGCCGCTTCGGTAGCCGGTTTGTTAAAACTGGCAAAAAGGGGGTATTTTAATAAGGCCGTCAAAACAAGTAAGGCGCGCATTGTCTGTATACTTACCGGCCACGGATTAAAGGACCCCGACCTGGCGATTAAGAGCATCAGGGCCCCCAAGATAATAAAGCCTGTTTTAAGGGCAGTATTAAGAGAGATTGGCTATTAATAAGAAGTCTACTTTAAGCGGCAAGCGCGTTTTGATCACTGCCGGTCCCAGCTGGGTGGCTATTGATAGCGTCAGGGTAATAAGCAATACTGCCAGCGGCAGGACGGGGGTTTTACTGGCGCAGCATTTCAGCAGATTGGGGGCGAAGGTAACCTTGCTTTTGGGGCCGGTCGGCCCCTGCTCTTTAAATAAAAGGATTAAACTCCTGCGTTTTTGTTTTTTTGACGAACTAAAGAATTCTTTAGAGAGGGAACTCAGTTTTTTTAGATACGATGCCGTAATCCATGCGGCGGCAGTTTCGGATTACCGAATCCCGGGGCTTTACAGGCGTAAGATAAAATCCGGTATCCGGGGGCTGAGGATTAAATTGGTCCCTACCCCCAAGATAATTAATTGCATAAAACGGATTTCACCTTTTAGTCTGGCGGTAGGGTTTAAATTTGAACCGCAGGAGTCAAAGGCAGTACTGTTAAAGGAAGCAAAGGCCCTTATGCGTTCTAGCGGCACGGATATCGTAGTCGCCAATACCATTAAAGACAAGCGTTACCGTGCCTATCTCGTTAGCGCCTCCGGGGCCTGCGGTCCTTTTGCCACTAGGGAAGGAATGGGAGCGGCGCTCTTACGGTTGATAGGAAAGAGGCTATCATGAAATACGCTGTTTTAGTTGCAGACGGCATGGCGGATTATCCTCTCAAGGAGCTCGACGGGCATACCCCTTTGGAGGTAGCGCGCAAGCCCCACATAGATTTTATGGCGCACAGCGGCATGCTGGGCAGGGTGAGGACCATACCTCTTAAGGCCTCTCCGGGCTCCGATGTCGCAAATATATCTATACTTGGGTATGACCCCGCCAGGTTTTACACCGGCAGGGGCCCGTTAGAAGCTGCTAACCTGGGGGTGGAGCTTGAGGATGACGATGTGGCCTTCAGGTGCAATCTTATCACAGCCGCCGATAATAAGCTTATAGATTACAGCGCCGGACATATAGGCTCGGAGGAGGCCGCCAACCTTATCAAATTCCTTGACCAGAGGCTCGGCAGCGAGCGTTTTAGATTTTACGCCGGCGTCAGCTACAGGCATCTGATGGTGGCGAAAGCCGGCAGCCGAGACGGCCTCGATATTCTTGAGTGTAAACCGCCGCACGATATTCTAAACCGCGACATTAACGTCAATCTTCCGTCCGGCAAAGGCGCCGAAGCCATTATCGGTATCATGCAGGAGTCCCGGGCGCTTTTAGAAAATCACGAGATTAACCTGGTACGCGTTGACCTTAAGGAAAACCCCGCGAATATGATTTGGCTTTGGGGCCAGGGGAAAAAGCCTTCCATGCCGAGTTTTCAGGATAAATACGGCATAAAAGGAAGTGTCATCTCGGCAGTGGACCTTATTAAAGGGCTTGGCCGTATCTTGGGCTTGGGAGTGGTTACGGTTGAGGGCGCTACCGGGTATTACGATACCAATTACCAGGGGAAAGGCGAGGCGGCGCTTAAATGCCTGAAGAAAGAGGATTTTGTTTTTGTCCACGTTGAGGCGCCTGACGAGGCCGGGCACAACGGTGATATCCGCGAGAAGATTATGGCTATTGAGCGCTTTGACCAATTTATCGTAGGGCCGCTTGTGGAGACCTTCAAGGGCAAAGAGGATTTTAGAATGATTGTTCTCCCTGACCACGCCACGCCTATATCTTTGAGGACGCATACCCCGGATGTCGTGCCGTTTGTCGCCTACGGCAGCGGGATCCCTTCGGGAAACGCCACTGCTTATAACGAAAAGGAAGCCGTATCCTCCGATCTTTATTTTGATAAAGGTTACGAATTAATGGACTATCTTATTAAGGGGACCCGATGAGCGCGGTAGTTATTGTGGTGCCATCGTTGTTATTATTATTCCTTGGCTACAGGTATTATGCGCGCAGGATAGAGCGCATCTGGGGAGTTGACCCCAAAAGGGCAACCCCTGCATTTTCAAAATACGACAGCGTAGATTATATCCCGGCAAAAAACTGGCTGGTGCTTTTCGGGCATCATTTTTCTTCCATATCCGGGGCAGGCCCGGTGATCGGGCCGGTGATTGCGGTGATATTCTGGGGGTGGTTGCCGGCTTTATTATGGGTAGTGCTTGGCACTATTTTTATCGGGGGAGTGCATGATTTTGGGTCTCTTATTACCTCGGTGAGGGAGGGGGGCTCTTCCGTAGCGGATATCTCCCGCCATGTAATTTCGCGGCGCACCAAAGTGATATTCTCCATGTTTTTATGGCTGACCTTATTATTGATAGTCGCTGTCTTTGCCTATCTCTGCGCCGATACATTCGTAAAAGACCCCAGGATCGTTCTCCCCTCCCTGGGCTTAATCCCGGTGGCAATAGCGGTAGGGTATCTGGTATATCAGGCGAGATTTAACATCGCCTTAGCTACCGTTTTAGGGTTGGTTTGTGTCGGGGGGTTAATGTTTGCCGGGAACCGCTATACCATTCATCTGGATGTGCGCATCTGGGTAATAGTTTTATTAATATATTGTTATTTTGCTTCCATTCTGCCGGTAAATATTCTTCTTCAGCCCAGAGATTACCTTTCGAGCTTTTTTTTGTTTTTTGGCGTGGCCTGCGGTTACCTGGGGTTAGTTTTGACATCTCCGCGGCTTAATATGCCGGCTTACCAGGGATGGCAGAGCGATGCAGGTTATCTATGGCCGGCTTTATTCGTAACGGTGGCATGCGGAGCGCTTTCGGGTTTTCACTCTTTGATATCCAGCGGCACCTCATCTAAGCAACTCGCCAATGAAAGATATGCCAGGAGGATCGGTTACGGCGGCATGGTAGCTGAGGCGTTGGTGGCGGTATTAGCGATCGTGGTTACCGCCGTGCTATTCAGCGGCCCTTTAAGCCCGGGCCAGACATTGAAGGCGCTGGGGCCGATAAATATTTTTGGCAAAGGTTACGGCATAATTACCAAGCCTATCCTGGGCAGCCACGGGCATTTTATCGCAATCATAATCCTTAATATTTTTATTCTGACTACCCTGGATACTGCCACGCGTATCCAGCGTTATATTACAGAGGAACTCTTCGGCATAAAGAACCGTTACATCTCAACACTTGTAATAGTAATTTTAGGGGCTGGTTTGGCGCTCAGCGGGAAATGGAGCCGTATATGGCTGGCATTCGGCGCCGCTAATCAACTGGTGGCTGCGCTGGCCCTCTTTGTGGTAAGTTGCTGGCTCTTGATGAAAAATAAAACTACCGCATTTACATTATGGGCAGGGTTTGCGGTATTGATTACTACCGTAGCGGCGTTACTTCTGCAGGGGGCGAGGTATTTTGCCCAAAGGGATATCGTGCTTTTGGTAATAACGGCCGTGCTTTTGTCCTTGGCAGGGGTAATGCTTTACGACGTTCTGGCGGTGATAAAGAGGAAGGCGAAGGCATGAAGAAGAAGGCTTTGGTGGTGCAGAAATTCGGAGGCTCGTCCGTAGCTAACGTGGAGCGCATCCAAAACGTCGCCAGGAGGGTAGTGCGTTATAAGAAGAACGGTTACAACCTGGTGGTAGTAGTCTCGGCCCTCGGCGATACCACCGATGAACTTATGGCGCTGGCGCATAAGATTGACAGGAATCCTCCCGAACGCGAGATAGACATGCTTCTGTCTACCGGCGAGCAGATATCCGTGGCGCTCTTGGCGATGGCCATTAATAAATTAGGATGCGAGGCGATATCGTTTACCGGAGGCCAGGTAGGTATTATTACGGATACCGGGCATACCAAGGCCCGCATCGTCAGGGTAGATGCCGAAAGAATCAAGCGTGAACTTTCCCGCGGCAGGATTGTGATTGTGGCAGGCTTTCAGGGTGTAACAGCCGATGACGAGATCACCACTTTAGGGCGCGGCGGTTCAGACCTGACTGCCGTAGCCCTGGCGAAGGAATTAAAGGCGCAACGTTGCGAGATCTATACCGACGTTGAGGGGATTTATACTACTGATCCCCGCATTGAGCCGAAAGCCAGGAAAATCAAAAGAATTACCTATGATGAAATGCTTGAGATGGCATCGCTCGGTGCGCAGGTAATGCAGGCTCGTTCCATTGAGGTAGCCAAGAGGTTTGATGTGCCGATACACGTGCGTTCTTCTTTTTCGGAGCGCCCCGGCACCATGATTACTAGGGAGGCGAAGATTATGGAAGATGTAGTAGTTACGGGTATAACCCTAAATAGGAATGAAGCCAAGATTACTGTCTGCAATGTCCCTGACCGGCCCGGGGTGGCAGCCAGGTTATTTAAAGAACTTGCCGGCAAGGGTATCAGCGTAGACATGATTGTGCAGAATGTCAGCCACCTGCGTTCAACCGATATCTCCTTTACCGTTAATAAAGCGGATGTCTCAAGGGCAATGCGCCTGACAAGGAAACTGGCCCGGGAGATAAAAGCAGGGGAGGTATTTAGGGATGAGGATATCGCCCGCATTGCCATAGTGGGCGTAGGAATGAAGTCGCATCCCGGCGTGGCGGCGCAGATGTTTGCGGCCATGGCTCAGAACAACGCCAATATCGAGATGATTTCCACTTCAGACATCAGCATTTCATGCATTATCAAGAAAAAATTCGCCGAGGCTGCGGTGAGGGCGTTACACGACAGGTTCGGGTTAGCTATCAGGAGATGAGCGCTATGACCGAGGTTAAGATTTACGATACTACGCTGCGCGACGGTGCCCAGGGAGAGGGGATCTCTTATTCGGTAGCGGATAAGATCCGTATTGCCGAGGAGCTGGATGCCTTGGGCATTCATTATATTGAAGGCGGCTGGCCGGGGTCGAACCCCAAGGATATGGAGTTTTACCGTAAGATTTCCAAGAGGCATTTTAAGAGCAGCCTGGTTGTAGCTTTCGGTTCTACCTGCAAATGCGGCGTAAGGGCCGCGGAAGACCAGAACCTAAGGGCGCTCCTGGCGTCCAGGGCAAAGGTAGTTACCATCTTCGGTAAATGCTGGGACCTGCATGTCAGGGATGTCCTTAAGACTACCCCGGAAGAGAATCTCAGAATGATACGCGATAGCATCGGTTTCTTGGCAGGGGAGGGTATCCGTGTATTTTTTGATGCCGAGCATTTTTTTGACGGCTACCTTTCTAATAAGAGCTACAGCCTTAAATGCCTTGAGGCTGCCTGTAAGGCAGGCGCTGGAGAGTTGATCTTATGCGACACCAACGGCGGGACGCTCACATCCGTGATGAGCGGTATTATCAGGGAGGTGCGGCGGGATATCAAGAGCGGCCTCGGCATCCATTGTCATAACGACGCAGGCCTGGCGGTTGCCAATTCCATTGCCGCTGTTGAGGCGGGCTGCGGCATGGTCCACGGCACCATCAACGGCTACGGCGAGCGATGCGGCAACGCGGACTTAATCCCCATTATCGCAGGTATGAAGCTGAAGCTTGGGATAGATTGCATCAGCGACGAGAAATTAAAAGACCTGCGGCGTATCTCGTATTTCATCAGCGAGATCAGCAATATGAAAGAGAGGAATGACCAGCCTTACGTGGGCTCTTCGGCTTTTGCGCATAAGGCGGGAGTGCATATCAATGCCGTGATGAAAAACCCCCAGACCTATGAGCATATCGAGCCTTCCGCGGTCGGCAATGAGCGCCGGATACTGGTTTCGGAATTAGCCGGCAAGACCGGGATTTTTATCCGTGCCAAGGCAATGAAGCTGGACCTTACCAAGGATGACCCTAAGACAAAAAGGATACTTAAGCTGATGCAGGAATTGGAACATCAGGGGTATCATTTCGAAGCTGCGGATGCCTCCTTTGAGTTATTGATAAAAAGGGCGCTTAAGCAGTGCCGGGATTTCTTCCGGTTGGAAGGATTCAAGGTAGTAGTTGAGAAGCATTCTGGCAGAAAGATAACCACCGAGGCGATTATCAAGCTTAGCGTCAAAGGCGTCAAGGAGCACACCGCGGCAGAAGGGGATGGCCCGGTTAATGCGCTGGACAACGCGCTTCGCAAGGCCCTGAAGAACTTCTATCCTGCCTTATCCAGGATGCGCCTTTCGGATTTTAAGGTAAGGGTCCTGAACGAAAAGGCAGGGACCGCTGCCAGGGTGCGCGTCTTGATAGAATCCCAGGACGAAGAAGGAAGCTGGAGCACTATTGGGGTTTCCGAGAATATCATCGAGGCTTCCTGGCAGGCCCTGCTGGACAGCGTGGAATACAAGTTATTAAAAGACAGCGGATACTCAAGATAAAAAAGATAAGTTTTATGAATGAGTTATCAACGCGTTATAACCCGAGAGACTGCGAAGATAAATGGTATAAGTTTTGGGAAGAGAAAGGTTATTTTCACGCCCAGGACGCTTTAGACCGCAAGCCATTCTCTATAGTCATACCTCCCCCCAACGTTACCGGCATACTTCATATGGGGCATGCCCTGAATAATACCATTCAGGACATCCTGATACGCTACCATCGCATGAGCGGCAGAGAGACGCTTTGGATGCCGGGGATAGACCATGCCGGTATCGCTACCCAGAATGTAGTAGAGAAGTCCATTGCCAAAGAAGGCCTGAGGCGCCAGGATTTAGGCAGGGAGAAGTTCGTTGAGAAGGTATGGGATTGGAAGGAGCGCCACGGCTCCACTATTATCAGGCAGCTGAAACGCCTGGGGGCCTCCTGCGATTGGCAGCGCCTGCGTTTTACCATGGATGCCGAGTATTCCGCTTCGGTGCTTGAGGTTTTCGTAGACCTCTACCAAAAAGGCCTTATCTATCGCGGTACCTACATTATCAATTGGTGCCCCCGTTGCCAAACGGCACTGGCCGATGAGGAAGCCCCGCACCAAGAGCTGGAAGGCAGCCTTTATTATTTAAAATATCCATTAAAAGATGACCCTGCGGATTTTTTGACCGTAGCAACGACCCGCCCGGAGACGATGCTGGGGGATACTGCCGTTGCGGTCAACCCTAAGGACAAGAGGTATAAGAAATTAATGGGCAGGGCGCTCGCCCTTCCTTTGTTAAACAAGGAAATCAAGGTTATCGCAGATAGCAGCGTAGATATGGCCTTTGGTACCGGAGCCGTCAAGGTGACTCCGGCGCATGACCCCGCAGATTATGCCTTGGGCAAGAAACACAAGCTTGATTTTATTAACGTCATGCAACCCGACGGCCGCATGAACGAACATGCCGGGCGTTATCAGGGCATGGAAAGGTTTCAGGCCCGCCAGGCTATCCTGGATGATTTAAAGGCAGCGGGGTTAGTGGAAAAGGTTGAGCCCCATATTATTTCTGCGGGGCATTGTTACCGGTGCCATACCATCATCGAGCCGTTTTTATCGAGGCAGTGGTTTGTGAAAATGAAGCCCCTGGCAGGCCCGGCGATCGAGGCGGTTAAAAAAGGCAAGGTCAAGTTTTATCCCGAGCGCTGGAAAAAAGTTTACCTTAACTGGATGGAGAATATTCAGGATTGGTGCATCTCGCGCCAGATCTGGTGGGGGCATCGTCTGCCGGTTTACTACTGTGCCGATTGTCAAAAGGCGGGGGCTGATAAAGGGGTTATTGTCAGTATTGAAAAACCACAAAAATGCCCTGCCTGCAGTTCGACACAGATACGGCAGGACGAAGATGTCCTGGATACCTGGTTTTCTTCCTGGCTGTGGCCTTTTGCCACCTTTTACTGGCCGTTTAAATTTTCCGCAGATAGCGCAGTCGATGCCAGGAAGGCCAGGGAAGAGTTGAAATATTTCTATCCTACCTCAACGCTGGTGACTGCCCCCGAGATTATTTTTTTCTGGGTGGCGCGCATGATTATGGCAGGGTTTGAATTTATGCATCAGCAACCCTTTAAGGAAGTTTATATCCACGGTACGGTGCGTGATGTCGAAGGAAGGAAAATGTCTAAATCGCTCGGCAATATCATTGATCCCCTGGATATCATCGGCGAATACGGCTCAGACGCGCTGCGTTTCAGCCTTATATCGCTTACCAGCCACGGCCAGGACGTATTTTTATCAAAGGAGAGGTTTGAGCAGGGGCGTAACTTCGCCAATAAGATCTGGAATGCCTCCCGTTTTATAGTGATGAACCTTGATACCTCAAGGATAAAGGTAGATCTTTGCCAGTTTTTCGGAAAAGGGGATTTGGATTTAGCTGACCGCTGGATACTAAGCAGGTTTTATTCGGTTCTCAGGCAGTTCAATAAGGCCATGGGGGATTATCGCCTTAACGAGGCCGTCAATGCCGTCTACGGATTCTTCTGGCATGAATTTTGCGATTGGTACCTGGAGATTATCAAGCCCGAGATTAATAAAGAGCGCCATCAGGTAGTGATGTATAAAGTGCTTGAGAAGACCCTGCGGATACTCCATCCGTATATGCCCTTTATCACCGAGGAGGTCTGGCAGCTATTGCCTCATCAGGGCGATTCCATCATGATTGCCCCCTGGCCTCACCTGCAGGAGAACATGATTGACGCTAGAATTGAATCCGAGATGGAGATGCTCTTCGGTATCATTAAGGCGGTGAGGAACCTGCGAGCCGAACTCGAGATTGATACGCAGTTGCTGCTCGGCGTTTTCGTCTACCCCCACAATAACGCCCTGCGTGAGGCAATAGGGCAGAATAAGAACTGGATTATGAATCTGGGTCGCCTGGGTGACATCGGGATGCTTGGGGTTGCAGATAGACCGGCAGGGACGGTAAGCGATGCTACTGCCGATGCCGATATTTACCTTCGTTTAGGCGACGCCATTGATGCCTGCCGGGAACGCGCCAAGATTACGGATAAGATTGAGAAGCTATCCGTTTCGGTTAGCTCCAAAGAGGCAAGGCTTAAAAATCCGGAGTTTACCGGTAAGGCCCCCCGGGAAATAGTGGAAAAGGAAAGGGCGGGGCTGGAGGAATCCCGGAGGCTCATGGAGCGTCTTGAGAGGATGTCGAATGAACTGCATTAGCGAACGCAGCATAGTCAGAATTGTAAAAGATGCCTTGAGGGAGGATATCGGAAGAGGCGATATCACTACCGGTTATTTTGTGCCGGATGGGGTTAGCTGCAGCGCGGCAATTATTGCCAAAGATAATGGGGTTGCGTGCGGTCTTGGTATTGCAAAACTGGTTTTCCAGTGCCTGGACAGAAGGATAAGTTTTTCCTGTCTGGCAAAGGACGGCAAAAATATCAAAAAAGGCGAGGTTTTGGCGAGATTACGCGGACCGGCTGCCGGCATACTTACCGCCGAGAGGGTAGCATTGAATTTCTTAGGCTTACTTTGCGGTATTGCTACGCGCACCAGGAAGTTCGTGCGGTTACTCGGTTCCAGCGAGGTAAAGTTGCTGGATACCCGCAAGACCATCCCCGGGCTGCGGAAATTAGAAAAATACGCCGTTAGGGTAGGGGGAGGGTTCAACCACCGTCAAAGACTGGATGAGATGTTTTTACTCAAAGATAACCATATCGCAATATGCAATAGAAAGGGGCCCGCGGATTTAAAATCCGCCATTGCATCGCTTAGGAGAAGGTATGCGGGGAAACTAAAGATTGAGGTAGAGGTAAAAAACCTTAAGGAGTTTTATCAGGTCCTTGAGGCAGCCCCGGATATCATTATGCTGGATAATATGCCGCCCTCCGAAATGAAAAAAGCCGTACGTCTTAAAAGAAAGTTTCCGTCACCCCGGATAAGGCGTATTAAGACCGAGGCCTCCGGCGATGTTAACTCCTATAATATGCGTTCATACGCTTCCTGCGGCGTTGATTTTATATCGCTGGGGACTTTAACCAAGGACGTAGAATCGCTTGATTTATCTTTGGAGATAAACTAACAAAGGAGCGGATATGAAAAAAACGGCCTTGATAGTGACGCTCGCGTTTATCGCAGCACTCTTTTATTTACCCGTGTTGGCAGAGGAAACCGATTATTCCCGGATACTGGTTTGTAGCAAGGCCTTTGAGGCCCTGGGGAGGTTAGGAGACCCGAGTGCAAAAGAAGTTTTAATCCAGGGCTTAAAGAGCCCTGATTTTATGCTGCGCGCCTATGCTGCAGATGCCTTGGGCAGATTGAATTGCAAGGATGCCGTGCCCTGGCTGGAGATAGCCAGCAGGGACCGGAATTATTTAGTAAGTATCTTTGCTACCAAGGCGCTGGTTAGATTGGGAGTTACTTCTTACGAGAAGAAACTCCTCAACTTTTTAAACAACGGGCGCTCGGATATACGCGTACTTGCAGTGGAGCAGCTTGGGGATCTCGGGGACAAGTATCTCTTTAGGCTGGTGCGGGTATTGTTGGATAGCAACGATGCCAACGTACGCATAAGGGCAATTGAGCAATTAGGCAAGAACAAGTTCAATCCGGCCTTGATCTATATCAAGAAGGCCGCGAAGGACGAAAATGCGCAGGTGCGTCAGGCCGCCTGTATGGCTTTAGGCAAGATAGGCAGCGAAGAGGATGTGGTGGTGCTTAATCTTAGACTCTATGATTCGGATATTTATGTGCGTGCGGCAGCTAAGACCGCTCTAAGCTCTCTGGCCAATGAGGCCGCTTCCAAAACGAGGAGGCGCCGATTTAAGCTAAACAATAAATTCATGCAGCTTCTTTGGAATGATACCAAGAGTCCGAGCCCCTATGCCCGCGCAAGCTCTTATATCGCCTTGGCAAACCTTAAGGACACGAGGGTTGTCAATATAATATTAAGCGATATAACGTCTCCTAACAGCCCCACCCTGGTCAGGCGCGACGGCGCACGTGCCCTAACCATATTGAAGCCTTATTTTTGCGATACGTTACGTAAAAGGCTGTCCGTTTCGCGGGACACCAGGGGTTTTAGCGAAAATGTGGAGTTGGATTACCGCGTAAACGGCAAGTGGTTACCGAAGGTCTTCATCGAGGCGCTGCAGAATCCCGCTGACCCGCTGCATCATGATTCTCCGGCCGTGCTTAAAGAATTAAAAGAAAGTGTTAGCTACCCGTTCTTGCGCCATGCTATTTTTGATAACGACCCTAGATTACAGGCGAACGCTCTTTATGCACTGGGGCAATTAAAGGATAAAGACGCGCTGCCAGACATTATCAGACTTTGTAAGCAGTATGGCTTTTGATGCCTTCCAAAGCCTTTGAGTTAGAAACAAGTTTGAGGCCTCGCGGGGACCAGCCCAAGGCTATCGAGGAGTTGACCAAGAGCGCAGAGGAGGGGCATAAATACCGTACCCTCCTGGGCGCGACCGGTTCCGGGAAGACATTTACTCTGGCCAATGTCATTGCCCGCCTGGGGCTGCCGACCCTCGTTATTTCCCATAATAAGACCCTGGCAGCGCAGTTATATTCTGAATTTAAGGGGTTCTTTCCCCGCAATGCCGTAGAGTATTTTGTCAGTTACTATGATTATTACCAGCCGGAGGCATACATACCTTCCACCGATACCTATATTGAAAAAGACGCCTCTATTAATGACCGTCTTGACCGCCTGAGGCTTTCCGCTACCACCAGCATTATGTCGCGTAGCGATGTGATAGTGGTGGCTTCCGTTTCCTGCCTTTACAACCTTGGTTCTCCGGAGGATTACCGCGAGCTCCTGCTTTTTATCGAAAAGGGCATGGCGATCGCGCGCGACGAACTTTTAAGAAGCCTCATCCAGATGCAGTATGAGCGCAATGATTATGAATTTGTGCGCGGGAGGGTGAGGGTCAGGGGAGACGTAGTGGAGGTTTTCCCTTCTTATGAGGAGAACGCGCTGCGCATCAATTTCTGCGGCAACGTTATCGAGTCCATCTCTTGGATTAATCCGGTTTCGTCCGAGACGCTTGTTTCCTTGGATAAAACGGCAATTTACCCTGCCAAGCATTTTTTGGTTTCTCCGGGCCGGATTGAAAATGCCGTTACTTCCATCAGGGAGGAATTGGAAAAAGAACTGGGTTTCTTGCGCAAGAAAAATAAACTGTTGGAGGCCGAACGCCTGGAATCGCGCACCAAATATGATATGGAGATGCTTAAAGAGATAGGTTATTGTCACGGCATTGAGAATTATTCCCGTCATATCTCAGGACGTCCCCCCGGCTCGCGTCCTTACACCATGATTGACTATTTTGATTCCGATTTCCTTACCGTTATTGACGAATCTCACGTTACGCTTCCGCAGGTAAGGGGGATGTACGAAGGCGACCGCGCCAGGAAGGAGGTTTTGGTGGAATATGGATTCCGTCTTCCGTCCTGCCTGGATAACCGCCCGCTTAAATTTGAAGAGTTTAACGACATTACCAAAAGAACGGTATTTGTTTCTGCTACCCCCGACGAATACGAGATAAAAAAGAGCAGGGGGCTGGTAATCGAGCAGATTATCAGGCCCACGGGGCTCCTTGACCCCGAGATTGCGGTACGGCCTATCGCAAATCAAGTTGAAGACCTTATCACTGAGGTCCAGAAGCGCGCCAGGAATAACGAGCGCGTCTTGGCAACTACCCTTACCAAGCGCATGGCAGAGGACCTGACGGATTATTTACAGGAGAAGGGATTAAGGGTAAAATACCTACATAGTGAAATTCAGACCATTGAACGCAGCAGGATACTGCGCGATTTGAGGGAGAGTAAATTTGATTGCCTGGTAGGCATAAATCTTTTAAGGGAAGGGCTGGACCTTCCCGAGGTTTCTCTGGTAGCGATACTGGATGCCGACAAGGAAGGTTTTTTGCGTTCCGCCACTTCACTCATACAGGTTGCGGGCCGGGCCGCACGCAACATCAACGGGGCGGTTATCATGTACGCCGATACGGTCACCGGTTCGATGAAGAAAGCTATCGCGGAGAGCAATCGCAGGAGAAAGATGCAATTGGACTTTAACCTGAAAAACAGTATCACCCCGCGTTCCATCAAAAAGGAAATACGTTCAGGGATTGAGGAGTTAGCAGAGGCGGAGGTTTTTGTGGAAGGGTTAACCGGCCAGGCCCGCGACGAATACGAGATTGCCAGATATGCCGCGGAGTTGGAATACGAAATGGAACTGGCTGCCAGAAACCTGCAGTTTGAAAAGGCGGCCCAATTGCGCGATCAGCTTGCTGAATTTAAGGGACGGTTCTCAACTACGGTTAAAAGTGTCCCTGCAGGGGACGGTTCTAACCGCGCTTCAGAACCGTCCCTAAGAATAAGAAGGAGAAGGGATGCTGCTGGCTGTTGACGTGGGGAATACCAATATAAGCCTGGGCGTATTTGAGAAGAAGCGGCTTTTGAGGCGTTACAGTATTCCTACCTGCAGGAGAACATACCGTAAGGAACTTTTGCCGATATTAAGAAGCTACCCCATAGAAAACGCCATAATCTCCAGCGTTGTGCCATATGCCACTGTTATATTGAAAAAGGAGCTTTTCAGGCAATTAGGTAAGAAGCCTTTAGTGTTGGGCCTGAATATCAAGGTGCCGATAATTAACCGCTATCGCATGAAGAGACAGGTTGGGCAGGACCGTTTGGTGAACGCCTACGCGGCATGCGAGTTTTACGGCTCTCCCGCTGTGGTAGTGGATTTCGGCACTGCCATTACCTTTGATGTCATATCGCGCAGAGGCGAGTACTTAGGCGGGATGATACTTCCAGGATTGAGGATCTCCTTGGCGGCATTGGCAGAGAAGACCGCATTGCTACCGGATATAAAATTGAGGAGGCCGAAAGAATTTATCGGCCGCGATACCTCCGAGAGCATCTTAAGCGGGATTGTCCACGGTTTTGCGGCTATGACCGGGGATATGATGCGAGGCATCAGAGAGGTTATCGGCAGTGATGCGATAGCGGTTTTTACAGGAGGCGATAGCGTTCTTTTGAGCAGGTATATCAAGGCGGAAAAATATTTGGATGTAGACCTGACCATAAAGGGCCTTAACCTTATTTACAGCAGGAAATACTTGACAGGAAAGTTCTCTTGACCTATAATTAATATCGTAACGGCATTTTATAACTTTGGATAATAGGTGCGAAACTCTAACGAGATGTTTCGAAAGCCGCGGGATAGTCAGATAAAGACAAGCCGCGGTTTTTTATTTATTGAAGGAGGGTAAAATGATGGAGCCGTATTCCTCCAGCGATAAAAGATTATTCCAACGGATGCCGTTAAGGATAAGCATGAGGTTTCTAAATACCTCGACTAATAAATGGAATTTAGTGCAGACCGAAGATATCAGCGCCAGGGGTATCGGCATGCTTACGCAAAGGGAAGTTGATCCCGAGACCCCGCTTGAGATGTGGCTGCCCATACCCGAAAGAGGCGAGACCTACTATACAAGAGGCAAGGTTGCCTGGTCCAGGCGCCTTGAGCCGGACAGGTACCGCGTAGGGGTAGAGCTTAACCGCATTGACCTGATGGGGCTGGCGCCTTTTATGAGAAAAGCGGAAGTCGCGATCTAAAATAGCATCTCATCCCTCCTGATTCAACCCAATTATCTTCAATAGTCTAAGTAATTAATTAAAATATCGATTATTTGTTTCCCTTTTTAATTTATTTCGAAAGATAAGTTATAACGCGCTTTTCGGATAATTTACCGTTTTTGTAAAATACCTGCGAGCCGTTTTTAAGGATCCCGTCCGTGCCGTAATTATTCGTCCTTGTTTCTATTAAAGTCCCGCCTCCGACCTTAGAGCCATTACGGATTGTTATGGCAATTTGCTTTAATTTTCCGTTAGCATGGTAACTGTAGCTTTGTATGGTATTTGTTTTCTGGAGTATTGCGCCATTTTTTGTAATAACCGCCGTGGTAGAGATATGGTCTATTTTATGGGTGGCGGCATCGCGGGTGATTACTGAATTTGAAACAATTTTCTTTCCGCTTGCATATTGCACCGTGATTTTGTAACCCGTTGCCAGGTGGTCACTGCCATAGGTGTATTCCGTGGTGTGAGTTTCAGTTACTTTCCCTTGGCTGTTCTTGCATGTTATTACCCGTTTTGTGACCTGGTTCCTGTTATTATAGGTATAGCTATATTCCTGGGTCCCGGAGCTGATTTTTTCCCCTTTGGTGTTATATTTTGCCCAGCTTATTTTAGTTATTAACCCCTTGTCATTTCTTGTGTAAACACTTTCTTTATATCCTATGCAATTTCCGTCTTTATCATATATTTTTTCTTTACTGCCGGCAGGAAGGATATTCCCATTGGTTTTATCCTGTGTTTTTATGGCAGTTACAGGGTCGGCAGTGCCGACGTTGACCTTGTCTTTTTTATTTTTATCGGCAGTGCCAGTGTTTGATTCAAGCGTTGCAAGGGAACTGGTTGTTGCCGGCGTTTCTATTTTAACCATGTTAACAGCGCGAAGCCCAGCCTTATAAACAGGCATACTTTTGGTTACTTCTAGGCGTAGGGGCGATACCCCTTCTGCATGACCGGTTGCTGTTATACCCAGTATGCATGCAAAGAATGTTAAAAGCAGCAGGTTTAGCCTTTTCATTTTACTTTCCCCCTTATCGATCCGTGGCATTTCGCGCCTTTTGCATACGGCGCGGGTTATCGTCAGGGATTGTTTTACCCCTATCTATTTTTTGCAGAAGGGGCGAATCCGTTTTTATTCACCTCCTTTCGGCCCGCATATTTTCTGCCTGATTTATCTTGTCCCGGAAAATAAAATAGCCGGGTTGCCTTTCCTTAATTCGGCAACCCGGCTCTCGATAATGATAACTAAAATCTTCCTTATCGATCCGTGGCATTCCGCGCCGGATACAGCTATGGACGCGGCTTTATCGTTAAGGAGTGCGTATAGTATCTCCGCCTAAAGTTTAAGCTATTTTTTTGGCATTTCAATACCGAAATCCCACTTTAAAGAAAACGTTTTCTAGGGGGTAGAGATAGATAAAAAAATACTTGACAAGATTTTTTTTTATTTTATAATTAGCACTCTTGTAGGGCGAGTGCTAATATAAATCATGCCAAAATCATAAGGAGGTGTAGTTATGAAGATTCAACCGTTAGGCGACCGGGTAGTAGTCAAACCTTTAGAGGCAGAGGCCAAGACCAAGGGCGGGATAGTCCTTCCCGATACCGCAAAAGAAAAACCTCAAGAGGGAGAGATAGTGGCGGTAGGAAAAGGCAAGGTTCTTGATAGCGGAAGCGTCCAGGCCCTGGAGGTTAAGGTGGGAGATAAGGTATTATACGGAAAGTATTCCGGAAACGAGATTACCACCAAGGACGGCGAAGAGCTCTTGATTATGCGCGAAGAAGATATCCTGGCGATTATAAAATAGAGGCAATTTTTTAAAAAGGAGGTTATCTAATGGCAAAGCAACTTTTGTATAGCGACGAAGCACGCCGCAAGATCTTAAGCGGCGTAGAGCAGCTTTCGGCTGCGGTGAAGGTGACGCTGGGTCCCAAGGGCCGCAACGTCGTAATCGACAAAAAATTCGGTTCGCCAACCATTACCAAGGACGGTGTTACGGTAGCCAAGGAGATTGACCTGGAAGACCCCTATGAGAATATGGGCGCCCAGATGGTCAAAGAGGTTGCAGAAAAGACCTCTGATATAGCAGGCGACGGCACCACCACCGCTACGCTTTTGGCTGAGGCGATTTATCGCGAGGGCTTGAAAAACGTTACTGCCGGCGCAAACCCCATGGAGCTAAAGAGGGGGATAGAGAAGGCAGTAGATAAAGTAGTGGAGGAATTAGGAAAACTTTCTACTCCCATCAAGGATAAGAAAGAGGTAGCGCAGGTGGCTTCCATTGCCGCCAACTCCGATACCACCATCGGCGAGCTTATCGCAGAGGCGATGGATAAGGTCGGCAAGGACGGAGTCATTACCGTAGAAGAGGCCAAGTCCACCGCCACTACCCTTGACGTGGTAGAGGGGATGCAGTTTGACCAGGGGTACCTTTCCCCATATTTTGTTACCGATGCCGAAAGGATGGAGGTGCTTCTTGAAGACCCCTATATCCTGATATACGAGAAAAAGATATCCTCTATTAAGGATATCCTCCCGCTTTTGGAGAAGATTGCGCGTACCGGCAAACCCCTGTTGATTGTGGCGGAAGAGGTTGAGGGCGAGGCATTGGCTACCCTGGTAGTAAATAAGATACGCGGTACCTTTGCTGCCTGCGCAGTCAAGGCCCCGGGTTACGGCGACAGGCGCAAGGCAATGCTTGAGGATATCGCAGTCCTTACCGGAGGCAAGGCAATTACCGAAGACTTAGGGATTAAGCTGGAAAACATCAATGTCGAGGACCTCGGCCGTGCCAAGAGGGTTAAGGTTGACAAGGAGAATACTACTATCGTTGAAGGCGCTGGCAAGACCCAGTCCATCAACGGCAGGATCGCACAGATTAAAAAGCAGATTGAGGACAGCGATTCCGATTATGACAAAGAGAAGCTGCAGGAACGCCTGGCAAAGCTTGCCGGAGGAGTTGCGGTAATCAATGTCGGCGCAGCTACCGAGACTGAAATGAAAGAGAAGAAGGCAAGGGTTGAGGACGCGCTTCATGCTACCCGCGCAGCTTCCCAGGAAGGCATTGTCCCCGGAGGCGGGGTAGCCTTGTTGCGTACCATCGCGGCCCTTGAAAAGATTAAGGCTGACGGAGACGAAAAGATAGGCATCAATATCGTCAAGAGAGCGATTGAGGAGCCTATAAGGCAGATTGCCGAAAACGCCGGCCTGGAAGGCTCGGTAGTGGTGCAGCGTATCAAGGCGGAAAAGACCAACGTTGGTTATGACGTGAATCAGGATGCCTATGTGGATATGCTTGATGCGGGCGTGATCGACCCCACCAAGGTTACCCGTTCCGCGCTCCAGAATGCTTCCAGCATCGCAGCGTTGCTTTTGACCACCGAGACGCTCATTGCTGATAAGCCTGAAAAGGAAGAAAAGATGCCCCCAATGCCACCGGGAGGCGGCGGGATGGGAGGCATGTATTAAGACCTCTTGATATAGGCAGTTTCGGCTATAATAAAAGGCGCAAGGTTAATTAGACCTTGCGCCTTTTATTTTGAAAGCTTCTCTTGAGAATTAAAAACGAAGGTGATACAATATAAAGGGTTGGTTTATATTCATTGTAGAATGGAAATGCCAGCAAATATCTAAATATTAAGCCATGAAGGTCCAGAAAAAAATAATTTTATTATTGGTATTGCTCAGCGCCATATTTATTGCGGGAAGGTATTTGTATCAACTCTCCGAAAATAAGAAAGTGGAGTTTCTTGTTAAGGAACACAGCGATGAGAAGAATATCTACCTGAGCAAGATTATAGAGCTTAAAGGCCTGAACCTTGAAGCATTGGCATTTGATTATACTTATTGGGATGAAATGGCATCCTTTGTGCGCACCGGCGATATGGCATGGGCTAAGAAAATGCTAAGCGATAACGTCCTTGATACCTATCAGGTAGATGTGATATGGGTATATAAACTGGATTCATCTTTACTTTATTCCGTAACCCGGCAACCCGATGCCAGCCTCAAGGGGGTTTCTTTCCCCAAAGATGTCCTGGATCAAATGTTTTTAAAGGAGCATTTCCGCCATTTTTTTGTCAATACTCCTTTAGGGTTATTGGAGGTCCGCGGCGCCACAATACATGTCAGCGCGGATGCGGAGAGGAGGACCCCTACCCAGGGATATTTCTTTGCGGGCCGGCTCTGGAATAGAGCATATCTCGCTGAGTTTGCTAATTTGATAGGCGGAGAGATTGAACTCGTCAAGCCAGATCAGATACCCTCTGTCTCCCGCAGTAAGTTAGATAGCACTATCTTTTTTTCAAGAGAGTTCAATGGCTGGAACGCAGAACCGGTAGCCCGCCTTAACGTCAGGATAGAATCCAAGGAAATAGCAGGTTTCAAGTCATTCTCAAAAAATACGGCCATACTATTTGTCGTTTTTCTTGTATGTGTTTTGTTTGTTGTAATAACAGTCCTGATAACATCGGTAAATATACCGCTTGCCATTATCTCCCGGGCGCTGAAGACGGAAGATTCAGGGGCTCTCCGCAGCTTGGAAAAGGATACCAGTGAATTTGGAGATATCTCTCGGTTGATAATTAGATTTTTCAGGCAAAAGGGAGAATTGCTTCAGGAAGTGCAGGAGCGCAGGGAAGCAGAGAAGAAGCTGCAGGAATCATACGCCAGGCTTAAGGAGACGCAGGACCAGCTTATCCAGGCCGAAAAATTAAATGCTGTGGGCCAACTGGCCAGCGGGGTGGCGCATGAAGTCAGGAACCCCTTAGGAATAATATTGCAGGGGGTTAATTACCTTGAGCAGAAAATTCCCGCGACTGAAAAGGCTATTATTGAGGCTCTGGTTATGATTAAGGAAAGCGTGGAAAGAGCGGATAAGATTATAAACACGCTCCTGGATTTTTCCAAATCCAAGGGCCTGGACTTGGAGCCGGAAAATATAAATTCTATCCTGGAGACATCTTTGAGTTTGGTAAAAACCAGGTTTAAATCCGAAAAGGTGGGCATTACGTTAGAAGCGAAGAAGGACCTGCCTGATGTCCTGGTAGACAAAAACAAGATGGAGCAGGTTTTCATCAATATATTATTGAATGCCCTTCAGGCCGTTGGCGACAGCGGCAGGGTAGTCATACGCACCTACGATAAAAAATTAGAAGAGATAAAAAACGGCATAGGTAAAAGAACAAATGATAATTTCAGGATTGGAGAGACGGCGGTAATAGTTGAGGTCGAGGATACCGGCGTCGGAATACCCGAAGAGAACCTCAACAGGATCTTTGACCCGTTCTTTACCACCAAGGGCCCGGTAGGCGGGGCAGGATTGGGGCTGTCGGTAACCAGGAATATAATTCATATGCACCGGGGGGTAATATACGTGGAGAGCCGGCCCGGCAAGGGGACCAAGATAACCCTTGTTCTAAAGGTATCCAGGAGGTAACCCGATGAAGAAGATATTACTTATTGACGACGAGGAGAATTTTACAAAACTGGTAAAATCCAACCTTGAGGGGACCGGCAGGTATGAGGTTAAAACAGAGAACAGCGGTTCGCGCGGGTTTGCCGCTGCCAAGGACTTTAAGCCGGACCTGATTTTACTTGACGTTATGATGCCGGAGATTGACGGCGGAGAGGTGTGCTATCAGCTGGAAAACGATGAGGAAACCATGAATATCCCGGTTGTATTTTTGACCGCAGCCGTAGATAGGCAGGAGGTAGAAAAGAACCGCGGCATAATAGGCGGGCGTTCTTTTATAGCTAAACCGGTGAGCCTGGAGAAGTTAGTTGATTTTATCGAAAAAAATATCCGTGGCCGGGTTTCGCAGTAACCCTAAGGTCACCCCTATAAAATAATCATTGACAATTCGGCAGCACGGGTGTAAAATTTTTCTCAATCATTTCTTAAGGCATCCCTGAAACAGGCATTTTTGTATATAACTCACTGAAAAATAAGAAGTTATAAAGGAGCGGCATTATGGCGGAATGGATAGGTATAGGCAGGCGGGCGCGTCGTTGTTACGGCTTTGACGAGATAGCTTTGGTGCCGGGCGCACAGACCGTTAACCCCAACGAGGTAGATACTTCTTTTGAAATCGCAGGCAAAATATTTAAGGTCCCTATCCTGGCGGCGGCTATGGATGGGGTAGTGGATGTGCGTTTTGCAATAGAGATGTCAAGGCTGGGAGGCATTGCGGTCTTAAACCTTGACGGTGTGCAGACCCGTTACGAGGATCCCGATGATGTCTTGGAGCAGATATCCAGGGCGACTCCCCAGAAAGCCACCGAACTTATCCAATCGCTATACACCACCCCCATCAAGGAAAAATTAGTTTCCAAGAGGGTCAGCGAGATTAAAAAGAGAAAAGGCACGGCAGTAGTAAGCTGTATCCCTTCCCATGCCGAGAAGTTTTCGCGGCTGGCAATCAATTCCGGAGCGGACATCTTCGTAGTGCAGTCTACCGTTACCACTACCAGGCATCTGGCAAGGGAATACAAGAGCCTGGACCTCTTTAGATTTTGTAAAACCGTAAAGATCCCCGTGATTATCGGCAATTGCGTTACGTACGAGACCACCGTAGAGCTTATGAAGACCGGGGCCAGTGGGCTGTTGATAGGTATCGGCCCGGGGGCGGCGTGTACTACCCGCGGCGTCCTGGGGATAGGCGTGCCGCAGGTTACCGCTACCGTAGACGCAGCGGGGGCGCGCGATTTTTATTTTAAGAGGACAGGCAGGTATGTCTCCATCATTACGGACGGAGGCATGAACCGCGGAGGAGATATCTGCAAGGCCTTTGCCTCCGGAGCGGATGCCGTGATGATCGGCTCCAGCTTTGCCCGCGCAAAAGAGGCCCCGGGCAGAGGGTATCATTGGGGGATGGCTACTTCCCACGTGAACCTTCCGCGCGGCACCCGCATCAACGTCGGCACGACCGGGACTTTAAAGGAGATACTTTTTGGCCCGGCCAGAGTGGATGACGGTTCGCAAAATCTTATCGGGGCGCTGAAGACTTCAATGGGGTCGTTGGGCGCTTCAAACCTGAAGGAAATGCACGACGTGGAAATTATCATTGCCCCTTCTATCCAAACAGAGGGCAAGATATTCCAGATTAGCCAAGGGATAGGGATGGGGAAATGACCAGACAAACAATACTGATTTTAGATTTCGGCTCCCAGTATACCCAGTTGATAGCCAGGAGGGTGCGCGAAAACAAGGTCTTCTCGCGCATCATCCCGTATAATACCCCGGCCAAGGAGATAGCCGAGCTTTCACCGAAAGGGATTATACTATCCGGGGGGCCGGCATCGGTGCTGGATAAGAAGAGCCCCTATCCTGATACAAAAATCTTTAAGTTGGGAATTCCGGTGCTGGGGATTTGTTACGGCATGCAGCTTATTGCCGAGATGCTCGGCGGCAAGGTCAGGCATACCAGCGGACGCGAATACGGCAAGACCGAGCTCTTCGTAGATTATAACCGCGACCTTTTCAGTCATATGCCTGGGAATTTTACCTGTTGGGCCAGCCATGGGGATTACCTGAAGAAGTTGCCATCAGGTTTTAAGGTGATTGCGCATACCGCCAATGCCCCGATTGCCGCGATTGCCAATCCTTCAAGAAAGATATTCGGCGTACAGTTTCACCCCGAGGTTACCCATACGGAAAAAGGCAACCAGATCCTCAGTAATTTTCTTTTTAAGATCTGCGGCTGCCTCGGCCGCTGGACCATGGAGTCCTTTATCAAAGACAGCATCGCAGGCATCAAGAAGGCTGTCGGTAATGACAAGGTAGTTCTGGGGTTAAGCGGAGGGGTTGATTCTTCGGTAGCCGCAATACTGCTGCATAAAGCCATAGGGAGAAATTCGCGCTGTATCTTTATTGACAACGGGCTTCTTAGGAAAGACGAGCCCCAGCAGATACGCAAGGTTTTTCAGAGCATGTTTCATCTGAATCTTGCTTACGTGGACAGGGGCAAGCGTTTCTTGAGCCGCTTAAAGGGGGTCACCGATCCCGAGGCCAAACGCAAGATCATCGGAGAGGAATTCGTGAGGGTTTTCGAGGAGGAAGCTGCCAAGGTAAAAGGAGTAAAATACCTTGCGCAGGGCACGCTCTATCCTGACGTGATTGAGTCCATTTCTGTAACGGGAGCTCCTTCCAGCCGCATCAAGAGCCACCATAATGTCGGCGGGCTTCCGCAACACATGAAATTGAAACTCATTGAGCCGCTGCGCGATTTATTCAAAGATGAGGTTCGCCAGATAGGAAGAGGACTGGGGGTCCCCGACAATATTATTTACCGCCAGCCTTTCCCGGGTCCGGGCCTGGCCATCCGTATTATCGGGGAGGTGACGACAGAACGCCTGAATTTACTGCGCGAGATAGACCAGCATGTCCTTGAGGAGATCCGCAGCGCCGGGCTCTATGAACAGGTCTGGCAGTCGTTTGCGATACTCCTGCCCATCAAGAGCGTAGGCGTGATGGGTGATGAGCGCACCTACGAGAACGTAGCGGCATTACGCTGCGTCAGCAGCCTTGACGGCATGACCGCAGACTGGGTGCGGCTTCCTTATGAAGTGCTGGAAAAAATATCCAACCGCATCATTAACCACGTCAAAGGCATAAACCGCGTGGTTTACGATATCTCATCAAAACCCCCGGCTACTATCGAATGGGAATAAGGTAACCCCTGGTTCATCGCAAGCCGTTTTAGCCGAAATAGCCCGCGGCTGCGATGAGTTTCGTATGCAATAATGCCGCGCTCTGAATTTATCCACCTGCATCTGCACACCCAATACAGCCTCTTAGACGGCGCCTGCCGTATACCGGAGCTTCTGGCGCTTGCCAATCAATATAAGATGGACAGCCTCGCCATTACCGACCACGGCAATATGTTCGGGGCGATAGATTTCTACCTTAACGCCCAAAAGGCAGGCATAAAGCCGATTATCGGATGCGAGGTCTATATCGCTCCCCAGAGCCGTTTCGAAAAAAGCTCCAATAGCATTGAGGAGGCTTCCTATCACCTCATCCTCCTTGCAAAGGACGAGACGGGTTATCAAAATCTTATGAAACTGGTGTCGATAGGATACCTGGAGGGTTTCTATTACCGTCCGCGTATCGATAAGGAATCCCTGGCTAAATATCACGAAGGATTGATTGCCTTGAGTTCGTGCCTGAAAGGCGAGATTCCCTCCTTGCTGGAGGAGAAGCGTTTTAACGACGCCCTGAAGACCGCGGATGATTACCTGCATATTATGGGCAAAGATAATTTTTATCTGGAATTGCAGGAAAACCGCATACCTGAACAGAGGCTGGTTAACGAGGGGCTTATCAGGATATCCCGGGAATTGAACATCCCGCTGGTTGCCACTAATGACGTGCATTATCTCAATAAGGAGCATGCCTCAAGCCATGAAGCGCTCCTTTGCATTCAGACGCAGTCCACCCTGGATGACCCTAACCGGATGCGTTTTCAGACTGAGGAGTTTTATTTCAAGTCTCCGCAGGAGATGCGGGATAATTTTAAGGATACGCCTGAGGCTATCTCCAATAGCGTTGAGATTGCCGCAAGATGCAACCTGGAACTTGATTTTACGCGTATCCACCTGCCTCGTTATGAGTCCCCAACCGGCAAGACCAAGGAGGAATTTTTAAGGGAGCTTTGCAATAAAGGGTTGACCCTCAGGTTCAACGGAAGGGAGGATCCCGTAAAGGGTCGCCTGGAGCACGAATTAAAGATTATCAAGGAGATGGGGTTTACCAGTTATTTTTTGATTGTCTGGGATTTTATCCATTATGCCAAGGGCCAGGGGATACCGGTAGGACCGGGACGCGGCAGCGCAGCCGGCAGCATCGTCAGCTACCTCCTGGGCATCACGGACATAGACCCTCTTAGGTACGGGCTGCTTTTTGAAAGATTCCTGAATCCCGAGCGTATCGGGCTGCCGGATATCGATATTGATTTTTGTTATGAGAGAAGGCAGGAAGTCATCGATTACGTTACCAAGAAATACGGCCGCGAAAACGTAGCGCAGATTATCACTTTTGGGACGATGCAGGCGCGCGCGGTAGTGCGCGACGTCGGAAGGGTCATGGGAATGAGCTATGCCGACGTTGACCGTATAGCCAAGATGATACCTCCCGACCCCGGCCTTACCCTTAGGGACGCCCTGGAGAGCGAAACGGAACTAAAAACCCTCTACAAGACTCAGCCCCAATTGACGCAATTAATTGATACCGCCCTTTCGCTGGAAGGCTTGAACCGTCATGCCTCTGTTCACGCGGCAGGGGTAGTGATTGCGGATAAGCCGCTGGATAGTTACATGCCTCTTTTTAAGACCCAGGACGACCAGATTACCAGTGGTTACAGTATGAAGGCGCTGGAGAAGATCGGATTGTTGAAGGTGGATTTTCTGGGCCTGCGGACCCTGACTGTAATTGAGCAGACCCTCAAGATTATTAAGGATTCCCGCGCAAAGGACATAGACATCAAGGGGCTTGCGTTGGATGACCCGAGGACCTATCAGCTTCTCTCAAGCGCACAGACAGTCGGGGTATTCCAGGTGGAAAGTTCCGGGATGCGCGACCTGTTGCGTAAACTTGAGCCCAGCCGCTTCGACGACCTAATTGCGCTGTTGGCACTTTACCGTCCGGGGCCGATCGGCTCCGGCATGCTCGACGATTTTATCCAGCGCAAACACAACCGCATCCCCATAAAATACGACCACCCGAAGCTCGAGAGCATACTTAAAGAAACTTACGGGATTATGGTTTATCAGGAACAGATCATGCAGGCAGCCAATGCCCTGGCAGGATTTAGTTTTTCCGAGGCGGATCTCCTGCGCCGCGCGATGAGTAAGAAGATCCCCGAGGTCATGGAGAAACAGCGTATTAATTTTGTTTCCGGGTGCCTCAGGAACGGCATCAAGGAATCCGTTGCCAACAAGATATTCGATTTGATAGAATATTTTTCCGGTTATGGTTTCAATAAATCCCACAGTGCCGCCTATGCCCTTATCTCTTACCGCACCGCCTACCTTAAGGCCAATTTCCCGGTAGAATTTATGACTGCGCTTCTGACATCGGAACGCGATAATACCGATAAAATCGTGGAGTACGTCAATGAGGCCGGGCGCATGAACATTAAGATACTGCCTCCTGATATAAATGAGAGCGATGCGCTTTTTAAGGTAGTAGATGGTTCTACCATAAGATTTGGGCTGCTGGCTGTCAAAAATGTTGGGGCAGGGGCGATCGAATCCGTCGTAAAGGCCAGGAACGAAGGCAATTTTAAGTCCCTGGATGACCTGGCGCAGCGCGTTGATTCCAGGCTTGTTAATCGTAAGGTTTTGGAGAGTTTGATAAAATGCGGCGCCATGGACGGTTTCGGCATGCCACGGGCGCAGATGTTTGCCAGCTTGGAGAAATTGCTGGAGCTTTCTTCTAAATCCCAGCGCGACAAAGAAAGGGGGCAGCTGTCATTTTTTGACCAGGGCACTATTGCGGGAGGCTTTAAAGAGGTCGTAAAATTGCCGCAGATCAAGGAATGGCCTGAACCGCAGCTCCTGGCTTTCGAAAAAGAGATGCTTGGTTTTTATATCAGCGGCCATCCGCTGGCTCGCTATGCCGGCCAGATCAAGCGTTTTACATCGGTCTCCACCCAGAATCTCAGCGTCTGCCGTGACGGAGACGAAATTAAAATGGTGGGGATGATATCTAAAATCAAGCATACCATTACCCGCGCCAAGCAGGAAAAGATGGCAATCTTGAAATTAGAGGACCTTGAAGGCTCGGTAGAGGTGCTGGTTTTCCCGCAGGCCTTCCAGAAGGTTTGCCATTATATTCAACCCAGCAGCGTAGTAATGGTTCGTGGCAGGCTTAATCTTAAGGAGGAATCCCCTAAGATTATCGCCAATGATTTGTTTCCGATTGAGGAGGTTTACCGGCTTATCAGTGCCATGAATATTAATCTTTCAGGCATCAGGGAGAATCTTTTTGAAAGCCTTAAGGCCCTATTGGCGTCCTCTCCCGGCAAAACCCCGGTTTATTTACGCCTGGATACCCCGTCTAAATCACGCATCCAAATGGTAGTAGGAAACGGGCTCTTCGTAGAGCCTTCTGAAAGTTTAACCCAGGAGATCGCCAATCTGCTGGGGGAGGAGAGGCTATCTTTGGCGATATAGCCAATCTTTATTAATCTTTGCTTGACATTGTAACTTTTTGATGTTACTGTAGTTATAAAGAGATACCCAACGCTAGGCGGGATGCATTGGTATCCGCCTTGTGGCAAAATAGGCCGGTATGCGTCTAGATAATTACACCCAATCCTAAAGGATGAATTGGCGCTCTCTCTAATATTAACACCTGGCGCTAAGCGGAATTGCGCCAGTGTTCTGTCTCTACAGAAGGAGGTAGACAATGACCAAGAAGGACATAATACTTAGGGTTTCTGATGAAACCGGACTTAAACAGATAGACGTAAAAAGGGTGGTCCAGAAAACCTTTGATTGTATCGTAGAAGCCCTTGCAAGAGGCGAAAAAATAGAATTACGCAATTTTGGCGTGTTTAAGATAAAGCAGAGAAAGAGCCGCACCGGCCGAAATCCTCGTACCGGTCAGGTCGTTCCCGTCCCGCCCCGTAAGGTTGTAGTCTTTAAGCCAGGCTTAGAGATGAAGAAAAAGATGAGGTAGCCAACCGCCCACTTTTACCTTTAATAGCAAATCCCGATGTTCAATAGAATTCCCGGCACGAAAGATATCCTGCCCGATGAGATCGGGCGCTGGCAGCAGATAGAAGAGGCTGCGCGCAGGGTTTTTGCGCTTTATAATTACTCTGAGGTGCGTTTTCCGCTGATAGAGGACATTGCCTTATTTAACCGCTCGCTGGGAGAATCTGCCGAAATAGTCCAGAAGCAGATGTTTGTTATTAAAAACGCCTCGGATACCTATGCCCTGCGTCCGGAAGGGACGGCTCCGATTGCGCGCGCTTACTTAGAAAACAACCTTGATAAAAACAAAGGGCTGGTAAAACTTTATTATACCGGTCCGATGTTCAGGCTAGAGAGGCCGCAAAAGGGGAGATTGCGCCAGTTTCATCACTTAGGGTGCGAGGTAATCGGCTCATCGAACCCGATGGTAGACGTAGAGGTCGTATCTCTGGCCGATACCCTCCTTAAGGCCTTTGGCGTAGCCGGCTATGTAATTGAAGTAAACAGCCTTGGTTGCGCTGAGGATAAAAACGGATTCATACATTTTTTGCGCGATTCCCTTAAACCGCGCCTAGCCGATCTTTGCCCTGAATGTAATGAGCGTTTTGGGCGCAATGCCCTGCGTATCCTTGACTGCAAGAATCCATCGTGCCGGGAAACGGTATCAGGTTTGCTTGAGTCCGGCGATAGCTTTTTGTGCAGCGGCTGTTTGAGGCATGCCAAAGAGGTAAGGGGCGGCCTGGATTCATTGGGCATAAAGTATAGAATTAATCCTTGCCTGGTACGCGGTCTCGATTATTACACCGGCACCGTCTTTGAAATTAAACATGCGGGGCTAGGCGCCCAGGACGCTATCGGAGCCGGGGGGAGGTATGATGATCTTATCAGGGAGTTGGGCGGCCCGGCGACCGGCGCAATGGGTTTTGCCTTTGGCATGGAGAGGCTTCTTCTGGTTTCTTGCCAGGACCAGCCTGAGAGGGGGCAGGACAGCCTGATTTATTTGATAACGTTGGGGGATGCAGCCGGCAAAGAGGGGCTGAGGCTCCTTAGCGCTTTAAGAGGGGCGGGTATACCCTCAGATACCGACTACGAGAATAAGTCCCTTAAGGGCGCAATGCGCAAGGCCAATGATGCCGGAGCAAGCCGGGTTTTGATATTGGGGGAGGATGAGCTTAAAAAACAGGTTATCGCCTTCAGGGATATGCGCACCAGCCAACAGCGCGAGGTGCCCTTGAAGGATTTAATTGAGGAGTTAAGAAAGGATAGGGGATAAGATGCTTCGCACGCACACCTGCGGAGAATTATGTGCCGAAGATATCGGCAAAGAGGCGACGCTTTGCGGTTGGGTTGCCAATCGCAGGGACCACGGTAAACTTATCTTTATCGATATCCGCGACAGATTCGGCATAACGCAGGCAGTTTTCATACCCAAGGATTCTCCCGAGGCGCACAGCCGCGCCCAGGAATTAAGAAACGAGTTTGTCATACGTATCAAGGGGAAGGTTAGCCGCCGTCCGCAAGGCACGGTCAACGATAAGATACCTACCGGACAGGTAGAGATGGCGGTCTCCGAGTTGGAGATACTTAACCCCAGCCTTACGCCGCCATTTGAGGTCCTTGACGATCTGGAGGTAAGCGAGGAGGTGCGGTTGAAATACCGCTACCTGGATTTAAGGAGGAAAAGGGTTTTGGATAATTTCCTGATGCGGGACAGGCTTTACAATGTCATTAATTCCTTTCTGCCCGGCAAGGGGTTTGTTTCCTGCGATACCCCCATACTGACAAAGTCTACTCCCGAAGGCGCACGCGATTACCTTGTTCCTTCGCGGCTCAGTCCGGGAGAGTTTTATGCCCTTCCGCAGTCGCCGCAGTTATTCAAACAAATCCTGATGGTCGGGGGCATCGATCGCTATTATCAAATCGCAAAGTGTTTCCGCGACGAAGACCTGCGCTCCGACCGTCAGCCGGAATTCACTCAGTTGGATATCGAGATGTCGTTTGTCCAAGAGAATGACATTTTTTTGCTGATAGAGGAACTGATGCAGCTGGTATTCAGCGAGCTTAAAGGCATAGATTTAAAATTGCCGTTTGAACGGCTTTCCTACCAGGAGGCGGTAAAAGAATACGGCAGCGATAAGCCCGACCTGCGAAAAAGCAAGAATTCCGATTTTGCCTTTGTCTGGGTCCAGGATTTTCCTCTTTTTAAATATAACGAAGAGGAGAAGCGCTGGGAGAGCGAGCACCATCCTTTTACGGCTCCGGCGGACAGTGACATTGGAGTTCTGGAAAATTCCCCCGGAGATGCCAGGGCGCGTTCTTACGACCTGGTATTAAACGGGGTAGAGTTGGGTTCGGGCTCCATCAGGATTCACAGCCCGCAGTTGCAGGAACGTATTTTTAAGGTCATCGGTATCGGCGAGGCGGAGGCGAAAGAGCGATTCGGGTTTTTGATGGAGGCGTTTCGTTTCGGGGCTCCGCCGCACGGCGGTTTCGCTTTTGGCATAGACCGGTTATTGGCTATAATGGCGGGGGAGCTTAGCATTCGTGAGGTTATCGCTTTTCCCAAGACCCAGAAGGCCTTCTGCCCTTTAACCGGAGCGCCTTCGGAGGTCAAGGATAAGCAGCTAAAGGAATTAGGGGTAATTCTCAAGAAAAGGAGGGTCTAGGTATGAAAGGTGTAAAGTTCTTAGGATGGGCGGTTTTAATGTTTGTTTTTATGCTTTCCGGCTGCGTAGCCAGGACCTACGAGGTAACCCGCGATAGGCTGGACCAGGATACTGGCGGCGGTAATCGTGGTTATCTGCAAGGCAAAGCGCCGCAGCAAGAAGCTCCGCGCAAGACCACAAGGCAAGTAAGGGTCTTTGAGCTTGAATTAGGTTCCTCTTACAAGGATAAAGCGACAAAGCCAGGGGCAGAAGAGGCGATTACAGAGACGGATATTTTAAGAACGCCGGTTATGACCGAGACCCAAACGCAAACCGTAACGGTGCAGGAGGCGGAAGGCGCCATGCAGCAGTATACCGTCGGAAAGGGGGATACCTTGCAGAAGATATCCCAGAAGTTCTACGGGACCACTAAGAAGTGGCAGAAGATTTATCAGGCTAACAGGGATGCCCTAAAGGGGCCTGACAAGATTTATCCGGGCCAGGTCATTAATGTCCCCCAGGAAAATTCATCCCGGGCGGCTTCATCCGACCTTGCAGGGGAAGAGGCGGAAGGTTTAAAATAAGGACTTTGGGCCGGAATTGATGCCCGGTTGAATATTTAAGGGATGGAAAAATTCGTTACCATAGAAAATCAGCAGGAAGCCCAGATTCTTTTCGGGCCGCACGATGAGAACCTCAAGGCTATCGAGAAGGAATTCAGGGTCAAGGTAGCCCTTCGCGGGGAACGCCTCAGAATAAGCGGCACGGCCGGTAACATCAGCAAGGCATCCGGGTTGATTGCAGAAATACTTTCTATCGTACGCGCAGGGGACAAGGGGCTCAGCCGGGAAGACTTCTATTACCGGTTGCGCAATTTTAAGGATAGCGGTGGAGCCAGGATTGATGTTGCGGGGCTGGAGAAGATAGCTTTTGCGAAAAGCAGGTCTGCCGGTCAGCGCGTCATCGGACCGAGAACCAGGGGGCAGCGCGAGTATGTAGAGGCAATCAGGAAATACGATATCGTTTTCGGTATCGGGCCGGCCGGCACAGGCAAGACGTATCTTGCGATGGCCTCGGCAGTGGATGAATTAAAGAAGCACCAGGTGCGCCGGATCATCCTGACCCGCCCGGCCATAGAGGCAGGGGAGTCCCTGGGCTTTCTGCCCGGGGACATGTACGAGAAGATTTCTCCTTATTTAAGGCCGCTATACGATGCAATCTATGATATGATGGAAGCAGAGACCATCGAGAGATACCTTGCCAGCGGAATTATCGAAGTGGCCCCGCTGGCCTATATGCGCGGAAGGACCCTAAACGACGCCTTTATCATACTGGACGAAGCCCAGAATTGTACCGATGACCAGATGAAAATGTTTTTAACGCGCCTGGGGTTTGATTCCAAGGCCGTGATTACGGGAGACATTACGCAAAGCGACCTGCCGGACGGCAAGCCCATTGGCCTGCTTGACGCGCAGGCAATATTGAAAGATATCGATGGCATCAAGTTTATCCAGCTGACGGGGGCAGACGTGGTAAGGCATGCCCTTGTCCAGCGTATTATCGAGGCCTATGAAAAATCAGACCGCAATAAAAACTAATTTAAGATACCTGGTTGGTATGTTGCTGGTTTTTACTTTAAGCTATATACTCCAGATTAATTTTATCATTCCGTTGTTCTTGATACTCCTGGCTGCCCATTATCTGTCCCTGCGGCCGGCGCCACAGGCCAAGGGCATGTGCCTTCTTAACCTTTCGCTCCTCTTTGTCATTATATTCACTGCCAGTTATCTTATCGTTAAAAACGGCTGGTCGGTTTATTACATACCGTTTTCGCTGGTGCCGATGCTGGCAACCATGCTTTTTGGAAACCTTGGGGTCTCCCTCCTTCTGACATTAGCCCTGGGTATCTCGGTAGGCTCTATTTCCGGAATGCACTATTACCTGGCGGTCATTTTTTTGATCAGCGGCATAATATCCAGCCTCCTGGTGCTTGGGGCGCGGCGGCGCACGGCGATTATACGGGCAGGCTTTATCACCGGCCTGGCGCAGGTACTGGCTATTTTTCTGGTAGACCGCTTCCTGCCTGTTGACCCTGCCAAGTACGTCATCCTGATGGTTAACGGCCTGGCCTCGAGTATCCTGGTTTTAGGGATCCTTCCGTTTTTTGAATACCTTTTCCGTACCGTCACCGACATCAGCCTTTTGGAGCTGGCGGATTTTGACCACCCTCTTTTAAAACGCATGATTATGGAGGCGCCTGGGACTTACCACCACAGCCTTGTAGTGGGCAATCTTTCTGAGGCAGCGTGTCAGGCCATAGGCGCGCACGCGCTCCTGGCACGTATCGGAGCATACTACCACGACATCGGGAAGCTATATAAGCCGGATTATTTTACGGAAAACCAGGAAGTGATAAACAGCAGGCACGAGAATCTTACGCCCACTATCAGCAAGATGGTGATTATGAACCACGTAAAGGAAGGGGAGGAGCTGGCAAGGAAGTATAAGCTTAATCCGAGACTGGTAGATTTCATCCTTCAACATCACGGCACCAGCCTTGTTTATTTTTTCTACCGCCGTGCCTTGGAGAACCCCCAGGAACAACAGGAGGTAAGCGAAGAAGGGTTTCGCTACCCGGGTCCAAAGCCTGCCACAAAAGAGGCTGCGGTGGTGCTTCTGGCCGATTCCGTGGAGGCAGCCATGCGTTCCATCAAAGACCCATCTGCCCCCAAGATAGAAGAACTGGTGCACCGGATTATCAATAATAAGTTTATAGACGGACAATTGGATTCCTGCGAACTGACTCTCAAAGACCTGGAAAAAATCTCCGCGGTCTTTGTGCGGATACTAAGCGGGATATACCATAGTCGCGTCACCTATCCCGAAGGCCCCAACCATTAGATCTAAAAACTTGTCTTAAAAATTAGACTGTTTTTAAAAACGATGGAGATCAGCGTTAGGAATTTCCAAAAGAGGGTTCCGATTGAGCAGTCCTTTGTCAAGAGGCTGGTGCGGCGGGTGCTCTCTCTGGAAAAGGCCGCCTCTCAAGGAGAGATTACCGTTTGTTTCGTTAACTCCCGTGCGATGCGCGAGGTAAACCTCAATTATCTCGGCCGCAACCTCTCGACCGATGTCATTGCCTTCGACCTTTCGGAGCAAAGTCCCCGCCTGCTTATCGGCGATATACTGATATCAAGCGATGCCGCTTTTTCTAATGCGCGACTTTTTAAGACCACGCCGCGTTACGAGCTTTTTTTGTATCTCGTTCACGGCCTTCTGCACCTGCTTGGCTATAACGACCAGACCCGGGCAGGACGCCTCTTGATGCAGAAAAAACAGGAGGGTTTGTTGTCCCAATGTCTATCCATAAGAGCGAAGCCATAGTCTTAAGCCGCTATAATTTCCGCGAGACCTCCATGATTGCAAATTTCTATACGAGAGATTTCGGAAAGGTAAGCGGGATACTCAAGGGCATCAGGAAGGAGCCGGCAAAATTCGCCAGCAATATCGAGCCCTTTTCCTATAATGAGATTATTTTTTACCGCAGCCGCTCCGCCGACCTGCATTTGGTTTCCCAGTGCGACCTAAAGGAGAGTTTTAATAACATCAGGAATAATATCGATAAGATTACAGCTGCCGGCTTAATGATGGAACTCACCTTATCCATCATGCCTGCGGAGGATAAGAACGAAGCCGTCTTTGACCTTCTCATGGATTGCCTGCGCGCGCTGGAGGCAGGCGGCATGCCGGATAAAATTATGACCATATTTAAAATTAAAATACTGGCGCTTTCTGGTTTCAAGCCGCATTTTGATTCCTGTGTTTCCTGCGGCGACAGAATAGGAAACACGCAGGCCAGGTTCAGCCTGTCGCTTGGCGGACTGCTCTGCGGGCAATGCCATAAAAAGGACATAAAGGCAAGGAGTATTTTCCGCGGCACCATCGCCTCGATACTCTATATTGAAAGGAATACCCTTCAGACTAACCTTAATCTCGGCATGAATCCCCAGATTAAAAAGGAGCTTGGTATCATCCTGAATTCTTTTTTGGAGTTTCATCTCGGCAGGGAGCTTAAGTCGGAGCGGCTTTTACATAAGATGGGAACGCAATTTAAGGACAGTACGGAATCCAAGAATCCTGTTTTACATCTATAGGGGGCAGGCTGATGATGAAGGTCGTAATAGTGGGGCCGGGGGCTATGGGGTGTCTTCTGGGAAGTTTCCTTGCAAAGCTATACGGCGCCTCAGGCGGTCCGGATGATAAGCTTTGGCTTCTGGAAAAAAGCGGGGAGCGCGCCGCAAGACTCATCCAGAGCGGAATTGAGATAGACGGAGTTTGCGGGAGTTGGCGTTCCAGGATTAAGGTTACCGCTTCCCCGGCAGAGATAGGCAGGGCAGATTTGGTGATTATCTGTGTAAAGGCTTACCATACCCGCGATGCCGTCACGCAGGCAAGGGTGTTGGTGGATGAGAGCACCCGCGTGCTTACGATGCAGAACGGTATCGGAAATATCGAGATTATAAGCGAGCTGGTAGGCCAGGATAAGGTTATCGGCGGGATTACCAGCCATGGCGCCACCCTCCTCGGGCACGGGCGCATCCGCCATGCCGGGAAAGGAGAGACGGTTATCGGAAGGCTCGACGGTAAGATCCCGGTGGAGCTGCGTCAGATACGCGAGCTTTTTAATAAGGCAGGCATCCAAACCCGCATCTCGCGCGACATCAAAGGCCTGCTCTGGTCAAAGCTTATTGTCAATGTAGGCATCAATGCATTAAGCGCCGTCACCCGCTTAAATAACGGCAGGCTCCTGGAATTTGAGACTACCCGCCGGGTCATGAGAGAGGCCGTAACCGAGGCTATCCGGATTGCCAAGAGGAAGCGTATTAAGCTTATTTATGATGACCCGCTTGCCAAGGTGGAAACTGTCTGTGAAGCTACCGGCGAGAACATTTCTTCCATGCTGCAGGATATTCTTAATAAGAAACGCACTGAGATAGATTTTATCAACGGGGTAATCGTGCGACAGGCACAGGAGTTGGGGGTGGCGGTTCCGGTAAACTCGGTGCTGGTAGACCTTGTTAAAACCCTTGAGCAAAATCAGGAACGGTTCTTAAGTCAAAGCTAAACTGTCCCCTCCTTGGGGACAGTTTAAGAATGACTCGAGAACCGTCCCTAAAATAATGCGATGGTTAATAATGAGATTAGCGCGATATTCAGGGATATCGCAGATATCCTGGAGATCAAAGGCGCCAATCGTTTTCGTATCCGGGCATACCAGCGCGCGGCGCAAAATATAGACGGCCTCTCCAGGGACCTGGCGATTTACCTTGAGGACGATAGGCTTACCGATATCCCCGGCATAGGCAAGGAACTCTCCGAGAAGATAAAAGAATTCCACCAAAGCGGAAAAATCCGTTTTTACGAAGAGCTCAAGAAAAGCCTGCCATCCGGGCTCATGGATCTGCTGAGGATACCTTCTGTCGGACCAAAAACTACCAGACTTCTGTATGAAAAGCTCAAGATAGGCAGCATCGCCGAACTCGAGCGGGCAATAAGGCTTGACAGATTATCGGGGCTCTCCGGGATAAAAGAAAAGACCGTTGAAAATATCAGCAAGGGGATAGAGCTCCTCAGGCGCGGCAGGGAACGCATGACCCTGGCTGAGGCAACGGAGTTGGCCGAGAAGTTCACTGGCCCCCTGAGGAAATTAAAGGAGATAAAAAGAGTAGAAGTAGCCGGGAGCCTCCGCCGCCAGAAAGATACGGTAGGCGATATTGATATTCTAGTTGTTTCAGATAATGCCCCCAAGGTGATGCATGCCTTCACAACCGTGCCTTTGGTGAGCAGGATACAGGCTGAAGGCCGAACCAAGTCTTCGGTGCGCACCCGCGACGATATCCAGCTGGACTGCAGGGTAGTTAAGGAGAGGTCATTCGGAGCGGCGCTGATGTATTTTACGGGCTCCAAAAACTTCAACATCAAGCTCCGTCAGTTGGCGATCCGGCGCGGACTCAAGGTCAACGAATACGGCATCTTCCGCAGGAATAAATTTGTTGCCGGCAAGAGCGAGAATGAAATCTTTAAATTATTCGGTCTTCCCTGCATTGAGCCGGAATTAAGAGAGGATACCGGAGAATTGGAATCGGCTATCAAAGGCGCATTGCCGCAATTGATAGATCTTAAGGATATCAGAGGCGATCTTCACGTGCATTCCAACTGGTCGGACGGGAAGGATTCCATAAAGGACATCGCCCGCGCCTGCCGTGAGAAAGGCTATGAATACGTTGCCATAACAGACCATTCGCAGGGGTTAAGGGTTGCCAACGGATTAACGCCGAGAGAGTTGGCCAGGAAGAAACGGGAAATCGAAAATATAAACCGTACTTGCGGGAAGCCGCGCCTGCTATATGCTACCGAGGTAGACATAGATTCCCAGGGGAGCCTGGATTACCCCGATAGCGTATTAAAGGAGTTTGACCTTGTGATTGCTTCCATCCATACCGGTTTTAAACAGAGTAGGCAGCAGCTCACCAGAAGGATTGTTAAGGCCTGCGGTAATAAACACGTGCATATCATCGGGCATCCTACCGGCAGGCTCTGGGGGACGCGCGAGGGATACGAGATAGACCTGGGAGAGGTCTTTAAGGCTGCCCGCGATACCAATACCCACTTTGAAATTAATTCCTTTCCGGAGCGGTTGGATTTTAACGATTCCAACTGCCGCAGGGCCAAGGAGGCAGGGATAAAACTTGCTATTAGCACCGATGCTCATTCAGTTGTCCAGCTTGATGCCATAAGGTTCGGGGTGGCAATGGCGAGGAGGGGGTGGCTGGAGAAGAAAGATGTTATCAATACCTATTCTCTTGAGGATTTCTTAAGGTTTATCGAAAAAAGATGAAACCGGCGCTAATCGTATTTTTGGCTCTTTTTCTAACGGGCGGATGCATGAGGCCGCCGCTCTATAAAGATTCCCGGATACTTATGGGCACTACGGTTGAAGTGGTTTCTCCTTGCCGCGATTCGGCAGGGATAGTATTTGCGGAGATTGAAAGGATGGATAAACTCTTAAGCAGGTATAATCCTAAGAGCGAGGTTTCGCTCTTGAATAAAAAAGGCAAGCTTAAGGTAAGTCCCGAGACGATGTATGTGCTTAAAAAGGCAAGAGAGTTTTGGCAGTTGACGGACGGATCCTTTGATGTTACTGTCGTGCCGCTTTTGGATCTCTGGGGATTTACGGAGCACGATTATCGCGTACCTGCCGGGGCTGAAATCCAAAGAACGCTTGGGATGATAGGTTCGGATAAAATCATTTTTAATGACGGGGATAATGTGGTAAAATTTAAAGTCTTGGGGCTGAAGGTGGATTTAGGAGCGATTGCAAAGGGATTTGCCGTAGATTCAGCCGTCAAGAAATTGAAAGAGCGCGGGATAGATAGCTGCTTGATAAACGCCGGCGGAGATATCTATTGCCTGGGAAAGAGATCAGCCGTTCCCTGGAGAGTGGCGGTCCAGAATCCGGGCGGCGAAAATTTTGTAGGTTATCTGGAACTTACGGATTGCGCCGTAGCCACCTCGGGAGATTACCGGCAGTTTTTTGAGCGCGGTCACAGGCGTTACGGACATATCATGGACCCGCGTAGCGGCTATCCCGCTGACAGCGGTGTGGCCTCGGTAACAGTGGTTGCTCCGGATTGCCTTACGGCTGATGCGCTTGCTACCGCTATTTTTGTCATGGGCGGGGACAAGGGGCTTAAGCTGGCAGAGAAATTCAAAGGCGTCAAAGTAACGGTTATCCAGAAGGAGCATTTAATAGGGGCATCTGATAAATGAAGAACAAAAAATACATCGATGTGGTAGCTTTGCTGCTGCCGGAGATAAAAGAGCTGGTTGCCGCAAAAGACTTTCTGGGCTTGAAGAGCTTCTTGAAGAACATTAACTCCGTGGATCTGGCATCGGGATGGAGGCGCCTTGAGCCTTCAGAAAAAATCATCGTCTTTAAGCTCCTGGGCACCAGGAAAGCGGTAGAGGTCTTTGAGAACCTTAAGTTTGACGAACAGGAATATATCCTCAATAACGCTAACAGCCAGGAGGTGGCACAGGTTATTAACGAGATGGCCCCCGATGAACGTGCCGATCTTTTTAAAGAATTACCGCCTAAGGTATTCAAGAAATTTTTCAGTCTGGTCAGTAAGGACGAGGCGCAGGACCTGCGTAAGCTCCTGGTATATAAAGAAGGGACCGCAGGCAGCCTTATGACCACGGAGTTTGTGGAGCTTAAGAAAGACATGACTGCCCGCCAGGCAATCCTTTTCGTACAGGAAAACCTTCGCACAGAGCACCGCGAGAACATCTACTCCCTCTTTGTTACGGATGAAAACCATAAGCTTATCGGAAGCATCAGCCTCCAGGAGTTACTCAAGGCCCCTCCCGATATACAGCTGAAGGGGATTATGCTCAGTGCCGACCTTATCAAAATCAACGTCAGTACTGACAGTCAGGAGGTAGCCCATTGGTTTAAGAAATACGACCTGCTTGACGTGCCGGTGGTGGATAATGATAACATGCTTTTGGGTATCATTACCGTGGATGACGTGGTTGAGACGATAGAAAAAGAAGCCACCAAGGACATCTATGAGATAGGAAAGATGAACCCCGGCGGAGGCGAGACTATCAGTTATTCCCGTGCCACCGCCATAGACCTTATCCGCAGGCGCGCGGGCTGGCTGATTATGCTTTTGGTGTTTGATTTTCTGACCGGCACAGTCCTGAAAAACTTTGAGGCGGTATTGAGCTCGGTGGTTGCGCTGACCTTCTTTATCCCGATGCTCCTGGATACCGGCGGTAACGCCGGGGCACAGACCTCTATTACCATTATCAGGGGGCTGGCCACCGGAGACGTCAATTTCAAGAATGTCATGCGGGTCGTGCGGTTGGAGCTGGTCACTGCCTTATTGATGGGCCTGATTGTCGGCGGGGTAGCTTTTGGAAGAGCGATGCTCCTGCAGAAAGATTTCTTTGTGGCGGCCGTGGTGGGGATAAGCATGATGTTTATTGCCATATTGGCGATAGCTACCGGCGTATTCCTGCCGCTTTTTTCTAAAAGAGTCGGCCTTGACCCGGCAGTCCTGGCAGGCCCGATTACCACCAGCATCGTTGACGTTATAGGTTTGATTATTTATTTTAAGATAGCCCAGGTTTTTATCCCGGCACTGCGTTTTTAGAAAAGCATGACTACTAACAGGATTACCGTAGGCGAGGTATTATCTTTTAAGAACAAACGCAAGATTGCCATGCTTACGGCTTACGATTATCCGTTGGCGTCGTTGGCGGATAAAGCCGGCATCGATATCATATTGGTTGGGGATTCCCTTGCTAACGTGGTCTTGGGGCTGGAGTCTACCGCACAGGTAGGGATGCCCGAGATGCTGCATCATGCCAAGGCAGTTGACCGCGCCGTCACTCGCGCCTTAGTAGTAGGAGACATGCCGTATGATTCTTATCAGGTTAACAGCGAGGCGTGCGTTGAGAACGCGAAGAGATTTATCAATGAGGCCGGGTGTGCGGCGGTGAAATTAGAGTGGTTTGAGAAGTGCCCTGAGGTAACCCGGGCCATAGTGGAATCCGGCATAGCCGTGATGGGGCACATCGGCCTTACCCCTCAAACCGCCGACAAGATAGGGGGCTTTAAGGTTCAAGGCAGGGATGCGGAGGCGGCGCGCCGGCTGATTGATGAAGCATTATTACTTGAAGATAAAGGATGCTTTGCCCTGGTATTGGAGTGTGTCCCCGATAGAATCTCCGAGATGATTACTGCAAAGCTCAAGATACCCACTATCGGCATCGGCGCAGGGCCGCATTGCGACGGACAGGTCCTGGTTATCCATGACCTCCTGGGGCTCTTTGAGAGGTACCGTCCGAAATTCGTCAAGCAGTACCTGAACCTTAGTCCGCTTATCCAGGGTGCTATCCAGGAATATGCCCGCGACGTCCGGGAAGGGAAGTTCCCGGCTAAGGAGCACTGCTTCAGCATTAAAGAAGAAGAGCTTAAAAAACTCTCCCCTGATTAGAAACGCTTTCCGTGCCGTTCGGGAAAGTGTTTCTAAAGGAGGGATGGTCTTAACCGGAATTCGGAACCGTCCCTAAATGACTTGACAACATGGTCAAAATAGGATAAAAATAATAGCCTATGCCTGAATTAATGGATAAAATTATTTCTCTTTGCAAGCGCCGCGGGTTCATCTTTCAGTCCTCGGAGATATACGGCGGGCTTGCCAATACCTGGGATTACGGACCTTTAGGGGTAGAGCTTAAGAATAATCTTAAGCGTTCTTGGTGGAGGTCCGTGGTTTACGAGCGGGACGATATCATGGGCATGGATGCTGCTATCCTGATGCATCCCTGGGTATGGGAGGCCTCCGGCCACGTCGAAAACTTCTTTGATTTAAAGAGCGATTGCAAGTCCTGCAAGAAGCGTTTTAAGGCCGCTGACCTTAAGGCCGGGGTCAGTAAATGTCCGGCCTGCGGCGGAGAGCTTACAGAGGCCAGGCCGTTTAATCTTATGTTTAAAACATACCAGGGCCCGGTTGAGGATGCTGCTAATACGGTATATCTTCGTCCGGAAACCGCACAAGGGATGTTTGTAAACTTCGCTAATATCCTGGATAGCCGCCATCCCAAGCTGCCTTTTGGCCTTGCCCAGATAGGGAAAGCCTTCCGCAATGAAATTACCCCCGGAAATTTCACATTCCGTACCCGCGAGTTTGAACAAATGGAACTTGAATATTTTGCCGCTCCCCCGGATGCCGAGAAGGCCTATGCATATTGGGTTGAGGAAAGATTCAAGTGGTACCTTGACTTAGGATTAAAAGAAGGTAACCTCAGGAAACGCCCACACGGCAAAGATGAGTTAGCGCATTATGCCAAGTCTTGCACTGACATCGAATACAATTTTCCTTTTGGATGGTCGGAGTTGGAAGGAATCGCAAACCGTACTGATTTTGATTTGAAGCAACACGCCAAGGCCAGCGGCAGGGACCTGGTTTATTTTGACGACGCCAAAAAAGAAAAACTCTATCCGTATATAATTGAGCCTTCGGGTGGAGTTGATCGCAGCGTCCTGGCGTTTCTGGTAGACGCTTACCATGAAGAGGAGGTCAGGGGCGAGTTACGCGTAGTCCTGAAGTTTTCTTCCCGGCTGGCCCCGGTAAAGGTAGCGGTGCTGCCGCTTTTAAAGAATCGTCCGCAGATTGTGGAGTTAGCCCGCAAGATTGCCAGGGGGCTTAAGGAATCAACGGTAGCAGTATATGATGATACTGCGGCAATCGGGAAGCTTTACCGGAGGCAGGATGAGGTCGGTACTCTTTACTGCGTGACGGTTGATGTGCAGTCATTGGAAGACCAGCAGGTTACAGTGCGTGACCGCGATACCATGCAGCAGGAGCGCATAGCGATTACGCAATTAAATGAATATCTGACTAAAAAAATAGGGACGGTCCTCTAGGTGAAGCTAAAGTGTCCCCTTTCCGGGGACGCTTTACGCACGACTTAAGAACCGTCCCTGAAGAGAAAGGGAGGGTTTTAAAAGAAATGGCAGCAAAATACGTTTATTCCTTCGGCGGTGGCAAGGCGGACGGTAACGAAAGCATGAAGAACCTGTTAGGGGGCAAGGGGGCTAATCTCGCAGAGATGGCCGGCCATAAGGATTTAAGGTTGCCTGTCCCGCCGGGGTTTACCATTACCACCGAGGTTTGCACTTATTTTTATAAGCACGGCAGGAAGTATCCTTCCGGTCTAAAGGAAGATGTCCTGGCGGCATTAAAGAAGGTTGAGAAATTGATGGGCCGCGGTTTCGGCGATGCCGAAAACCCTCTTTTGGTTTCGGTTCGTTCCGGTGCGCGTAAATCCATGCCCGGGATGATGGAGACCGTCCTTAACGTAGGCCTGACCGAAAGAACCATCCCCGGTCTCATTAAGCAGAGTAACGGCAACGAGCGCTTTGTTTATGATGCCTATCGGCGCCTGATTATGATGTATTCCGACGTAGTGATGGAAAAGGCGGCAGGCATCGAGCCTAAGGATGACGAATCCGGAATCCGCAAGCAGTTGGAAAGGATTATGGTCCGGACAAAGAAAGAGAAGGGATATTCCAGCGATACGGATTTGACTGCCTCAGACCTCAAAGAGCTCTGCAGCATGTTTAAGGATAAGGTCAGGGAGGTTCTGGGTAAAGAATTCCCGGATGAACCAATGCAGCAGCTCTGGGGAGGGATCGGGGCGGTATTTTCTTCCTGGAATGGAAAACGCGCCGTAAGCTACCGCCGTATCGAAGGCATCCCGGACGAGTGGGGTACGGCAGTAAACGTCCAGACAATGGTTTTTGGAAATATGGGGAGTGATTCCGCCACCGGCGTGGCTTTTACCCGTAATCCCGGTAACGGAGAGAACGGATTCTACGGCGAGTACCTCGTTAATGCCCAGGGCGAAGACGTGGTTGCCGGTATACGTACTCCCGCGCCCATTAACGAGTATTCCAAATCCGAACACAATAAAGAATTAAAAACGCTCGAGCATCTTATGCCCGGTATTTACCGTGACCTGCTGGATTACCGCAGGAGCCTGGAGAGGCATTACCGCGATATGCAGGATATCGAGTTTACCATTGAGAAAGGCAGGCTTTTTATGCTGCAGTGCCGTTCCGGAAAACGCAACGGACCGGCAGCATTACGCATGGCCATGGATATGCTCAAGGAGAAGCTAATCTCAAAAGAAACCGCTTTGATGCGCGTGACTCCGGCGCAGTTGGACGAGCTGCTTCATCCCGTAATCGACCCTAAGGTAGAGTTAACGCGTAAGCCGTTGGCCAAGGGGTTACCTGCCGGCCCGGGAGGCGCTTCCGGACAGATTGTTTTTAGCGCCAAGGATGCCGTAGAATGGGCCAGACAGGGCAAGAGGGTTATCCTGGTGCGCGAGGAAACTAATCCCGAAGATGTTGAGGGTATGCGCGCTGCCCAGGCAATCCTGACTGCCCGGGGCGGGATGACCTCGCACGCGGCATTGGTTGCCCGCGGCTGGGGCAAATGCTGTATCGTAGGATGCGGCGCCTTGCATGTTGATTACGATAATAAAGAGCTGCGTTCAAATGAGAAGGCGTTCAAGGAAGGGGATTGGATTACATTAAACGGCACCAAGGGCAATGTCTATGAGGGGCAGTTGCCTATGATGGATGCTTCCGAAGAGAACAAGATATTTAATGATTTTCTTAGGCTTTGCGATTCTGTCAGGAGGCTGGGGATCCGTACCAATGCCGATACTCCGGATGACGCTGCCAAGGCCAGACAGTTCGGGGCCGAAGGTATCGGATTATTCCGCACCGAGCATATGTTTTACGGCAAGGGTTCGGATGAGCCGCTTTTTATCCTGCGCAAGATGATAGTCTCCAAAAACCTCCGGGAGAGGGAAGAGGCCATAAAAGAGCTTTATCCTTTTGTAAAAAAGGATATCAAGGGAACATTGGAAGCCATGGATGGCCTCCCGGTGGTGGTCAGGCTGCTCGACCCTCCGTTGCACGAATTTGTGCCTCGCGACCCCATTAAACTTCAAAAGTTGGCAGGCGATCTTAACATCAGCCTTGAGGAGCTTTCTGGACGCGCCGAAGCGCTGCACGAGTCTAATCCTATGATGGGGCATCGCGGAGTGCGTTTGGGGGTGACTTATCCCGAGGTGAGCGCTATGCAGATACGCGCCATCTTTGAAGCTGCTGCTGAGCTGCTGCAGGAAGGCAAAAAACCTTACCCGGAGATTATGGTGCCTGTGGTTTGCGATGTCAAGGAACTCAATGACCAATTGGCGATTGCCGAGAAGATTTATCGGGAGACCCTGCAAAAATACAGCCTTAAGAAAATAAAACATATGTTCGGCACTATGATTGAAATACCAAGGGCCGCATTGGTGGCTGATAAAATTGCGACAGTCGCACAGTTCTTCTCCTTCGGCACCAACGATCTGACCCAGATGGGTTTTGGTTTCTCCCGCGACGATATCGGGGGTTTCCTTCCGGAATATCTCAAGAAGGGCATCTTGCCCGAAGACCCGTTTCAAAGCATTGACCAGGAAGGCATCGGCCAGCTTATCCAGATCGGGATACAGCGCGGCCGTTCCACCAACAAAAGCCTGGAGGTCGGCATCTGCGGAGAGCATGGGGGCGAGCCGCGTTCGGTAGAATTCTGCCATCGCGCAGGGATGGATTACGTCAGCTGTTCTCCTTTTCGCGTTCCGATTGCAAGGCTGGCAGCAGCCCAGGCAGTGTTGAAGGAAAATCCTAAAAAGGGCGCCAAAAAGAAAAAATAAAAACATGGAAGCCATCAGGACCTACCTTAAGGAAATTGCCAAGATCCCGCTCTTGAAGCCGGAAGAAGAGGTGGAGCTTAGCAAGAAAATTAAGAAGGGTGACGAGCAGGCGCGCAAGCAGATGATCCGCGCTAACCTGCGCCTGGTAATCAGCATCGCTAAGAGGTATATCTACCTGGGTATACCTCTTATTGATTTAATCGAGGAGGGTAACATCGGATTGATGAAGGCGGTAGACAGGTTCAACCACCGCAAAGGCTACCGCTTCTCGACCTATGCTGCCTGGTGGATACGCCAGGCCATCACGCGCTCTATTATCGAGCAGGGCAAGGTCATCCGCATCCCGGTTTACATGAATGAGCTTATTACCAAATGGAAAAAGGCCAAGGAAGAGCTTTCGCATAAAATAAAACGTACTCCCAGCGACGAAGAGGTAGGCAAGAAGCTAAAGCTTTCCAAGGACAAAGTAGAACAGATTAATTTCTGGCTTTCAGCCACTACCTCATCCCTTGAGGCACCGGTAGGAGAGGAGGGCGAAAGCCAATTGGTGGACCTGGTAGAGGATGTGCATGTCCAGGAGCCGGATAAGCAGGTAACCAGCTTTCTTAATAAAGAAAGGCTGGACAATCTCCTGGAGGCGATGCCGGAACGCGAAAGGGAAATCCTCTCTATGCGTTTCGGTCTGGCTGACGGCAAGCCCAATACCTTGGCTGAAGTCTCCGAGAAGATGGGGGTTTCCCGCGAGCGGGTGCGCCAGATTGAAGAGGCGGCCCTCGGTAAACTTAAAAAAATGGCTTTACGCCAAGAGGGTAGGTATGAGTCTTAAAAATAGCGCACGGCTTAAGAATTCTATCCGCAGCATCCCGGATTTTCCCAGGCCCGGGATAATCTTCTACGACATTACCACGCTTCTTAAGGATAAACGCGCCTTTGGCGACAGCATTGATGCGATTGTAAAAAAATACCGTAGTAAAAAAATAGATGCAGTGGTAGCTGCAGAGGCCCGGGGTTTTATCCTGGGAGGGGCGGTAGCGCATAAATTAGGGGCTGCATTTGTGCCGGTGCGCAAAAAAAACAAGCTCCCCTGGAAAACACGCAGCGTTACATACGCGTTGGAATACGGTAGCGATAGCCTGCATATGCATGATGACGCCGTCAAGAAAGGGGACAGGGTTCTGATAGTAGATGACCTTTTAGCTACCGGAGGCACGGTAAAGGCAACTGCGGAATTGGTGAAGGGTTCTGGCGGAAGTGTTATCGGAGCTGCTTTTTTGATTGAGTTGGTGGATTTAAAAGGCAGGGGTAAACTTAAGGGGTATCCGGTTTTTTCTTTGATAAAATTCCGCGGCGAATAATGTCTCTCTCTGCCCCACCCGAATAATTTACGCCAGGGGGCACAAGGAGATATTTAATATACGCCCCTGTAGCTCATAAGGATAGAGCAGCGGTTTCCTAAACCGCGTGTGGCAGGTTCGATTCCTGCCAGGGGCACGTATTTATAAGATGCTGGCAGGAGGACTTCGCCGAATAAAAACATGCGCTGCTCCATTCCTGCCAGGGGCACGTATTTAAGGGCGCTGATAAAGTTATGTATAATTTACATTGCCATTCCTTATTAAGCGATGGGGCATTACTTCCTTCCGAGGTCGCTATCCGCTATGCGGATAAGGGCTATAAAGCCATTGCTATTACAGACCACGCGGATTACAGCAATATTGAACAGGTGACCAGGGCTATTATGCGCTTTACAGAAGAATGGCCCAGGCATAACGGATATATCCGGGTGTTGCCGGGCATAGAGTTGACCCATCTGCCCTTGGAGCAGTTTAATCCTTTAGTCCGCTACGCGCGCAAGAAAGGAATTAAGATTATTGTCGGCCACGGAGAGACCCCCGTTGAACCGGTGTTAAAAGGGACTAACCGCGCTGCCTTAGAGGCCGGCGTAGATATTCTGGCGCACCCCGGATTGATTTCCGAAGATGATGCTTCGCTTGCTGCAAGCAAAGGTATTTTTTTAGAGCTTACTTCTCGCCGAGGGCATTCTGATACCAATCCTGCCGTTGTGGCTGCGGCTGCAAAATCAGGAGCATCCCTGGTTTTAGATACCGATGGACACCAGCCGCAGGATATTATTGCGCCCGCCGATTTAAAGATGGTGGGTTTGAATGCCGGATTAAGCGAGGAAGACATAGACGGGTTGTATTCAAAGGTAGGGGAATTCTTAGATAGGAAGGGAATTAAAAATAGGTAACACCTGGAGTTAAGATGTACCCAACGCTAAGTGGAATTGCGTTGGTATGCAGCTAACATTGTTACACCCAATCCTAAAGGATGGATTGGTGTTGTGTCTCTACACAATTAACACCCAACGCTAAGTGGAATTGCGTTGGTGTTCTCTCTCTAGAGAAGGAGGGCAGGATGAAAAAGGCAGTGTTATGCTTGGTAGCGGCTATGTTTGTCGTCTCGGGGTGCGCAGGGTTTTCTAATAGGAAGGATAGCGGCGTTCCCGCTAATCCGGAAATATTGGAGCCGCAGGTAACGTTAAGGTTTAATGACGTGCCTGTGCCTGCCGGATTCAAGCTTTTGCCCAAGGAGTCATATTCATTTGAGAACGCCGGCATCAGGGTCGGGTTATTGAAATACCAGGGCAAGGCAGCAGCAGACCAGGTGGTAAATTTTTATAAGGAACAGATGTCTATGTATAATTGGAACCTTCTTAATATCATAGAGTACGGAGACCGCCTGATGAATTTTGAGCGTGATTCAGAGACCTGCGTAATCAACATCATCCCGAGAGGCAAGAACGTTACCGTAGTTATTTCTATGGGACCGAAATCGCAGTTTCCCAGAAGGATGGAGAAGGAGAAGAGAGAAAAAGGGGTCAAATAGCATAACCGTATATAATTTAATAGGTTATGCCTGTTGCCCTCTTGCAACCCAAAAAAATGCTTGACAAGCAAGGGGTTATGTGATAAAAAATAATAAAATTTGGTTATACCACTGGATATGGCTTTAATTTTAGGCAGAAAGGGGGGAGATTAAAACACGCCTGAAGTCATGAGAAATCCAGTGATATACTTAATAGATAAGGAAAATCTCTAGGAACACATTTTATAACCCTAGTTAGAATATAAGAGATTCAAGGTTTTAAAAAGGAGGCTTAAACAAAATGAGTAAACGCTTGATATTGATTCTGGCCCTGGCGTTTGTAGTCGGCATAACATGCGCCGCCTACGCTGAGGTGCAGAATGTCAAGGTATCCGGAGACATCAATTTTCTGGCAGTTGCCCGGAACCAGTTTGACCTGACAAAGGGGACCGATGGCAATAAATACGATGACCACGAGTCCTTTTTTGCCACCCAGA